>NZ_JBFBCH010000003.1:0-46081 GCF_040683055.1 Polymorphospora sp. NPDC051019 | reverse complement strand
CCGCACCATATTTGTAATTTTTCTTTTCCTCCTGGGGTTCGTCCGGGTCAATTCCCGGGGGGCCCCGGGAAGAAACGTAGCGGCGCCAGGCCGGCCGGCCTGGCGCCTCTACGTTTGATTTGTCGCGGCGAGCCGCAGACCGTCAACGGGTCACGCGGCGGCGACCGCCACCCATTCCGGAAACCAGCGCGACACCGATCGCGGCGAGCACCACCTGGATCAACAGCTCCGCCCAGTCGATTCCGGCGGTCGAGGTGGCAATGCCGGCGGCCCGCGCGATCACGGTACCGAGCAGCGCCGCACCGACACCAATCAGCATCGTCAGCCAGATCGGGATGTTCTGGCGGCCTGGTACGACCAGGCGGCCGAGCGCGCCGATGATCAGACCGACGATGAGAGCGGTGATAATTCCGGTGACCGTCATGGTCGCCTCCTTCGAGGGGATTCGTTTTCACGTCGTCGTGACGTGTAGTTCCCGACCCCTCGAACATCCAAACCGGCTGATCACCGGGCGATCCGGGCCGCATCCCGGATCGCCGCGTCCATCGTCGGAAACGCCAGCTCAGGCGGTGCGTACAGGTCGAACCAGGCCAGCTCCGACGACTCTGCCGGGTCCAGGGTCACCGCGCCGTCGCGGATCGACGCGAGGTAGAAGCAGTCGAGTACGGGCAGCGTCTCGCCCTGGTAGTCGTAGCTGCCGACGTACATGCCGACGAAGGCACCGAGGGTCACCTCGACGCCCAACTCCTCCCGTCCCTCGCGCACCGCGGCGGCGGCCGGGTGCTCGGCACCGTCGCAGAAACCGCCCGGCGTCTCCCAGCGGCCCGCCCGCGGCTCGGCGGCCCGGCGCAGGGCCAGGAACCGGTCGCCGTCGAGCACGATCAGGCTCGCCGTCGGGCGGGCGTTGACGAAGAACTGGTAGCCACAATCGCCGCACCCGCCGGGCGGGGCGGTCGGCAGGGCTGCGGCACACCGCGGGCAGAAGCGGGCGTCCGGCCCGTACGCCCGCGGGATCACTTCTTGCCGCCGCCCTTGCCGCCGTCGCCGTCGGAGGTGGACAGCGCGGCGATGAACGCCTCCTGCGGCACCTCGACCCGGCCGACCATCTTCATCCGCTTCTTGCCTTCCTTCTGCTTCTCCAGCAGCTTGCGCTTACGGGTGATGTCACCGCCGTAGCACTTGGAGAGCACGTCCTTGCGGATCGCCCGGATCGTCTCGCGGGCGATCACCCGGCTGCCGATCGCCGCCTGGATCGGCACCTCGAACTGCTGCCGTGGGATCAGCTTCTGGAGCTTGGAGGCGATCGTCGTGCCGTAGTTGTAGGCCTTGTCCTTGTGCACGATCGCGCTGAACGCGTCGACCGGCTCGCCGTGCAGCAGGATGTCGACCTTGACCAGGTCGGCCCGCTGCTCCCCGGAGGGCTCGTAGTCGAGGCTGGCGTAACCCTTCGTACGGCTCTTGAGCTGGTCGAAGAAGTCGAAGATGATCTCGGCGAGGGGCAGCGTGTAGCGCAGCTCGACCCGGTCGGCCGACAGGTAGTCCATGCCGAGCAGGCTGCCCCGCCGGCCCTGGCACAGCTCCATCACGGCACCGACGTAGTCGTTGGGGGTCAGCACCGTCGCCCGGACCACCGGCTCGTAGACCTCGGCGATCTTGCGGGTCGGGTATTCGCTCGGGTTGGTCACCGTGACCTCGTCGCCCTCCTCGGTGATCACCCGGTAGACGACGTTCGGCGCGGTGGAGATCAGGTCGAGGTTGAACTCGCGTTCCAGCCGCTCGGCGATGATCTCCAGGTGCAGCAGGCCGAGGAAGCCGCAGCGGAAACCGAAGCCCAGCGCGGCACTGGTCTCCGGCTCGTAGGCGAGTGCCGCGTCGTTGAGCTTCAGCTTGTCGAGCGCGTCCCGCAGCGCCGGATAGTCGGATCCGTCGATCGGGTAGAGCCCGGAGTAGACCATCGGCTTCGGGTCCTTGTAGCCGCCCAGGGCCTCCGTCGCCGGTCGCGAGTTGATGGTGACCGTGTCACCGACCCGGGACTGCCGGACGTCCTTCACCCCGGTGATCAGGTAGCCGACCTCGCCCACCCCGAGCGCCCCGCCCTTGACCATCTCGGGCGAGATCACCCCGATCTCCAGCAGCTCGTGCACCGCCCCGGTCGACATCATCTTGATCCGCTCGCGGGCCTCGATCTTCCCGTCGATCACCCGGATGTAGGTGACCACGCCCCGGTAGACGTCGTAGACCGAGTCGAAGATCATCGCGCGGGCCGGTGCGTCGGCGTCGCCCACCGGCGGGACGAACTGCCGCACGATCTCGTCGAGCAGGTGCGGCACCCCCTCACCGGTCTTGCCCGACACCCGGATGCAGTCCTCCGGCCGGCCACCGATCAGGTGCGCCAACTCCTCGGCGAACTTGTCGGGCTGCGCCGCCGGCAGGTCGATCTTGTTCAGCACCGGGATGATGTGCAGGTCGTTCTCGAGCGCCAGGTAGAGGTTGGCCAGCGTCTGCGCCTCGATGCCCTGCGCGGCGTCGACCAGCAGGATGGCCCCCTCGCAGGCGGCCAGCGAGCGCGACACCTCGTACGTGAAGTCGACGTGGCCCGGCGTGTCGATCATGTTGAGTACGGCGGTCTCGCCCTTGCGGTCGCCCTCGCGGATGGTCCACGGCATCCGGACCGCCTGGCTCTTGATCGTGATGCCGCGCTCACGCTCGATGTCCATCCGGTCGAGATACTGCGCGCGCATCTGCCGGGGGTCGACGACCTCGGTGAGCTGGAGCATCCGGTCGGCCAGGGTGGACTTGCCGTGGTCGATGTGCGCGATGATGCAGAAGTTCCTGATGCGGGCCGGGTCGGTGGCACCGGGCAGGTTCGCGCCGGGGTCGGGCGTCGGTGGCACGGGCGTCCGTTCTCGTTGCGTGGTCTGGTCGGGTCTCGTTCGCGTGGTCGGGCTTGGTCCGGCTCGGTGCGGTCTTGGTCGCCGTCTCGGCGTCGGCAAGGGTCGGCACCGGTGCCGGCCACCCCCTATGTTCCCATGCCGGCCTGCGGGCGGTCGGATCACTCCTGGGCGGGCCCGGATCACTCCTCGGGCGGCTCGGTGAAGAGCACGGCCAGGCGCGGCAGGCGCCGCCGGATCTCGTCCTCGTCGTCGAAGTCCCAGAACTCGTCGAACCCCGGCCGCGCCGGTCCGGCACCCGGCCGGGGCAGGTCCGCACCGGTCAGTCTGTGGTAGGCCGCGCCGGCCGCCCGGAGCATCTCCACGCAGCCCAGCTCCGCCCCCGTCGACGCGGCCCGCCGCACCGCCGGCACGCCGGCCAGCGAATCCGGATCGGCCACCGCCTCGGCCAGCGTCCGCCGCCCCTGGGCCACCAGCCAGCCCCGGAAGTGGTCGAACCCCTCGTCGGAGCAGCCGCCGTTGATCAGGTAGGCCGCCGCCCACAGGTCGACCTTCGCCGACGCGCCCAGCACCCGGTCCAGATGCCTGTCCCAGGCCACGATCGTCTCCGGCGCCGCCGCGGCCAGGACCTCGACCAGCCGGGCCGCCACCTCGGCCGGCGCGGCGTCGGCCGGCTCACCCCCGGCCGGGCCGGCCGCTCCGTCCGGACCACGCCGGGCCAGGTCGACCGCCGACCAGAACCGCTCCGTGTTCACGACCGCCGCCCGCTTTCTCCCCGGCCACGGGCTTCTGCCCGGCCACCGGCTTCTGCCCAGCCACCGATCTCTACCCGGCCACCGGTCTCCGCCCGACCACCGATCTCTACCCGGCCACCGATCTCTACCCGGCCACCGGGCGCCACCGGCCCGCCGACTCGCTCGCTCATGACGAGGGAGTCTGCCAGGCCGCGACGCGGAGCCGGGACATTCGGCCGCCGGGCCCACCGGTGCCGGCCGGGCAGAATGGTGCCATGCGTGTCACCTCGCTGCCCCCGGTGTCGTACGACGCGACCGCCGTCCGTCCACGGTGGGCGGACCTGCCGGCGGACCTGCGGGCGGCGATCACCGCGCGCCTCGGCACCCAGGTCACCTGGGCAACCCCCGCGACCGGCGGCTTCACCCGTGGTTTCGCCGCCGTGCTCGACCTCGCCGGCGGCGACCGGGTCTTCGTCAAGGCCGCCGACCTGGTCGAGCAGCGCCACCTCAGCGACTGGTACGCGCACGAGGCGGCCGTGACCGCCCTACTGCCACCGGCGGTCGCCGCGCCCCGCCCCCGCTGGACCCTGACCACCGCCGGGCACTACGTGATCTGCTTCGACGCGGTCGACGGGCAGATGCCGCCGCTGCCCTGGCGGCCCGCCGACCTCGACGCCACCCTCGCCGCCTGGGCGACCACCGCCGCCGCCCTGCGCGAGGCGCCTCCGGAACTGGTGGCCGGCGGGCTGCCCGCAATGGCCGACCTGGCCCGCGAAGACCTGTCCTGGTGGCAGGAGATCACCGCCGGCCGGGAGCCGCTGCCCGCCACCACGCCGCCGTACGCCCACCCCCTGGTCGGCGAACTCGCCGCCCTCGAAGCCCAACTGCCCGGCCACCTGACCGCCCCCGGCCTCGTCCACGGCGACCTGCGGGTCGACAACGTGCTGATCGACGGTCGGGGAGCCGCGTGGTTCGTCGACTGGAACTGGCTGTGCCACGGACCCGCCTGGTTCGACACGGTGACGTTGCTGGTCACCGCGTACGCCAGCGGGCTCGACGCCGACGCGCTGTTCGCCCGACATCCGACGGGCCGGGACGCGCCTCCGGAAGCTCTCGACGCGGCCCTCGCCGCGCTCTGCGGCTACTGGCTGAGCCGGGCGGCCGCCGCGCCCACCGGCGGCTCCCCGCACCTGCGCCCTCATCAGCGGTGGAGCGGTACGACCGCCCTGGACTGGCTGGCCGACCGCCAGGGCTGGCGCTGACCACGTCCGCCCCGCCGCCCCGCCGCCCCGCCGGCGGGGCGGCCCCCGGAGCCGGACCGTTTTGGCTCGTCGCCGGGCCACCTGGTAACCTGGCTCTTCGCGTGTGGCGATGAATGCTGCAACAACCTCGACCGTTGATCGCTCGACCGTTGATCGTTCGACTGTCGGTTGCTGTTGATCGTCGCCTACGCCCGAGTCAACCAACCCGAACTACCAGGACGAGGCTGTCGCGTGGCGAACATCAAGTCCCAGATCAAGCGCAACCGGCAGAACGAGAAGCGCCGGCTGCGTAACAAGTCGGTCAAGTCGTCGCTGAAGACCGCCATCCGCAAGTTCCACGAGGCGTCCGAGGCCGGCGAGACCGAGAAGGCGACCGCGCTCCTGCTCGACGCCTCGCGCCAGCTCGACAAGGCCGCGAGCAAGGGCGTCATCCACAAGAACCAGGCGGCCAACCGCAAGTCGGCCATTGCCAAGCGCCTGAACTCGCTCTCCGCCTGACGGGTTCGACGCACCCACAAGCTCTGATGGCGCCGACCGGATCGGATCCGGTCGGCGCCGTCGTGCTGCGACCGATCGTCCACTTCGGAGCCACCGGCCCTCGAGTGGCGCCGAAGGCCGGTGGGTGGGCCGATCGCAGGTGGGTGGGTGGTCAGCCGGGGGAACGGGCGGCCCGGATCGGCAAGTTCGTCGTCTCGGTGCCGTCGACCTGGCCACCGGCGGCCGCAAGCAGCAACCCGGCTCCCGGCCCTCTTCCCCAAGATCCGCGTGATCAGGGACCTCGACGGGCGTGTCGTCGGCGTGCCGAGGTGCGAACTCCCTGATCACGACGATCTAGGCCGACGCGCCCGCCGTCCGAGCGGACATCGCCGTCGGAGACCACAGCGAATTCGGCGTAAGAACAGCGAATTCGCTGTGGCGCCGAACAGACACCGGTGCGGACGGGCCGGCGGGCGGGCTGCCGGTATGACGGGTGTCGGTCGCGGTGCGCGCTACACGGACGCGCCACGGCCGACGAGACACGGCCGACCCGCCACGGACGGACACGGCCATCCGGCCCGCACGCCCGGACTACTCGTAGCGGTGGCTGCCGGACTGGCGGGCTCGCTGCTCCGCGGTGCCCGGCTCCTCGATACCGGCCGGCCAGGACTGCGGCGGCCGATTCTCCAGCGGCTCCGTCGGGTGCATGTTGACGGCGTACGAGCCCGTACCCGTGCGGCCGGCCGTCGACGGCCCGGTGGAGAACCACTCGCTTCCGCCGGCCGTCGTGCCACCGCGTCCGCGCCCGTCGGTCGCCGTCTCGTGGCGCGCTGGACGACCCGCCGCGGCTGATTCCGCGGCCCCCGGCCCGACGGCGTTCGTCCGGCCGGTGTGGCGGGCCGGGTCGTCACCGTACCGGGCGTCGTCCTCGACCGCCGGCCGAACGGGTCCGCCGACCGGGTCTGCCGCCGTCGGTCCGGTGCCGTCCGGGGCGCCGGCGCCCCGGACGGTGTCCATCGACACCTTGCCGGTCACCGCACCCGGGCGGGCCGGCTCCGTCCTGGCGACCGCGGCCCGCCCCACCACCGATTCCCGCTCCAGGCGGAAGCGGGCCCGCTCCCGGTCGGGCACCTGCTGCGCCGACCGGACGACCGCGCCCGCGACCACGTCGTTGAGCTTCACCATGGCGGCGACGACGAGCGGCAGGACGGGTATCGCCCACGGGGACACCAGCTCGGCGAGCGCGAGCAGGAGGCCGAGCGCGACGGTGCCCTCGAGAAAGCAGAAGCACAAGGCCCCACTGGGGTTGAGATGCTTCAGGCGGAGCAGCCGGGCGTAGAGCGGACGCGTCTCCCGGTCGGCCGAGGTGTCGGCCGGTAGGTCGGCCGTCATCGCCCCCCGCTTCCCTGTCGTGCGGCGGCGACGGCGAAGACCGCCCGTTCGAGGGCGTACGCCCGATCGTCGGCACCGCCCTTGACCGCGGCGTTGCACTCGGCGGCGGCCTGCATCGCGTCGGCGAGCCCTTCCGGACTCCAGCCGCGGCCCTGGCGCTGAGCCCGCTCGACCTTCCACGGCGGCATGCCGAGACTGCTCGCCAACTGGAAGGAGCTGCCCCGGCCGGCCGAGGCGACCCGGGCCACCGTGCGCACCCCGTCGGCGATGGCGTCGGCGATCGGCACCGGGTCGACCCCGACGTGCAGCGCCCACCGCAGCGCTTCGAGCGCGCCGGGAACGTCGCCGACCATCGCCGCGTCGGCGACGGTGAAGCCGCTCACCTCGGCCCGGCCGCGGTAGTAGCGGGCCACGGTGTCGGCGCCGATCCGGCCGTCGGTGTCGGCCAGCAGTTGCGAGCAGGCGGCGGCCAGTTCGCGCAGGTCGTTACCGACGGCGGCGACCAGCGTCTCGGCGGCTTCCTCGGTGCAGCGCCCGCCACCGCCGCGGATCTCGTCGCGGACGAACGCGATCCGCTCCTTCTCCTTCTTGATCTTCGGCACCGGAACGACGGTGGCGCCGGCGGCGCGCAGCCCGTCGGCGAACGCCTTGCCCTTGGCCGCGCCGAGATGGGCGACCACGAGGGTGACGTCGGGATCCGGGTTCTTGGCGTAGGCGAGCAGGACGGTCACCAGGTCCTTGCGGGCGTCCTGCCCGGCCCGCAGGACCAGCACCCGCCGGCCGCCGAACAACGAGGGGCTGAGCATCTCGGCGACCTCACCGGGTGCCACCGAACCGGCCTCGTACTCCCGTACGTCGAGGTTGGGGTCTGCCGCCCGGGCGTCGGCGACGGTCCGGGTGACCGCGCGGTTGGCGAGCAGTTCCTCGTCGCCGAGGACGAGCACGATCGGAGCAGGGCCGGTGGGAGTCACGCCGGACATCGTCGCACGCCCCTGGCCGGGCCGCGTTCGCTCACCTCTTCTGCGTGTTCGAGGGATCACCCAGCGCCAATCCCGACAATTCACCCGCGCCGATCGGGTCAGTCGGCCTGGTGGTCGGGGCCGCGTACGACCACCGCGAGCCCCCGCTCACCGACGACCACCGCGAGGTCGCCGTCCAGGTCGGTACGCAGCACCCGGGCACCACCCCGGGCAAGCATCGCGAGCAGGGCGGGGTTCGGGTGGCCGTAGTCGTTGCCGACCCCGACCGACACCAGGGCGACCGCGGGGTCGACCGCCGCCAGGAACTGTGGGTCCTGGTAGACCGACCCGTGGTGGGGGACCTTGAGCAACCGCGCCCGCAGACCGGCCGGGCCGAGTCGCTCGAGCAGCGCCCGCTGTTCCTCTTCCTCGGCGTCGCCGGTGAACAGCATGGTGGCCGCGCCGACCCGGGCCCGCAGGACGAGCGAGTTGTTGTTGGGGTCGGACCGGGTGCCGGAAAGCCGCTCCGGCGGGCCGACCACGGTGAGTTCCACCCGTCCGGCCGCGAACCGCCAGCCGGCCGCGACCGGGCGTGGGCCGACGCCCCGGGCGGCGGCGGCCCGGGCCACGGCGTCGTGGCCGGCGACCGGCTCCGGCCACCCGGTCGTGACCACCGCCCCGAGCCGGCGACCGCGCAGCACACCGTCGAGGCCGGCCACGTGGTCGGCGTGGAAATGGCTGATCACCAACAGCGACACCTCCCGGATCCCGAGGCGGCGCAGGCAGCGGTCGGCCGCTGCCGGATCCGGCCCGGCGTCGATCACGACCGCACGCCCCGTCGCGATCGGGAGTACGGCCGTGTCGCCCTGACCGACCGCGCAGATGGCGACCACCCAGCCCGACGGCGGCCAGCCCGGGGCGACCAGGCGCACCGGCAACGCCCCGACGACCACCGCTGCCACACCGACCGCCAGCAGTCGCCGTACGGCCGGGTGCCGCGCGAGCAGCACCACCACGAGGGTGAGCAGGCCCAACGACAGGCCGCCGACGACACCGTCGAGCCAGGGCAGGGTGCCGGCCGGGGCGCGGGCGCCGTAGCGGGCCACGACGACCAGCCACCACGCCGGCCAGCCGCCGAGCCAGGCCGCGAACTCGGCCCCGGCCGGCCAGAGCGGGGACACCACGGCGGCGGCGACGCCGAGCACGGTGGCCGGCGCGATCGCCGGAACCGCCAGCAGGTTCGCCGGTACGGCCACCAGGCTGACCGTGCCCGAAAGGCCTGCCACCACGGGTCCGCAGGCGAGCTGGGCGGCGGCCGGCACCGCGAGCGCGTCCGCGAGCCAGGCCGGGGTTCCGCGCCGGCGCAGCGCCTCCCGCATCCGGGGTGCGAGCAGCAGCAGGCCGCCGGTGGCGAGTACGGACAGGGCGAACCCGGCATCGCCGGCCAGTTCGGGGTCGTAGACGACCAGCACCGTCACCGCGGCGCCGAGGGCGGGCAGCGCGGCCCGGGGCCGGCCCATCGCCAGCCCGATCAGCGCGATGGCGCCCATCGTGCCGGCGCGTACGACGCTCGGCGAGGGCCGGGCCAGGATCACGAAGCCGACCAGCGTCAGGGTGCACGCGGCGGCGGCGAGCCCCGGTCCGGCGCGGGCCCAGCGGGCCAGCAGCAGCACCAGCCCGACCACGATCGCGACGTTCGATCCGGACACGGCGACCAGGTGTGTCATGCCGGTGGCCCGGAAGTCCTCCTCGACCGCCGGGTCGAGCCGGCTGGTGTCACCGACGACCAGGCCGGGCAGCAGGCCACCGGGTTCGACCGGCAACGGCGCACAGGCCCGCTGGAGGCCGGTCCGCAGGGATCCGGCGGCACGCTGCGCCCACGACGACTCGCCGGCCAGGACCGGCGCGGTGCCGGTGTTGAGTACGGCGGCGTGCAGGTCGCCGCCGCGCGACTGCGCAAGCCGACCGGTGGCGGTCAGCCGTTGCCCCGGCAGGAGGTGCCGCCAGCCGGCGTCGGTGGCCAGCACGAGCAGGCGCAGGCGGACGTCGATCCGGCCGCCCTCGTCGGACCGGATCCAGGAGGTCTGTGCCCGAACGAGGTAGAGCGGAGGCCGACCGGCGGCCCCGGTGAGTGGCCGGGGATCGTCGCGTACGACCAGTTCGACCGTTACCGGGGCCCGGCCGGCAACGAGACCGGTGACCGGCCCCGCGTCGCGGACGGCGACCCGGGCGCCCGCCGCAGCGCTGCCGCAGAGCAGGCCCAGCAGCACCGAAACGGCGATCCAGAGCCGGTGGTCGGGCCGGTGCCGCCGGAACCACCGGTGGGTCAGCGGCGCCCGGTCGACCGGTGCCGCCGGCCCGGACGCCAACGACACGGCCGTCAGCGGCCCGGACGCCGCCGGCCCGAGGAGCAGGAGCAGCGTGGCCAGTACGGCTCCCGCCGCGACCGCGACGGTGACCGCCAGCGGCCAGTGGAGCGCCCCCAGGGCCGACATCCAGGTCGCCACCGCGAATCCCGCCAGTCTCAGGTCGGGCGGGTCGGCGGCGGGCCGGTCTTCCCTGTCGCCGGCCTTCACACCGTCACCAGGTCCTTCAGTTCGTCGTAGCGGCTGTCCCCGATCCCGTCGACCTGCCGCAGATCGCTCACGCTGCGGAAGCCGCCACGCCGTTCACGGGCGTCGAGGATGCGCTGTGCCAGCACCGGCCCCACCCCGGGCAGACCGTCCAACTGGGCGAGGGTGGCGGTGTTGAGGTTGAGCTTCCCGCCCGGCGCCGCTGGCGCGCCCCCGCCCACCGGGGCGCCGGCCGCGTCCTCGGCACCGGGCGGTGCGGTGACACCGACCAGGATCAGTTCCCCGTCGACCAGCTTGCGGGCGAGGTTGAGCAGCGCGACGTCGACTCCGGGTAGCGCACCACCGGCGGCGGTGAGGGCGTCCGCGACCCGGGACCCGGCGGGCAGCCGGACCAGGCCGGGACGGTGCACCCGGCCGGCGACGGCGACCACCACCTCCGTCGCGGCCGGTGACGTGCCCGGCTCGGCGGGGGCGTCCACGACGGTCGGGTCCATCGACGCGGACACCACCGGCTCTTCCCGTGGCCGCGCCCACCAGGCCCACCCGGCGGCCACGGCGACCACCACCGCCGCGACGGCCGCGAGCGCCTTCACTCCCCGCCGCCCCGGATCGAACGCCCGGGCGCCGCCGAGTCGGCTCGGCCGCGTCCCGTCCGGCGCGTCGGAGGGCGGTGAGTCGGTCTCCGCATCCCACGCCGGTGTCCGCGCCGGAAGGGGCGGCGGGCCGGCCCGGTGGTCGGTCACACCGCCCGGCGCCGGGTCACCGGCGGCCCACCGGTCGCGGAGCCGCCACGGCCACTCCCCCGGATCGTCGGACCGGTCCGGCGGCGGGTCGGCGTCCTCACCGGGCCATTCGACCGGCGGCTCCGGCCCGGCCCCCGTCGGCCCGGTCCCCGTCGGCCCGGCACGCCGGTCGGTCGCGAGGCCGGCCGGGCGGGCAAGCCGGTCGGACGGCGGGCTCGTCGGACCCGGGCGCCGGGCGGAGACGGTGTCCCCGGCCGGTGCCGCACCGGCGGTCAGCGCCGCCGGCGGATCACCGGGCCACGGATCGTGCTCGGGTGACATGACCCGCAGCGGCTGCCGCAACGGGTCCAGGAACGGCGGGCGTACGTCGGCATCGGGCCCGTCCCCGCTGTCGGCCAGGCGCAACAGGCGCTGCCGTACGACCGTCTCGTCATCGTCGGACACGCGGCGACGTTATGGCGGCGGGCCGGGATCCGGTGGTCCCGAGATGCCGGCCTGTGGACGACCGGGCCCCCTGTGGACGACGCCCTGATCATGCGGTTCTCTGCTATGGCGGCGGGAGAGGGCCGCTCAGGGACGGCGGTGGACGACGACGCAGGCGAGTCCCGGACCGGCGTGGGCGGCGACGACCGCCCCGATCTCGGTGACGTACACGTCGTGCAGCCGCTCCCCCAGCCGGCCGGTGAGCGCCTCGGCGAGGCCGGCGGCCCGTTCCGGCGCGGCGAAGTGGTGCACCGCCACGTCCACCTCGGCGTCGGCCGCCGCCTCGACGGCCAGGTCGACGAGGCGGGCCAGCCCGCGGCTGGGCGTACGAACCTTCTCCCGGATGACGATCGCCCCGCCGACGACGTGCAGGATCGGCTTGACCGACAGCGCGGTGCCGAGCAGTGCGGAGGCCGCCGTGATCCGGCCACCCTTGCGAAGGAACTCCAGGGTGTCGACGTAGAACAGGGTGCTGGTGCGGTCGATCGTGTCGAGGGCGACCTGCCGTACCCGGTCGAGGTCGGCGCCGCGGTCGGCGGCCGCGCCGGCCGCGAGCGCCGGGAAGCCGAGTCCCATCCCGGTCGACCGGGCGTCGACGACGGCCACCCGCTCACCGATCTCGGCGGCGGCGATCCGTGCGGCGTCGACGGTGCCGGACAGTTCGGCGGACAGGTGCACCGAGAGCACCGCCGTGGCGCCCCCGTCGAGCAGCCGCCGGTAGGTCTCGACGAACTGTTCGGGGGCGGGGCGCGAGGTGGTGACCGCGGCGCGCCGCGCGGTCAGGGCCCGGGCAACCTGGCCGGTGCTGATGTCGATGCCCTCCCTGCCGTCCACACCGTTGACGACCACGGACAACGGCACGACGGTCAGGTCGTGGGCGCCGGCCAACTCGACCGGCAGGTATGCGGTGGAGTCGGTGACGACCGCGACGGACATTCCGGCACCGTAGCCGATCCGGGCCGCCGTCGCCGATCGGGTGAACGGCGGCAAGCGGCCCGGAAGGCGTGGTGTGGGCCGGGTCAGATGCCGGCGGGGATGGTGGTCGCGGGGTTGACGCCGACGTTGTGGGCGCGCAACCGCCAGCCCCGGCCGGCTTCGAGGCGCAGCTCGGTCCAGTGGCAGTTCTGGAGCGGGCCGACGGTGTGCAGGATCGAGGTCGGCCAGCCGAGCAGGTGCCCCATGCCCTGGCGGGCGGCGCCGCCGTGGGTGGCGATCACGACCGTGCCGCCCGGGTTGACGTCGGCGGCCGCCTGCAACGCCTCGGCCATCCGTTTGCCCATGTCGTCGAGGCTCTCGACCTCGCAGCCGGGCGACTGGTCACCGGACCGCCAACGGGCGTACTCGGCCGGGTAGCGCTCGGCGATCTCGGGCGAGGTGAGCCCCTGGAACAGGCCGTAGTGGCGCTCCCGCAGCCGGGGGTCGGCGCCGACCGGCAGGCCGGTCAGGGCGGCCAGGGTGTCGGCGGTGTCCCGCGCCCGCTGGAGGTCACTGGCGACGATCGCGTCCGGCCGCATGGCGGCCAGCAGCGGCGCGGCGGCGAGAGCCTGCTCGCGACCCAGGTCGTTGAGGGCGGTGTCGGTCTGGCCCTGCACCCGGTCGACCGCGTTCCAGTCGGTGTTGCCGTGCCGCCACAGCAGCAGCCGGGTCATTCGCCGGCACCCGCCTCGGCGTCGACGAGGTCGCGGTCGACGAACGGGATCGTCGGGCAGTCCTTCCACAGCCGGTCCAGGGCGTAGAACTCCCGCTCCTCGGAGTGCTGCACATGGATCACCACGTCGACGTAGTCGAGCAGCACCCACCGGCCGGACCGTTCACCCTCACGGCGTACGGGCTTGGCCTTTTCGGGGAGGTTCAGCAGGCGCTCCTCGATCGCGTCGACGATGGCGATCACCTGGCGCTCGTTGGGCGCCGAGGCGAGCAGGAACGCGTCGGTGATGACGAGCTGGTCCCCGACGTCGATGATGACGACGTCCTGCGCCTTCTTGTCGGCGGCGGCCTGGGCGGCAGCCAGCGCGAGTTCGCGGGCGCGGTCGGAAACTGTCACCGTTCTCCTTCTGGTCGAGCGTAAGACCCGTCTAGCCTCTCACATGAGACCGGCCGGCAGCCGCTCGGTTACTCGGGACAAACGGGATGAGAAGGGCGAATCACGTCTGGTAAAGGCGTCGTTTTGCGATGTACTGCACAACCCCGTCCGGCACCAGGTACCACACCGGCTTGCCCGCCGCGACCCTCGCCCGGCAGTCGGTCGACGAGATCGCCATCGCCGGCACCCGCACCAGGCTGACCGCGTCGTCGGGCAGGTGGGCGGCGGACAGTTCGAAGCCCGGCCGGGTCACCCCGATGAAGTGCGCCAGCTCGAACATCTGGTCGGTGTCCTTCCAGGAGAGGATCTTCTCCAGGGCGTCGGCACCGGTGATGAAGAAGAGGCGGGTGTCGGGGCCGTACTCGGCCCGCAGGTCCCGCAGCGTGTCGACGGTGTACGTCGGCCCGTCCCGGTCGACGTCGGCACGGCTCACCTGGAAACGCGGGTTCGAGGCGGTGGCGACGACCGTCATCAGGTAGCGGTCCTCGGCCGGGCTGACCGGCACGTCCTCCTTTTGCCACGGCTGCCCGGTCGGCACGAAGACGACCTCGTCGAGCCCGAAGCGGTCGGCGACCTCACTGGCCGCCACGAGGTGTCCGTGATGGATCGGGTCGAACGTGCCACCCATGATCCCGATCCGCCGCGTGCCGTCCGCCACGCCACCGATCGTAGGCCGATCTTCGACCACTCGGCCCAGTGTCGCCCGTCACGGTCCGCCCGGCGCGCGGGCGATCGCAGGCCGATCTCCGAACGGTGGTCGCCCGCGGCGCGCGGGCGACCACCGGGGTCAGCGGCCGGTCCGGGCCGCCAGGGCCCGGCGCAGGTCGTCGTCGGCGTCGGTCACCATCCGGCGCAGGCCCGGCTCGATGTCGTCGCGGGCCAGCAGGGCCGCCGCCAGTTCCCGGGTCCGCGGGTCGACCGCGTACGCCGGAAACGCCAGCTGCGCGATCTCGTCCGCCACCCACGGCGTACGGACCCGCGCCATCTCCGGCATCTCGGCGAAATACCGCTCCACGTAGGACCCGGTCAGCTCGACCTGCTCGGGTTGCCAGAACCCCGCCGCCCGGGCCTCGATCAACCGGTTCGACAGTTCGAGGTCACCGACGATCTCCCGCCACGCCCGCTCCTTGGCGGCCGGGTCCGGCCGGGCGGCCGTGCACCTGGCCGCCCACTCGGCCCCCGCCGCGCTGCGGTCCCGGGCCGCCTCGGCGTCGATCGCCGCCTGGTCGACCGCGCCGAACACCGCCAGCCGGTGGAGCAGCATCCAGCGCAGGTCGTCGTCGACCTCGATGCCGGCCGGCACCCCGTCGCCGGCCAGCCAGGCCGCCAGCCGGGCCGGGTCGTCGGCCGCCGCGATCAGCCCGTGCGCCGCCGCCAACTGCACCGATCCGCCGGGCGCGGCACCGGCGAGGAGCCGGTCGCACGCCTGCGCGACGAGACCACGCGCGACCGACCGGCCCGCCGGGTCGAGGTAGCGGTCGATGAACCGGCCGGCCACCCACAGCACGTCCTCCACCACGACGGCCTCGGTCTCCACCGGCAGCGCGGCGAGGACCAGGGCGACCAGGTCGCCGACCGGCCGCTCCGCGTCGCGTACCGCCTCGATCATCTCGGTCCACAGCACCGCGCGGGCCAGCGAGTCGTCGAGCAGCGGCAGGATCAGCGGTACGGCCGCGGCCGACGCCGGGTCGAGGCGCACCTTGGCGTAGGTGAGGTCGCCGTGGTTCGGCAACAGCAGGTCGGCGGCCGGCTGGCCACGCAACCCCTCGACGACCGTACGTCCGCCGTCGACGGCCGGGTCGAGGTCGATCTCGAGCCGTTCACGCAGCACGACACCGGTGCCGGAGCGGTCGAAGAGGCCGAGCCCGATCCGGTGTGGACGCAGCACCGGATGGCTCGCCGGAGCGGTCTGCACGACGGCGACCTCGCCGTAGCGGCCGGCACCGTCCACCTCGGCCTCGACGCGCAGCGTGTTGACCTGCGCCTCGCGCAGCCAGGCGGCGGCCCAGCCGGACAGGTCCCGGCCGCCGGCCCGGCGGAGAGCGGCGAGCAGGTCGGCGAGCGTGGCGTTGCCGTACGCGTGCTCGGCGAAGTGGGCGTTGAGCCCGGCCAGGAACGCCTCGTCACCGACCCAGGCGACGAGCTGCCGCAACACCGAGGCGCCCTTGGCGTAGGAGATGCCGTCGAAGTTGAGCAGCGCCTGCGCGGAGTCGGCGACCTCCTCGGGCGCCACCGGGTGGGTCGACGGGCGCTGGTCGGCGGCATACCCCCAGCCCTTTCGGCGCAGGCCGAAGGTGGTCCAGGCGGCGGTGAACCGGGTCGCCTCGGCGGTCACCCGGCTGCCGAGGTATTCGGCGAACGACTCGTTGAGCCACAGGTCGTCCCACCAGCGCATGGTGACCAGGTCGCCGAACCACATGTGGGCCATCTCGTGCGCGATGGTGCAGGCCCGCAGCTCGCGCTGGCTGTCGGTGACCGCCGACCGGAAGACGTAGTCGTCGCGGATCGTGACCAGCCCGGGGTTCTCCATCGCACCGGCGTTGAACTCGGGCACGAACGCCTGGTCGTACTTGCCGAACGGATAGCGCACGTCGAAGAGCTGGTGGAACCGGTCGAGGCACTGCCTGGTGACCGTGAAGATCTCGTCGGCGTCCTTGTCCAGGTGCGCGGCGAGCGACCGTCGACAGTAGATCGCCAGCGGTATGCCGTCGTGCTCGTCGTGCCGGGCGTGGTAGGGGCCGGCGATCAGCGACACCAGGTACGTCGCCAGCGGCCGGGTCGTCACGAACCGCCGGCGGCCGTCGGTGACCGTGCCGTCGAGCGCGCCGTTGGCGGCCACGACCCAGCCTTGCGGTGCGGTGACCGACAGGGTGACCGGCGCCTTCAGGTCGGGCTGGTCGAAGCTGGCGAAGATCCGCTGCCCGTCGTCCAGAAATGACATCGCGTAGAGGTAGGTCTCGCCGTCGGCCGGGTCGACGAACCGGTGCAGCCCCTCACCCGTACGGGTGTATGCCATCTCGGCCTCGACGACGAGCACGTTCTCGGCCCGCAGGCCGGAGAGGGGCAGCCGGTTGCCGTCGAGACCGGCCGCGTCCACGGGGGTGTCGTTGAGCCGTACCGAGCGCAGTTCCGCCGGCTTGACCTCGACGAACGTGGCGCTGCCGGGCCGGGCGGCGCGGAACCGGATCGTCGTCGTCGACCGGAAACGGGTGTCCCCCGTGGTCAGGTCGAGATCGATGTCGTAGGACTCGACGGTGAGCAGTTCGGCGCGGTCGGCGGCTTCGGCCCTCGTGAGGCTGGTCATCCCAACATCCTGCCCCACACCGCAACCGGGATACGTATAGCCTGACCCCCGTGACCGATCACGTACAGCAGGAAACCACCGTCACCGAGCATCCGAAGGGCGACTTCGACCTGTCCCGGGCGGTGTGGCAGCGCGCGGAGGGCGACGCCTCGCAGGGCGCCGTCGAGGTCGCCTTCGTCGACGACCTGATCGGCCTGCGCAACTCCGCCGACCCCGACGGTCCGGTGCTGGTGTTCACCCGCTCGGAGTGGGAGGCGTTCGTCGGTGGTGCCCAGGACGGCGAGTTCGACGTCGCCTGAGCCGGAAGGCCGGCCGGCCCCTTGAAAGGTCAGGCCGGCACCGGCAGCCGCTTCTCGAAGCACACGCTGTACGGGTTGTCGACGTACTCGCCGTACACCGGGATCTTCTCGTAGCCGGCGGAGAGGTAGAGCCCGATCGCGACCGGCAGATACACCCCGGTCTCCAGCCGTACGGTCGTGTGCCCGGACTCGTACGCCAGTTCCTCCAGTGCGGTGAGGAGCTGACGGGCAAGGCCCCGCCGGCGGTACGCCGGCCGGACGTACATGCGTTTGATCTCGGCGGTCTGCGCGTCGAGCGCCTGGACGGCACCGCAGGCGACGGTCCGGCCGTCGACGACCCCGGCCAGGTAGCGGGCGTCGTCGTGCGGCATGAACACCTGCCCGTCCAGCCCGCCGTCGGCTTCGCGCAGCTCACGCTGCTGGGTGGTCACCAGGGCGGCGAGTTCGGGGTCGGTGGGCGCGCGACGCTCGATCAACACGGACCAACTGTAGGAGGGTCTGATTTCCGGAAGGTTGCCCGAGTATGGACCTTCCCCGGCCCGCCCGAGACAGATCGGCGTCGGTACCACCCCCGCGCCGCCCGGCCGGCTACGACTCCGCGTCGGTGTCCCGCTCCGCCGGCTGCTCCAGCCGGTCCTCGAACCGCTGGCGGCGGGCCTTGCGGGCGGCGAGCCGCTCGGCCGCCGTGGCCCGGCCGGACCGCTCCTCCAGCCGCACGTCGGTGCCCCGCGCACCGGGTACGAATTCGGCGCCTGCGTACTGGGTCGGCTGCCAGTCGAACTCGCGGTCGCCGATCCGGACCAGGCTGCCGGGCTCCGCGCCGGACTTTCCGAGCTGGTCCTCGACGCCGAGCCGGGCCAGCCGGTCGGCGAGGTACCCGACCGCCTCGTCGTTGTCGAAGTTGGTCTGGCGCACCCAGCGTTCGGGTCGGGGACCACGGACGACGAACGCGCCGTCGGCGGCCTGCTCGATGGTGAACCCGGCGTCGTCGACCGCCGTCGGGCGGATCACGATGCGGGTGGCCTCGGCCGGCACCTCCCGCACCCGGGCCTGGGTGACCAGTTCCGCCATCGCGTACTTCAGTTCGCGCAGCCCCTCGCGGGTCGCCGCGCTGGTCTCGAAGACCCGCAGGCCACGCGCCTCGACGTCGGCCCGGACGATGTCGGCCATGTCGCGCCCGTCGGGTACGTCGATCTTGTTGAGCACGACCAGCCGGGGTCGGTCGGCGAGCCCGCCGTACGCCTCCAGTTCGGCCTCGATCGCGTCGATGTCGGCGAGCGGGTCGCGGCCGGGTTCGATGGTCGCCGCGTCGACCACGTGCACCAGCACCGAGCACCGCTCGATGTGGCGCAGGAACTCCAGGCCCAGCCCCTTGCCGGTGGCCGCCCCCGGGATCAGCCCCGGTACGTCGGCGACGGTGAACGTCTGCTCGCCGGCCTGCACCACACCGAGGTTGGGTACGAGCGTGGTGAACGGGTAGTCGGCGATCTTCGGCTTGGCCGCGGAGATGACCGAGATCAGCGACGACTTGCCGGCCGACGGGAAGCCGACGAGGCCGACGTCGGCGACGCTCTTCAGTTCGAGGACGACGTCGAGCCGGTCACCGGGCTCACCGAGTTCGGCGAAGCCGGGCGCCTTGCGACGGGAGTTGGCCAGCGAGGCGTTGCCCCGGCCCCCGCGCCCACCCTGGGCCACGTGGAAGGTGGTGCCGGCGCCGACGAGGTCGGCCAGCACCTCGCCGTCGGAGGTCTGCACGACGGTGCCGTCGGGCACCTTCAGGACGAGGTCGGTGCCGTTCGCCCCGTCGCGGTTCGCACCCGCGCCGCCTTTGCCGTTCTCGGCCTTGACGTGCGGCCGGAAATGGAAGTCGAGGAGGGTGTGCACCTGCGGATCGACCACCAGCGACACACTGCCGCCGTGGCCGCCGTTGCCGCCGTCCGGGCCGCCGAGCGGCTTGAACTTCTCCCGGTGGATGGAGACACAGCCGTGCCCGCCGTCGCCGGCCTGCAGGTGCAGGACGACCCGGTCAACGAACGTCGCCACGACGTAATCCTCTCAACCTTGGGAAACGCGGAAGCGGGCCGGGACGGTGTCCGCGGCCCGCTTCGACGAAGAAGCTACTGCTGTGCCGGCACGATGCTGACGGTCTTGCGACCCCGCTTGGTGCCGAACTGGACCGCGCCCGCGGCCAGGGCGAACAGCGTGTCGTCGCCGCCACGGCCGACCAGGTCGCCCGGGTGGAACTTGGTGCCGCGCTGACGGATCAGGATCTCGCCGGCGCTGACCACCTGCCCACCGAAACGCTTGACGCCGAGCCGCTGGGCCGCAGAGTCACGACCGTTACGCGAGCTGGACGCACCCTTTTTGTGAGCCATCTGGACGCCTACTTCCCGCTGGAGATGCCGGTCACCTTGACCTGGGTCAGCGGCTGGCGGTGACCCTGGCGCTTGTGGTAGCCGGTCTTGTTCTTGAACTTGTGGATCCGGATCTTCGGACCCTTGGTGTGCGCGGCGATCTCGCCGGACACCTCGACCTCGGCAAGCTTCGCCGCGTCGGTCACCAGGTCGTCACCGTCGACGAGGAGCACCGCGGACAGCTTCACCGCGTCGCCGGGGGCACCAGCGAGCTTCTCGACCTCGATCACGTCGCCCTCGGCGACCTTGTACTGCTTGCCGCCGGTCTTGACGATCGCGTACATGGGACGCGGACTCCTGTCGTTGGCTGCTGGCGGATGACTGGTGGCTGTTCGGTGGCCACACTCGGAAGTAGGCACGCGACAACCTTGCGCACGCAGGTGCGCCGCAGGTTAGCGTACGCCATGGCCGTCCCGGCTCCCAAACCGGCCCTGCCCGGAGGCCGGGGTCAGTTGCCGCAGAGCGCGTCCAGGCGCTGCTGCAACTCGTCGAGCTTCATACCGTCGACGCTCGTCACGTCGGCCTTCATCGAGTCGACCTCGGTGGCGATCTCCCCCAGCACCGCCTTGAGCCGGGCGTCGGTGGCCCGGCCGGCCTGCTCACGCATTGCCCCGGACCAGCTCTTCAGGGCCGCCTCGGCCTTCGTACGCGCCGCGTCGGCGGCGGCCGTGTCGCCGGAGGCGGTCGCCTGCATCATCGCGCCCAGCTGGGTGATGTAGGTGTCGGCCGCGCCGGCCGCGGCCTTGCTGGCCGTCTCGCAGACCTCGCGGGCGTTGCCGCCGGCCGGTGCCACCGACGTGCCGGGTGCGGGAGCGGACCCCGGCTGCGATCCCTCTACCGAGGGCGTGCCGGTCGGGTCGGCGGACGGGGTGGCGGCGGTCGGGGTGGCCGACCCGGTGCCGCCCGGGGACGGGGCCGCGGCGGGTTCGTCACCGGAGCAGCCGGCGCCGAGGAGGAGGGTGGCGGCGAGCGTGGCGGCGGCCAGCAGGCGTCGCATGTGTTGGTCTCCCGGAGGGGGTGGGCGTCGGGACCGGCCCGGGTCGATCCACCCGCGGCCCCGCCCGACCCTAACCCGAGCCGGGCGTCGCGGCACGCCCGCGCCGCCCGCCGGCTCCGCCGCGGCGACCGCCGGCGGCACCGCCTCCGGCCGGCGGGGAAGGACGCCGGGTGGCGCGGGGGTTTCCACAACCACCCGGCGGCCCCCGCGGGCCGGAGGGATCAACAGTTGACCTTGGTGAGGACAGCGTAGCGCCGCTGGCACCGGCTCCGGGGGTGAACGGGCAGCTCAGGCCGCCCGTTCACATCCCGTGTGGCACACCGGCCGACAGCCGGCACAGCCGTACCGGCCGCGGGTGCTACGGCCGGGTACGGCGCCGGGTGCCGCCCCGGCGGGCACGGCGCCGCCCGGTCGAGCCCGCCTCGTCGTCGTCCTCGCCCGCCTCGTCGACGGCGTCGGGATCGTCGGCACCGGCCAGCCGGGTCGGCTCCACCGGTGGCGTCTCCACCACGCCGTTGGACGTCTCGGTCTCGTAGCGCGAGAGGTCGTAGCCCATGGTGTCCTCGTACTCCGACACCGGCGGCGGCGCCGGCTCGGCGACCGTGACCTTGCGCCCCCGGCGCCGGGTGGTACCGGAGGTGGTGGCGGCCGGGGCCGGCGCGGTGGTCGTCGTCGGCGCGGCCGGGGCCGCGGCGACCGCCTTGACCCGATCCGCGGCGCCGCCGCTCTTGGGCTTCTCCGGCACCGGCTCGGTGTGGATGATCAGTCCCCGGCCCTTGCAGCAGTCGCAGGTCTCGCTGAACGCCTCCAGCAGCCCCGCACCGATCCGCTTACGGGTCATCTGCACCAGGCCGAGCGAGGTGATCTCGGTGACCTGGTGCTTGGTGCGGTCCCGGCCGAGGCACTCGGTGAGCCGGCGGAGCACCAGCTCACGGTTGGATTCCAGGACCATGTCGATGAAGTCGATGACCACGATGCCGCCGAGGTCGCGCAGCCGGAGCTGGCGCACGATCTCCTCGGCCGCCTCCAGGTTGTTGCGGGTGACCGTCTCCTCCAGGTTGCCGCCCGCACCGGTGTACTTGCCGGTGTTGACGTCGACCACGGTCATCGCCTCGGTGCGGTCGATCACCAGGTGGCCGCCGGAGGGCAGGAACACCTTGCGGTCCAGCCCCTTGAGGATCTGCTCGTCGATGCGCAGCTCGGCGAAGACGTCGGCCACGGCGGTGTGCCGCCGCAGCCGGTTCACCAGGTCCGGCGAGACGTGCGCCAGGTAGGACTCCACCATCTCGTAGGCGTCGTCGCCCTGCACGACCAGCTCACGGAAGTCCTCGTTGAAGAGGTCCCGGACGACCCGGATGACCAGGTCGGGCTCCTCGGACAGCAGCGCGGGCGCACCACCCTGCGCGGCCTTGGCCTGGATGTCCTCCCACTGCGCCTGGAGCCGCTTCACGTCACGGGCCAACTCGTCCTCGGTGGCGCCCTCGGCCGCGGTGCGGACGATGACGCCCGCGCCCTCCGGGATCAGCTTCTTGAGGATGTCGCGCAGCCGCTTGCGCTCGTTGTCGGGCAGCTTTCGGCTGATCCCCGAGGCGTTGCCCCCGGGTACGTAGACCAGGTGCCGGCCGGAGAGCGCGATGTGGCTGGTCAGCCGGGCGCCCTTGTGGCCGATCGGGTCCTTGGTGACCTGTACGAGCACCGAGTCGCCGGAGCGCAGGGCCTGCTCGATCGACCGGGCCCGGCCCTCCAGACCGGTGCTGTCCCAGTTGACCTCGCCGGCGTAGAGCACGGCGTTGCGGCCCCGGCCGACGTCGACGAACGCCGCCTCCATGCTGGGCAGGACGTTCTGCACCTTGCCGAGGTAGACGTTGCCGGCCATCGTGCCGGCCGACGCCCGGGTGACGTAGTGCTCGACCAGGACGCCGTCCTCGAGGACGGCGATCTGGGTGCGGTCGCCGCGCTGCCGTACGACCATCACGCGGTCGACCGCCTCGCGGCGGGCCAGGAACTCCGACTCGCTCAGGATCGGCGGACGGGTACGCCGCTGCTCGCGTCCGTCCCGGCGGCGCTGCCGCTTGGCCTCCAGCCGGGTGGAGCCGGAGACGCCCTGCACCTCGTCGGTGGTCCGGCGCGGCTCGCGGATGCGTACGACGGTGTGTACGCCGTCGTCGGCGCCCGACTCGGCGTCTCCGGCGCCCTTGCGACGGCGCCGACGGCGGCGGCGGGTCAGCCCCTCGCCCTCGTCGCCCTCGTCGGTCTCCTCGTCCTCGTCGGCCTGCGCCTCGGCGGCCTCTTCCTCGTCCTCGTCGCCCTCGTCGGCGCCGCCCTTGCCCCGGCCGCGACCGCGCCGGCCGCGCCGGCGCCGGCGGCGGATCGCGCCGGTCTCGTCGGTGTCCTCGTCTTCCTCGTCGGCCTCGGCCTCGGCGGCGGCCTCCTCCTCGTCCTCGGCGGCGGCCTCCTCCTCCTCGGTCACCGCCTCGGTGACCTCGGCGGTACGGCGTCCGCGCCGCCGGCGGCGGGTCGGCTCGGCGACCTCGGTGGCCGCCTCCTCCTCGGCGTCGGGTGCGGCGGCGGGCTCGACGGGCGAGGGGGCCTCCTCGACCGGCTCGGCCGCGGCCCGGCGGCGCCGCGGCTTCGGCTGCTCCTCCGGTTCGGGGGCCATGAACAGCACGGTCGGTGCCGACAGGGCGGCCCGACGGCGGCGGGTCCGGGGGGCCTCCTCGACCGGCTCGGCGGCCTCGGCCGGCGGGGTCGCGTCGGGCGCGGATGAGGTCGCGTCGGGCGCGGGTGGGACGACCGGCTCACCGACGGCGCCGACCGGGGCCGGGTCCGTGCTGACCGAACCGGCGGCGGGAGCTTCGGCGGCCGCCGGCGGAGCCTCGGCGGCGGCCGGTACGGCCTTCTTGCGGCGGGTCCGGGTCGCCTTCACCGGTACGGCGGCAGCCTCGGCGGCGCCCGAATCGCTAACATTCGGAGTGTTCGTGACTTCTTGCGGAGACACACCCGTATCGTCGGGTTGTTCCGCTACGGCCGCTTTGCGGCGGCGGCGTACCGCCTTGACCGGCGGCTGTTCCGCCGGCAGGTCGGCGGCCGGGGCCGGTTCGGCGCCGGCCGGCTGCTCCGCGGCGGCTTCGGTGGCGGCGGCGGTCCGCCGACGGGTCGTACGGGTACGGCGGACGGGTGTGGTTTCAGCGGTTTCCGCGACCGGCTGTGATCCGGTCCGTTCGCCGCCCTCGGGCTCGTTGTCGAGCATGGACGTTCTCCAGTTCTGGCTGCCCCGGGCGCGGGTGAGCGCTGCCACGCAGGGTTGCCGCAAAGGTGTTTCCGGCGGCCGTGAGGTGCACCTGGCCGCCGAAGTCTGGCTACTGACCGCCGACCGGAATCCGGCTAGCGTTCACCGATGAGCGCTCCGACGCGGTCCGCCTCCAACGGATCCGCGACGTCCCCCTGCGCGGTCAGCGTGCCCTGCGCCAGCCGGGTCGCCCGTGGCGATACCGGCGGCTCCAGGTCGGCCACCACGCGGAGGCCAGCTAGAACGTCATCGGGTCGCACGGAGGGGGTCACCTGCCGTACGACTAGGTCGAGTATCGCACACGGTACGGCTGTGACCTCGGAAGGTGCCTCGCGCACCTCGATCACTTCCAGCCGGTGGACCGCGCCACGGGCGTCGAAGGTACGTCTGCCCTGCTTCGTCATGCGCTCGACCAGCACCTCGGACGCGGACGTGAAAGCGGTCACCGCGGCGCGGGCAACCGCATCGCCGACCTCGGGCAACTCGATCCGCCAGTGCGACGCGTCGATCCTGTCGGCGAGACTGCCACCGCTCGCCACGACGGCGTCGAGGACGTCCAGGCCCGGCGACAACGCCGCGTCGAGCGCCAGCCGCAGCTCAACCGGATCGACCGTCTCCCGCAGCCCGATCTCCAGGTATTCGGCCTCGCTGGCCACCCCGGTCGGCGCCGCGCTGGCGTAGGAGATCTTCGGGTGGGGGGTGAACCCCTGCGAGAACGCGATCGGTACGCCGGCGCGGCGCAGCGCCCGTTCGAAGGCGCGGGCGAAGTCGCGGTGCGAGGTGAACCGGAGCGGCCCGCGCTTGGCGTAGCGGATCCGGATCCGCTGGACCACCGGCGCCTGGCCGCCTTCCGGCTGTGGTTTCCTACTGATCTTCCTGCTCCTTGAGAAGGTGGGGCCGAGACTCAGCCCGCGGTCGGCACCTTCAGGCCCGGGTTGACCGGCGTGATCGGCAGCAGCTTGCGCCCGGTCGGGCCGATCTGGATCTCGGTGTCCATCGACGGGCAGACCCCGCAGTCGAAGCACGGCGTCCAACGGCAGTCGTCCTGCTCGTAGCCGGACATGGCGTCCTGCCAGTCCTGCCAGAGCCAGTCCTTGTCGAGCCCGGAGTCGAGGTGGTCCCAGGGCAGGACCTCCAGTTCCTCGCGCTCGCGGGTGGTGAACCAGTCGAGGTCGACCCCGAACTCCGGCAGCACCTTGGCGGCGGCGTCGACCCAGCGCTGGTAGGAGAAGTGCTCGCTCCAGCCGTCGAAGCGCCCGCCGTCCTCCCAGACCCGGCGGATCACCGCGCCGACCCGGCGGTCGCCGCGCGACAGCAGGCCCTCGATCAGCGACGGTTCGCCGTCGTGGTAGCGGAAGCCGATCGCGCGGCCCAGCGAACGGTCGCTGTTGATCGCCTGCTTGAGCAGCTTGAGCCGGTTGTCGATGACCTCCGGGGTCTGCATCGACGCCCACTGGAACGGGGTGTGCGGCTTGGGCACGAACCCGCCGATGGAGACCGTGCAGCGGATGTCCTTCGAGCCGGTCGCCGCCCGGCCGGCCTTGATCACCTCGTGGGCGAGCCGGGCGATCTGGAGCACGTCCTCGTCGGTCTCGCTGGGCAACCCGCACATGAAGTAGAGCTTCACCTGCCGCCAGCCGTTGCTGTAGGCGGTGACGACGGTGCGGATCAGGTCCTCCTCCGACACCATCTTGTTGATCACCTTGCGGATCCGCTCCGACCCGCCCTCGGGGGCGAAGGTCAGGCCGGTCCGCCGGCCGTTGCGGGACAGTTCCTGGGCCAGGTCGATGTTGAACGCGTCGACCCGGGTCGAGGGCAGCGACAGCGAGACGTTGGTGCCCTCGTACTGCTCGGCCAGCCCGGAACAGATGTCGCCGATCTCGGAATGGTCGGCCGACGACAGCGAGAGCAGGCCGACCTCGGAGAAGCCGGAGTATTCCAGCCCGTCGTGGACCATCTGGGCGACCGTGGTGATCGACCGCTCGCGTACCGGCCGGGTGATCATGCCGGCCTGGCAGAACCGGCAGCCCCGGGTGCAGCCCCGGAAGATCTCGACTGCGTAGCGCTCGTGGACCGTCTCGGCCAGCGGCACGATCGGCTTCTTCGGGTACGGCCACGCGTCGAGATCCATCGTGGTCCGCTTGTGCACCCGGAACGGCACGTCCGCCCGGTTGGGCACCACCCGCCGGATCCGCCCGTCGGGCAGGTAGTCGACGTCGTAGAACCGGGGCACGTAGACGCTCTCGGTGCGGGCCAGCCGCAGCAGCAGCTCGTCGCGGCCGCCCGGCGACCCCTCGGCCTTCCACTCCCGCACGATCGCGGTGATCTCGAGTACGGCCTCCTCGCCGTCACCGAGCACGGCCGCGTCGATGAAGTCGGCGATCGGCTCGGGGTTGAACGCGGCGTGCCCACCGGCCAGCACCACCGGGTCGTCGTCGCCCCGGTCGGCGGCGAGCAGCGGGATGCCGGCGAGGTCGATCGCGGTGAGCAGGTTGGTGTAGCCCAGCTCGGTCGAGAACGAGACCCCGAACAGGTCGAAGGCCCGCACCGACCGGTGCGCCTCGAGGGTGAACTGCGGGACCTCGTGTTCCCGCATCAGCCGCTCCAGGTCCGGCCAGACCGCGTACGTCCGCTCGGCCAGCACGTCGGGCAGCTCGTTGAGCACCTCGTAGAGGATCTGGACGCCCTGGTTCGGCTGCCCCACCTCGTACGCGTCGGGATACATCAGCGCCCAGCGGACGGCGGTGTCCTCCCACTGCTTGACCACCGCGCCCAGCTCGCCGCCGACGTACTGGATCGGCTTGCCGATCTGGGGCAGCAGCGGTTCGAGCCGCGACCAGACGGAGTGGGTCGCGGGCCTGCTCGTGGTGGCCGACGCGGCGCTCATGAAACCTCCCGACGTCCCTGGACAGGGACCAACCACAAAGGGTACGCGGTCCACCCGGCCGGCCGCCCGACGCCGCCCACCTCCGGCCCGACCAGGGGCGGGCCGGCCGCCGAGCGGACCCGGTCGGGTGCATCGAAGGGGCGGTGGAGGATCGGTACTAACCTCGGACTGGCGTGAGAGGAGAACGACGCGATGCCGCAGCCGGACGGGGATCGACCGGCGGACCAGCCAGAGGCACCCGAGCCGCTGTGGCCCGCCCGCCCGGAACCGACACCGCCCGCAGCGGCACCGTCGAGCCCGGCGGACGCCTCCCCGCCACCGGTCCCGTCGCCGCCGGCTTTCCCCGCGCCGCCGGTTCCGTCCGCGCCGCCGGCCGCCGCGCCACCGGCTTCCCCCGCCCCGCCGATCTCCGCCCCGCCGATCTCCGCGCCACCGGCCGCCGGGCCACCGGTCCCCGCCGGGCCACCGGTTCCGTCCGGCCCGCCGGTCCAGTCCGTACCACCGGCGCCGCCGGCCGCGGACGACATCGACACCGCCGACACCGCCGCCCTGCCGCCACCCGGCGGGCCGGGCGCGGCGACCGGCCCCGACGAGCCGCCGACCGCGGCGATCTGGACCGGCTCGGCGGCCGTACCGCCGGCGACCCCGAAGCGGCGCCGCTGGAACCTCGACCTGCCCGCCGGCCGGTCCCCGCGGCCGGAGCCGCCGCGTGACCCGACCCTCGAACTGCCGATCGTCGAGCGCGAGGCGTTGCAGCACGGTGCCCCGGTCGACCCGTGGGCGGACAGCGACCCGTGGGCCGGACATTCGCCGGCCAACCCGCCGACCCGACCGTTCCCGGCGGTCGCCGAGCCGCCGCCCGCTGCCCCCCGCCCACAGCCGCCACCGCCACCGGCCGACCGGCCCACCCGCCCGCCGAAGCCGCCCCGGAGCGGCCGGCGGGACCGACGCGCCCAGCCCCCGTACGGCCCGCCGCAGGTCGTGCCGCCGGGCTGGCGTCCGCCGCCGGGATACGTCGCGGTGCCGGTCCGGCGCCGCCGGCGCTGGCCGCTGGTGATGGTGTTCCTGACCCTGTTCACGATCGCCTGCTGCTGCGGCTGCCCGGCTTACTTCGGCAAGCCGATGTGGGAGCAGTACCCGGCCGCCGCGGCCCTGCCCGCCGAACTGGCCGGCATGACCCTGCGCGAGGACCCGGACAGCGTCGAGGCCGCCCGGCAACTCGAGCAGGATCTCGGCATCGCCGCCCTGATCACCGGCGACACCTTCGCCGGCATCTACTCGGCCCCCAACGGCAAGCGGGTCACGCTGTTCGGCAGCACCGGCTACCGCTTCAGCCCGGAGAGCGACCTCGGCGAGGAGATCACCCGGCTGACCGCCGAATACCGGCTCACCGGGGTCGAGCCGATCGAGACCGGGATCCGGGGCACCTACCAGCGCTGCGGCACCGGCCGGCAGGGTGAGACCGCGATCGTGCTGTGCGCCTGGGCCGACCACGGCAGCCTCGGCGCCGGCCTGTTCACCCGGCTGTCGGTCGACGACAGTGCCCGGTTGCTCGGCGAGATGCGTACGGTCGTGATCACCCGGGGCTGACCGGCCGCCTCACCGGAACGACCGCCTCCGGCACCGGACCATCCGGTCACGGATGGCCGTTCGGTCGGATCATCGGATACGTTCGGTAAGCGTGCCCGCAACGGCGTACCGGGGCAGAATCGGGACATGGTGCGGCGTTGGATCTTCGCGGATCAGCTCGGGCCGCACTTTCTCGACGATCCGGAGCAGCCGGTGCTGCTCGTGGAGTCCAGGGCGGTGTTCCGGCGTCGTGCCTTCCACCGGCAGAAGGCCCACCTGGTCCTGTCCGCGCTGCGGCACCGGGCCGCGGAACTCGGCGACCGGGCCGTCCACCTGCGCACCGAGACCTACCGGGACGCGCTGCGGCAGGTCGACGAGCCGCTGGAGGTCTGCCATCCCACCTCGCGCCGGGCGAGGGAGTTCGTGCGCGGCCTCGACCGGGTGACGATGCTGCCGCCACGCGGCTTCGTGACCGCGCCGGCCGACTTCGTGGCCTGGGCCGACGAGCGGCGCGGGGCGCTGCGGCTGGAGGACTTCTACCGCCACGCCCGGCGCCTGCACGACGTGTTGATGGACGGCGAGGTCCCGGTGAGCGGGCGGTGGAACCTCGACGCCGACAACCGCCAGCCGCCGCCGAAGGGGGCGACCCGGATCGACGTACCGGCCCCGCCGGAGATCGTCGAGGACGACATCGACGCGGGCGTACGCGAGGACCTGGACCGCTGGGCGGCCGACGGGATCGAGTTCGTCGGCCGGGACGGGCCGCGCCGTTTCCCGGCGACCCGGGCCGAGGCGCTGGCCCGGCTACGGCACTTCGTCGACCACCGGCTGACGCTGTTCGGGCCGTACGAGGACGCGATGCTGTCGACCGACCCGG
Organism: Polymorphospora sp. NPDC051019; assembly: GCF_040683055.1. Taxonomy (NCBI): domain Bacteria; kingdom Bacillati; phylum Actinomycetota; class Actinomycetes; order Micromonosporales; family Micromonosporaceae; genus Polymorphospora; species Polymorphospora sp. NPDC051019. Next base: position 16,848 of record NZ_JBFBCH010000003.1, on the reverse strand, counting down.
CGATGGCACACAGCATGCTCTCGGCGGCGTTCAACCTCGGCCTGCTCGACCCGATGGAGGCCGTACGGCGCGCCGAGCGGGCCCACCGCGCCGACGGGGTGCCGCTGTCCAGCGTGGAGGGTTTCGTCCGGCAGCTCATCGGCTGGCGCGACTTCGTCTGGCACCTCTACTGGTATTTCGACGCCGGTTACCGGGCCAGCAACCGGCTGGCGGCCAACCGCTCGATCCCGGCCTGGTTCGCCGACCTCGACGCCGACGCCGTACGGGCCCGCTGCCTGTCCGACGTGCTCGCCGGCGTACGCGACCGGGGCTGGGTGCACCACATCCCGCGCCTGATGGTGCTCGGCAACTACGGGCTGCAACGCGGCTGGCGGCCGGGCGAACTCGTCGACTGGTTCCACCGCAGCTTCGTCGACGGCTACGAGTGGGTGATGACCGCCAACGTCGTCGGCATGAGCCAGTACGCCGACCTGGGCCGGATGAGCACCAAGCCGTACGCGGCCGGCGGGTCGTACGTGAACCGGATGAGCGACTACTGCGGCGGCTGCCGCTACGACCCGCGGCACCGGCTCGGCGCGGACGCCTGCCCCTTCACGGCCGGCTACTGGGCCTTTCTCGACCGGTCCCGTGACCGCCTCGGCGGCAACGTACGGATGACCCGTTCGCTGCGCCAGCTCGAACAGGTCGACGACCTGCCCGCCGTGCTGGCCCAGGAACGCGACCGCGGCTCCCGCGCCCCGTGACCTCGCGATCTTGCACTTGTCTCCCCCATTTGTTCGATTTGCCGGGCGACAAGTGCAAGATCGCGGAGAAGGTCAGGGGTCAGGGGGTGGGCTGGCGGGGCGGGGCGTAGCGGGAGACGTACTCCTGGCCGGTCAGCTTCTGGATCTCGGCCATCGTCTCGTCGGTGATCTCGCGCAGCGACTTGCGGTCGGCCGACCGGCCGGTCAGGTCCAGCGGCTTGCCGAACCGTACGGTGATCTTGCCGAGCCGGGGCACCCGGGCCCCGATCGGCTGGACCTTGTCGGTGCCGATCATGCCGACCGGGATGATCGGCACCCCGGCCTGCATCGCCAGCCGGGCCGCCCCGGTACGGCCGCGGTAGAGCCGGCCGTCCGGTGACCTGGTGCCCTCCGGATAGACGGCCACCAGGTCACCGGCCTTGAGCACCGGGATCGCGCTGTCGAAGGCGGTCAGGGCGGCCCGGCCGCCGCCCCGCTCGACCCGGATCGCGCCCATCCCCTCCATCACCGTACGGCTCACCCAGCCGGTCAGCCCGGTGCCGTCGAAGTACTCGGACTTCGCCCAGAAGGCGATGTGCCGGGGCACGACGGCGCCGAGGAACAGTTCGTCGGCGACCGAGAGGTGGTTGCCGGCGAAGACGGCCCCACCGGAGGCCGGCACGTGCTCCAGCCCCTCCACCTTCGGCCGCCAGCCCCACCGCAGCGTGTTACCGACGGTGAGCTGACCGATCGTGTAGAGCAGCGGCACGCGCCCTCCCCAGGTCCGCGCCCAACGGGCGGGCGGCCCTCGCCGCCGCACCGATGTTAGGCGTCCCGTCCGGCGGGACGTGCGCGGGTCAGACCCGACGGACGGTTACCGTCACCTGCTCGCCGTCACCGACCTCGCCGACGAATCCGGCCAGCTCAGCAGCCACCTCGACGCTGTCGGCCAGCACCTCACGCGCGATGAAGTCACGGTGCGTCCCGACGGCGGCCGCGACTTCCGGCGAGCCGGCGAGCACCACCGCGATCCGGTCCGACACGTTCAGGTCGGCGTCCCGCCGGGCCTGCTGCACGACCCGTACGACGTCCCGGGCCAGCCCTTCGGCGGCCAGGTCCGGGGTGACCTCGGTGTCGAGCACGACCACGCCCTCGCCGCCGGGCAGCGGCGCGGAGCGGTCGGCGTCGGCGGCGACCAGGCGCAGCTCGTACTCCCCCTCGCCCAGCGTCACCCCGGCCGCGACCGGCGCCCCGTCGACCAGTTCCCAGTCGCCGGTCTTCACCGCCTTGATCACGGCCTGGACCTGCCCGCCGACCCGCGGCCCGAGCACCCTCGGCACCACGGTCAGCACCTGCCGGCAGTAGTCGTCGACCGAGTCGGTGAAGACCACCGACTTGACGTTGACCTCGTCGGCGACCAGGTCGGCGAATGGCCGCAGCGCGTCGGCCGACGGGCTGGCCACGGTCAGCGCCGGCAGCGGCAGCCGGACCCGCAGGCCCTTCGCCTTGCGCAGCGACAGTGCCGCCGAGCAGACGTCCCGGGTGGCGTCCATCGCCGCGACCAGGGCATGCCCGTCGAGCGCCCCCGCCGGGCCGGCGGCGGCGAACTCGTCGGCCGACGGCCAGTCGGTCAGGTGCACCGACCGCTCCCCGGTCAGCCCGCGCCAGATCTCCTCGGCGGTGAGCGGGGCGAGCGGCGCCACCACCCGGCACAGCGTCTCCAGCACCGTGTAGAGGGTGTCGAAGGCGTCGCGGTCACCGGACCAGAAGCGGTCCCGCGACCGGCGGACGTACCAGTTGGTCAGCGCGTCCAGGTAGGACCGCACGGTCGCGCAGGCGCCGGAGATGTCGTACTCGTCCATCTGGGCCTGCACGGTCGAGACCAGCTCGCCGGTCTTGGCCAGCACGTAGCGGTCGAGCAGGTGCGTCGAGTCGGTACGGCGCACCGCCTCGTAGCCGTCGGCGTTGGCGTAGAGCGAGAAGAAGTACCAGACGTTCCACAGTGGAAGCAGCACCTGCCGTACGGCGTCGCGGATGCCGACCTCGGTCACCGCCATGTCGCCGCCACGCAGCACCGGCGACGCCATCAGCATCCAGCGCATCGCGTCCGACCCGTGCGAGTTGAACACGTGGTAGACGTCCGGATAGTTCTTCAGGCTCTTGGACATCTTGCGGCCGTCGGCGCCGAGCAGGATGCCGTGGCTCATGCAGTTGCGGAACGCCGGCCGGTCGAAGAGTGCCGTCGCCAGCACATGCATGGTGTAGAACCAGCCCCGGGTCTGCCCGATGTACTCGACGATGAAGTCGCCCGGGTAGTGGTGCTCGAACCAGTCCGCGTTCTCGAACGGGTAGTGCACCTGGGCGAACGGCATCGAGCCCGACTCGAACCAGCAGTCCAGCACCTCCGGCACCCGGCGCATCATCGACTTCCCGGTCGGGTCGTCGGGGTTGGGGCGTACGAGGGTGTCGATCTGCGGCCGGTGCAGGTCGGTGACCTGCACGCCGAAGTCGCGCTCCAGCTCGGCCAGCGAGCCGTAGACGTCCAGCCGCGGGTAGTTCGGGTCGTCGGACTTCCACACCGGGATCGGCGAGCCCCAGAACCGGTTCCGGCTGATCGACCAGTCCCGGGCGTTGGCCAGCCACTTGCCGAACGAGCCGTCCTTGACGTGCCCCGGGATCCAGTTGATCTGCTGGTTGAGTTCGACCATCCGGTCCCGGAACTTCGTCACCTCGACGAACCACGACGACACCGCCTTGTAGACCAGCGGGGTGTCGCAGCGCCAGCAGTGCGGGTAGGAGTGGGTGTAGGTCTCGTGCCGCAGCACCACCCCCCGCTCCTTCAGCTCCCGGATCACCGGCTTGTTGGCGTCGAAGACCTGCTGACCCTCGTACGACGGGACCAGCGCGGTGAACCGGGTGTGCTCGTCGACCGTGACGATCGTCGGGATCCCGGCCGCGTTGCAGGTGGCCTGGTCGTCCTCACCGAACGCCGGTGCCAGGTGCACCACCCCGGTGCCGTCCTCGGTGGTCACGAACTCGGCGCCGAGCACCTGGTAGGCGTTCGGCCCGGCCTGCCCGACGAGGAAGTCGAACAGCGGGGTGTAGCGGCGCCCGACCAGGTCCCGGCCGAGAACGGTGCCGACCTGGGTGAACCCGTCCAGCTCCTTGGCGTACGCCGCGACCCGCGCGGCCCCGACGACGAAGCGCTCCCCGTCGCGCTCCAGTACGGCGTACTCGATGTCCGGGCCGACGGCGAGGGCCAGGTTGGACGGCAGGGTCCACGGCGTGGTCGTCCAGACGCCGACCTTAACCGGCCCGGCGACCGGCTCGGGCGCGTCCGGCGCGGCGTCGAGCTGGAACCAGACGGTCAGCGTCGGGTCCTGCCGGTCGCGGTAGACGTCGTCCATCCGGGTCTCGGTGTTGGACAGCGGCGTCTCGCACCGCCAGCAGTAGGCCAGCACCTTGAAGCCCTCGTAGACCAGACCCTTGTCGTGCAGGGTCTTGAAGGCCCACATGACACTTTCCATGTAGTCCAGGTCGAGGGTCTTGTAGTCGTTGGCGAAGTCGACCCAGCGGGCCTGCCGGGTGACGTAGCGCTCCCAGTCGTGGGTGTACTGGAGCACCGACGTGCGGCAGGCGTCGTTGAACCGCTCGATGCCCAGTTCGACGATCTCGGCCTTGGTGGTGATGCCGAGCTGCTTCTCCGCGACAACCTCGGCGGGCAGGCCGTGGCAGTCCCAGCCGAAGCGCCGCTCGACCCGCCGCCCGCGCATCGTCTGGTAGCGCGGCACCACGTCCTTCACGTACCCGGTGAACAGGTGCCCGTAGTGCGGCAGCCCGTTGGCGAACGGCGGCCCGTCGTAGAAGACGAACTCGTTGGCGCCGTCCGGGCCGGCGTCGCGGGTCTCGACGCTGGTCTCGAAGGTCTTGTCGGCCGTCCAGTGCTCCAGCACCCGGGCCTCGACCGCGGGCAGGTCGGGGCTCGCCGGCACGCCGGTGCCGTCGGGGGCATGCTTCGGATAAGCCATCGCGGGTCGCTCTCCTCGGTGCAGCTCACTGTCGTGGTCTGCGAGGACGAGCCTCCGGTACGCCGTCACGGCGCCCCGCGTGCCCGCGGTACCACCCCGCTTGGCGGTCCGATGGTGCGACCGCCCACTCGTTGGTCGGCTGTCACGGGCCGAACCCGTCCGGTTCTAGTCAGGCTCGCGGGTGCTGATCCGCCCGTGAGGCCCTTTCTTCCGGAGGCTCACCGGTGATGGCCGGGTCAACGCCTGTGGCTGTCCAGGCTACCCGAGCCGCCCCCGCCACCCCCACCGGATTCCCTCCTCCGGGGCGCCTTGCGCCAGCCGCCCGGCAGCCGGTCCACCTGCCGCGTCGATCAAGGAGCAGTTGTGACGATCCTGCCCGTCTTGCGGCATACATCACCTCGATCGGCGCGGCGGGCCGTGCCTGCCGGTGATCGTCTGCTGACAAGCCGGCCGACACGCCGTATCGCATCCTTTGAACAGCAGACGATCAACTCGGCCCACCACCACGCCGAGCACGGGTCGGGCCACGGGTGGGGGTTCAGGCGGTCAGGGTCTGGTGGAGGCGGCGGGCCTCGGTCACCAGGCGGCTGCCGCCACCCCGCGCGGCGACGCCGGCGACCGCCTCGATCGGCGTACGACGCCCCAGCGCCGCCGCCGTCTGCGTCCCGAGCGCCAACAGGTCCGGGGTGCCCGGCGGCGGCTTGGCGGCGCTGAGCAGGTAGGGCACGGCGGCGGCGACGATGTCCCACACGGCCGCACCGGCCCCGGCACGGAACGCGTCGGTGAGTCCGGGCACCACCCGCCCGACCTTGATCGCACTGTCCGCGCCGAGGCCGCCGAGTTCCCGGCCGACCGCCGCCGCGTCGAAGCGCGGGTCGGTGGCGAGGGTGAGCAGCGCGTCCACGCCCGCCACCCGGTCGGCCTCCTGCCTGGCCGCCAGCGTGTAGGTCAGTGCGAGGGTCATCGCCGGCCCGACCGGGCCGCCGCACTCGGCGAGCACCGGCAGGATGGGGCCGTCGTCACGGGCGTCGGAGTCGGCCATCGCCGCCAGGTTCGGGAGCGCCCAGGCGGCGATCACCTCCCGGTGGTACGGCAGCACCGCCGGCCACCACACGTCCGCCCCCTGGTATTGCAGGTGGTAGGCCCGGTTGGCGAACCTGATGTCGCACAGCATCTCTTCGATGATCCCCCGGGACGGGCCGGCGGGTTGGAGCCCGACGACCACCCGGCGCCCCGGGTCGGGTGAGACGCTGTAGTGGTCGGAGGTGAGCCGCTGCTCGGTGCGGACCGGGGCCGGGGTGGCCAGCCCGCCGGCGGCGAACCACTCGGCGACCCACCGGCCGCCCGGTGAGCGCAGCGCCTCGGCCCGCTTGACGACCAGCGGGTCGACCTCCGGCGACACCCGCAGCATGGCCTGTTCGAGGTCGAGCCGCCACGGCTGCCAGCCGGCCTCCTCGGCCCTGGCCAGCCGCTCGACGAGCGTGGCGGCGTCGAGCTGGCCGTTCGCCGAGGTCGGGGTGGCGACCAGGGCCGGCACCGGCGCCCGGTCGAGCTGTACGGCGATCTCGGCCAGCCGCAGGGCGAGCACCCGGCGCGGGCTGGGCCGTACCTTGAACTCCAGCAGGTCGGGCTGGCCGCCGTTGAGCATCAACCGGACGGCGGTGATCGCCCGCTGCCAGGCGGGGCCGCGCCGGCGGGTGCCGATCGCGCTCCGCACCGCCTCGCCGAACTCGCCGAGGAGTCCCGCCGTCCAGTGGCCGTGGGTGAGCGTCTCGTGGTGTGTCGCCAGCACCGGGGCGAGTGCCTCGGTCAGGGCGGCCGGGTCGGTGGCCCGCAGGGACACCAGCGCGGCGAGGATCCGCTCCCAGGCGACGGCGGTGCCGGAGGTGGCCGTCGCCAGTACCGCGATCTCCTCGGCCAGTTCGGCGGGGCCGCCGATGGGCGGCGGCATCGGCGCCGGCGGGGCGATCCCGGCCGGGATCCAGAACGGCGCCGGTTCGGGGGCGGCGACCGTGACGCCGAGCAGTTCGACGGCCCGGGCGTGCAGGCTGGCGTCCAGCTCCTCCAGCGCCCCGCCGAGACTGGCGGGGTCGAGTCGGGCCCGGTGCCGGGCGAGCCCGGTCAGGGCACGTTCCTGTACGTCGAGCGCGGGGTGCCCGCAGGCGGTCGCGAGGGTGGCCAGCACCTCGCCGGCCCGGTCGGGATGCCGCCGGACAAGCCGGTCGAGCCAGACGAGCTGCTTGCGTACGAGGCCCTTCTCCTCCCGGCGCAGCACTGCGGCGCTGGCGTCGAGCAGGGTCGTGAGTTCCAGCTGGCCGGCGTCGTCGACCGGCTTGAGGGCCTTCAGGGCGAGCAGGGCCACCGGCGCCGGCGCCTCGGACAGCAGCCGTACGTAGTCGAGCCGCCGCTCGACGGCCTCGTCGAGGGTCGGCTCCAGCGCGTCGTGCAGGGCGACGAAGGCGCGCAGGGCGCCCGGGCGGTCCCCGCGCAGGAAGCGGCTCACGCACCCGTCGAGCAGCAGCTTCCGGTCGACCCGGCCCTCGGCGGCCAGGGCGGCCAGCGCGGTCGGGTAGACGAGCGCGGTGTCCCAGGAACCGGTTTCCGCGCTCCAGCCCCGGTTGCCGAGCACGTCGCCGATCCCGTCGAGCTCGAAGACCGCCGGCAGCAGCGGGTCGAGGAACGGGTCGTCGCGCAGCCGGTCGGCGAGCGGAACGGGCCGGGTGTCGTGCCGGGCGTTGTGCCGCGCGATCGGCCGGGCGAGGAGCCACCCGCGGACGAACGGCGCGTCGGCGGGCGGGGTGGCGCCGCCCGCGAGGACGAGGTCGGCCACCGGACGCCAGTCGTTGCCCCATCCCCTGGCGTCGAGCTTGGCCGCCATCCGCAGGGCCAGGGCACCGAGCCAGTCGATCTCCCGAATGGTGGCCAACTCGACCATCAACGGGATCGACAGGTCGTCCCAGTGCCACCGTACGTCGCGCCGGCAGAGCAGGGTGCCGGCGCGGGCCGCCGAGGGCAGGCAGCCGACCGCGGCCACCCCGATGGCGCGGACGATCGCCGACTGCCGCTCCCAGCCGTGCTCCGACAGCGTCCGGACGTACGCCTCGAGGGGTTTCGCGGCGGTGAGCCGTTCGGTCTCGTCGACCGACTTCAGCAGGGCTGCGACCCGGTCGGCCTTACCGTCGTCCAGGCCGGGCCGCAGCCGCTCCCACAGGTCACCGGTCACGCGTCCACCCCGTTCCGCTCGGCGACCGCACGAACCTCGGCCGATGCCGGCGAGCTGACGATCCGGACCGCGAGCGCGTGCTTGCACGGCCCCCGGTCGCCGCGGTGCCTCGCCCACCACAGGCAGGTGCACGACAGCCGCCCGTCGGCGATCCGCACCTGGTAGGAGCCGTCGCCGCTGCGTACGGTCGCCCGGTCACCGGTGACCGTGACGGCACCGGCCTCGACGAGGGCCCGGGCCGCGACCAGCCGGGGGTTGAGCCGCTCGGCGGCCGCCGCGTCGTACGGCAGGACCCGGTGGAAATAGCCGGCCTCGGCCACGTCGAAGCCGACCCGGCCGGCGGTGCCGAGTTGGGCCAGCGCGGCCCGGACCCGGTCGGCGGCGAGTCCCGAGCCGGCGGCGAGCGCGTCGACGTCGATCGTCGGGTCCCACGACAGCAGGGCGCTGATCAGGTCGGCGTCGTCGGCGACGTCGTCGCCGGAGAGCGCGGCGAGCACCGCGCCCTCGCCGGAGAAGCCGCGGTGCGGCTCGGGCGACAGGGTCAGCGTGAGACGCATCGCCGGTGACCGCAGCTCCCAGGTGCTGGCGACCGGGCCGCTGCCGGCGCCGACCGGTGGCCCGTAGATCCGCAGCGCGGTCGCGAAGCGCAGGAACGGGCGCAGCGCGACCAGCCGGCCCGCGCCGGGCAGGCAGACCGCGCCCGGCACCGGCCGGGAGGTGAGTCGCAGCGACCGGCCGGCGGGGACCACCCACAGCGTCGACCGGTCGGTGCCGCCGGGCAGCCGGCGCAGGAACTGGGTCGCCTCCCGGGCGTCGATCTCGGCGCGGGGATCGAACCCGGACGTGATCACCTGGGCCTCGGCGAAGCCGCGCAGCCAGCGCGACGGCAGCGGCACCTTCTTCTCCACCACCGGACCGTCCCAGGTGGTCACGGTCAGGTCGTCGGGGCCGACCGCCAGGTGCATCGGGTCGGTGTTGCCGACCCGGGCCAGCGCCTGCCGCAGCGGCGCGTTGACGTCGACGTTGGTGGTGCCGTGTTCGACGATGTCGCCGTCGAGGCCGGCGGGCAGCACGTCGAGCCGGGCGTAGACCCCGCAGCAGCCGGAGAACGACTCGAACCGCAGCCGGTCCAGGCCGCCGGTCACCACCGGGTCCAGGCTGGCCGGGGCGAGCGGCTGGAAGTAGCGGGTGCGGGCGACCTCGGCGACCGCCAGCAGCCCGACGGCGGCGGCCTCGGGCGCGGTCACGAAACCGGTGAAGAACCTCGGGTGGGCCGCCGGCCCACCCGAGGTTTGCAGGGTCAGCCGCCCGTCGTCGGGGGCCAGCCCGGACGGGCGCAGGTACGAATAGGTAGCGGTCGCGGCCATGCCGGGAAAGCTATGTCACCGGTACGACGAAACGTGCGGTCAGACCCCGGCGGGGAACCAGAGTTCGATCTCCCGCTTGGCGCTGTCCGGCGAGTCGGAGGCGTGCACCAGGTTCTCCCGGTTCGACAGCGCCAGGTCGCCCCGGATCGTGCCGGCGGCGGCCTTGCGCCCGTCGGTCGCGCCGACCAGGGCGCGTACGACGTCGATCGCCTGGTCACCGGAGACGACCAGCGCCACGAGCGCGCCGCCGGTCATGAACTCGCGCAGCGGCGGGTAGAACGCCTTGTCGACGTGCTCGGCGTAGTGCTGGTCGGCCAGATCGCCGTCCATGGTCCGCAGCACCGTGGCGTCCAGGCGCAGCCCCTTGCGTTCGAACCGACCGATGATCTCCCCGACCAGGCCGCGGCGGACCGCGTCGGGCTTGATCAGGACGAGCGTCTGCTCGACAGGGCTGCTGGTCGACACGGGTTTCTCCTCCTGCGTACGCGGGTACCGCTCGAGCCCCGTCAGCCTAGCGAGGCCGCGACGGGCCACCGGCGGCGGCCGCCGGGCATCGACCGGACTTCCCTTCCCCGGTGCCCGGGCCTAGCCTGACTGGTAATCACAGGGGGAGGTCCATCGTGGCGAACGGCCGTCGTCGACCGATTGCACCCGTACGCAAGCTCGCGGCCGCGGTGCTCGGCACCTTCGCCACCTTCGTGATCCTCTTCGGCGCCGGCATGATGAGCTGGGCGATCGTGGCGCTGGGCGTGGCACTGCTGGTGCTGGCGGTCAGCTTCCTGGTGGTCACCGCCATGCGCCGCGGCGCCCGCGCCTGGGTGGCCGGTGTCGCCCACGTGCACAGCGCCACCGAACCGCCGGCGTCGTCGACCTACGGCCGGTGCGAGATGCAGATCGTGATCGACGCCCCGGGTGTCCCCCCGCGCTCGGTGAAGGTACGCGACCCGCGGGTCCCGGTGACGAAGTGGCCCGACCCCGGCGCGACGCTCCCGATCATGGTTGCCATCGACGACCCGCGGCACGTCCGCATCCTCTGGGACGACGTGCTGACGCACGCCGAGGCGGCGATGAGCGCCGAGCACCTGCCGCCGGAGTTCCACGACCACGAGCCGCTCGACGACGAGATCCTCATCGAGCAGGACCTGCCACCGTGGCAGCGGCGTGACCCCGACGACGACTTCGGGCCCATGGTCGAGCCGCTGCCGGTCGACCTCGACGACGACCTCGACCGGCCGCGGGGCGAGCCCGTGATCATCCACCACGACCAGCGCCCGGGCGGTCCGATCGTGCTGGAGGGCACCCTCGTCGACCCGTCCCCGGCGGCGCCGCCGCTGGCCAAGCGGGCCAAGCCGAGCCCGCACCGGCCCCGGCAGCGGACCGTCTCCCCGGAATACCCCGATCCGGCCGAGCATTTCGCCCCGGAACCCGAACACTCCGGTCTGGACGACAGCGAGGCGGCGCGCAGGTCGTCCGGCACCCCCGCGCCCGCCGGCGCGGCCGCTGCCGGTGGTTCGGCGACGGCCACGGCCACCGCGTCGGGCGGCACCACCGTCGCGGACCCACCCACGACCGCCCGCAAGCCCGGTCCGGACGCCGGCGCCCACGACGACCTCGACATCGACCTGGATCCCGACCCGGGCCTCGGAGCGCGCCCGCCGGCCGACACCGGTCCGGTGTCGTCGGGCGGGATCATCAGCGGTTCCGGAATCACCGTGACCGTCGCCGACCTGCCCCGGTCCGTGGCGTTCTACCGCGACATGCTGGGCTTCAACGAGATCGACGGCGGCGACAACAACGCCGTCCTGGCGTCGGGCAACACCCGGCTGGTCCTGTGGGCGACCCCCGACGTGACCCCGGTCAACCGCCGGGTGACCCACCTCAACCTCGACGTGGCCGACGTGCAGGCCGCCTACCGGCAGTTGCGGGCCAACGGGGTCCGGTTCACCTCCGAGCCGAGGGTGGTCAACCGGGGTGCCCGGGTGGAGCAGTGGGCGGCCGCGTTCAAGGACCCCGACGGCCACGGCATCGCGCTGACCGAGTGGCGCGACCGCACCGACTGACCCGCCGGCCGCGCGCCCGCTGACCGGCGCGCCGGTCAGCCGAGGATCGTCCGCCGGACGTGCAGCACGTACAGCCACACCAGGCCGAAGACCAACCCGAGCACCCCCAGCGACCAGTGCAGGAACCCGGCGAACAGCAGCAGCACCTGGAGCGCGGTGCCGCCGTGCCACGCCCACGGGCGGCGCATCATGCCGGCCAGCACCACCGCCGCCACCGCCAGCCCCACCACGACGGCGATCGCGGAGCCGCTCAGGTTTCCACCGAGGACCCGGATCGGCTGGATCGCCAGCAACAGCACGACCGTCTCGATGACCAGCGTGCCCGCGCCGAGCCCGCGTACGGCCCGTACCGGGTCACGCAGCCCGGACGGTCGCCCACCGGCCGGACCGGACGGCGTGGCGTCGGCCGGCCCCGCCCCGTCCGGCCGCCCGGGCGCTCCGTCCGTCGGGCCGCTCATCGCTTCAGCAGCCGGCGCGCGTCGGCGACCGTGACCACGGAACCGGTGACGACCACCCCGACCCCGCTCAGCTCGCCCTCCACGTCGGCCTCGGCGAGCCGTACCGCCGCCTCGATCGCGTCCGGCATCGTCGCGGCCACCTCGACCCGGTCCTCGCCGAACACGTCCACCGCCAGGGCCGCCAGATCCTCGGCCGGCATCGCCCGCGGTGAACTGTTCCGGGTCACCACCACCGCGTCGACGACCGGCTCCAGCAGGTCGAGCAGGCCGGACGCGTCCTTGTCACCGAGCACCGCGACGACGGCGACAAGCCGGCTGAACGCGAACTCCTCCTGCAACGCGGTGACCGTCGCGGTCATCCCGTGCGGGTTGTGGGCACCGTCGAGCAGGATCGTCGGCGCCGTACGCACCCGTTCGAGCCGCCCCGGCGATGTGGCCGCGGCGAACCCCTCGCGTACGGCGTCGATCTGCAGCTGACGGTTGGCACCGGCACCGAGGAACGCCTCGACGGCGGCCAGCGCCACCGCCGCGTTCTGCGCCTGGTGCGCGCCGTGCAGCGGGATGAAGATCTCGTCGTAGACGCCGCCGAGCCCCTGGATGGTCAGCACCTGGCCACCGACGGCCATCGACCGGCGCAGTACGCCGAACTCGCTGCCCTCCCGGGCGATCGTCGCCCCCACCTCGGCACACCGCTCGAGCAGCGGCCGGGCCGCCTCCTCGTCCTGGGCCGCCGAGACCACCGTCGCTCCCTTGTGGATGATCCCGGCCTTGGCGAGCGCGATGTCCTGCACCGTGTCACCGAGCCACTCGGTGTGGTCCAGGCCGATCGGGGTGATCACACAGACCCCGGCCTGCAACACGTTGGTGGCGTCTTCGGCACCGCCCAGCCCGACCTCGACCACCGCCACGTCGACCGGCGCGTCGGCGAACGCCGCGAACGCCAGCGCCGTGGTCATGTCGAAGTACGTCAGCGGCTCGTCGGACCGGGCGTCGACCAGCGCGGCCAGCGGCTCGACCTCCCGGTACGTCGCCACGAACCGCTCCTCGCCGACCGGTTCGCCGTCGAGGCTGATCCGCTCCCGCACCGTCTCCAGATGTGGGCTGGTGTACCGGCCGGTGTGCAGCCCGAACGCCCGCAGCAGTGAGTCGATCATCCGGGCCGTCGACGTCTTGCCGTTGGTCCCGGTCAGGTGGATCGACGGGTACGCCCGCTGCGGGCTGCCGAGCAGGTCGAGCAGTTCCTCGATCCGACCGAGGTCGAAGACCATCCGGGTGAAGCCCCGCCCGGCCAGCGCCGCGTCGACCTCCGCGAACTCCCCCTTGGTCATGCGCCCACCTCGCTCCGCTCGGCGGTCCCCTGACTCCCCCTGAGCCAACCGATGACCTCGCTCCGGTCGGTCATGCGCCCCTCGCTCCGCTCGGTCATGACGGCAACGCCGCCAGGGCTGCCGAGACGCGTACGAGATCGGCCTCGGCCGCCGCCAGGCGGTCCTTGATCTTGTTGACGACCGCCTCCGGGGCCTTGCCGACGAACGCCGCGTTGCCGAGCTTGCCCCGGCACTGCGCGATCTCCTTCTCGGCGGCGGCCCGGTCCTTCTCCAGCCGGGCCCGCTCGGCGGCGACGTCGATCGAGCCGCGGGTGTCCAACTCGACGGTGACCGCGGCCGAGACGGCCAGGGTGGCGGTGGCCGCGAAGTCGGCGCCGGCGGGGTCGAGCCGGACCAGCGCACGGATCAGCGGCTCGTGGGCCGCGATGCCGGCGCCGGCCAGGCCGCCGAGCCGGGCGGCGACCCGCTGGCCGGGCTTGAGGCCCTGGTCGGACCGGAACCGGCGGACCTCGGTCACCACCTTCTGCAGCGCCGCGATCTCGGTCTCGGCAGCGGGGTCGAGCAGCGCGTCGTCGGCGACCGGCCAGGCGGCCGTGACGACCGTGCCGCCACCGTTCAGCGCGATCCAGAGTTCCTCGGTGACGAACGGGATCACCGGGTGCAGCAGCCGCATCAACTGGTCGAGCACGTGCCCGAGCACCCGCCGGGTGGCGTCGGCGGCCGGCCCGCCGGCGGCGAGCACCGGCTTGGTCAGCTCGACGTACCAGTCACAGACGTCGTCCCAGGCGAAGTGGTAGAGGGTGTCGCAGACCTTCGCGAACTCGTACGCCTCGAACTGCTCGTCGACCTCGCCGACGACCTGGCGCAGCCGGGACAGGATCCACCGGTCGACGGTCGACAGTTCGGCCGGGTCGGGCAGGTCACCCTGGACGTGGGCGCCGTTCATCAGCGCGAACCGGGTGGCGTTCCACAGCTTGTTGCAGAAGTTGCGGGAGCCCTGACACCACTCCTCGCTGACCGGTACGTCCGATCCGGGGTTGGCACCCCGGGCGAGGGTGAACCGGGTCGCGTCGGCGCCGAACCGCTCGATCCAGTCCAGCGGGTCGACGACGTTGCCGAACGACTTCGACATCTTCTTGCCGAACTGGTCACGGACCATGCCGTGCAGGGCGACGACGTCGAACGGCTGCCGACCGTCGAGGGCGTACAGACCGAACATCATCATCCGGGCGACCCAGAAGAACAGGATGTCGTAGCCGGTGACCAGCACCGAGGTCGGGTAGAAGCGGCGCAGGTCGGCGGTGTCGTCGGGCCAGCCCAGGGTCGAGAACGGCCACAGCGCGCTGGAGAACCAGGTGTCGAGTACGTCCTCGTCCTGCCGCCAGCCCTGCTCCTCGGTCCCCGGCGGCCGCTCGTCCGGCCCGACGCAGACGACCTCGCCCTGCGGGCCGTACCAGACCGGGATCCGGTGCCCCCACCACAGCTGCCGCGAGATGCACCAGTCGTGCATGTTGTCGACCCAGGCGAAGTAGCGCTTGGCGAGTTCGGCGGGCTCGATCCGGGTACGGCCGTCGCGTACCGCGTCGCCGGCCGCCTTGGCCAGCGGGCCGGTGTTGACGAACCACTGCAACGACAGCCGGGGCTCGACCGTCGTCTTGCACCGCGAGCAGTGCCCGACGGCGTGCACGTACGGCCGCTTCTCCGCGACGATCCGGCCCTGCTCGCGCAGCGCGTCGACGATCGCCGGGCGGGCCTCGAAGCGGTCCAGGCCCTCGAACGGGCCGTGCGCGGTGATCACTCCCCGCTCGTCCATGATCGTCAGGTTGGGCAGCGAGTGCCGCTGGCCGATCTCGAAGTCGTTGGGGTCGTGCGCCGGGGTCACCTTGACCGCGCCGGTGCCGAACGCCGGGTCGACGTGCGCGTCGGCGACGATCGGGATCCGGCGCCCGGTCAGCGGCAGCTCGACCTCGGTGCCGACCAGGTGCTTGTAGCGCTCGTCGTCGGGGTGCACCGCCACCGCCGTGTCACCCAGCATCGTCTCGGCCCGGGTGGTGGCCACCACGATCGAGTTGTCGCCCTCGCCGTAGCGGATCGACACCAGCTCGCCGTCGTCGTCGCTGTGCTCGACCTCGATGTCGCTCAGGGCGGTCAGGCAGCGCGGACACCAGTTGATGATGCGCTCGGCGCGGTAGATCAGACCCTCGTCGTAAAGCCGCTTGAAGATCGTCTGGACGGCCCGGGACAGGCCCTCGTCCATCGTGAAGCGCTCGCGGCTCCAGTCGACGGAGTCGCCGAGCCGGCGCATCTGGCCGAGGATCGCGCCGCCGGACTCGGCCTTCCACTGCCACACCCGCTCGACGAACTTCTCCCGGCCGAGGTCGTGGCGGGACAGGCCCTGCCCGGCGAGCTGCCGCTCGACGACGTTCTGGGTGGCGATTCCGGCGTGGTCCATGCCGGGCAGCCACAGCGCCTCGAAACCCTGCATCCGCTTGCGGCGGATCAGCGCGTCCTGGATGGTGTGGTCGAGGGCGTGCCCGACGTGCAGCGAACCGGTGACGTTCGGCGGCGGGATGACGATCGCGTACGGCGGCCGGTCACTGTCGGCCGACGCCTCGAAGAGCCCCGCGGATACCCATTGCTCATACCGTCGCTGCTCTACCTCGCCCGGCTGGTACTGCCCGGGGAGGGTGGGTGCGTCGGTGCTGCGGGTCTGCGGAGTCTCGGTCACCCCGCGAGTCTACGGAGGGTTCCGTGACCGCCGACGTGCGCCACCACCGTTTCGCGTACGGTGACGGCATGTCGGACGACAGCCTCTTCGCCCGCCGGCCCGGCTCCTCCACGGAGCCCGAACCGATCGACGTCACCCCGGCCGGGCGCGACGAGGAGTTCCCGACCGACGAGCGCCCGTCCCGGCCGGCGAAGGTGTCCCGTCGCCGCCGGATCGTCGGTGGGCTGGTCCTGGTCGCCGGCCTGGTCGGTGCCGGGGTCGTCGGTTCCGCCGTGCTGCGGATCACCCAGCAGAAGGACACCACCCTCAGTACGCCACCGACCGCGGCCGGTCTCAAGCGGGACACCAGCGAACGGGCCCAGACCACCGCCGACTACCTGCGTACGGCGTTCGCCGCCGGCATCGACCTCGACGAGAGCGTCGGAGCCGTGTACGGCGATCCGGCCGAGTCCGAGCGCAGCGTGCTGCTCTTCGGCGGCACCACGCTGCTGTGGAGCCCGGAACGCGACCTGGACTCGATGTTCGACCTGGTGGCCGACGACACCGGCGCCGTCTCCGACGTACGCAAGGTGGAGGCCGGCCCGCTCGGTGGCGTGATGAAGTGTGGGGTCAGCCGGGGCAGCGACGGCGACATCTCGGTGTGCGGCTGGGCCGACCACGGCAGCATCGCGATCGCGCTGTTCCCGGGCCGCGACACCGGCGAGGGCGCCGCACTGCTGCGCGACATCCGCTCCGACGTCCAGACCCGCGACTGAACAACGCCTGCGTCGTCGTCGGGAAACACGACCGAAAGCAAAAATGGTTGTGGGCCACCCGGAATCGGATGGCCCACAACCATGAAGAAGTCCGGCGGTGTCCTACTCTCCCACACCCTCACGAGTGCAGTACCATCGGCGCTGGAGGGCTTAGCTTCCGGGTTCGGAATGTAACCGGG
>NZ_JBFBCH010000002.1:0-669825 GCF_040683055.1 Polymorphospora sp. NPDC051019 | reverse complement strand
ATCCAGCGTGACATCGAGGACAACCTGTCCGAGCGGATCCTGTTCAACGAGTTGAAGCCGGGCCAGATCGTCGTCATCGACTGCGAAGGCGACCCCGACGATCTCGACGGCGCCCAACTCGTGATGCGCGGCACCGACCAGCCGGTGGAGACCGTACCCACCGCCGCCAGCACCCCGGGCGAGCCGGGCTAGGGACGCCACCGACCTCCGCGAGCGATCAGGAGTGACCATGACCGTCCCCAGCCGCATCTGGTCGCCGCCGCCGTCGCGCCGGCCGAGCCGGTCGGCGCCACTGGCGGAACTGCCCGCACCGGCGGCCGTCGAGGAGGCGGAAGCCTTCATCCGGCAGTACCACGCCGAGACGCCGGCCCTCGGCCCGCCGACGGAACGCGTCGCCGAGGTCCGCCGGCAGATCGCCGAGACCGGAACGTACGAGCAGACCGCCGACGAGCTGCGGTTCGGTGCCCGGGTCGCCTGGCGCAACAGCGACGCCTGCATCGGCCGGCTCTACTGGCGCAGCCTGCAGGTACGCGACCTCCGCACCGCCACGACCGGGCGGGACGTGATGCTCGCCTGCGTCGACCACCTGCGGGCGGCCACCAATAAGGGCCGGATCCGTCCGGTCATCACCGTGCTTCCGCCGGACCGGCCCGGCCGGCCGGGGCCCCGGATCGTCAACGACCAGCTCATCCGCTACGCCGGCTACCGCGAGCCGGACGGGTCGGTCCGCGGCGACCCGCGCAACGTCGAGCTGACCGAGCTGGCCCGCTCGCTCGGCTGGCAGCCGCCAAGCCCGCCCGGCCGGTTCGACGTCCTGCCGCTCATCGTCGAACCCGCCGGTGGCCGGCCGATGCTCGCCGAGCTACCGGCCGACGCCGTACTGGAAGTCGACATCGAGCACCCGGAACTGGACACGATCGCCGGCCTGGGGCTGCGCTGGCACGCCGTACCGGCGATCAGCAACATGGCGCTGCGGATCGGTGGCATCACCTACCAGGCGGCACCGTTCAACGGCTGGTACATGGGCACCGAGATCGGCGCGCGCAACTTCGGCGACATCGACCGCTACGACATGCTGCCGGCGGTCGCCAAACTTCTCGACCTGGACACCTCGGCCGAGCACACCCTGTGGCGGGACCGGGCCCTGGTCGAACTCAACCGGTCGGTCCTCTACTCGTTCCGTAAGGCCAACGTCACCATCACCGACCACCATACGGAGTCCGCCCGATTCATCACGCATCTGCGCAGTGAGGAACGGGCCGGCCGGATATGCCCGGCGGACTGGAGTTGGATCGTGCCACCGATGTCCAGTTCGCAGACCCCGGTATTCCACCGGTACTACGACACCGCCGAACTGCTGCCGAATTTCCTCGCCCCGGCGGCCACCCCGGCCACCGGCTGTCCGTTCAGTTCCGGTACGGCCACCACCGGCGACTCGCCGCCGTCTTCGGCGGCCGAATTAATGGCATCAGACATCTAACAGAATTTTCCAGCCGGTACGTACCGGCGTATAGCTTGCATGGAAATTGGCAACAGTCAGCAGCGTCACGCGCCGCCAGCCAGGGAGCGAACAAATGCCTGAGCAGGATTCAATTGACGTAGTCGTGGTCGGAAACGGCGTCATCGGCACCTCCATCGCCTACGAGTTGGCCCGGCGTTCCCCGGGGACGAGCATCGTCGTGCTCGGACCGCGGCACCGCTCGGGCGCCGCCTCGATGGCCGCCGGCGCCATGCTCAACACCTTCGGCGAGATCACCAAGTACACCCTGATGTCGCCGGCCAGCCAGGCCAAGTTCCAGCTCTGCCGCGACGCGCTGGACGCCTGGCCCGCCTGGCTGGAGCAGCTCAAGCAGGAGTCCGGCGTCGCCGACGTCGACAAGTCGCTGAGCCACGGCACGACCGTGCTGCTCAACGCCAAGTCCGGCCACCTGGACGACGAGAACTTCGCGGCCCTCCTGGCGGCGCTGGCCAAGTTCGACGAACCGCACGAGGAGATCGCGCCCGCCGACATCCCCGGCCTGGACCCGCTGGCCGAGGCCCGGCCGCTGCGCGCCCTGCACCTGCCGCGCGAGGGCGCGATCGACGCCCGCGCCGTCCTGTCGGCGCTGGAGACCGCCGCGACCCGGCACGGCGTACGGTTCGTCGACGGCGAGGCCGCCGGCTTCGAGGTGGAAAACGGCACCGTACGCGGGGTGAGCCTGGCCGACGGCAGCACGCTGAGCGCCGGCACCGTCCTCCTCGCCGCCGGTTCGTTCAGCGGCCCGCTCACCAGCGTCTTCGAGGAGGGCAGCGTCCCGGCGATGTTCGCCGGCAAGGGCATCGCGGTCCAGACCCAGCGGCGGGTCGGCGTCGGCTTCCAGCACGTGGTGCGTACGCCGAACCGCTCCGGCTCCTGCGGCCTGCACGCGATCCCGCTCGGTGACGGGGTCGAATACCTCGGCGCCACCAACCTGCTGTTCTCCGAGCCGGCACACACCCCCGACATCGGCATGAGCGAGTTCCTCGTGCAGGTGGCCCGCGAGCAGCTCGACCACCGGCTGTTCTACTCCGACGTGGTGAGCTGGCTGGTCGGCAACCGCCCCGTCGCGATCGACGGTTTCCCGCTGATCGGCCGTACGTCGATCGACGGGCTGCTGGTCGCCACCGGCACCTACCGGGACGGCTTCCACTGCTCGCCGGTGCTGGCCAAGCTCGTCGTGGACGACATCCTCGGCGAGGGCAGCCTCGCCGAGGCGGTGCCGCACTTCAAGCCGGAGCGGCGGCCGATCGAGTCGATGACGGTCGAGGAGGCGGTCAAGGAGTTCGCCTTCCACGGCGTCTCCGCCTCGATCGAGGCCGGCCTGCGGCTGCCCTCGCACACCGACACCACGGTGCTCGACGTGTTCTACCAGCAGGCGGCCCAGCGCTACTACGACGCCGTGGAGCACCCGATCGGGCTGTCGCCGGAGGTGCTGCTCAGCATCGTCTTCGACCCCGACCACGCCGACCACCGGATCACCCGCTACCTCAACGCCGTCCACGCCCGTTACGCGTAGGTTCCCCGGGCCGGGTCCGGCGGACCCGGCCCACCGATCCCGACTGGGAAGGTGAGTGCTGTGCCGACCGGCAGCGTCGAATGGTTCGACATCCGTACCCCGGACCCCGAGGCCGCGAAGGCGTTCTACGCCGAGCTGTTCGCCTGGACGTACCAGCCGTTCGCGCCGCTGGGGGAGGTCATCGGGGCCACCATCTGGCACGACGGCAAGGAGATCGGAATGATCACCCAAGCCGACGGGGCGATCGTCGGCACCGCCAGCACCGTGCTGTTCGTCTACACCGACGACCTGCGCGGCACCGTCGAGCAGGCGGTGAAGCTCGGCGGCACGGTCCGCTCCGAACCGTCCATGATGGATGCCGAGTCGGGCGCGTTCGCCGAGCTGGCCGACCCCACCGGCGTACCGATCGGCGTGTGGAGCATGACCCTGTAACACCGCCGGATCAACGGGCGGGCGAAACGAGGTGGGGGAGATGACGGACAAACCTGTACGGCGGCGCCGGCGGCTGGTGGGGCTCGGCCTGGTCGGCCTGCTGACCGTCGTCACGGCCGTGCTGGCCGTCCAGCTCGGCGCCCGTAACCTCGGCGGCGTCCCGCACCGCGACGTCGTCATCGACGGCCGCATCCCCGCCACGATGTACGTGCCGGGTGCGGTGCCGGGCAACAGCAGCACGGTCGACCTGCCGCCGTCGCCGCCCGGCGGCCTGCCGGCCGTCGTCCTGGCGCACGGCCACTCCGCGGACCGTTCGATGATGAACTGGCTCGCCCGCCGGCTGGCCGACGCCGGCTTCGTGGTGGTCACCTTCGACTTCCGCGGGCACGGCGGCAACACCGACCGGCACGAGATCCACGGCTTCGAGGGGCGCCGCGCCGACCTCGCCGCGGTCTTCGAATGGGCGGCCCGGCAGTCGTACGTGGACGAGCGGCGGATCGCCGTCGCCGGGCACAGCATGGGTGCCGCCGCCGTGGTCGACTTCGCCACCCACGACACACGGCCGGTGGCCACGATGGCGCTCGGCGGGTCGGTCGCCTCGGTGGAGGGCGGCGTCACCGCCCGCAACATGCTGTTCCTGGTCGCCCAGGGTGATCCGGTCCTGGTCCGGGACGAGGCGGTACGGACCGCCGAGGAGGTTTTCGGCGGCGACATCGACTTCGGCAGCGAGTACGGCGACATCGCGGCCGGGTCGGCGGTCGGGTTGCGCGAGATCGCCAACTCCAACCACCTGTCGATGCTGTACGCCGGGCAGACCGCCGACCTGATGGCCGACTGGATGGACCGGGCGGCGGGGCCGGGCGCGGCACCGCGTACCACCGACGACGACACCCGGCTGCTCGCCGTGTTCTACCTGGCCGCCGCCGTCGGCGTGCTGTTCGGGCTGGGGTTGCTGGCCGGCACCGTCGCCGGGCGCCGGCCGGACCGCCGGGGCGCCGGCTGGCGCGCCCTACCGCTGGTGCTGGTCGCCGTGGTGCTCCCGATCCCGTTCCTGGCCTGGGGCGACGCCGGCCTGCTGATCGGCGTGGAGGCCGGTGGTGCGCTGGCGCTGCTGCTCGGGGTGGCCGGCGTCCTGCTGCTGGCCGTACGGCGCCTCGACCCGGTGCGGCGCTGGCTGACCCCGACCGGGCCGGTTCCGGCGTACGCCGCGACGGCATCCGTCGCACCACCCGGCGCGGCACCGGAGCGGGTCGCGCCGCCGGAGCCGGCACCGGAAGCGGTGGCGGCCCCGGCCGGGCCGCGCCCCGAAGCCCCGACGGCCGGGGTACGCCGGCTGCTGCTGCCGGTGGCGCTGGCCGTGGGCGGCCTCCTGCTGGTCCTGCTGCCGGTCGGGCCGACCGGACACACGCTGGTCCCGACCCCGGCCCGGATCGTGATCGCCCTGCTGATGGCGCTGATCATGCTGCCGTTCTTCCACGTCGTCGACGACCTGCTGCGGGCCGGCCCGCCGCTCGCCGCCAGCGGCTGGTCACTGGCCGCCCGCGTACTGATCCTGGGCGCCGTGATGGTCGGGGTCGGCAACGCGGTGCTGCCCGGCATGCTCGGGCTCTACCTGATGGTGCTGGCGCCGTTCCTGATCCTGCTCGAACTGGTCGTCGCCGGGGTCTACGTCGCCAGCCGGGACCCGCGACTCACCGCCCCGGTGCAGGCGCTCGCGCTGGGTTGGCTGCTGGCGACGCTCTCGCCGGTGGTCTGGTGAGCGACACCCTGACCGGTCCGGTCGAGGCCGCGGTCTGCCTCGACGACCTGCGGGCCGCCGCCGGCGCGACGACCACCGCCGACGCGTGGAACTTCGTCGAGGGCGGCAGCGGTGGCGAGCACACCATGCGGGAGAACGGGCTGGCGTTCGACCGGGTACGCCTGCTGCCCCGGGTCGCGGTCGACGTCGCCGGCCGTACGGCCCGGACCCGGCTGCTCGGCCTGCCGGTGCCGGTCCCGCTGGCGGTGGCGCCGATGGCCTACCAGACGTGGCTGCACCCGGACGGGGAGGTCGCCACCGCGGCGGCGGCCGCTGCGGCCGGGGTGCCGTTCGTCGTGAGCATGATGGCCAGCCGTACGGTCGAGGACATCGCCGCGACCGGTGCCGCCACCGTCATGCAGCTCTACTGGCTGCGCGACCGCGGGCTGTTCCGGGAACTGATCGGCCGGGCCGAGGCGGCCGGCTGCGCGGCCCTGATGCTGACCGTCGACGTACCGCTGCTCGGCCGCCGGCTGCGCGACATGCGCGGCGGCCTGGTCCGGCCGGCGACGGTGGTGGCGGCCAACCTCGGCGGCGCGGGCGGCGGCGCGGGTGCCGGCCGGGCCGGCAGGTCGGAGGTGGCCCTCCACACCAAAGTCCTGTTCGACCCCTCGTTGAGCTGGGCGGACGTGGCCTGGGTGCGCTCGGTGACCCGGCTGCCGCTGGTGCTCAAGGGAATCCTCGACCCGGACGACGCCGCGCTGGCGGTCGACGCCGGCGCCGACGCCGTGGTGGTCTCCAACCACGGCGGGCGGCAGCTCGACGGGGCGGTCGCGACGGCGACCGCGCTGCCGGCGGTGGTCGACGCGATCGCCGGCCGCTGCGAGGTGCTGGTCGACAGCGGCATCCGCGGCGGCGTCGACGTGCTCAAGGCCCTGGCGCTCGGCGCGGCCGGGGTGCTGGTCGGCCGGCCGTTGCTGTGGGGACTGGCGGCCGGCGGAGCGCCCGGCGTGACCCGGGTGTTCGACCTGATCAGCGAGGAGCTGCACGAGGCGATGGCGCTGGCCGGCTGCCCCGACGTGGACAGCGCGCGCCGGCTGCGTACGTCGGTCGCCGGCGGCGGGTGCTGAGCTACCGCGCGGAGGTCAGTGCCGGGTCGGCGCCGGTCGCCGGCCGGCGGGGCGTGCGGCGGGCCGGCCCCAGCAGGCTGCGCTCGGCGGGCTCCGAGCCCAGGCCCAGCAGGTAGAGGCAGCGCGGCACGGCGGCCGGCGGACCCTCGATGGTGACCGATCCGCTGAGCACCGCCTCGACCGGCTCGATCAGCCCCGAGCCGAGGTCGAAGAACGTCTGCGTGTCGGTGCCGATCCGCAGCACCGGGTCCGTCGCCGGCCCCGACCTGGTCGTGACCTTGCCGTCGCCGGCGATGACGTGGAAGACCTCGCCGGCGACGTCGAACTCGTACGTCTCGTCGGCGGTGGCCCGTTCGGCCTGGCACATCGCCTCGATCGCGAGCACCGCCCAGGAGGCGCGGGTGACCGTGGCCGGGCTGGGATCGGACTGCCCGGACATGACGGCGAGGCCGAAGCGGGCCATGGCGAGCACGGGTTCGCGCAGCTTCTCGCCGAGTTCGGTGAGCGCGTAGCCGCCGGTGCGCCGGTCGGGGTCGGTCGGCTCGATCACCCCGGCCTGGGTGAGGAAGTTGAGCCGTTCGGCGAGCAGGTTCGTGCCGATGCCGGGCAGCGCGTCGAGCAGTTCGCGGTAGCGGCGGGGGCGCAGCAGCATCTCCCGGACGATGAGCAGGGTCCAGCGCTCGCCGACGATGTCCAATGCGTACGCCAGACCGCACTGCTGCCCGTACGTGCGCCGTTCGCGCTGCTCCTTCACCGTCGCTCCTCACCGGGCCGTCCCGCGGGCCGAGTTCCGGCCGCGGCGGCGCCTACCCGGGGCCGCGCGCCCGCGGCCCCACCACCACCCGGCCCCACCATCACCTGGTCCAACCGCTACTTGGCCAGAACACCACCTGGCTGAAGCACCACCCGACCCCACCCGGGCCGGGCGGCACCGCAGCGGGGCCGCCCTCCCAGCTTACCTTCAAAATCACGTAGTGCGGGGTACCCGTTCGGTGGGTGCCGGTGTGGTCGTTACATGATCCCGTTTGCCGTGCTAGACGATCTGCGATCGGCTCGCTACCGGCAGTGTCGAGGGGGTGGTGAGGTGAGCGTGGCGGCGCGGTTGGTATGTCCGGAGGATAGTAATCGGTCTCAGGTGGGTGGATCCGTCCGGGCCGGCCGTCGCCGGGCGAGCTTCCAGCCGATCACCACGAGGGCGACGACGTTGGCGGCCAGCACGGTGAGCGTCACCGGGTCGATCTGCCCCCCGTGGCCGGCGTGCCCGCCCGCCACGCGGGGCGGTGCGCCGTCGCCGACCCCGAACGACACCGTGCCGGTCGCGACCGCGCCGTTGGCGAACCTGACGTGGTACGTGGCCGAGTAGCCACCGGAGCCGCTGATCGAGACGGGCTGGCGGATCTCGTCGCGGTCCACGACCGGACGGCCGGCGATGACCGCCCGGCCGTCCGCGTCCAGGACCGTGACGTGCGCCGAGTCACGGTCGATCTCGCCGGCGAAGGTGAGCGAGACCGTCTGCGGTGCCGTCTCGACGACCGACTGGTCGGCCGGTGCCGCCGCCGCGAGCCCGACGGGTTCGTCCAGCACCAGCGGCAGCAGCCCGAGCAGCGAGACGGCGAAGATCCCGATGGCGACCGCGCGGCGCAGGGTCGCCGCGGTCATCGGGCCAGTGCGGCCGCCGTACGGGCCGGTGCGCAGCGGCAGGTCATCTTCGCGGCCTCGACCTTGGTCGGGCGCACGTGCAGGTACATCGCGATGATCATCGGCAGGAACACGATCGCGTTGTAGAAGAGGTGCAGCTCCACCCGGGGCACCACCAGCTGGGCGATGCTGACCGGGGTGGCGCTGCCGAGCAGGTGCGCGCCGGTGAGCGACTGGATGAGCAGCAGCAGGTGCTCGAAGTGGTGCCACACCTGGATGATCAGCGAGATCCGCCACCAGGTCCGCGACCGGCCGTGGAAGCCCGGCAGCAGGATGGCCAGCCCGATCAGCATCACCAGCGCGTATCCGTAGTGCAGCCACTCCTGCTGCACCAGCCAGGGGAACGGCATGCCGAGCACGCCGCGCGCCTCCGGCGTCGGCCAGCCGAGGCCCCAGATCTGCACCGCCTGGACGATGTGCTCGGCCCAGTGGGCGACCACGATGATCATGTAGATGGCGAGGGCCCGCTGGTGCAGCGGGCCGTTGAGGGTGGCGATCAGGCTCTTGGCCCGACTGCCGGATGACTGGGTGGCGGTCATTGACGCACTCCGTCCGGGGTGGTGACGAGGGCGGTCGCCCCCGTCCTGGTGGACAGCTCGGCCGGTCGAGGGCGCTCGACCGGTGGTGTACTTGACGACACCGTCAACCTACGATCGATCGATGTCATCCTCTCTGTGTCATGCGGACCTCTCGGCCGTCGTGGCGGCGATGCCGAAGGTCGAGCTGCACGTTCACGTCGAGGGGTCGATGCGCCCCGAGACGTTTCTGCGGCTGGTCCGCAAGCACCACCTCGACCTCGGCGTGCACACCGAGGCGGAGGTGCGTGAACTGTTCCGGTTCCGCGACTTCGCGCACTTCCTCGACCTCTACGAGAGGTGCACGGCGGCGATCCGCGAACCGGACGACATCTCTTTGATCACGTACGAGCTGGGGCTGCGCGCACACGGTCAGAACGTCCGCTACCTCGAGGCGACGTACAGCCCCGGCCCCCGCTACCGCGGCCGGGGCATCCCGTACGACGAGCAGCTCGACGCGCTGTCCCGGGCGGCCGACCGGGTGCTCGCCGACACCGGCGTACGGATGCGCTTCGTGCTCGACCACGTCCGGGGCGAGCCGCTCGACGAGTGCTTCGAGGTGGCGGCCATGTGCGTGGCCGGCGCTCGCACCGGTGCCGTCGTCGGCCTGGGGCTCGGCGGCTTCGAACCCGGCCGGCCGGCCTCGCTGTTCGCCGAGGCGATCCGGTACGCCACCGCCAACGGGGTCGCCTTCGTGCCGCACGCCGGCGAGGCGGTCGGACCGGAGGGGATCTGGGACTGCCTGGAGTTCGGGCCGGCCCGCATCGGGCACGGCATCCGGGCCGCCGAGGACCCGGACCTGCTCGCCGTGCTGCGCGACCGCCGGATCCCGCTGGAGGTCTGCCCGACCAGCAACCTGTGCACCGGCACCGTGCGCGACCTGCGCGAGCACCCGCTGCGTCGGCTGTGGGAGGCCGGGGTGCCGGTGACCGTCAACACCGACGACCCGTCGATGTTCCACACCGACCTGACCGACGAGCACCGGCTCGCGGTGGCGCACTTCGGGTTCAGTGTTGCCGAGCTGGCCGAGATGACGCTGGCCGGGGCCGACTCGGCGCTGCTGCCGGAGCCGGACCGGCACGACCTGGGTCGGCGGCTGCGGGCCGAACTGGCGGAGTTCCGGGTCAGCGCGCACTGAACCACGCTCCCGCCCCGGCGAACCGTGCCGCCACCGCCTCGACGTGGGCGGGCGTGGTGCCGCAGCAGCCGCCCATGATGGACAGTCCGAAGCGGTCGGACCAGTCGGCGGCCAGTAAACCGAACTCCGCCGGCCCCGTGTGCGGTGCGACGTACCGGTCGACCGCGGTGTTCGGCGCGATCCCCGTCCGGTCCTCCACGTTCGGGTACGCGCCGAACGGCGTACCGGTGCCGGCCAGCGCCGCCGCCAGGGCGGTCAGCGCGGTGCCGGTGTCGGCCGGCCCGGTGCAGTTGACCAGCACCGCCGTCGCCCCGGCCCGCACCAGCCGGGCCGCCACCGGTGCCAGCGGCTCGCCGGACAGCAGCCGGGCGCCGGGGGCGCACACCAGGCTGACCCAGACCGGCACGTCGTACGCCCGCGCCTCGGTCAGTGCCGCCAGCGCTTCGCGCGCGGTGTTGACCGTCTCGACCAGCAGCAGGTCCGCCCCGTTGGCGACGAGCAGCCCGGCGAGCCAGCGCGCCTCGGCCCGGATCTGCGTGTCCGGCGGCACCAGGTGCGGCTGGTAGCAGTCCTCGGCCGGCCCGATCGAACCGGCGACCAGCGCCGCCGGCCGGACCGTGTCGCGGGCCGTGACCGCCAGCCGGACGGCGATTTCGACCAGGTGGCGGGCGGCTGGTTCGTCGAGTCCGGCGCGGTCCAGCGTCCGGCGGTTGCACCGCAACGTGTTGGCGGTGACCACGTCGGCGCCGGCGGCGAGGTAGCGCTCGTGCACGTCGCGGACCAGGGTCCGCCCGGCGGCGTCGCCGAGCGCCTCGCTGCTCCACAGTGGAGCGCACATCGACCGGCCGTGCCGCTGGAGTTCGGTGGCCATCGCACCGTCGAGGAGCGTCGGTCGCGCCGTGGGCACCGGCACCTCCCGGGGAAGTCGGCTCGAATCGATGCTCCGCCGCCGTTTCCGCGTAGTCCACGGGTCTTGCCGTCGGTTGCCATATTTCGCGGCCGGTCGATCTACGGCACCTATGGTTTTGCTCGTCCGAGCCGTCCCAGCCGTGAGGAGTGTCCATGTCACGACGGCGCAGCAGATTCCCCACCATGGCACTGGCCCTCGCGGTCGTGCTGCCGGTCACTACCGCGGTGCTGGCCGGTGGCGCGCAGGCGGCCCCGTCGACCACCGGTGCCCCGTACGCCGAGCCGTGGCTGACTCTCGTCACCGGTGACCGGGTGCTGTCCCGCCCGGACGCACCGGCCGGACAGGAACTGGTCGTGAAGCCGGCGCCGGGCCGCGAGTCGGTCCGGTTCCAGCGGTCCGTCCGGGGCGGCGACGTGCACGTCGTACCCTCCGACGCGGCCACCCTGATCGCCGCCGGCACCGTCGACGCGCGCCTGTTCAACGTCAGCCGCCTGCTCGAACTCGGCTACGCCGACGCCGACGCCCGTGAGCTGCCACTGATCGTGACCGCCGCCGACGAGGCCCGGGCCGCGGCGGCCGCCGGCGGCCAGGCCGTCACCCGGCTGCCGCTGATCGACGCGGCGGGGGTACGGGTGGCGCGCGACCGGGCCGGACAGTTCTGGTCCCGGCTGGCGCCGAAGAACGACGTACCCGTGCTCGGCGGCGGAGCCGCCGGGCTCTGGCTCGACGCCCCGCTCTCCGCCACGGCCGGTGGCAGCGGCGCGCCGGACCTCGGTGCCGACTCGGAGTCGCGGCTGATCGCCGGGATGCGGGCGGCCACCGAGCGCCGGGAGGCCGTCGTCGACCTCGCGGTCGTCGAGCGGTTCCCGGCCACCGGGGCCGGTCCGATCGACCTCGCCGTGACCGCCGGGGGGGCCGACGGCACCCGGTTCGTCCGGTCCGGCGCGGCGGCGCGTACGCCGGCCGTGACCCAGGCGAGCCACCAGCTGACCCTGGTCGCCACCGACCACAACGGCAACCCGGCCACGAACTGGACCGTCACCTTCAACGACGTGGAGCGGGAGAACGTCGTGACGGCGACGGACCCGTCCGGCACCGCCGTGGTCTCGCTGCCGGCCGGCAACTACTTCATGGAGGCCCAGATCGGCACCGGTGCGCTGAGCACCTACATCGCCGAGCCGCTGGTGGTGCACGACCGGGCCCGGACGATCGCGCTGACCGCCACCGAGGGCCGCCCGATCGGGCTGACCGTCGACCGGGCCGACGCCGAGCCGGGCGAGGTCGCCGCGATCTTCTCCCGGATGACGGTCGACGGCCGGATGATCGGCGGCAGCACGCACGGGGTGAACTTCGACGGCATGCTGGTCCGGCCGTCGGACAGTGCGGCACCGGCCGACCAGTTCGTCTTCTACGTCGCCGCCCGGCTGGCCCGGCCGGACGGCCAGGGCGGATTCGGCGGCAGCCCGTACCTCTACCACGTGCAGTGGCTCGAACCGGACCGGGTGCCGACCGACCTGATCCGGCACATGGGCGACGCCGAGCTGGGCAAGGTGCAGGCCCGGCTGTCCGCCGCCGCGCCGGGCAAGACCGGCCGCAAGGACTACCTGGTCCACGGCACGCTGCCGTTCACCATCACCGAGTACTACGTGCCGGACACCCCGTGGCTGTCGTCGGTGGGCACGTTCACCGGGGCGCCGAACGACAACCCGGAGACGATGCTCTACAGCGGGGCGCGCATGTTCGGCGTCGGCAACCAGGGCAGCGAGCGCTGGAACACCGGGGTGTTCGGCCCGTCGTTCCCGGCGAGCTGGCCGTGGTCGTGGACGAAGGCGACCCGCACCGGCAACCAGATCGACGTCGAGATCCCGCTCTTCACCGACCACGGCGCGAACCGTGAGGCGCGCTCCAACGTGACGGGCGCGTCGACGAAGCTCTTCCGCAACGGCTCGCTGGTCGGCCAGAACGCGCAGGTGGCGACCGGGTCGTTCGGCGTGCCGGCCGGGCAGGCGACGTACCGGCTGGAGGCGAAGGCGACCCGCAGCAGCGGGGTGGCCAGCCTGTCGACCTCGGTGTCGGTGCAGTGGACGTTCAAGTCGGCGACGGTTACGGCACCCCAGCGGCTGCCGCTGGCGGTGGTCCGGTTCGCGCCGAACCTCGACGACCACAACCGGGCACCGGGCGGCACGGTGTTCTCCGTACCGGTCTCGGTGCAGCGCCAGGACGGATCGGCCGGTGCCGCGACGAAGCGGTTGACCGTCGAGGCGTCGTACGACGGCTGGTTCTGGTTCCCCGTGCCGCTGCTCGGGTCGGGTGACTCCCGTACGGCGCTGGTGCCGCACCCGCGGGGTGTGGACCACGTGTCGCTGCGGGCCACCCACCTCGACAAGGCCGGCAACCGGGTCGAGCAGACGATCACCCGGGCCTACCAGGTGCGCCGCTGACGCAGAACCGCGAACCGGGGTCGGCCCGTCGGGCCGGCCCCGGTTCGTGTGCCGGATCAGCGCACCGTGCCCCGTACGTCGACCAGGGCCGCTCCGGTGCCGGTCGTGCCGGTTTCGACGGTGACCTCGAACCCGTTGTCGGAGAGCAGCCCGCCGACCGTGTCGGCGATCTGGGTGGCCTTGCCACCGCCGGGCGGCTCCCACACCAGATGCAGCCGGCCTCCGGGGCGTAGCAGCCGCTTGAGCAGGCCGGCCTCGGCGTCGGCGCGACGCACCCAGAAGAGGTTCACGTTGACCGCGAAGATCACGTCGAAGGTGGCGGCACCGAGGTCGACGTCTTCCAGCGCGGCCGTGTGCAGGACGACGCGGCCGGCGTCGATGTGCTTCCGGTTGCGCTGCCGGGCGCCGTCGATGGCCTTGTCGGAGCGGTCGATGGCGGTGATCGTTCCGCCGTCGAGCAGGTCGGCGACGAGGGCCACGGCGACGCCGCGGCCGCAGCCGATCTCGAGTACGTCGTCGCCGGGCTTCAGCCCGAGCCGGTCGACGGTCCATTGCAGACGCTCAGGAACGGACTGTGTGCCCATTTCACCATGTTAGCGGGTGAACCGGCGGAAAGCGGCCCGTGGCGGGCTTACCAGTCGACGCGGTACAGCGCCTGCTCGACCTCGTTGGCGAACCCGCCGATCATCCCCTCCAGCGCCGTGTTGGTCAGCGACACCACGCTGACCTCGGCCGCCGGGTCGACGTAGCAGTGCGTGCCGTAGACCCCGCTCCAGCCGTAGCTGCCGACCGGCCGGGCGTCGCCCGCCTCCGCGCGGTCGCGTACGACCGAGAAGCCGAGCCCGAAGCCGTAGCCGGGCGCGATGTCCAGCGGGTGACCCTCGACCGCGTCGGTCGTCATCAGATCCGTCGTGGCGGGGGAGAGGACCGGTGCGCCGCCCAGCCGAACCGCCTCCAGGAACCGCAGGTAGTCGCGGGCGGTGCCGACCATGCCCATCCCCGCGGACGGATAGGCGTCCGGGTCGGTGACCCGGTCCGGCGCGTAGCGGATCACGCCCGCCCCGGGCAGCGGCACCTCGTCGGCGGCGCCCATCCGGCGGGCCGGCCGGCCCGGCTCGTCGGCGTCGGCGTACGCGGCCGGCAGGCGGGCCGGGTCGGCGGCGTGGAAGACGGTGTCGCGCATCCCCAGCGGGCCGGTCACCAGGCGCTCCACGACGGCGGGCAGCGGCTCGCCGGTCAGCGCCTCGACCATCGCGCCGACCACGTCGGTCGCCAGCGAGTAGGACCAGGCCGTGCCCGGCTCGAACGACAGCGGCACGCCGGCCAGCCGGCGCAGGTTGTCGGTCAGCGTCGACGCGCTGACGTCGGCGCCGTCGGAGACTCCGGCGTCGGCGTACGGCTGGTTGTCCGGTTGCAGGAAGCCGTAGCCGAGCCCGGCGGTGTGGGTGAGCAGGTGGCGCAGGGTGACGTCCGGCGTGCGACCGTCGGCGAGCGCGGGGCGGAAGTACGGCAGCACCTCGTGTGCCGGGGTGTCCAGGGTGAGCCGGCCCTGCTCGACCAGGGCCAGCGCGGCCACCGAGACGAGCGGCTTGGTCATGCTGGCCAGCCGGAACTGGGTGCCGGCCGAGGGGCGGACCTGGTGCTCCCGGTCGGCCCAGCCGGCGTAGCGCTCGTAGACGACGACGCCGCGCCGGGCGACCAGGACGGCCGCGCCGACCACCCGCCCGCTGTCGACCGCGTCGTCGACGACCGGGTCGAAGTGCTTGGCCACCCCGGGATCGGGCGCGGCCGGATCGGCGGCGTGGGCCGGAGCGTGGGGCGTGATGGGCGCGGCGTCGGACACAGCGGGCCTCCCGGGTCGGGGTCGCGTCGCCGCCAGATCCTAACAGGATCGACCGGCCAGCTATATGAATCTTGCAATCCGTCGACGGCTTCCGTCCAGCAAAGATCTTTCAAAGCGTTGACAGATAAGGATTACGGCAGTAGGCGGACAGGTTCACGGGTATACATGGTCTTTCATCAACTCTATGATTTTCAAGTGACTGAGCACCCGGGTCTGTGATGGAGGAAGGCAAATGACGATCCCGCTCATCGGTACTCCGGTTCCCGCGACCGGCCTCGACCCGCTGGAGCCGAGCTTCCAGAACGACCCCTACCCCTACTACAACTGGCTGCTGCGCAACGACCCGGTCCACCAGGGCGCCGAGGGCACCTGGTACGTCACCCGCTACGCCGACGTACGGCTGGCGATGAGTGACAAGCGGTTCGGCTGCGCCAGCGTGCGTGACTTCTGGGAGGTCATGATCGGCCCCGGGCCGCTGAAGGACATCATGGCCTACACGCTCTTCTTCGAGGACGACCCGAACCACGCCCGGCTGCGGTCCCTGGTCGCCCCGGTGTTCGCCCCCAAGCGGATGCGGGCCCTCGGCCCCGACATCGACCGGACCGTCGACGACCTGCTCGCCCCGCAGGCCGTACGCGGTGAGATGGACCTGGTCAGCGACTTCGCCGCGCCGGTCGCCCTGGTCTTCGTCTGCGACCTGCTCGGCATCCCGCCGGAGGGCTACCAGGGCGTGCGCACCTGGTCGCTGGACATCGCCCCGACCCTCGACCTCGTGCCCAACGAGGAGGAGATCAGGAAGGGCAACATCGCGATGGGGGCCTTCGCCGACTACCTGCGCGAACTCATCGAGATCCGCAAGGCCCAGCCGCGCGACGACCTGATCAGCATCATGCTCGCCGAGGTCGAGACGAGCACCCGCGCCGGCGAGCGTCCGGTGAGTATCAACGAGATCATCAGCACCATCATCTCGGTCGTGTTCGCCGGCCACGACACGGTGACCAACCAGATCACCAACACCATCCTCGCCCTGCTACGGCATCCCGAGCAGCTCGAGCTGCTGCGCCGCGACCGCGGCCTGATCCCGGGAGCGGTCGAGGAGGGGCTGCGCTACGACTCCGCGGTGCAGTCGAACAGCCGCCGGCTCGGCGAGGACGTGGAACTGGGCGGCAAGCTCCTCAAGAAGGGCGACTTCGTCGTCGCGCTGATGGGGGCGGCCAACCGCGACCCGCTCCAGTTCGACGACCCGGACCGCTTCGACATCACCCGCACCAACGTCCAGCCGATGTCGTTCGGCGCCGGAATGCGCTTCTGCCTCGGCGCGGTGCTCGCCCGGATCGAATTGCGGTCGGCGCTCGACCGCCTGGTCAACCTGGAGAACATGCGGTTGGCGTGCGCCGAGGAAGACCTTTCCTACCAGCGCAGCTCGATGTTCCGCAGCCTGGTCGACCTGCCGATCACCTTCGACCCGGTGCGCGACTACCCGCGATGAGCGGACCGATTCCGATCAACCGCGGTCGATCGGGGAATCGGTCGCCGGATCTTGGTTTTCGCCCTGAGTGATGATCCGATGACATAAGATACGCCCGCACGGCCGCCCCTCCCGCCACGCGGGAGGGGCGGCCATCGTGCTCACTGGTGCGCCGCCGCCGTCCGCCGACCCCCAGGGAGATCCGCGCCGATGACCACCGAAGTCGCCAGCCCCCGCGCCGGACACCGCGAGTGGCTCGGGCTCGCCGTCCTCGCCCTGCCCTGCCTGCTGGTCTCCATGGACCTCACCGTGCTCAACCTGGCGGTGCCGCACCTCAGCGCCGACCTGCGGCCCAGCGGCGCCCAACTGCTGTGGATCGTCGACATCTACGGCTTCCTCATCGCCGGCTCGCTCATCGCGATGGGCACCCTCGGCGACCGCGTCGGCCGGCGCCGGCTGCTGCTGATCGGCGGCGCGGCCTTCGGGGCGGCGTCCCTGCTGGCGGCCTTCTCCACCAGCGCCGAGATGCTCATCCTGGCCCGGGCCCTCCTCGGCGTCGCCGGTGCGACCCTGATGCCGTCGACCCTCTCGCTGATCCGCACCATGTTCCACGACCCGGCCCAGCGGACCCTGGCCATCGGCATCTGGACGATCAGCTTCTCGCTCGGCGCGGTGATCGGCCCACTGGTCGGCGGCGTCCTGCTCGAACGGTTCTGGTGGGGTTCGGTGTTCCTGGTCGGCGTACCGGTCATGGTGCTCCTGCTGGCCCTCGGCCCGGCCCTGCTGCCCGAATACCGCAACCCGGCCGCCGGACGGTTCGACCTGCTCAGCGCGGCCATGTCGGTGGTCGCCGTGCTGGCGGTCATCTACGGCATCAAGCAGATCGCCGAGGGCGCCGCGGCCTGGACCGCCGTGGTCTCCATCGTGGCCGGCGTCGTGGTGGCCGTCCTGTTCGGCGTACGGCAGCGCCGCCTCGCCGACCCGCTGCTCGACCTGCGGCTGTTCCACCGCGTGGCGTTCAGCGCCTCGCTCGCCGCGCAGACGCTGGCGTTCCTGGTCGCCTTCGGCACCCTGTTCCTCATCGCCCAGTACCTGCAACTGGTGGTCGGGCTCTCGCCGCTTCAGGCGGGCCTGTGGACCGTACCGTCGTCGATCGGGTTCATCGCCGGCGCCATGGCCGGACCGGCGCTGGCCACCCGGCTACGGCCCGGGTACGTCATGGGCGCCGGACTCGCCTGCGCCGCGATCGGGTTCGCCGTCCTCACCCAGGTCGAGGCGGGTGGGGGAGTCGTCGTGCCGGTCGTCGCCTCGGTCGTGTTCTGCGTCGGCCTCGCCCCGGTCTACATCCTGGCCACCGACCTGATGGTGTCGACCGCGCCGGAGGAGGAGGCCGGTGCCGCGTCGGCGATCTCCGAGGCCGGCTCCGAGTTCGGCACCGCCCTCGGCATCGCCATCCTGGGCAGCGTCAGCACCGCCGTATACCGCGGCATCATGGCCGACACCACGCCCGTCGGGGTCGCCTCCGACGCCGCCGGCTCGGCCCGGGACACCCTCGGCGGCGCGGTCGCGGTCGCGGAGGAACTGCCCGGCCCGCTCGGCGCCGAACTGCTCGACGCCGCCCGCGAGGCCTTCGCCCGGGCGCTGGAGGTCACCGCCGTCATCAGCGTGGTGCTGACCGTGGTGATGTGCGCGGTCGCCGTCGTCGCGCTGCGCACCGTACGGACCGCGCCGGTCAAGACCGACTGACAAGTCCCTTTCAGGTTTCGGCCCGGCCCGTACGGCCGGGTGTAGAAAGCTCCTGGACGGCTGTCCGGCCCGCGCTGAGGAGGACCGATGAGCACCAACCCCACCGACAGTTCCACGATGGACTTCGAGGCGTTCTACCAGGGTGAGTCACCGGTCGAGGGGATGACCTTCGCCGCCGTCCCGTGGGACATCGGTGCGGTGCAGCCGGTCGTGGTCGACTGCGAGCGGGCCGGCCGGATCTCCGGCAGCGTGCTCGACGCCGGCTGCGGGCTCGGCGACAACGCCATCCACCTCGCCAAGCTCGGCTACCAGGTGGTCGCGGTCGACGTCGCCCCGACCGCCGTCGAGTGGGCCCGTAAGCGGGCCGACGCCGCCGGTGCCGACGCCGTCTTCGAGGTCGCCGACGCGACCAGCCTCGCCGCGTACGAGGGCCGCTTCGACACCCTGCTCGACAGCGCCCTGTACGACGTACTCGACGCCGAACAGCGCCGCGCCTACGCCGCCGCCCTCCACCGGGCCGGCCGTCCCGGCTCCCGGCTCAACCTCTTCTGCTTCGCCGACACGATGCCGTTCGACCTGCCCGGCGTCTACCGGATCTCGGCCGACGAACTGCACGGCACCCTCGGCGGCGCCGGCTGGCGGATCACCGACCTGCGGATCGGCACCTACCTGGTCAACACCGTCGCGGGCGAGTTCTTCAGCCGGGCCGGCATCCCGGTCGACAAGGACGAGCTGGGCCGCCCGAAGCTGCCGGCCTGGATCTGCGAGGCCGAGCGCGACTGACCGGGCGGCGGCCCGTTCAGGCCGTCGGCACCACCATCGGCGCACCGATCGCCGGGTTGGGCATCACGATGCTCGGCAGGTCGAAGACCCGCCGCATCAGCGCCGCGTCCACGATGTCGGCCGGTGTCCCCTCGGCGACCACCCGGCCGTCCTTCATCGCCACCAGGTGGTCGGCGAACCGGCACGCCTGGTTGATGTCGTGCAGCACCGCGACGACCGTACGGCCCTCGTCCCGCAGCCGGGCGAACAGGGCGAGGAGCCCGTACTGGTGGGTGATGTCGAGGAACGTGGTGGGCTCGTCGAGCAGCAGGTACGGCGTCCGCTGGGCCAGCACCATCGCGATCCACACCCGTTGCCGCTGGCCGCCGGACAGCTCCTCGACCTGCCGCCCGGCCAGTTCGGTGACCCCGGCCGCCGCCATCGCCTCGTCGACGGCCCGCTCGTCGTCGGGCGACCAGGTCGACAGCAGCGACTGGTGCGGGTAGCGGCCCCGGGCGACCAGCCGCCGGACCGTGATGTTCTCCGGCGCGACGAGTCCCTGGGGCAGGAAACCGACCTCCCGCGCGAAGGCCTTCGGCCGGTGGGCGGCCAGGTCACGGCCGTCGAGGCGGACAGCTCCGGTCGCCGGGGTGAGCAACCTGACGAGGGCCTTCAGCAGCGTCGACTTCCCGCACGCGTTCGGCCCGACGATCGCGGTGAACGCGCCGTCGGGGATGTCGAGGTCGATCTGCGTCGACACCACCCGGTCGCCGTACGCGAGGGTCAGGTCCCGGGCGGTCAGCCGCGCCTTCACCGTCGCTTCACCTCCCTGATGAGCAGCCAGATGAGATAGCAGCCGCCGATCGCCGTCGTCACCACGCCGACCGGCAGCGCGACCGGGGCCAGCAGCATCTGCGCGACGAGGTCGGCGCAGAGCAGCAGCACCGCCCCGGTCAGCGCGGCCGGCAGCAGGGTGACGCCGGCGGCCCGGGCCAGCCGGCGGCCGATCTGCGGCGCGGCCAGCGC
This sequence comes from Polymorphospora sp. NPDC051019, assembly GCF_040683055.1. Lineage (NCBI taxonomy): Bacteria > Bacillati > Actinomycetota > Actinomycetes > Micromonosporales > Micromonosporaceae > Polymorphospora > Polymorphospora sp. NPDC051019. The sequence continues at coordinate 649,883 of NZ_JBFBCH010000002.1, read as the reverse complement.
GATGAACACGATCGGACCGGCGACCGCGGTCACCGTCGCGGTGCAGCCGACCCCGACCAGGACCAGCAGCAGGCGGAGCCGGTTCAGGCCGACCCCGGAGGTGACCGCGAGCTGGTCGCCGAGGGCCGCCTGGTGCATCGCGTTCGACAGCGCGACGAGTGCGAGGGCGAGCATGCCGATCACGGCGAACGGCAGGTGAAGCTCGTCCCAGTCGACGCCGTTCAGCGAGCCCGCGTTCCAGCCGGTCGCGGCGATCGCGACGTCGAGTTCGGCACGCAGCACGATCCACGAGTTGAGCGCGGTCAGGATGGCGTTGACCGCGATCCCGGTGACGACCAGCCGCAGGCCGCTGAGCCCGGAGTCGAGCGACAGCAGGTAGATCGCCGCCGCGGCCAGCAGGCCGCCGAGCACCGAGCCGGTGGCGAGCTGTGCCGACGTCCCGTTCAGGACCGCGATCGCGACCAGCGCCCCGGTGTACGCGCCGGCGTCCAGGCCGATGACGTCCGGGCTGCCGAGCGCGTTGCGGGTCAGGTTCTGGAAGATCGCCCCGGCGAGGCCGAGGGCGGCACCGAAGACGAGTGCCGCGGCCACCCGGGGCAGCCGCCACTGGAGGATCACCACCGCCGAGTCGCCGCGCCCGGTCAGCGCCGCGAACACCTCCGGCGGTGTCGACCAGGTGCTGCCGTGGCTGAGGCCGACGAAGGCCAGCAGCAGGGCGACGCCGAGCAGGGCCAGCGACACGGCGACCGTACGCCGCTCGACCAGGGCCGAGAACCGCCCGGCCCGGATCGCGACCGGGGGTGCGTCGCCGGTCACAGCGTTGCCGCCCCGTAGCGGCGGACGGCCCAGATCAGCACGACGCCGCCGATGAACGCGGTCACCACGGCCACCGGCACCTCGCCGGTGGGCAGCAGGACGCGGGCGCCGATGTCGGCGATCAGCAGCAGGACCGGCCCGAGCACGATCGCGTACCCGGTCAGCCAGGGGATCGAGCCGGCGGCCAGCCGGCGGGCCAGGTGCGGGACGATCAGCCCGACGAAGGCGATCGGCCCGGCCACCGCGGTGGCCGCCCCGGCGAGCAGGGTGACGAGCACCAGCACGGCGGTGCGGGTCCGCGCGACGTGGGCGCCGAGCGCGTGGGCGACCTGCTCGCCCAGGGCGACGGCGCGCAGCGGCCCGCTCACCACCATGGCGCCGACCAGGGCGGCCACGATCAGCAGCACCGGTACGGCCAGCGGTGTCTGCTCGGTGCCGGCCAGCGTCCCGACCGACCAGAAGCGGTAGCGGTCGAAGACGTCGGGGAAGAGCAGCCGTAGCCCCAGCGAGACGCCCATCAGGACCGAGGTGAGCGCGACGCCGGCGAGGACCAGCCGCAGCGGTGAGGTACGGCCGACGGCGTACACCACGAGGGCGGCGAGGGCGCAGCCGGCGACCGCGAGCCCCAGCCGGGCGGACTGCGTGCCGGCGAGGCCGAACAGGACACCCAGGTTGATCGCGAACCCGGCACCGGCGGTCACCCCGAGGATGCCGGGTTCGGCCAGCGGGTTGCGGGTCAGGGCCTGGATCAGCGCGCCGGCGGTGCCGAGGGCGGCGCCGACGCAGATGCCGATCACCGTACGGGGGATCCGGATGTCGCGGACGATGAGGTGCTCGTCGGTGCCGGCGTAGTCGGTCAGGGCCCGCCACACCTCGGCCGGAGGGATCGCGTGCGCCCCGACGCTCACGCTGGCACCCGCCGCGACGACGAGCAGCGCGACGGCGCCGGCCAGGATGGCGACCTGCCGCGACAGCTCAGTCGTCGTCAAACCCGGCAACTCCGCGCTTCCAGTACCCGGTGAACAGGGCGTCGAGCCGGCCCCGGCTCCACGCCCGCAGCGGCCTGATGTCACCGGCCTCGCCGGCCGCGAAGAGGAAGTTGCGCCCGTCGGGCAGCGGCAGCGCCTCGACCGTGGCGGCCAGCCGGGAGCGGCCGTCGGCGCGCGGCAGCCAGGTCACCTCGACGCCGGCCCGCTCCGCCAGCGGGTACGCCTGCTCGTCGGCGTGCCCGGGCTCGATCACGAGGTGGGCCGAGACGTCGGCCGGCGACTCCTCCAGCCAACGGGCGGCGGCCGGCAGCGCGGTGGCGTCGACCGCGAAGACGTAGTGGTCGTAGTTGAGGGCGAACGCCTTCGAGCCGGGCGGGCCGGCGATGGTCACCTCGTCGCCGACCCGTACGCCGGCCGCCCAGGTCGACGCGATCCCGCCCGCGTGGAGCACGAAGTCGATGTCGAGTTCGCCGGCCGCCGCGTCGTACCGCCGTACCGTGTAGCGGCGGGTGGTGGGCAGCGGGTCCGGCCAGTCGAGCAGCTGTCGGTCGTTGGGGACCGGCACCCGCCGGGTGCCGTCCGGATCCGGGAAGACGATCTTGACGTGGTCGTCGGCCTGGTAGGTGTGGAATCCGGCGAGATCCGGTCCGCCGACCGTGAGCCGCACCATGCGCGGGGTGACCTGTTGCCGGGCCAGGACCGGCACGGTGCGGACCCCGATCGGGTACGGCACGCGGGTCGTGCCGGTGCCCGTCCGCTGGTGGGCGGCCATCGCCGCACGCGGGTCGGGGCGGGCCTCGCTCATCGGGGGAGCAGCGGCGCGAGCGCCTGGTCGAGCGAGTCGAGGGTCTTCAGTGCCGACGCGAACGTCGCCGCCTCGGTGTAGCGCACCGGGAAGACCAGGCCGGCCTTGACCGCCGGCAGGTTCTTCCACAGGTCGGTGTCGAGCACCCGCTGCACCGCCTCGCTCACCGTGCCGTCGGCCTGGAGCGTGTACGTGATCGCGTCGGCCGCGCCGAAGCTCGCCGGCACCTCCTCGATCGACGGATACTCGGTGACGTCGAGCCCGCCGCCGCCCTTCTTCTTGACCTCGCCGTAGTACGTCACGCCGACGTCCTGGGCGATGTTGGTGCCCCACGAGCCGGCGAACTCGCGGTGGAACGTGCCGGCGGCGACAGCGCCGTACGCGCCGAGGTGGCCGAACTCGAGGCCGGCGAGGGCGTCGGCGTACTTCGTCTTGAGTGCGGCGGCCTTCGTCTCGTACGCGGTCTTGGCGGCCTCGAAGTTGTCGAGCCGGCCGGCGGCGTCGGACTGGCGCCGCGACAGGTCGCGCCACGCCGAGGGGACGGTGGGGCCGATGGCCACGACGGGCGCGATCGACTCCAGCCGGTCCAGGTCGATGTCGGCGAGGACCGGTGCCGGTACGCCGATGACGATGAGGTCGGGCTTCGCGTTGGCGATGGCCTCGTAGTTGGTCTCGGCGGCCGTCTCCCCGGCGATCTTGTCGAGGCCCTCGTAGGTGGCGAGGTCCTCCTCGGTCATCATCGCCAGCCCGCGCTTCCAGGTCGAGATGCCCACCAGGGCGGCGTCGGCCTCGATCAGGACCGGGACGGCGTAGCCGGTGGCCACCACCCGCTCGGGGTCGGCCGGGATCGTGATGTCGCCGTTGTCGGCCTGGAAGACGCGGGTCGCCACGTCGCCGCCGGTGTCGTCGGTGCCGGAGTCGGTGGCGCCGCAGCCGGCGAGCAGGCCGAGCGCCAGGACCGTGGCACCGACCAGGCGCCAGGAGGGTCGAGTTGACATTGCCTTGTTCCTTTGAACCGTCGCAGGTCAGAGCGGTGGACCGGCTTCACGCCGGAGCGTAACTAAGGCTAGCCTTAGCTCCGGTCGTGCGATGTCGACGGGAGGTCACGCAATGTCGAGCGGAGGTCAGTCGGTGACCGTGCAGGAGCCGGTCGGCGCCGACCCGCACAGTTGCGAGGAGTACGGGTACGGCCTGGGCCGACCCGACGGGATCCTGATCCTCAAGTACCGCTCGGCGGCCCTGCTCGACTTCGGGGAGAGCCGGCAGGACTTCCTGCACCAGTTCTACTGGTCACCCACCGGCGTGCTCGCCACCCGGCACGGGACGCGGACCCGGTTCGTCGGCGGCGGGGAGGTGTTCTGGGTGCACCGGGCCGTCACCCACGAGGTGCGGGCGGCCGACCAGCAGACCGTCTACCGGGTCTGCCTGCGCCAGGTGCCGCCGGCGCTGGCCGACCTGCGGGCCGGCGCCGCCGCCATCGACGACGAGGCGGCCCGGCTGCTGCCGGTCATCGCCCGCAAGGGCTGCGCCGAGGACACCGCACTCACCGCCCGGGCCCGCATCATGGCCGGACTCGGCGCCCCGGTCGCCGAGTCGTCCGCCGGTCCGGCCGGCGGCCCCGGATTCGCGATGACCGTCGCCCGGGCGATCTCACACGATCCCGGCGACCCGACCCGTCTCGACGAGTGGGCCGACCGGCTGCACATCAGCGTCAAGACCCTGCAACGCGACTTCGAACGTGAGTTCGGGATGCCGTACTCACGGTGGCGGACCCGGCTGCGCCTGCTCGCCTCGCGCGTGCTGCTGGAGACACATCCGGTGACCGAGGTCGCGCACCGGGTCGGGTACGCCAGCCCGTCGTCCTTCATCACCGCCTTCGCCCGGGAGTACGGCTACACCCCGGGCCGGCACACGCCCCGGGAGACGACCTGAACGGGGATCATGCCTACTCCCCGTGACTGTCCACGATCGGACTGACGCCAGGCGTGGCGGTGCCGACGATGGGGTGTAGGCCGTCGTAGACGATTCCGTTCCAGGTCCGCCGCCTCGGCCGCCCGGCCCGAGGAGGCCCGCGTGTCCGATCCGCAGCGTGGACGCCGCGTAGCCAGCGACGCCTTCACCCAGCTCACCGCAGACATCGACGACGACAGGTTCGCGGGCATCCCCGCGGACGCGCTGGTGGCGCACCGGCGCGACGAACACCAGATGCTCCTCGCCGGCCGGCCGGCGGACGCCCTGTCCGGGCTGGCGCCCGCCCGGCGGCTCGGGCCGTACCGGAACCGGGCCGGCATCGACATCTGGTTCGACGTGTTCGCCGCGACGCGCCGGCTGGAGGTCCGGGCCGGCGGGGTCACCGCACCGGCCCTGGTACTGACGGCGGCCCGACCGCCGGTGGTCACGCCGCGCACCACGACCGTCGACGTCGGTCCGGGCACCGTCTGGGTCCGGGGCGACCTGCTCGACGCCGCGCTGCCCGCCGACGCGTACGTCGGGGTGCGGGTGCGCGCCGGGGCACTGCGGCTCGCCGGCCCCGCGACGGTCACCGGCGACGTCGTCGAGTTCGGCGCGCCGCTGGAGGGCTCCGTACGGCTCGAACCGGAACCCGACGACCCGACGGCCCGCGGCTCCGTGCTCCCGGAGGCGTTGACGCTGTGGTTCCGTTCCGGCGGCAGCCGGGTCGAGGGAGCCGGTGGCCGGGCCGAGGTCTGGGGCCGGGTGTTCGACCTGCCGGGCCCGACCGGCGCCCGGACCTTCCTTGAGCCACTGTGGACGCTCGTGCTGGAGTACGACGTCGATCCGCGCACCCTCGACCCGGCGGCGGCCGACACCGAACTGGTCCGGTACGCCGGCAAAGGCCGGGTCACCGGCGCCGGCCTGGGGCTGCCGGTCGTGGTCGCGCCCGACCCGGCGATCCTCGGCGCGGCCGCCGTCACGCTGCACTGGTGCCTGCGGGTGAGCGGCCTGACCGCCCGCTGGTACGGGCCCGACTCCCGACCGCACGAACTCGGCGACGCGTGGCTCACCGTCGCCGGCACCGGCGTCACCGTCTTCGCCGGGCAGGTCGCCCCGCTGTCCGTACCCGTCACCCACGAATTCGACCTGTGGGCGATCAGCGACGGCGGCGGGCAGCGGCTGCCCTGGCGGCAGCGGTACGACGACACGTTCCTGTTCCACCACCGGTGCCACGTCGCCGACGGTGAACAGCTCATGGTGACCGGGCGCGCCGACCTGGCCGTCGACCGTCCGGTCACCAGCGACGGCCGTCCGGTCGTCACGCCGACCGGCGGTTCCGTGCTGCTGCTGCGCCACACGGCCGGCACGGTCACCGCCCGGCTCGGTGCCACCGTCGCCGGCGGTCCGGCCGTCCACCAGTTCGCGCTGCGCAACGCGCTGGTGTGGACCACCGCACCCACGCTCGTCATCGTCGACGGCACCCTGGTCGACGCCCGCCGGATCGACGCCGGCACCGCGCAACTTCTCCTCCAGGCGTACGCGTGGGCGCCGATCCTGCCCGACCCGTACGTGTCGAACGTGTCCGTGCGCCGGCCGCGGATCGGGCGGGAGCCCCGTACCCCGTTGCTGTGCCGGGTCACCTGGACGGCGCCGGAGGCCGTGGCGGTGTCGTTCGCCGGCCTGCTCGCCGGGAACCTCGCCGTCGGCGGGCAGACCGCGTCGCCGGGCGGGTCGCGGCCGGTGCCGGCTCCCGACGGTGCCCCGGAGGTCGGCCTGACCCAGGTCGAACAGGGCACGCTCACCTTCGACCGCGCGAGCGCCGCCGCCTGGAAGACGGCGCGGACGGCCGAGGAACGCGGCCGTGGGCAGCGGGTCGAGGTGGCGCGGCGGGAGGACGAGCGGAGCCTCGCGATCGTCGACAACTACCTGACCGAGTTCCTCGGCCCCGCCCCGGGCCTGACGCTGCTCGACGTGTCGACGAACCAGGACCTGCTCGGCGTGGCGGTCGGTGACCGGTCCGACGGCCCCGCCCCGGCCGGCGCCTTCCCGGTGGACGGCCTCGCCGTGCGGTCCGAGGTCGCCCGGATGCGGGTGGTCGCGCTGCCCCAGCACCAGTGGGAGCCGGTCCGCACCCTGGACGAGGACCAGGACCTCGTGACGCTGGGCTGGTTCCCGACGCCGCTGGCCGCGGCCGGTGACGGCGGTGCCACCCAGGTCGGCGCCCGCTCGCAGCGGCTGACGCCGATCATCCCCGAGGACGCCCTGCACGGCACGGTCGAGGCCCACCGTGACGGCGAGACGGTCGCGGTCCGCACCACCTTCCCGTTCGGCCTGATCGCCGCGATCCGGTTGCAGCCGCAGGAGACGCCGGACCGGCGGGCCGACCTCTACGGGCTGACCCGGCCGGAGTTCCCGGAGGTGGCGTCGCGGGGCGGCATCCAGATCACCGCGCAAGCCGAGGGGGGCCGGCCGGACGACGGTGGCGTCTCGCCGACGTTCGCCGGCCGGATGCGGCAGTTGCTCAACGGTGTCGACCTCGCCTCCGGCGGGCCGCTCGGTCTGTCCGTGCTGGGCGCCACCGCCGGATCGGGCGGCAGCGTCGAGACGGTCTTCAACAACGACATGGCCGCCCGGCCCCGGGTGCCGGTCACCCGGATCGACCTGTCCGGCTACGGCGGTTCCAACTTCAGCGACTGGAACAACCCGTTCGCCGCGTTCAGCGAGGCGGCCAAGGTGCAGTTCCGGGTCCTGCTCGGCCGGACCGCCCTCGAGGTGGTCAAGGTCAACAGCGTGCTGCACCCGTGGGGCATCCGGGTCACCCGGTCGGTGACGATCGAACGGCGCCCCGGCGGTGGCGTGATCCGGCGGGACAGCGGCTGGCAGGCGTTCACCCCCGGCCTGTTCGACTACCGCTACTTCGACACCGCCGCCGGCGACATCGTGGTGGCGCCGTACGGGTTCGACGCCGGGTTGTTCCGGGGCCTGTTCGACGTACGCACGATCCGGCCCGCGCCCGGCGCGGAGTTCGCGCACGGCGGCGCCCGGTTCGTCCCGTACTACTTCGACGCCGACGTGGTCCTCGACGGGCGCGCCGGCCGTACCCCGGCCCGGGGTGTCCTCGGCTACCTCCAGACCGCGCCGAACGGCGTACCCGCCGGCGCCGACGCGCTGCGGGCGCTGATCGAGGCGCAGGGCCCGATCGGCGGGCCGGTCGACGCCTGGCTCGACCTCGGCGGCAGCGGGTTGCCGTTCCGGGCCCAGCGGGTCGAGGTCGGCGTGGCCATGGCCGGCACCGACCCGCTCTTCGTCGCGACCGTGCGCGGCGTACCGAAACTGCCGACGACCGGGGCATGGTCGGTGGTCACCCGGCCGGTGGCGGCCGTGCCGCCCGGCGGTGGCGAGGCGGTCCCGGTCGCCGACAGCCGGGGCGTCCCGGTCGTCCGCCGCTACCCGATCGCCTACCCGGCCGACGACTCGCTCCACGCCGAACCGCCGCTGGCCGGCGTGCCCGGCCCGTACCGGTTCGCCGACGCCGCCGACCTGCTCACCCCGGCGGCCCCGGCCAACGACTACGCCCTGCTCCAGAGCACCCCGACGCACGCCTTCCTGTTTCCCCGGCCCTCGGTGCCGGCCGCCGGCACCGCCCGGATCGAGGCCGGCGTACGGCCGGCGCTCGCCGACATCCTGGCCCGGTCGACGTCGAAGGGGGCGTTCCCGCCGCCGGCCAACACCATCGAGCTGACCGGAGGGCCGCACCTCGACGTCGGGCCGGGCGGTGAACTCGCCCTCTCCGCGCCGATCGAGGTCGTCAACCATCCGACCCCGCTGCGGCTGTCCGGCACCCCCGGCCACGGGTCGAGCCTCTTCTACGACAGCGCGACGCTGCGGCTGGACCTGCGCTTCGACCGGTGGGACGTCGACTTCACCGGGCTGCGGATCTGGAGCGACATCGCCGGCCTGGCCGGCCTCACCGGCTCGCAGTGGCACGTCGTCGGCGGCTCCGGCCGCCGGCCGCAGATCGCCGAACTGACCTCCCTGCTCCTGCCGGAGATCGAGGAGATCCTGCGCTACATCCCGACCTTCGGGGCCCGGGGCAGCCAGGGGCCGGTCGACCTGGGGGCCAGCAACGCCAAGCACGAGATCAAGATCAGCGTCCGGGTCGGAAAGACCATCCCGCCGACCACCGCCGTCTTCCCGGCCGGCAGCGGCGTCAAACTGACCCTGTCGATAACCCAGAGCGCCGGCGTCGACCTGGCGACCGGTGGGGCCAAGGCGTCGGCGGCGTTCGGCGCCGAACTGGAGGGCAAGGTCCCGCTGTTCACCGTCGGGGCCGCCGCCGCGTTCCTCGTCGTCAGCGGCAAGGTCAGTTTCAGCCTCTCGTCGGTGAACGGCGTGATCGACAGCGAACAGCTCGAACTGACCGCGTTCGTCGGCATCGGCGTCGAGGGCACCATCGGCCCGTTCAAGGCGTACGCCTTCCTCGGCATCGGGTTCGTCCTGGTCTACGACGCGATCGCGGACACGACGAAGTACGGCGGCCTCGTCGCGATGGAGGCCGGCGTCGACCTCGTCGTTGTCAAGGTCAAGATCAGGGCCGAGCTGAAGGGCCTGGTCTACAAGGCCGACGGCGTCACCAAGTGCGACTACAGCGGATCGGTGAAGATCCAGGTCGACATCTTCCTGTTCCTGTCGATCAGCGCCACCTACCAGGTCACCGAGACAGCGGAGCTAGGGAGCTAGCGATGGCCACCCCACCCAGACTCACCCTCGTGCCGTACCTCCAGCGGTGGAACCCCGGCTCCCGTACCCTCTCGATCCGGCTTCTCGTCGCACCGACCGGCAACCCGCTCGCGCCGCTGCCCACCGCACCGCCCGCGGTTCCCGCGTTCGCCGACGCGAAGTGGGCCTTTACCGTCCACATCAGCGACACCGTCGGCACGCTGCCGCAGCGCACCCTGGTCGACCAGACGGTGTCGCTGCCGGCCACCGGGACGATCGGGCACCCGCACTCCCGGGCCGTCTTCACCGCGATCAAGGACGCCCTCGACATCCCCGACTCGCCCGCCGCCGACACGTTCGCCCCCCAGGGCCGCGACCTGACCCGGCAGGTACGCAAGTACCTCCCGGCGAGCTACCGGCGGTCCTTCCCGTTCGTCCGGCCCCGCACCTCGCTCGCCGTGGTCGACGACTCCTACCACTGCCTGATGAACTGCCCGCCGGAGCCCGAACCGGCCCCGCCGCCGATGGTCGTCGGCTGGGGCGAGGCCCTCGCGTACGCCCTGCGCCTACCCCGGCTCGCCGAGGCGCTCGGCCTCGTCGTCGACCTGGACGTGCCGCTCGACGCCGCGCCCCGGCTGGCCGGCGGCGGCTGGCTGTGGGCCGAACTCGCCCCGGCCGGCGACTACTTCGGCCACGTCGTCCCGCGCCCGTTCGCGACCCGGGTCCCGGAACTGTCCGACACCGAACGGCCGGTCTTCACCCCGGTCGTCTTCCCGGTCTCCGACGACGCGACGGCCGCCGCCGCCCTCGGCAACTTCGACAAGGTGTTCGTCGAGGCGGTCCGGTTCGACGACGGGCACGCGAAGGTCGTGCACGCCCGCCAGCCGGTCAGCGCCGACCCGCTCGACGAGGACGGCACCGGCGCGCCCATCGCCCGCGACGAGGGCATCCAACTCGCCTGGGACGACGAGGACATCCTCGAGGGCCAGAACCGGGCACTCGGCGCGCCGCCCGACGGCGAGGACCCGGTCCTCGCCCCGCGCGGCGTCCTCGGCTACCGCGTCGACGTACGCCCCGCCGGCGGCACCACCTGGACCTCGCTGTCCGTGGTCAAGGCCCCGCTCGACATCGGTGTCGACCTGGGTGCCGCCGTCGAGGAACGCTGGACCGAGGTGGCGCCGGCCGAGCACAGCGGCCAGACCTGGCTGCCGGCCTGGTTCGCCAACTGGCGCGGTGGTTCGCTCGTCGTCGACACCGTCGACGAGCAGCGGCTGATGGAGGTGCCACCGGGCCGTCCGGAACCCGCCACCCCGGTCGGCGCCGACGCCGTCGAACTCCGGTACGGCAACCGGTACGAGTTCCGGGTCCGGCTCGCCGACACCACCGGCGGTGGACCGGACGTCGACAGCGCCCCGGGGCGCAGCGGTGAGGCGCCGACCACGACCATCCACGTGAGACGCCACCGGGCGCCCGGCATGGTCGAGGTCGACCAGGTGACCGCGCCGCCGGACGGCGCCCTGCCCACCGTCCGGATCCGGCGACCACGGCTCGGCCATCCGGAGGCCGTCTTCGCCGCCGGCCCCGCCGCCCGCGCCGACCTCCTCGCCCAGATCGCCGCCAACGACGCCGCGCCACCCGGCACCGCGAAGGCGCCGACGATCCCCGACCCGGACGCCACCCTCCTCCGGATCCAGGTGCTGCTCCGGGTGCCCACCTTCGACCCGCTCGCCGACGACGAGGGCTTCGTCGAGTGGTACACCACCACCCGTGCCTTCCCGGACGACCCGGCCGAGCCGCTCGACCTGGCCCTGTCCTGGACCGACGCCGCCGACTACCACGCCGTCGACGTCACCGCGCAGCACGGCACCGCCAGCGGACCGGTCACCCTGGTGACCGCCCGCGACGTCCGCCTGCGGGTACGTGCCCTCGGCCCGGACGACCCCGCCTACTTCGGCAGCCAGCGGGCCCGGACCGGGCCGCCGGAAACCATCGACCTCCACGCGACCGCCACCGAGACCGACCCGCTGCGCCCGCTGCCACCGGCGGACCGGCTGCGGTCGGTGTTCCTGCGCCCCGACCCGGTCGGTGACCGGGCCCCGTCCCGGCCGGTGGTCGCCCAGAATCAGCCGACCCCCGCCCTGCTCGGCCGGCTCGCCGGCGCGCTCGACCTGGTCGCCGACGGCCCACTGCTCACCGGGCCGCCCGGTGACCGGATCGCCTTCGGCTGCGCCGGGCTGACCCACCACGCCGCCCCCGACGCCTCCAGCCTCGAGTTCGGCGAACCCACCGAACTCGCCGACCAGTGGATCAACGCCGTCCAGGTCGTGGTCGACCGGGACTGGACGTGGCGTGGCAGCGGATCGCCGACGCTGGTCGTGACCAGGGCCGTCGACCTGCCCGACGCGCCCGGCGCGGCCACCGAGACGACCGACGTCGGCGCCATCGAACTGATGCACACCGTCGGCGTGCAGGCGGCGAACCGGCCCGACCGCTCGTCGGTCCGGCTGCTGTTCCTCGACGCGCTGCCGCCCCGGTCCGGCCCCGACGGGCTGCCGTACGAGATGGCGGTCACCTACCGGGCCCGGCTGCTCTTCGAGGACGGTGCCGCCGTCGACCAGACGGTCGAGACCCTGCTGCCGGTCGTCACCCCGCCCCGGCAGGCGCCGCGGGTCGTCGCCGCGGGCATCGCGCTCACCCCCTACGGCCACGACCCCGGATACGCCAGCACCACCCCGCGCGTACGGCGGCTCTGGCTGGAGTTCGCCGAGCCGCTCGCCGACCCCCGGGACGCGTACTTCGTCCGGCCGCTGACCGGCACCCCCGACCCGATGCTGCTGCCCGGCGTCGAGCCGGTCGCCGATCCCGTCGTCGTCGAAGGCGTCCCACTCGACCCCGAACCCGTCCGGGTGATCACCCCCGGCCAGGTGCAGGACCTTGCCGGCCTGGCCACCATGCAACGGCTCGAACCAGGCGCCGACAGCGACCGGCACTTCCTGGTGCCGCTGCCGCCGAACACCGACCCGAACTCACCGGAACTGTTCGCCTTCTACACGTACGAGATCCGGGTCGGCCACGACCGGGGCCCGGCGGCCGACCCGCTCTGGTCGACCGCGCAGGGCCGCTTCGGTGAGCCGCTCGTCCTCGACGGCGTCCAGCACCCCGCGCCCGAACTGGTGTGCTCGGTCGTCGCCGAACCGGACGGGGCCGTGCGGACCCGGGCCCCGTACGCCGCCCCGTACCTCGGACTGCGGCGGGTGCTGCCACACCCGCCCAACACCGAACTGTGGACCGTGCTGTACGCCCGGGTGGTGCAGGCCGACGGCAGCACGAGCCGCAACGTCCAGATCGACCTGCGCCGGATGCGTCCGCCCCGGAGGCGGCGGACCGACACCGTCCCGCTGGTCGTCGAGGGGGAGACCCGCTGGACCGGTGCCGAGGTGCGGGCGGCCCTGCAACTGGCCGGACTGCCGCCCGGAGCGCCGGTCAGCGCGCTCGCGGTCGAGTTGCTGCCCGAGCCGAACGGCGACTTCGCCGACCCGCTCGGCGGGGACCTCGGTCAGGTACGCATCCTGCGTACCTCGCCGCTGGCCGGGGTGGATCGCGACTGCTGCGCGCCGTAGCCGGCCGGTTGTCGGGAGCGCGGGTCAGCGGGCGTTGACCACCGCGATCCCGGCCTCGCCGTCCTCGAAGGAGGCGAACAGTTCGGGCAGGGCCGCCGGTCCGACGTGGTCGATGATCAGGACCGGCGGCATGTCGTCCGGACCGACGCCGACAATGAAGTCGGTGTCGGTCCGGATCTCGCGGTGCAGCAGCGTGACCCGGCCGTCCCCGATCTCGTCGGGCGGCAGCCCGGCCGCCGTGGCGGCCAATTCGTCGTCGCGCGACCGGAGGGTCCTCTCGATCACCGTGGGCCAGGCCAGCAGCCGGACCGAGACCCGGTCGCCGACCCGCTCGCAGCGCGCCAACAGATCGTCGGGGAGCAGGTAGAACACGCCCTCCTCGCCCTCGTGCCCGTAGCTGAGCAGCGCGGAGACGATCCGCTCGCCCGGTCCACCCTGGATGTCGACACCGAGCACGAGGTTGAGGCCGTCGGCGTCCTCCATCGGCACCGTGGTGATCCACATGCCGGCCGCCGGGGTGGCGTCGACCGGGGCTCCCGCTTCGCTCATGGGCCGCAGTCAACCAGCCGGTCCGCCACACCCGTACGCCGGGGCGGGGCGAACCGGCCGACGTCCGCCGGGGTCTTCAGATCAGCAGGTCAGAGCCTTACAGTTTCATGATCACGTGATCATCGGGACACACGCCGGACACGATCCGGCCAGAGATTGTGGCCATCCCTTCGCAACCAGGAGGTTCCATGCCCCCGACTCCTCCGACCGACGACGAACTGAACACGTTCATCCGCGCCCACCTCGCCTCGCTCGGCATCGACCTCGACCAACTCCCCGCCGGCACCGCCGCCGACCCGGTCACCGGAACCCCCGGCCGGGACTCCGTCCTCGCCTCGCTGCGCTCCTTCGTGCGCGGCACGGTCCCGGTCCTCGCCGCCTACCAACTGCCCACCCCCGGCACCACCGACCCGGCCCTCGCGATGGCCCTGTCCCAGCAGCCCGCGCCGATGCTCTACCCGTCGATCAGCACAGAGTGGCGGCAGTCGTGACGACCTTGACGACACCGGACCAGCAGCCCCTCGACCGCACGATCGACCGCCGCGCCTTCCTGGCCCGCACCGCCGCGCTGGCCGCCGCCTCCGCCGCCGGCACCGTGGTGCTGCCCGGCCTGGCCGGGGTCGCCGCCGCCGCTCCCGGCCCGAACAGCGCCCCGGCCGCGAAGTTCAACCCCGAACTGGACAAGCCGGCCGCGTACAACAAGCCGCGCGCGGACACCATGGCCGACCCTACGGAGTGGACGGTCTCCGAGGCGGCCTGGATGATCCGGCAGAAGAAGATCACCCCGGAAGAGCTGGTCAAGGCCTACCTCGACCGGATCGCCGCGTACGAGCCGACGTACCAGGCGTTCAACCTGGTCCTCGCCGAACAGGCGGTCAAGGCCGCCAGGCAACTCGCCAACCGGCCGCACCGCGGCCCGCTGCACGGCATCCCGCTGGCGATCAAGGACAACTACTTCACCGAGGGCGTGCCGACCACCGCGAACTCCTACCTGTTCAAGGACTTCGTGCCGCCGTACGACGCGACGTCGGTCGCCAAGCTCGTCGCCCAGGGCGGGATCGTGCTCGGCAAGACCCAGATGGGGCCGCTGGCCACCACCCGGGCCACCACCCCCAACGGCCAGATCACCACGGTCAACGCCTGGACGCCCACGAACCCGGGCACCAACCCCGGCGGCTCGTCGACCGGCACCGCCACCGCGGTCGCCGGCCGGCTCGCCACCTCCGGCACCGGCACCCAGACCGGCGGCTCGATCACCGCGCCGTCGAACGCGCAGAACCTGACCGGCCTCAAGCCGACCATGGGCCGGGTGTCGCTGGCCGGCATCATCCCGCTCAGCTACACCCGCGACCACCCCGGACCGCTGGCCCGCGACGCCAAGGACGCCGCCATCATGCTGATGGCGATGGCCGGCGAGGACCCCGCCGACCCGCGCAGCCAGGGCCTTCCGCCGGTGCCGAACCTGATCAACGCGGCCACCCCGCGGTACGACGGCGGCCGGCTGCGGATGCGCTGGAAGACCCGGATCGGCGTGCTGCCCGGATACGCCGACGGCACCTCGGCGACCGCGCTGGCCCGGCAGGCGTTCCTCGCCGCGCTGGCCGCCATCCCCGACGCCACCCTGGTCGACGTGCCGTACCCCGACGACTGGGACCTGCTCACCGGCACCGCGTTCAACAACGTACGGCTGCCCGAGCGCAGCGAACCGTTCATGCCGTACCTGCGGACCGACCTGAAGGGCTTCGGCGTCTCGCTGACCGGCTGGCTCCAGGGCGCGATGCTCGGCGCGAACGCCTTCGTCACCGGACAGCGGGCCAAGCTGGTGCTGCTGGAGCGGGTCTTCGACCAGATCTTCAGCAAGTGCGACGTGGTGGTGCAGACCAGCCCGAACCCGTTCGACGCGATCGGCCTGCCGGAGATCGGCTTCCCGATCGGGTTCACCGCCGCCGGGCTGCCGATCGGCACCATCCTCGGCGGCCTGCCGTACGCCGAGGACCGGCTGCTGTCGGTCGTCGCCGCCTACCAGGCGGTCACCGACTGGCACTGGCGCCGGCCGGTGGACCCGCCGGTGGCGGGCGCGCAGGCGCGTACGGCCCCCGGCTCCCGTGGCCGCCTGACCGCCGAAGAGGTCGCCGAACTCAGCCAGTGAACCGGTCCGGCCGGTGCGACGCGGCGTCGCACCGGCCGGGCGCCGGTCTACCTCAGGTACGGTCCGGTGTCGCCGACCTTGCCGGGGGCCGGGTTGCCGGGCAGGTCGAGCACGTACGCCCGCAGGTTGCCCTGGCCGCTGACGTTCGCGGTCAGGGTGCCGTTGGTGACGGTACGGCGGTCACCGGTGACCGCGTCGGTGTAGGTGCCGTTGGGGATGCCGGTGAAGGTGGCGGTGCCGGAGACGGTGACCAGCACGAAGCTGTCCACCCCGCCGCCGGTGTAGCGGCGCTTGAACGCCATGCCGCCGCTGATCCCCTCCGTGGAGTACTGGCCCTTCTGCAGGGCCGGGATCGCCCGGCGGATCTGGTTGAGCCGCTGGACGTGCTTGACCAGCGGCTTGTCCAGCGTCGCCGCGACCGGGCCGGTGGCGCCGGTGACCACCCCGAAGTCGGGGGCGGTGACGGTGCCCTCGATGTGGTCGCCGAAGTACGCCCGGCCGGTGGTGGCCAGCGGGCAGGTGGGGCCGCAGTCGATCCGGGCACCCTTCTGGAACTCGATCTCCGAGCCGTAGTAGAGCGTCGGGATGCCCCGGAACGTCCACATCAGACTCATGTTCTCCGCCCAGGCGGCGGTGCCGCCGGTGTAGCGGACCGACGACTTGTTCGGGCCGTAGTCGTGGCTGTCGACGTACACGACGTTGTAGGTGGCGTCGTTGTAGCTGTCGTCGGAGTCCTTGCCGTTCCAGAACGCGTTCCCGGCGTCGCCGAAGTTCATGTGCATCCGCATGTCGATGACGTTCATGCCGGAGAACTTCGAGTGGTCGGGGGTGTGGTAGCTGTTGCCGCGCAGGAAGGCGTTGTCGCTGGTCGGCTGGCCGCCGGTGCCGAGCAGTTGCTCGTGGTCGTACTGCTCGATGGCGGCGCGTACGTCGTCCGGGCTGTACTCCTTGCGCTCCTTCCAGGTGAAGAACTGGGCGGAGTGGTTGACCGAGCCCCGGTTCCACTTGTCGTTGACGAACGCGGCGACCTCACCGAAGACGTAGAAGTCCTTGCCCTTCTCGCCGTGCTTCGCCACCGCGTGCTGCTGGATGGCGGGCAGGAAGCGTCGGTTCCAGGTGACCCGGGGGATGTGTACGGCGGTGTCGATCCGGAAGCCGTCGACGCCCATGTCGATGTAGCGGTTGTAGGCGTCGATCAGGTACTGCTGGACGGTCGCGTTCTCGGTGTTGAAGTCGGCCAGGTCCTCGTGCAGCCAGCAGCTGCGCGAGTCCTCGCCCTCCCAGTTGCCGATCCAGCACTGGTGGTAGAGGTCGGCGGGGAAGAGCTTGTTGGTGGGCGACGGCCACTGGCAGTTGTAGAGCGCGTAGCCCTCCGGGCTGGTGCCGTTGCGGACCCCCCAGTTGAGGCACTGGTTGCCGGCCGGGGCGGTGGTCGACCAGACGTCGCCGTTGTACGGCCGGCCCTTGGCCAGCGCGTTCTGCGCCGGGGTCAGCGTCGGGTCGTTGCCCTGGTGCTCGACCATCGGGTCGTACTGGCGGCCGGCCTGCTTTTCGCTGTACATCCACTTCCACTGCTCGTCGCGTACGCCGTAGACGGTGGGGGTGAAGAGGTCCTTGGTGCCCCAGCGTGAGCTGTGGTTGTAGACGACGTCCTGGAAGATCTTGATGCCCTTGGCGTGCGCCTTGTTGATCAGGTCCTGGTAGGTGGCACCGGGCGTCTCCAGGCGCGGGTCGACCCGGTAGAAGTCCCAGCCGTGGTAGCCGTGGAAGTCGTAGTCCGAGCGGTTCAGTACCACCGGGGTGATCCAGATCGCGGAGAACCCGAGCCCCTTGATGTAGTCGAGCTTGTCGATCAGACCCTGGAAGTCGCCCCGGAACATCGGGTCGTCGTTCGCGGCGTTGCCGGACCGGACGTGCTGGCTGCCGCCCCGGTTGTTGGACTCGTCGCCGTCGAAGAACCGGGCGGTCATCACGAAGTAGATGGTGTCCTCGCGCGGGTCGCCGCCGAGCGGCGAGCCGTTGGTCGGTGCCGGGGGAGCGTCGCCGGTGGTCGCCGCCGCCGCCGCGCTGGCCGCCGACCGGTTGCCGGCGGCGTCGCGGGCCCGGACCGTGTACGTGTACCGCGTGTTCGGGGTCAGCCGGTTGTCGACGTGGCTGGTCGTGGTCGCGGTGAAGCTGGCGGTGCCCTGCGGCCCGCCGGTACGGGTGATCTCGTAGCCGGTCACGCCCCGGTTGTCGGTCGACGCCGACCAGGCCAGCGTGATGCTCAGCCCGCTCGCGGTCGCGGTGACCCCGCCCGGCACCGACGGTGCCTCGGTGTCCGGCGGGGGCGGCGGGCCGCACGGGTCGGTCGCGTTCGGGGTCACCACACCGGCCCGTACGGTGCTGCGGCCGGTGCCGAGGGTGTAGTCCGCGCCGTTGTTGTTGTCCCACTGGCCAGCGTTGTTGAACGCCGCCCGGAGGCCCCCGGCGGTGCCGAGGGCGACGACCTTGCGCACCCAACCGGCGCAGGCGGCCTCCATCGCCACCCCCGGCACGCTCGTCCAGCTCCCGCCGGTCGGCTGGTAGTGGATGTTCGCGCCGGACCAGCCCCGCGTGGCGGTGTGGTAGTAGACCTCGGCCGTGGCGCCGGTCGGCTCCGGCGTCGGCGCGCAGGGGTCGCCCGCGCCGACCGTGCCGCCGGAGACCCGGACGGTGCCGGTGCCGAGCCGGTAGTTGCGGCCGTTGTTGTTGTCCCAGACGCCGGAACCGTTGTTGAACACCACCTGGAGCCCGCTCGCGGTGCCGAGGTCGATGGTCTTCTTCCGCCAGCCCGTGCAGGCGGCCTCCATCGCGATGCCCGGCACGGCGGTCCAGGAGCCGCCGTCCGGTGCGTAGTGGACGTTGACCGTCGCGTTCCACGCGGACGGTGGCTGGTAGTAGACGGTGACGCTGTTCGCCGCCGCGGCGACGTCGAGGGGGAGCAGGCCCGCCGCCAGCGCGGCGGCGAGGGCGAGCCCGCCCCACCGTCTGCGAACCCTTGCTGTGCCTGGTCTCATGTGGAACTCCTGACCACGCGCACCGGCCCGGCCGGCACGATCGGTGGAATGTCTTGCAGATGCTGCAAACAACGGGCACACCATGGACCGGTGCTGCGCATCAGCGGTGCCTTGTTTAGACAGAAGCCAGTCAGGCTGCGACTGGTGTTGCAAGACCTTGCAGAGTTTCCAGAAAGTTACCAGCCCAACGTGCACGACACTAGAGGTTCACAATGACGGTCAATGTTGCTACGTTGTTGAGCTGCGCTCCCGGCAGCCATGGGTGCCTGCAAGAAGTTTCAGGCGTGCCGCGAGGGGTGGTCGGGCGGTGGAGGCGTCCACCGGGGGGCGCGGCCGCGGCCACCGGCGGGGTGGGGGCGCGTCGGACAGTGATCTAGGGCAATATGAAGTATTCGCCCTAAAGCCGTGTTGTCCCTTGAAATGGTCGGCAGATCGTGAATTTCGATAACGGGGTGTTGGCGTACGGCATCCGGATGGGTGTGGCGAATTCCGGCACACCGGTCGCAAGTTGCTCAATCATTGCCCCCGGGATAACTCGATGTATTCACATCCTTGCCTTCGGAAGTGAAGGCTGTTAGCCTTCTGGCCACGACCTTCCGCTACGGGGTCGGCATTCAATTTCGCTGCTCGCAGTTCTGGTTTTCGGAATCACCGGTCGGACGCTTTCGTTCATTGATTTGGACACTTATGCGATCAATGCGGTCCTGGTAATGGTGGCTCATCCGCCCCCTGCCGTGAAAACGGAGGAAAACGCTCGCCGGAGCCGCGATTTCCGGCTCTATTGGATGGCCGGTGCCATCGACCAGATCGGGTCGCAGGCATCCGGAATCGTCTTTCCTCTGGTGACTCTCGCGGTGACGGGCTCGCCGGCGGCGGCCGGACTGGTCGGCGCGCTGGCGCTGGCCGGTCGTCTCGTCGCCGCACCGGTGGCCGGTGTGCTCGCCGACCGGCTGCCGCGGAAGCGGATGATGATCGGCGCGCTGCTGCTCGCCGCCGCCGCGATGGGCGTGGTCTTCGTCGCGGTCGCGGCCGGGGTGCCGTCGCTCGCCCTGCTGGCCGGTGCCGCGTTCGTCGAGGGGATCGCGCAGAGCGGCTACCAGTCGGCCGGCGCCGGCGCCATCCGCCGCGTACTTCCGGCCGACGACAAGAAGGCCCTGGCCCGGCTGGAGGCGCGCAACCACGCGGCGCAGATCGCCGGTCCGGTTCTCGGCGGCGCCCTCTACCAGATCGGGCGCTGGGTGCCGTTCCTGGTCGACGTCGTGTCCTATGTGGTCGCCGCCGGTCTGGTCGCCGCCATCCGCACCGACCTCACGCCCGACCGGCAGGAGCGCACCTCGTTCCTGACCGATATGCGGGCCGGGCTGCGGTTCGTCTGGCGACAGCCGGTCCTGCGCTTCGTGACCATCTGGGCGGCCGGGATCAACTTCGTCTTCGGCGCGCTCATCTACCACGCCATCCTCACCGCCGGCCGGCAGGGCGCCCCCGCCGCCTCGATCGGTCTGCTGCTCACCATCGCCAGCGTGGGCGGGCTGGTCGGCGCGCTGGCCGCCCCCCTTGTCTTCGGCCGGGTCCGCCCGATGACGGTCGTCGTGTTCGCCTCGTGGGCCATGGTCGCCCTGGTCGTCGTGATGTCCCAGGCCCGCCAGACCTGGAACTACGGGCTGCTGTTCGGGCTGGTCTTCCTACTCAGCCCGCTGCTGGGGGTCATCTTCCAGTCCCGGGCGATCGAGCTGACCCCCGACGGGATGCAGGGCCGCGTGGCCACCGTCATGGGAACCGTGGGCGAGGTGCTCCAGACGCCGGCACCGCTGCTGGCCGGCGTACTGGTGGCCTGGCAGAGCCCGGCCGTGGTCGCCCTGGTCTTCGCCGCCGCGCTGGCGGTGCTGGCCGCGTACACCACCGCCAACCTGCGCCGGCTCGCCGCCCACGTCGACACCGGGACCGGCCCCGGAACCGACCAGGCCGGCCGTGGAACCGAGCAGGATGCCGGCGGGGCCGGCCGGGAAAACCAGGCGACCGAGGAGGTCCGCGGATGAGTCGCGGCTACCGGCTCTTCTACCCGGCACTACCGGTGCTGGCCGAGCACGCCCCGCACCGGGCCGTCTACGTCGGCGACGTCGACGGCCGGTGCGAGATCCTGGCCTGGGACCGGCGCGACGCAACCGCCCGGCAGGTCACCGACCGGGCCACCGGCACCATCCGCGCGGCTCTCGACCCCACCGGGAGCACCGTGTGGTGGTTCGACGACGACCTTGCCGGCGTCGGCCGGTGGCGGATCTGCGACTTCGACCAGCCCGACCGGTCCGTCGAGGCGCTGCCCGGGCGCGCCCCAGCCCGGCACGGCGGCATCGCGACGGCGACCGACGGCACCACCCTGGTCGGGCTCTCCGGCGACGACGGGCTCGTCCTGCACCTGCGCACCGCCGACGGGCGGGTCACCGAGGCCGCCCGGATCCCCGGATACGCGTACCTGGTCGACCTGGACCCCGCCGGCCGGCTGGTCGCGGTCGGCGCCGACGCCTCCGCCGGCACGGCGGTCACCGTGCTGACCGCCGACGGCGAGCGGGTGGCCGGGATCGCCGGCCGGCCCGAGCGGCGGGTGTGGGCCCTCGGCTTCGCCCCCGGACCGGGCCCGGCCCGGCTGCTGCTGGTCGTCGAGGACGGCGGCGGCTACCTGCCGGCGACCTGGACCGAGACGGACGGGCTGACCCGCCACGACTGGTGCCGGTTCGACACCGAGGTCACCGCCGGCTGGTTCGCGGACGGGCGGCGGATCCTGGTCCGGCAGGACCGGCACGCCCGCAGCCTGCTGTACGAGGTGGACCTCGACGGGCGCACCCGGACGGTCGTCGACACCCCTCCCGGCAGCATCCTCGACGCGGCGGTCTGGCCGGACGGCGACATCGCCTACATCTGGAGCGACTCGGTCACCCCGCCACAACTGCGCTCCCTGCGTGGCGTGGAGCTGCCGTACGGGCCGACCGGGCCGGAGGGTCCGAGCGCACCGGACGAAACGGCGACGACCGACTGCCGCCGCGACGAGATCTGGGTGCCCGGACCGGGCGGCCCGGTCCACGCACTGGTCGCCACCCCCACCGACCGGGAACTGCCGCGGCCGGCCGTCTTCCTGGTCCACGGCGGCCCCTTCCAGCACGCCCGCGACGCCTACGACCCGCTGGTCGAGATCCTGGTCAGCACCGGCTGCACGGTGGTCCGGGTCAACTACCGGGGCTCCAGCGGCTACGGCTCGGCCTGGCGCAACGACTTCAGCGCCGGGGTCGGTGTCACCCAACTGGAAGACCTCGCCGCGGTCCGCGCCCACCTGGTCGCCCAGGGCGCCGTCGAGGAGCGCCGGGTCGCCCTGTGGGGCACGTCGTGGGGCGGCTACCTGACCCTGCTCGCGCTCGGCCGGCAGCCCGACCTGTGGCGGCTCGGGGTGGCGATCAGCCCGGTCGCCGACTACGTCGCGGCGTTCGAGGCGGCCACCCCGGCCCTACGGGAACTGGACGTCCTGCTGTTCGGCGGCACCCCCGACGAGGTGCCGCAGCGGTACGCCCGCGCCTCGCCGGTCACCTACGTCGAACAGGTCCGGGCCCCGGTCCTGCTCGCGATCTCCGCCGGTGACGTGCGCTGCCCGCCGGCGCCGGTCGAGGCGTACGCGCGGCTGCTGGCCGCCCGCCGGGTTCCCCACCAGGTGGTCCGCCGGCAGGCCGGGCACGAGGACTTCGACGCGCAGAGCCACCTGGCCCTGATGCAGACGGTTCTGCTGTTCATGCAGCGCCACTTCGACGGCGTGCGGGAGGAAGGCACGCCGGTCGCGCTCGCGATGGCGCGACCGGCGGGCTGACCTCGTCGACACGCGACCCGTCCCCACGATGCGGAAAGGAGGTGAACGACATGCGGAAGAACGTCGTCGAGAACGACCCGATCAACGGCAACCGCGACCAGTTGCGGGCCTCGAACGTCACGGTCACGGTCACGGTCGGGGTCAAGTTCTAGGTCCCCCCGTGCGGGGTGCGGGTCGCCGGGCCGGCGGGCATCCGACGCGGCGCGGCGGCCCCACCCCGTGTCCAGTCGTCCGGCTTTGACAGAAAACGAGAGGAGAGGTTACGTGCGGATTCTGCTGGTCAACATGCCATGGACTTCTATCGACGTCCCTTCGCTAGCGCTTGGAATCCTCACCAACAGTGTCTGTCAAAAGCTGCCGGATGCTGAGGTCGAGGTCATCCACGCCAACCTTGATTTCGTCGACTGGGTGGTCGACCGGACCGAGTTCGGATTGAGCGACTACTACTACTATTCGCTGTTCACCTATTTCGCCGGATGCGGCGACTGGGTCTTCTCGTCGGCGCTCTACGACGATCCGCAGTGGCGGGTGGAGGAGTTCACCAGCCGGGTCCGGGACCAGATGACCGAGCGGGAGCTGGCACTCAACCTCGAACTGCACCGGATCGCCCCCGAATTCGTCGCCGAACTCGCCGCCCGGATCGTCGGGCAGGCCCCGGACGTGGTCGGCTTCACCTCGACCTTCCAGCAGAACACCGCCGCCCTGGCCACCGCCAAGGCGATCAAGCGCCTGGCGCCGGGCATCCGGACGGTGATGGGCGGCGCCAACTGCGACGGCGAGCAGGGCGCGGCCATCCACCGCAACTTCGCCTTCATGGACTACGTGGTCCGCGGCGAGGGCGAGACGGCGTTTCCCCGGCTGCTCGCCGCCCTCGGTGCCGACCGCGCGGCCGGTGCCACGGACCGGCCCGGTGCCGCCGGCCTGGCGGACGCGCTCGCCGGCATCGAGGGTCTGTGCTGGGCCGATTCCGGCGGCCGGTCCGTCGCCAACAAGATGAGCACCACACCGCTGCCGCCGGCCGAGATCGTCAGCCCCGACTACTCGGGATACTTCGAGCGGCTGGCCGCCTCCCGGGCCCGGCACTGGGTCGAGCCCCGGCTCGTCGTCGAAGGCGCCCGGGGCTGCTGGTGGGGCGAGAAGCACCACTGCACGTTCTGCGGCCTGAACGGGTCGTTCATGCAGTTCCGCAGCAAGCACCCGGGCCGCTTTTACGACGAGATCATCGGCCTGGCCGAGCGGCACCAGGTCCTGGACATGTTCGTGGTCGACAACATCCTCGACATGTCGTACGTGACCTCGCTGCTGCCCCGGCTCGCCGAGTCCGGCTACGACCTGCGGCTGCAATACGAGATCAAGTCCAACATGAAGAGTGCCCAGGTGCAGGCCCTCGCCGACGCCGGCCTGGTCAGCGTGCAACCCGGGATCGAGAACCTGAACAGCCGGGTGCTGAAGCTCATGGACAAGGGCGTCACCGGCTGCCTCAACATCCGGATGCTCCGCGACGCCGAGACGAGCGGGATCACCATCGCCTGGAACTACCTCTACGGCTTCCCGGGCGAGACCGACGACGACTACCTGTCCGTCATCGAGCAGATGCCGGCCCTGCACCACCTGTGCCCGGCCGACGGCAGCACCCGCATCGCCATCGAACGGTTCAGCCCGTTCTTCGTCAAGCCCGAACTCGGCTTCACCGACCTGCGCCCGGCCGCCCAGTACCGGCTGATCTACGACCTGCCCGAGTCCGAGCTGATGGACCTGGCCTACCTCTTCGACGTACCGCCGCGGGGCATCGGCGAGGAGACGGCCGGCCGGCTGGAACGGGCGGTCACCGAATGGCAGCACGAGTACGCCCGCAGCCGGCTCTCCCACCACGACCTCGGCGACCAGATCGTGCTGGTCAGCCGTCGGCGCCACTTCGACTGGCACGTCCTGCGGCTGACCGACCCGGTCGAGGTCGCCGCCTTCCGGCAACTCGACCAGCCGCACACCGTCGGCGCACTCGCCCGCCGGCTGTCCCGCCCCGAGCCGGCCGTGGCGGCGCTGCTGCGACGGTGGCGCGAACTGGGCATCGTCTTCGAGGACGCCGGCCAGTTCATCCAGATCGCGCCCAAGGCGATGAACCAGGACCTGCTCCGGATCGACCACCTGCACCAGGAACGGGAGGCGGCCCGGCAGGCCGCCGCCGCGCAGGAGCCCGCCGTACTGACCGCCGTCTGAGGGGACCGAACGTGCCCAGCACCGACACCGAACCGCGGCCCATCCCGGTGGGGCTCGCCCGCGACCACGACCCCGAGGTCATCACCGTCCCCGGCATCGACATCGGCCCCGCCGAGCTGCGCGGCCCGGCCGCCGACGCCGTCGTGCGATGGGTCCGCGACGGCGTACGCAAGGTGGTTCTGCCGGACCCCGTCGACCTGA
Organism: Polymorphospora sp. NPDC051019; assembly: GCF_040683055.1. Classification (NCBI taxonomy): domain Bacteria; kingdom Bacillati; phylum Actinomycetota; class Actinomycetes; order Micromonosporales; family Micromonosporaceae; genus Polymorphospora; species Polymorphospora sp. NPDC051019. The sequence goes on along the minus strand of NZ_JBFBCH010000002.1, from coordinate 624,980 downwards.
CCGTGGCCGGCGGCGAGGATGCCGTCGACACCGTACGGCGCCTGGTCCTGGTCCGTGAACTGACCAGCCACGGCATCGCGGTCGACTGGCGGCTGCGGCTGCCGGGCGAGGAGGAGCAGGAGTGGCTGCCGTACGGCCACCTGCGGCCACCGCTGGAACTGCTGCCCCCGCCCGGGACGGAGGGCGGGGACCCGGCGGGCCAGCTCGCCGAGTGGCGGGAAATGTTCTACTTCGACAGGTGTACGTACCGGCGCGGCCCCGGCTTCGTCCAGGTCAGGGACCGCCGGTCCGGCCGGCTCAACCTGATCACCATCGACGACCCGGCCTACCTGGCGGTGCTCGACCAACTGATGGACGGTGCCGAGCTGACCGACGTCGACCTCGACATCGCCCGCGACTTCGGCGAGGAGTGGCTGGTCACCAAGGTCGGCGACCTCCTGGTGTGGCTGCCGTACCGGCTGCGCCGCTGGCCGCTGCCGTCCATGGTGGTCTGACCCGGGTGGGCCACCGCCCGGGTCAGGGCTGGAAGTCGACCCGCATCACGACCCGCCGCCGGGTGGGCCGGCTGACCTCGGTGTAGCCGGCGGTGGCGAAGATGCTGCGGCTGCCGACGTACAGCTCGCCCCAGACCAGGTCCTGTCCCGCCTCCGTGATCATCGGATAGCCCTCGACGGCCCGGGCGCCGCGCTCGCGGGCGAAGTCGACGGCGGCCCGGGCGAGCGCCCGGCTCACCCCTCGGCGACGGAACCCCACCCGGGTGACGAAGCAGGTCACGGCCCAGACGCCGGGGTCGCCCGGGTCCTCGGTGCGCCCGCTCCACGGGACCCGGGCCCGCAGCAGGCGTACGTACTCGGTGCGCGGCTCGACCGCGCACCAGCCGGCCGGTTCGCCGTCCAGGTAGGCGACGAGGCCGGTCGTCGTCTTCGCGTCGGGATCACCGCAGTTGGTCTGCTCGCGCAGCCGGCGGGCCCGTTCCTCGACCGGAGCCGACCGCCACGACGAGTCGGCGTGCCGGAAGTGCTGGCACTGGCAGTTGGCGGCCTCGCCGCGGGTCCCGAAGACGGCCCGCAGGTCGTCGCCACTCGCCTCGTTGGCCGGTACGACGGAGATCTTGCCGCCCGCGTCCGTCCTGGTCGCGTCTGCCATCTCGAACAACCTCCACCGGCGCAGCGTGCCCGACCCGTCACGCTACCGGTGATGCGCCCTTCGCCCCTCCCGACGTGCCGGTCGTACCACACGCGTCGCTGTCCGGGGTGCTTCCCGGGCCTTCCCGTCCAGCCGCCGGTGCCGGCCGGCGTGGGCGACCACGGGGCATGACGAGTGCCACGATGAGGGCCGCCAGCAGGAGGATCGCCGTGGCGGTCAGCAGGGCGGCGTCGAACCCCGCCACGATCGCGTCCGGGCCCGGTGCCGTCCGCAGCGCCGCCGCGGCGGCGGTGGCCGCGACGGTGTTGAGCAGCGCGGTGCCGATCGAGCCGCCGAGCTGGGTCACCGCGTTCACGGCGGCCGACGCCGCGCCCGTGTCGGCGCCGTCCACGCCGCTGGTCGCGGCGGCGACCGCGGGATTGATCGCGCAACCGAGCCCCAGCCCGATCAGGATCTCGGCGGGCAGGAACCGGGTCAGGTAGAGCCCCTGTGCGTCGGGCGTGAGCCCGACCAGCAGCGCCATCCCGGCGGCCATCACGACGAGCGCGGGGACGATCAGGCGCCGGGCCGCCAGGCGCGGCGCGAGCAGGCCGGCGATCAGCGTCGATCCGACGGCGATCGCCAGCGCGAGCGGAAGGAACGCCAACCCGGCACGGATCGGTGGATAGCCGAGCAGTTGCTGGAACCAGTAGGTGAGCACGAGGAAGAACCCGAACAGTGCGAGTTGCGGCAGCCCGATTGCGAGCAGCGCGCCGCCCCGGGTCCGGTCCAGGAGCACGCCGAGCGGCAGGAGGGGGTGGGCGGCCGTCCGCTGCGCGATGACGAACACGACCAGCAGCAGCACCCCGGTCACCAACGGGACGACGACGAGCGGGTCGGCCCAGCCCCGGTTCGCGACCTCGGCGAGTGCGAACACCAGGGCGGCCATGCCGGCCGCGCTGCTGCCGGCGCCCACGAGATCGGGTCGCATCCGGCGGGTGGGCCGGTCAGCGGTCACCGTAAGGGCCCCGACCAGTGCGATGCCCGCGATCGGAATGTTGATCAGAAGGCACCAGCGCCAGTCGAGATACTGCGTGAGCGCACCACCCAGAAGCAGTCCGATGACCGCGCCCGCCCCGGTGAGCGCCCCGTAGACACCGAACGCGATGCCCCGCGCCCGGTGATCGGTGAACGCCGCCGAGATGATCGCCAACGCGGCGGGAGCGAGCAGGGCGGCGAACACGCCCTGCGCGGCCCGCCCGGCGAACAACAGCCCCGCGGTGGGGGTCAGGCCGGCGAGCGCGGACGCCAGCGCGAACCCGACCAGCCCGACCACGAAGGTTCGCCGGGCTCCGAGGGTGTCGCTGAGACGCCCGCCCGGCAGCAGCAACCCCCCGAACGCCAGGGCGTAGGCGGCGACCACCCAGCCCCGGGAGGCGTCGCTCATCGCCAAGTCCTGCTGGACCGAGGGCAGCGCGATGGTGACGACCGTCGAATCCAGCACCACCATCAACTGCGCCGATCCCGCTGTCGCGAGCACCCACCAGTGCCGGGCGGAGGTCGTCATCGAAGTCTCCTGAACATCGATCATCTAACTTACCAACGTTAACTTACGGACCCACGATACGAGCGAGCCGTGGCGGAACGCGACGGAATTCCGACGGTGAACGCGTTGCGGCGGAGAGAGTGCGAGCGGGAACCGTGTTCCGGGCTCAGGATTCGGTTGCGCGACGAGGCGGACCCGATGGGCGCCGGCAAAGGCGGCTGGATGCGATGAAGGCCGCCGACGGGTTGCCCCGATCAGCGGCCTAGGTGAAGATCATCCGTGGTGCCCCCGGCAGGATTCGAACCTGCGCCCCCGCCTCCGGAGGGCGGTGCTCTATCCCCTGAGCTACGGGGGCTCAGCGACCACGGAAGAGTATCAGGAGCCCTGCTGTCCCGCCCAACCGGTATCGCCCGTGTTGGCGCCCGGCCGGGTCGCGGTGCCGCGTCCGCAGCTCGGCAGCGGGTGCAGCACGATCCGGGCCGGCGTACGGCGGGGACTGTCGACCGAGGCCCACGATCCGTCGACGACGACGTGGACCGTACGGTGGTCGGCGCCGCTGAGCCGGAGCAGGAAGTCGCGGGGTACCGACCGGTCTGCCCACGGTGTGGTGATCATGAAACGGATCCGGCCCCGGGCGGAGACGGCCGACAGTACGTCGGCGGTCGGTGCCACGCCGTGCAGCCGGGTACGGCCGACCCAGTACAGCTCGGCGTGGTGGTCCAGCGCGCTGCGGACGATGGCGGGGTATTCGGTGTCGACCCAGTGGGCGACCGCGCCGGCGCACAGGCCACAGGCGCGTTCCACGGGCTCGCGCGGGCCGAGGCCCCAGCCGCGCAGGTAGCGGCCGATGATCCGCGGGGTCATCGGGATGTCGTAGAGGTGCTCGACGAGTTCGGCGACGCTCTGCCGGGTCCACAGTTCCTCGTCGAAGCCGACCTGGTCGGGCAGCCGGCCGCGGAGCACGTCGATGAGGTCGAGTTCCTGCTCACGGGTGAGCGGGTCCGCCTGCTCCGGCCCGTCCGTGCGGCGGGTGACGACCGCGCCGTCACCGCCGATCGTGTGCCGCCGGCACCAGCTGGCGACCGACCGCCTGGTGTCTCTCAATACAGCCCGCACGTCCGGACAACGAGCCCGGGACGGGCGGGGTGGCCGTTGGCGCAGGGAAACTACGCAAACAGCATGGTCGGACATTTCAGGAGGTAAGTCGCTTCTCGAGGATGTCGAAGTTGGCGAGCTCGGTCTGCTGGGTGTTCTTCATCGTGGTCGCGACCTTGATGACCTCGGAGTCGTCGGTCATCTCGATGATCGCGTCGGCCATGTGGATGCCGCCCAGGTGGTGGTCGCGCATCAGTTGGATGAAGAGCAGGTCGACCTGTGGCCCGGTGGCGGCACGGAGCGCGGCCATCTGCTCGGGGGTGGCCATCCCGGGCATCAGGTTGCCCCGGTCACGCATCGCCTCGACCCCGTCCGGCATCCACGCCATCGGCGCCTGGCTGCCGGACGGGTCGACGCCCCAGAGCCGCAGCCAGGTCTGCATCGTGCCGATCTCGCCCTGCTGGGCGGCGGCGATGTCGATGCCGATCTGCTGGGTGTCCGGGTCGGTGGCGTTACGGAAGGCGATGAGGCCCATCTCGACCGCCTGCGCGTGGTGCGCGGACATGTCCCGGGCGAACCCGACCTCGGGCGAACTCTCGCCGGGACGGGTCAGGGTCGGCGTGAGCCAACCGCCCGCGTAGCCGGCGAGCAGGCCGACGACGAGGGCGATCGCCACCACCGCCAGGCCGTAGCGCGGGGCGGGCCGGCGCTCGGTCGAGTCGCCGGGAGCCGAGGTGCCGGTGTTCGTCGGCACCTCGGCTTCCACGGATGTGGCCATCTGCGTTCCTTACCGGTTGGGGTGCGGGCTGCCGGACGGCTGGTTACTGGCCGCCACCGATGTTGCGCGGGGTGGTGCCGGTGGCGGTGATGCCCTGGGCGCAGAGCGCGTTCGGACCCTCGATCGACGCGTTGATCCGCAGCGCGCGGATGAAGTCGTCGATCCGGCTGTCGTCGGCGTCGTCGACCTTGAGCTGGTAGCCCCAGGCCTGGAGCGAGATCGCGGAGTCGAGGCCCTCGTAGGGGCTCATCAGCGTCTTGTCGGTGCCCTGCACCCGCTCGGCCAGCCGGGCGACCTGGTCCTGCGGCAGGTCGGGGCGGTAGGTGATCCAGATCGCGCCGTGCTCGAGGCTGTGCACCGCGTGCTCGTTGGCGATCGGCGCGTCGTAGACGTCACCGGAGCAGTTCTGCCAGGCGGCGTTGTGCGGGCCGGCGACCGGCGGGGTGATCGTGTATTGCACCGGGTCGGGGGTGTGCTGGCTGCCCGCGACGAGTTCGGGGTCGGTCTCCCGGAAGTTGGTGATGCCGGAGATGTCGGCGGCCCGGTCCTCCCACGGCTTCGAGCCCTGGAAGGCGGCGAAGGCGCCGTAGCCGATGATGCCGGCGGCCAGCACGCCGACCGCGACGAACATGGCGATCGGGCCCCAGGCCCGGCCCTGGCTCACCTTGACCGGCGCGATGGGCTTGCGGCCCTTGCCGCCGCCCTTGCCGCCGCCGGCCGGGCGCCCGCCGGGGCGGCCGGAGCCTGTCTTCGGTCCGCTCTTCGTGGCGGTGCCGGCCTTGCCGCCGGTCGTGGCGTTCTTGTCGTCCGTGTCCGGCTTGCCGTCGGCGGTGGCCTTGCTGGCCGGGGCCTTCTTACCGGTGCTGACCACGGAGGGACGGCGTTGGTTGCCACCCGGGGTGCTGATGCTCATGGGGCCTCGCCATATCGGGATCGGTCACGGGGGGACGTGTCGTACGCGGATCTTGGTGCTGTGGTGCTCGTCACTGCGCGTGTTGCGATCCGTGCTGAGATCCGTACCGCGTCCGCGGCACGGTCTGTTGCACGGGGCCGGCGGCTCCCGAGAACGCGCAGGGTCGCCGCCGAGTGACCGAGTCTACCCCCGGTAACATGCATCGGTGACTCCCGCCAAACTCGCCGAGGTCGTGCTCGCCGCTGCCCACGCCGTCTTCGACCAGCGCGGGCTCGACCCGTCCGTGCTGCCGGACGTAACGACGGTGGAGCGACCGCGTAATCCCGAGCACGGCGACTACGCGTCGACGCTGGCGATGCAACTCGCCAAGCGGGTCGGTGTGCCGCCACGCGATCTGGCCGCCAGCCTCGCCGAGCAGTTGAACCGGACGCCCGGTATCAAGTCGGTCGAGATCGCCGGCCCCGGCTTCCTCAACCTGCGTCTCGAAGCGGCCGCCGCCGGCCAGTTGGCCCGCGAGGTGGTCGAGGCCGGCCCGACGTACGGGCACAGCGACCGGCTCGCCGGCCAGAAGATCAATCTTGAGTTCGTCTCCGCCAACCCGACCGGCCCGGTGCACATCGGCGGCGTGCGGTGGGCGGCGGTCGGCGACGCGCTCGGCCGGCTGCTGCGCGCCACCGGCGCCGAGGTCGGCACCGAGTACTACTTCAACGACGCCGGCGCCCAGATCGACCGGTTCGCCCGCTCGCTGCTCGCCGCGGCCCGGGGCGAGCCGACGCCCGAGGACGGCTACGGCGGGGCGTACATCGCCGAGATCGCCACCGAGGTCCGGGCCCGCCGCCCCGACGTGCTCGACCTCGACGACGACGCCGCCCAGGAAATCTTCCGGGCCGAGGGTGTCGCGCTGATGTTCGACGAGATCAAGTCGTCGCTGACCCAGTTCGGGGTGCACTTCGACACGTACTTCAACGAGAAGGACCTGCACGACCGGGGTGAGCTGGACCTCGCCCTGGCCCGGCTGCGCGACCAGGGCCGGGTCTTCGAGGCCGACGGGGCGACCTGGCTGCGCACCACCGACTTCGGCGACGACAAGGACCGGGTGCTGCGCAAGTCCGACGGCGACTGGACCTACTTCGCCGCCGACTGCGCCTACTACCTCGACAAGCGCGAACGCGGCTTCGACCGGGTCGTGATGATGCTGGGCGCCGACCACCACGGCTACGTCGGCCGGCTGCGGGCGATGTCGGCCTGCTTCGGCGACGACCCCGACCGGGCGCTGGAGGTCCTGATCGGGCAGCTGGTCAACCTGGTCCGCGACGGCCAGCCGATGCGGATGAGCAAGCGGGCCGGCACGGTCGTCACGCTCGAGGACCTGGTCGACGCGATCGGCGTCGACGCCTCCCGGTACGCCCTGGCCCGCTACTCCAGCGACTCGCCGATCGACATCGACGTGGAGCTGTGGACCCGGGCGAGCCGGGACAACCCGGTCTACTACGTGCAGTACGTCGCGGCGCGGACGGCGAGCGTGTCCCGCAACGCCGCCGACGCGGGGCTGAGCCGGGGCGACGCCGCGGACTTCCACCCCGAACTGCTGGACCACGACAAGGAGCACGAACTGCTCAAGGCGCTGGGCGAATACCCGGCGGTGGTGGCGGCCTCGGCCGAGTTGCGTGAACCGCACCGGGTGGCCCGCTACCTGGAGGAGCTGGCCGGCACCTACCACCGGTTCTACGACGAGCCGAAGTGCCGGATCCTGCCGCGCGGCGACGAGGAGATCACCGACCGGCACCGCGCCCGGCTGTGGCTCAACGACGCCACCCGGACCGTGATCGCCGCCGGCCTGGGCCTGTTGGGCGTATCCGCGCCGGAACGGATGTAGTGCGAGCGCGGCGGCGCGTCACGGCCCGGCGTCGTGCCGTGACCCGCCGGCCGCGAGCCGTAGGAGAGTAGGAACACATGCGCGCACACGAAGCGGGGGCGCTGCACGGCGACCTCGGCAGCCGGGGGCCGGCCTGGCTGCGTACCCCGGACGACGTCAACCACCTGGTGCCGCAACTCTGGCCGCGCAACGTGGCGCGCGACGCGACCGGCACGCTCGCCGTCGGCGGGCTCACCGCCGGGGCGCTCGCCGAGGAGTTCGGCACCCCGGCGTACGTGCTGGACGAGGGCGACCTGCGGTCGCGCTGCCGGGACTTCCGGGCGGCCTTCCCCGACCAGGACGTCTACTACGCCGGCAAGGCGTTCCTGTGCCGGGCGGTGGTCCGGGTCATCGCCGAGGAGGGGCTGCACCTCGACGTCTGCACCGGCGGCGAACTGCGGACGGCGCTCGCGGCCGGGATGCCGGCCGAGCGGATCGGTTTCCACGGCAACAACAAGTCGGTCGCCGAGCTGACCCGGGCGGTCGACGCCGGGGTGGGCCGGATCATCGTCGACTCGTTCGACGAGATCGACCGGCTGACCGGGATCGCCCGCGAGCGGGGCGTACGCCCCAAGGTGCTGGTCCGGGTGACGGTCGGGGTCGAGGCGCACACGCACGAGTTCATCGCCACCGCCCACGAGGACCAGAAGTTCGGCTTCTCGCTGGCCGGCGGGGCGGCGGCGGAGGCGGCGTTCCGGATCATCGACGAGGACGTGCTGGACCTGCGCGGCCTGCACTCGCACATCGGTTCGCAGATCTTCGACGCCAGCGGCTTCGAGGTGTCGGCCCGCCGGGTGCTCGGCCTCCAGGCCCAGATCCGTGACGCGCGCGGGGTGGAGCTGCCCGAACTCGACCTCGGTGGCGGGTTCGGCATCGCGTACACGACCCAGGACGACCCGGCGACGCCGCAGGACCTCAGCAAGCGGCTCAACAAGATCGTCGACAGCGAGTGCGCCGCGCTCTCGCTGGCGGTGCCGCACCTGTCGGTCGAGCCGGGCCGGGCGATCATCGGGCCGGCGGTGTTCACCCTCTACGAGGTGGGCACGGTCAAGGACGTCGACGGCATCCGCACCTATGTCAGCGTCGACGGCGGGATGAGCGACAACATCCGCACGGCCCTTTACGATGCGTCATATTCGGCGACGATCGCGTCACGATCGTCAGACGCGACGCCGATCCTCGCCCGCGTGGTGGGAAAGCATTGTGAGTCCGGGGACATCGTGGTGAAGGATGAATTCCTGCCCGCCGACGTGCAGCCCGGAGATCTTCTCGCCGTGCCCGGCACGGGTGCCTACTGCCGGAGCATGGCCAGCAACTACAACCATGTCCCGAGGCCCCCGGTCGTCGCTGTCCGTGACGGTAAGGCACGTGTGATCGTTCGCCGGGAGACCGAGGACGATCTGCTGGCACTCGATGTGGGGTGATCATGGTTAAGCCGGTGCGCCTGGCGCTGCTGGGGTGCGGAACCGTCGGCGCCGAGGTGGTGCGCCTGCTGCACGAGCAGGCCGCCGACCTGACGGCACGGGTCGGGGCACCGATCGAGATCGCCGGCATCGCCGTACGCCGGATGGGCCGCGACCGGGGTCCGCTGCCGGTCGACCCGGCGCTGTTCACCACCGACGCGCTCGGCCTGGTCAAGCGCGACGACGTCGACGTGGTCGTCGAGGTCGTCGGCGGCATCGAACCGGCCCGCACCTGGCTGGTCGAGGCGCTGCGGTCCGGCAAGAGCGCGGTGACCGCGAACAAGGCGCTGCTGGCCGAGGACGGCGGCTCACTGCACGACGCCGCCGCCGAGGGCCAGGCCGACCTCTACTACGAGGCGGCGGTCGCCGGGGCGATCCCGCTGCTGCGCCCGCTGCGCGAGTCGCTGCACGGCGACCGGATCACCCGGGTCACCGGCATCGTCAACGGCACCACCAACTTCATCCTGTCCGCCATGGACGCCACCGGCGCCGGCTTCACCGAGGCGCTGGAGGAGGCGACCGAACTCGGGTACGCCGAAGCCGACCCGACCGCCGACGTCGAGGGTTTCGACGCGGCGGCGAAGGCGGCGATCCTGGCCTCGCTGGCCTTCCACAGCCGGGTCACCGCGGCCGACGTGCACCGCGAGGGGATCACCGGGGTCACCGCGGCGGACGTGGCCAGCGCCAAGGCGATGGGCTGCACGATCAAGCTGCTCTGCATCGCGTCCCGGGGACCGGACTCGACCGGCGCCGACTCGGTCAGCGTGCGCGTGCACCCGGCGATGATCCCGCGTACGCATCCGCTGGCCAGCGTCGGCGACGCCTTCAACGCGGTCTTCGTCGAGGCGGAGGCGGCCGGCCAGTTGATGTTCTACGGCCGGGGCGCCGGCGGCTCGCCGACCGCGAGCGCGGTGCTCGGCGACATCGTGGCGGTGGCCCGCAACCGGCTCGCCGGCGTACGGGCACCGAGCGAGTCGGTCTACGCCGACCTGCCGGTGCGGCCGATGGGGGAGGCGGTCACCCGCTACCACATCAGTCTCGACGTGGCCGACCGCGCGGGTGTGCTGGCCACGGTGGCCGGTGTCTTCGCCAAGCGGGACGTGTCGATCGCGACGGTCCGGCAGTCCGGCCGCGCCGACGACGCCAGCCTGGTCGTGGTCACCCACGGCGCGCCGGAGGCGGCGCTGGCCGCGACGGTCGAGGAGTTGCGCGGGCTCGACATCGTCCGGTCGATCGCGAGCGTGCTGCGGGTCGAGGGCGGCGCCTGACGGTGCCGGCCGGCGGCCGGCGGGCCGCGCCGGGCCGCCGTCCCGCCAGGTGGGTAACCGGCGGTGCGACTTTCCGGCACCGGGTGGACTGGGGGACCCTGGGCTGACCACGGCCCGGGTGGGACGGACGGGTCGAGTTGCGCGAGGAGAGCGACATGTGGCGGGGTTTGATCGAGACCTACCGGGACCGGCTGCCGGTCACCGACTCCACGCCGGTCGTCACGCTGCACGAGGGCAACACGCCGCTGCTGCCGGCCCCGGTGCTGTCCCGCCGGCTCGACTGTGACGTCTATCTCAAGATCGAGGGTGCCAACCCGACCGGTTCCTTCAAGGACCGCGGCATGACCATGGCCGTGTCCAAGGCGGTCGAGGCCGGCAACAAGGCGATCATCTGCGCCTCCACCGGCAACACCAGCGCCTCCGCGGCCGCGTACGCCGCCCGGGCCGGGATCACCTGCGCGGTGCTGGTGCCGCAGGGCAAGATCGCGCTCGGCAAGCTGGCCCAGGCGCTGGTGCACGGCGCCACCCTGCTCCAGGTCAGCGGCAACTTCGACGACTGCCTCTCGCTGGCGTCGAAGCTGTCCCAGGACTTCCCGGTGGCGCTGGTCAACTCGGTCAACCCGGACCGGCTGCACGGCCAGAAGACCGCCGCCTTCGAGATCGTCGAGGCGCTCGGCACCGCCCCCGACATCCACTGCCTGCCGGTCGGCAACGCCGGCAACATCACCGCGTACTGGATGGGTTACCAGGAGGACGCCGACGCCGGCAACACCAAGGTCCGGCCGAGGATGTACGGCTTCCAGGCGGCCGGCGCCGCCCCGATCGTGACCGGCCAGGCGGTCCGTGAGCCGTCGACGATCGCGACCGCGATCCGGATCGGAAACCCGGCGAGCTGGACCAAGGCGCTCGACGCGCGCGACGCGTCCGAGGGACTGATCGAGGCGGTCACCGACCGCGAGATCCTCGCCGCCTACCGGCTGCTCGCCCGCGAGGTGGGCGTGTTCGTCGAGTTGGGCAGCGCCGCCAGCGTGGCCGGGCTGCTCCAGCAGGCGGCGGCCGGGCGGGTGCCGGCGGGGTCGACGGTGGTGTGCACGGTGACCGGGCACGGCCTCAAGGACCCGGAGTGGGCGATCTCCACCGCGCCGGCCCCGATCACCATCGCGAACGACGTGCTGGCCGCCGCCGCGGCGCTCGACCTGGCCTGACTCCGGCCCCGGCGTCAGGCCGGCAGCACGCCGTGCTCGCCGGCGTCGGCGATGGCCGCCCGGGCCAGCAGGGTCGCGGCCCGGTCGATGGTGTCCAGTTCGTCGACGGTGAGCTGTTCGAGCATCCGTTGCAGCCGTTCGATCCCGGCGGTGATGATGCCGTCGATCAGCCTGGTGCCGGCCGCGGTCAGCTCGATCCGCCGGACCCGCCGGTCGTTCGGGTCCTCGCGGCGGGCGACCAGGTCGTGGCCGACCAGCCGGTCGACGATCCCGGTCACGGTCGCCAGGCTGACCCCCATGATCCGGCCCAGGTCCTGGCCGGAGGCACTGCCCTCGAGCGAGAGCACGAGCAGCACCTTCAACTGCGGCACGGTGAGGTTGGAGTCGAAGAGCGGGTGCGACCGGTCGTAGGCGAGCTGGTGCTGTAGCTGCCGCTGGGAATCGATGATCCGGGCGATGATCCGCGCCTTGTCGATCATCGCACCTCCGCTGGCCGTTCCCTGATCGGACGCTATCAGCGACCCTGCCGGGAAGCGAATCGTACGCCTCGGGCAAACTGTTTGGGTCGAGCTAACCTAAGCCGTCAGGAGTCAGCCCGCTCATGTCGTTGCTCGCCAGACTCAGTCTTGCCAACCGGGGGCTCGTCGCACTCGTCGCGGTGGTGATCACCGCCTTCGGTGCGTTCAGCATCCCCAACCTCAAGCAGCAGCTCCTGCCGTCGATGGAGTTCCCGGCGGCCTTCATCATCGCCGCCTACCCGGGTGCCTCGCCCGAGATCGTCGAGGCGCAGGTCGCCGAGCCGATCGAGAACAGCGTCCAGGGCATCGCCGGACTGAGCAAGGTCACCTCGACCTCCAGCGAGGGCATGGCGACCGTCCAGGTCGAGTACGAGTTCGGCACCGACCTCGCCGACGCGGTCAACAAGATGCAGACCGCGATCAACCGGGCCCCGCTGCCCGCCGACGTCGAGCCGACCGTCATCGCCGGCAGCACCGCCGACCTGCCCGCCGTGGTGCTCGCCGCGACCGGCACCGGGGACCAGCAGGAACTCGCCCGGAAGCTCGCCGACAACGTCGTACCCGAGATCGAGGCCATCGACGGTGTTCGCGCCGTCGAGGTCAGCGGCGCCCGCGACCAGGTCGTGCTGATCACCCCGGACCCGGCGAAGTTCGCCGCCGCCGGCGTCCAGCCCACCGCGATCGCCGGCGCACTGCAGGCCAACGGCATCGCCATGCCGGCCGGCGCGCTGACCGAGGGCGACCGGACGCTGTCCGTCCAGGTCGGCACCAGGATCGCCACCATCGAGGACCTGCGCGGCATCTGGCTCGGCCCGGCCGGCTCGGCCGTCCGGCTCGGCGACATCGCGACCGTGGAGTCGCAGGCCGCCCCGCCGACCTCGTTCACCCGTACCAACGGCGCGGACAGCCTCGGCATCATGGTCACGGCCACGCCGGACGGCAACGCCGTGCAGATCTCCCACGAGATCCGCGACCAGCTCGAATCGCTCGGCGCCGGCATCGGCGGCGAACTGACGATCATCTTCGACCAGGCGCCGTACGTCGAGAAGTCGATCGAGACGCTGACCACCGAGGGCCTGCTCGGCCTCGTGATGGCCGTACTCGTGATCCTGGTCTTCCTGATGTCGGTGCGCTCGACCGTGGTCACCGCGGTCTCCATCCCGCTGTCGGTGCTGGTCGCGCTGATCGCCCTGTGGATCGGCGACTACTCGCTCAACCTGCTCACCCTCGGCGCGCTGACGATCGCGGTCGGCCGGGTCGTCGACGACTCGATCGTGGTCCTGGAGAACATCAAGAGACACATGAGCTACGGCGAGGACAAGCGCCGGGCGATCCTCACCGGCGTACGCGAGGTCGCCGGCGCGGTGACCGCGTCGACCCTGACCACCGTCGCGGTCTTCGCGCCGATCGCCCTCGTCGGCGGCTTCGTCGGCCAGATCTTCGCCCCGTTCGCGATCACCGTCACGGTGGCCCTGCTCGCCTCGCTGCTGGTCTCGCTGACCATCATCCCGGTGCTCGCCTACTGGTTCCTGAAGCCGGACGCCGGCGGCGAGAAGGCGCGGCTGGCCGCCGAGGAGAAGGAGCTGCGCAGCCGCCTGCAGCGCAGCTACCTGCCGGTGATCCGTTTCGCCACCCACCGTCGCTGGACCACGCTCGCCCTCGGCCTGGTGGTCCTGCTGGGTACGTTCGCGCTGTCCACCCGGCTGGAGACGAACTTCCTCGACGACTCCGGCCAGGACACCCTGAGTATCTCGCAGGAGATGCCGGTCGGCACCAGCCTGGCCGCCACCGACGCCGCCGCCCGGCAGGTCGAGGCGGTCCTCGCCGACACCGACGGCGTCGAGTCCTACCAGGTCAGTGCCGGTGACAGCGGAGGGCTGTTCGGCGGGGGCGGCGGTGCGGCGACCGCGTCGTACTCGGTGGCCCTCGACGGCGAGACCGAGCCGGAGCAGGTCCGCGAGGCACTGCGCGAGCGGTTCGACGCGCTGACCGGCGTCGGCGAGCTGTCGTTCAGCGCCGCGGGCGGCCCGGGCGGTGCCTCGGCCAACCAGCTCGCGGTGATCGTGCAGGCCGCCGACGCCGACGCGCTGACCACCGCCGCCGAGCAGGTGCGCCAGGCGATGGCCGGGACGCCGAACGTGACCGACGTCTCCAGCAGCCTCGGCGAGCGGGCCCCGCGTATCGACATCACCGTCAACCGGGCGGTCGCCGCCCAGGCCGGGCTCTCCGAGGCGGCGATCGGCCAGATCGTCGGGCAGGCGTTCCGGGGCAGCCCGGTCGGCCAGGTCACCCTTGACGGCGGCCGGCAGAGCGTCGTCATCGGCGGCGGTACGGCCCCGGCCACCATCGAGCAACTGCGTTCCCTGCCGATCGGGCCGGTGACCCTCGGCGACCTCGCCCGGGTCGAGCAGGTCGAGGGGCCGCTGTCGGTCACCCGGATCGACGGCGAGCGCAGCGTCACCGTCACCGGCACCGGTACCGGCTCCAACCTCGGCGCGATCACCAGCGCGCTCAACGAGCGGCTGGACGCGCTCGACCTGCCGCCAGGCGCCAGCGTCACCGTCGGCGGGGTCAGCGCCGACCAGGCCGAGGCGTTCGCCGACCTCGGGCTGGCCGTGCTCGCCGCCATCGCCATCGTCTTCGTGATCATGGTGGCGACGTTCCGCAGCCTGATCCAGCCGCTGATCCTGCTCGTCTCGGTGCCGTTCGCCGCCACCGGCGCGATCGGGCTGCTGCTGGTCACCGGCACCCCGCTCGGCGTACCCGCCCTGATCGGCGTACTGATGCTGGTCGGCATCGTGGTCACCAACGCGATCGTGCTGATGGACCTGATCAACCAGTACCGGGACCAGGGCATGGGCGTGCAGGAGGCGGTGGTGGAGGGTGGCCGGCGCCGGCTGCGGCCGATCCTGATGACCGCAATCGCGACCATCTTCGCGCTGACCCCGATGGCGCTCGGCCTCACCGGCGAGGGCGGTTTCATCTCGCAACCGCTGGCCATCGTCGTCATCGGCGGCCTGCTCAGCTCGACCCTGCTCACCCTGGTGCTGGTGCCGACGCTCTACACGATGGTGGAGAACACCAGGGAGCGGTTCCGGGCCCGGCGGGCAGGTGCGCCGGCCGAACCGCCGGCCGACGACGAGCCGGTCGCGGAGGCTCCGGAACCGGCCCTGGTCGGTGCGGGTGCGGCCGCCGAGGGCCGGCACGCCGCGCCGGCCCAGCACCGGGTCACCGAGCCGGAGCCGGGGCCGGCCCCGTCGGGCGCGCTGGTCGACGGCACCGACCAGTTCGAGGTGCTGCGCCTGCCCCGCTCCAACCGGTCCCCGCTGCCGCCCAAGGAGTAGCCGGACCCGACGGTCCGCTGTCCGTGACCGAGGCGTCCGCACCCGGTGTCGACCGCGTGCGGGCGCCTCGCGTCGGCCGCGTGCGGGCGCCTCGCGTCGGTTCACACCCTCCGCTGGGGCGACGCCGGGCGGCCGGCGGGTAGGGTGCCGGTACGTGGCATCCCCTCTGTCGCTCCTTACCGGAAACCGCGACTTCCGCAACCTGTTCGGCGCGCAACTCGTGGTCTTCGGTGCCGACTGGTTCGTCATGGTGCCGCTGCTGGTGCTGCTTCCCGAGCTGACCGGCAGCGGTGTGTGGGGCGCGCTGGTGCTGGCCGTCGACACCGGCATCGTCGCGCTGCTGCTGCCGTACACCGGGACCGTCGCCGACCGGTTCGACCGCCGCAAGGTCATGATGATCGCGAACGCGGTCGCCCTGGTCGCGCTCCTGCTACTGCTCGGTGTACGCAGCGCGGGTACGGCCTGGCTGGCGGTGCTGGCGATCGTCGGTGTCGCGGCGGGCAAGGCGTTCTACTCCCCGGCCGCCCAGGCGGCACTGCCGAACGTGGTCGAGCCGGCCGAACTGGCCGGTGCCACCGCCGTCGCCGGCGCGGCCTGGGGAACGATGGCGATCGTCGGCGCCTCGCTCGGCGGGGTGCTGAGCAGCGCCGTCGGCCCGTACGCCTGCTTCTGGATCGCGGCCGGCGCCCTGGCCGTGGCGATCGTGCTGGCCGGCCTGATCCGCCGCCCGTTGCAGGCGCCGCGCGACGGTGCGCAGCACGTCCAGCACCCGGTGGCGGCGCTGCGCGAGGCGGTGCAGTACGTCGTACGACGACCGAGGCTGCGTGCCCTGGTGACGGTGAAGTCGGGGGTCGGTCTCGGCAACGGGGTGCTGACCGTGTTTCCGCTGCTGGCCGGGGTCTACGGGGTGGGGGCGCTGGGTGCCGGCCTGCTGTTCGCGGTGCGCGGTGTGGGTGCCCTGCTCGGTCCGATGCTGATGCGCCCGGTGCTGACCCGGCGGTCCTGGCTGCTGCCGGGCGTGGCGCTGTCGATGGTCGTGTACGGCCTGTCCTACGTGGGCGTGGCGGTGACGACCTGGTTCCCGCTGGTGCTGGTCCTCGTCTTCCTGGCCCATTTCGCCGGTGGCGGCAACTGGGTGATGTCCAACTACGCCCTGCAGCGGGTGGTGCCCGACCGGCTGCGCGGCCGGGTTTTCGCCGTCGACCTGATGGTGGCCACCCTGGCGATCTCGATCAGCCAGCTCGGCGTCGCCGCGGTGATCGACCACGTCGACGAGCGGGTGGTGCTCGCCGGCTGCGGCCTCGTCACGGTCCTCTACGCGATCGTCTGGCGGCTGGCGACCCGCAAGCTGTCGCTGGCCGACCCGGTCCCGGCCGGCTCCGAGCCGCCGGCCTAGCCGCACCGGCCCCGCCGGTATCCCACTTCCCTTCGGGCCGCCCTTTGGGCTAGCATGGTGATATCACTTCAATACCAAGGGGATGTCATGGAGAGACGCGCCTTCCGGTTTTCCGGGTTCCTTGCCATCGCCGGCCTGCTGGTGCTGACCGCGGCCGCGCTCCTGGTGGTCGTTCCGCTGCTCGGCGAGCCCGGAGTCCACCCACTGATCCCCGTCGTCGTGGTGGTCTGGGCCCTGATCGCCGTGCTGGCGGCGACCGGATTCATCGTCGTCAACCCCAACGACGCCCAGGTGGTGCAGTTCTTCGGCCGCTACGTCGGCACCATCCGTGAGCCCGGCCTGCACTGGACCTGGCCGCTGTCCGCCCGCAGCCGGGTCACCCTGCGGGTACGCAACTTCGAGACGGCCCGGCTCAAGGTCTCCGACGCCGACGGCAACCCGGTCGAGATCGCGGCCGTCGTCGTGTGGCGGGTGATCGACTCGGCCCGGGCCGTCTTCTCCGTCGACGACCACGTCGAGTACGTCTCCGTCCAGGCCGAGTCCGCCGTCCGGCACCTGGCCGCGAGCTACCCGTACGAGGCGCACGACAGCGGTCGGGCCAGCCTGCGGGACGGGGCCGTGGTCAACGAGGAGCTGACCAACGAACTGCGCGAACGGGTCGAGCTGGCCGGCGTCGAGGTGCTGGAGTCCCGCACCACCCACCTCGCGTACGCGCCGGAGATCGCGCACGCGATGCTGGCCCGGCAGCAGGCCAGCGCCATCGTCGGCGCCCGCTTCAAGATTGTCGAAGGCGCGGTGGGTATGGTCTCCAACGCCCTCGACCGCCTCCGCGAGGAGCACGTCGTCGAACTGGACGAGGAGCGCAAGGCCCAGATGGTGTCCAACCTGCTCGTCGTGCTCTGCGGCGACCGGGCGGCCCAGCCGGTGGTGAACGCCGGCTCCCTCTACAGCTAGGACGGCGCTGGGCTCATGGTCGAACGCAAGAAGCTGTTGCTCCGCCTCGACCAGCAGGTTTACGACGCGATCGCCAAGTGGGCGGCCGACGACCTGCGTAGCGTGAACGCGCAGATCGAATATGCCCTACGGATGGCGCTGCGGACCGCCGGCCGTTCCCCGAAACCCCCTCGGCCCGCGGATCCGGCTCCACCGCCACGAGGGTCCGAGCAGGCCGAGCCGGACGACGACTGAAACCGGGCGACCGGTCGGCACCGCGCCGGCCGGTCGCCCGCCGCTGATCGGGGTCCGGCCGGGCTCAAATAGCATGAGCCGATGGGCGTCGAATTCGTTTCCGGGCCGGTCCGCGTGCGGGTACCGGCCACCAGCGCCAACCTGGGGCCGGGCTTCGACTCGCTGGGCCTCGCCCTCGCGCTGTACGACGACGTCAGCGCCGAGGTGACCGCGGGCGGCTGCCGGGTGACGGTGACCGGGCAGGGGGCCGGCGAGCTTCCCACCGACGAGACCCACCTGGTCGTACGCGCCATGTTCGCCGCCTTCGACGCCCTCGGCGGGCGCCCGCCCGGGCTCGCCGTCGAGTGTCTGAACCGGATTCCGCAGGCCCGCGGGCTGGGATCCTCGTCGGCGGCGATCGTCGCCGGCGTACAGCTCGCCCGGGCGCTGGTCGTGGACGGCCCGGACCGGCTCGACGCCGCCGCCGCCCTCGACCTGGCCGCCGCGCTCGAAGGCCACCCGGACAACGTCGCGCCCTGCCTGCTCGGCGGGTTCACCATCGCCTGGTCCGGGGCCGCCCCCGGGGCGCGGGCGGTGACGCTGGCCCCCGCCGACCAGATCCGGCCGGTCGTCTTCGTACCCGAGGAGCGCGGGCTGACCGCGCAGGCCCGGGCGGCGCTGCCGGCGACCGTCCCGCACGGCGACGCCGCGTTCGCCGCCGGCCGGGCGGCGCTGCTGGTCCACGCGCTGACCCACGATCCCGCCCTGCTGCTGCCGGCCACCGAGGACCGGCTGCACCAGGACTACCGGGCGCCCGGCATGCCGGCCACCGCCGCCCTGGTCGCCGCGCTGCGTGCGGCGGGTGTGGCTGCCGTGGTCAGTGGGGCCGGACCGACCGTGCTGGCACTTTCCGAACCGCCGGAGGGTTTCGACCCGGGAATGGGCTGGGCCGTTCTACGGTTGCTGGTGGATGTAGCCGGTGCCCAGGTTGACAGGGGTACACTGGGACACGCCGAGCGGGACCCTGTTGCCGCAGGTCGGAAGAGTTGATTACGCTCTAGGCCAAGCACAGCCGCGAAGCACGCGATCTCCTGCGGAACGGCGCACCCCGAAAGCTTTCGGCGGTCAGCCGTCTTACCTCTGCCTAGGCATACGCCGCACCGCAGTTTCCACAGATCGCCGCAGACGGCGAGACGCGCACACCGAGCCATGGTGAGCCGGAATCCGCCGTGCTGTTGTGCCACAGACTCCCGCGACGCGTCACGCGAGGCGGGTGCACCGAGGCCGCCCGGCCACCAGTTTCTCCGATCCGGGCAGCCCCGGCCTTATCGAGGGAAGGAATCCATTGAGCGACACCACCGACGTGACGTCGGACGTTTCCAACGTCGCTGCTGACGCCACCACCGGTCCGGTCCGCCGCCGTCGGTCCGGCACCGGTCTGTCGGCGATGCTGTTGCCGGAGCTCCAGAGCCTGGCCGCGTCACTCGGCATCTCCGGCACCGCCCGGATGCGTAAGGGCGAGCTGATCTCGGCGATCACCGAGCGGCAGGGCGGCGGTGCGGCCGCCGCCGCGCCGGCGAACCCGCCCCGGCCCAGGGCCGAGGTCGCGGCCGCCACCGCACCGGCCCGTGAGGAGGTGCGCGCCGAGGTCCGCGAGGCCGACGGCGAGCGTCGTGGCGCCGACGCGGCGGTGGTCGAGACTTCGGCGCCGCCCGCCACCGAGGGGCGCCAGCGCGCCCCGCGCCGTACCCGGGCGACGACGGCCGCGACGGCCGCCGCGGCCCCGCCGGCCACCGCCGAGCCCCGCACCGAGGAGCCGGCGCCGGCCGAGCGGGTCGAGCGTGCCGAGCCGCGCGGCGGACGCGAGCGTTCCGAGCGCGGTGAGCGCACCGACCGTGGTGAGCGGTCCGAGCGCACCGAGCGTTCCGAGCGGTCGGAGCGCGGCGAGCGCACCGAGCGGTCGGACCGGGGCCCGCGCAACAGTGACCGGGACCGGGGCGCCGAGCGCGACAGCCGCAACAACGAGCGCGACAACCGCGACAACCGGGACAACGACGATGACGACGAGAGCGGTGGCCGGCGCAGTCGGCGCAGCCGCTTCCGGGACCGTCGCCGGGGTCGTGGTGAGCGTGGCGAGGGCGACACCGGCGGCCGCGAGCCGCAGGTCGCCGAGGACGACGTGCTCGTCCCGGTCGCCGGCATCATCGACGTGCTCGACAACTACGCCTTCGTCCGCACGACCGGCTACCTCTCCGGTCCGAACGACGTCTACGTCTCGATGTCCCAGGTCAAGAAGTACGGCCTGCGGCGTGGCGACGCGGTGACCGGCGCGGTGCGCGCGGCGCGTGAGGGCGAGCAGCGGCGCGACAAGTACAACCCGATGGTCCGCCTGGACACCATCAACGGGATGGACCCGGACGAGGCCAAGCGGCGCCCCGAGTTCTACAAGCTCACCCCGCTCTATCCACAGGAGCGGTTGCGGCTGGAGACCGAGCCGCACATCCTCACCACCCGGGTCATCGACCTGGTCATGCCGATCGGCAAGGGGCAGCGGGCGCTCATCGTCTCGCCGCCGAAGGCCGGTAAGACCATGGTGCTCCAGGCGATCGCCAACGCGATCACCCACAACAACCCGGAGTGCCACCTGATGGTGGTGCTGGTCGACGAGCGGCCCGAAGAGGTCACCGACATGCAGCGGTCGGTCAAGGGCGAGGTCATCGCGGCCACGTTCGACCGTCCGCCGCAGGACCACACCACGGTCGCGGAGCTGGCGATCGAGCGGGCCAAGCGCCTCGTCGAGCTGGGCCACGACGTGGTCGTGCTGCTCGACTCGGTGACCCGGCTCGGCCGGTCGTACAACCTGGCCGCGCCGGCCAGCGGCCGGATCATGTCCGGTGGTATCGACTCGACCGCGCTCTACCCGCCCAAGCGCTTCCTGGGCGCGGCCCGCAACATCGAGAACGGTGGGTCGCTGACCATCCTCGCCACCGCACTGGTGGAGACCGGCTCCATGATGGACACGGTCATCTTCGAGGAGTTCAAGGGCACGGGTAACGCCGAGCTGAAGCTCGACCGGAAGATCGCCGACAAGCGGGTCTTCCCGGCGATCGACATCCACCCGTCCGGCACGCGTAAGGAGGAGATCCTGCTCGCGCCGGAGGAGCTGGCGATCACGCACAAGCTGCGCAAGGTGCTGCACTCGCTGGACTCGCCGGCCGCGCTGGACCTGCTGCTGGACCGGCTCAAGCAGAGCCGTACCAACATCGAGTTCCTGATGCAGATCGCGAAGTCGGCGCCGGGCGAGTAACCCGCGCAAACGAGGAGGGGCCCGGCCGGGTATCGGCCGGGCCCCTCTCTGTGTCCGGTGTCGCACATCGTGTCCGCCGTTCGGATGACGGCACGTGAAACCGTCCTCACACTGCGCGGTGAGATCGCCCGGTAGTGCCTCGGCGAGACCGGCTCCGGTACGGCGATCCCGCGGAAATCCGTCGCGAGGAGACACAGATGGCGATACCGGGTTATCGAGACGAGCCGTCGCCGGACCGGGACCCGTCGGCACCGGTCGACGTCGCGGAGGCCGAGGACTTCCTGCGGATGTGCTACGCGGAGAACCCCCGCTTCGGCGATCTCGGACCCCGGCTCGACGAGGTACGCGCCCAGATCGACGCCACCGGCACCTACACGCACAGCACCGAGGAGCTGACGTACGGGGCGAAGGTGGCGTGGCGCAACGCGAGCCGGTGCATCGGCCGGCTCTACTGGCGCAGCCTGGTGGTGCTCGACGAGCGGAAGGCCCGCGGCGCGGACGAGATCTTCACCCGGATGGTCCGCCACCTCAACCTTGCCGGCGGCACCGGCCGCGCCGACCGGGCTGCGGGGGCGATCCGGCCGGTCATCACGGTGTTCGCGCCGGCCGAGCCCGGCCGCCCGCACCCCCGGGTGTGGAACGAGCAACTGATCCGGTACGCCGGCTACCGCACCCCGGCCGGCGAGGTGGTCGGTGATCCCCGGTACGTCGACTTCACCCGGGCCGTACAGGACCTGGGCTGGAAGGGCGCGGGCGGGGCGTTCGACGTACTGCCGCTGGTGATCCAGACGCCGCAGGACGGCGTACGCCTCTTCGACCTGCCGGCCGACGCGGTGCTGGAGGTGCCGCTCGAACACCCCGAGTACGACTGGTTCGCCGGCCTCGACCTGCGCTGGCACGCCGTACCGGCGATCGCGAACATGCGGCTCAGCATCGGCGGCGTGGACTATCCACTCGCGCCGTTCAACGGCTGGTACATGGGCACCGAGATCGGGGCCCGCAACCTCGCCGACCCCGACCGCTACGACCTCGTCCCGGTCGTGGCCCGGGCGATGGAACTGGACACGTCGCGGGCCAGCACGCTGTGGCGGGACCGGGCGCTGGTGGAGTTGAACCGGGCGGTGCTCTGGTCGTTCGAGCGGGCCGGCGTGCGGATCAGCGACCACCACACCGAATCGGACCGGTTCGTCACCCACCTGGGCAACGAGCGGCGGGCCGGCCGGGAGGTGCCGGCGGACTGGACCTGGATCGTGCCGCCGATCTCGGGCGGGGCGACCCGGGTCTTCCACCGCTACTACCACGAGGCCGACCAGCGGCCGAACTTCTATCTCGACAGTGCGGCCCGCGACCTGGGCCGGTACGGGCACCTCGGTCCGTCGCCCCGGCACGCCGCCCCCGAGGACACCCCGGAGGGCGCCCCGGTCGCGGGGGAGCGTGCCCCGGTTGCCGGGGAGTCCGCCGGCCACACCGCCGCCCCCGCCTCCCGTGCCGTGCCCGGCGCCCGGACCCCGCTGCCGGCCGGCGGGGCGCCCCGGCAGTCGGCACCGGTGATCCGGCCGGCCTGCCCGGTGGCCCACTGAGGAGGATCGACTCTTTGGAGTTTTTCTTCAAGTAACCCGGTAGCTATTGAAAGTTCTATTCGGGCTCGGGTTGACTACCGGACATGCGTACCCGCAGCCGATCACTCCGCCTCGTCGGCGTCCTCGTCCTGGCGCCGCTGCTGACGCTCGCCGGCCCGCTGCCGGCGTACGCCGAACCCCGGCCGGGCCTCACCGGCCCGGCCGGCACGGCCGTCGAGGACGCGCCCGCCGCCTCGTCCTACCCGGCGGCCGGCACGTCGCCGCTGTCGGTCGAGCCGGCCGGCGGCATCGAGACCGCGACCCGGACCCGCCCGGTCGCCCCCGGCCTCACCCTGACCTCGTTCGACCGCTTCGACCCGGCGGGCTGGCTGCGCGCCGACGCGCTCACCGCCGACCTGTCCGGCGGCCTGACCGTCGACTACGTGAACTCCGGCGCGGTCGCCCGGGCCGAGCCGCTGCGTAGGGCCGTCGACGCGGCCGGCGCGGTCGCCGCCGTCAACGGCGACTTCTTCGACATCAACAACTCCGGTGCCGCCCAGGGCATCGGCATCCGCGACGGCGAGCTGGTCCAGTCACCGATCGCCGGGCACCACAACGCCGCCGCGATCACCACCGGCGGGCTCGGCCGGGTGATCCAGGTGCACTTCGACGGCACCGCCACCCTGCCCACCGGCCCGGTGGCACTCACCCAGTTCAACAACCTGGTCCAGACGGGCGGCATCGGCGTCTTCACCGCGCTGTGGGGGACGTACCCGCGCGCCCGGGCGGTGTCCGGCGCGACCCGGGTGACCGAGGTCATGGTCGTCGACGGGCGGGTCGCCACGGTCGGCGCCGCCGGTGAGGGCGCCATCCCGGCCGGTACGACGATCCTGCTCGGCCGCGACGCCGGCGCCGACGCGCTCGCCGCGCTGCGCCCCGGCGACCCGGTCACCGTCGCCTACCGGCCGAAGCCGTCCGACGGCAGCGAACTGCACGCCGCCGTCGGCGGCAACCACGTCCTGGTCCGCGACGGCGTCGCCCAGGACATCGGCGACGTCAACCCCGAACCGCGTACGGCGGTCGGCTTCTCCGCCGACGGCCGCCGGATGATCCTGCTGACCGTCGACGGCCGGCAGGCCGACAGCCGGGGCGTGACGCTGACCGAACTCGGCCGGATGATGACCGAACTCGGCGCCCACCACGCGCTCAACCTCGACGGCGGCGGCTCGTCCACGCTGCTGGCCCGCGAACCCGGGGCGGCCGCCGTACAGGTCGAGAACAGCCCGTCCGACGGCTCCGAGCGGGCCGTACCGAACGGGCTGGCCATCTTCGCGCCGCGCGGCAGCGGCCGGCTGACGGCGTACTGGGTGGAGACGGCGACCGACCCGTCCGCCGCGCCCGGCCTCGGCCCGGTCCGTGGCGGCCGGCCGGACCGGGTCTTCCCCGGCCTGACCCGCCGGCTGACCGCCGCCGGCCACGACGAGACGTACGGCCCGGCGGCCGGCGCCCCGAACTGGCGGGCCAACCCGGCCGTACACGGCGTGGTGTCCCGGGACGGTGTCTTCCGCGCCCTGGTACCCGGCCCGACCACGGTCACCGCGTTCCGGGGCGCGGCGAAGGGCGAGCTGAAGCTGACCGTGCTCGGACCGCTGGCCCGCATCGACGCCACCGCCGACAAGGTCGGGCTGGCCGGCGCCGACGCGTCGGCCCTGGTCGGCATCGTCGGCTACGACGCCGAGGGCAACACGGCGCCGATCGAGCCCGCCGACGTACGCCTGGACTACGACCGCGACCTGCTCGCGGTCACCCCGACCGACGACGGCTTCCTGCGGGTGACCGCGAAGGCCGGCACCGGCGGCGGGCTGCTGACCGCCCGGGTCGGCACGGCGACCACCGCCGTACCGGTCACCGTCGGGCTCGAAGAGGTGCCGGTCGCCACCTTCGACGACGCCGCCAACTGGCGGTTCAGCGCCGCCCGGGCCACCGGCTCGGCCGCCCCGGCACCCGGGCACACCGGCACCGGGCTCAAGCTGACGTACGACTTCAGCACCTCGACCGGCACCCGGGCCGCGTACGCCGACCCGCCGGCCTGGATCGAGGTCGACGGCCAGCCGCAGGCGTTCGGGATGTGGATCCACAGCACCGGCAAGGGGGAGTGGCCCAGCCTGCACCTGCACGACGCGCTCGACCAGCAGCACGTGCTGCGCGGCCCCTACCTGGACTGGACCGGCTGGCGGTACGTCGAGATGGCGGTCCCGGCCGGCGTGCAGTACCCGGTCCGGATCCGGCGCTTCTACGTCGCGGAGACCGACGGGGCGGCGGCGTACACCAACGAGATCGTCATCGACGACATCGTGGCGAAGGTGCCGCCGACGGTGGAGGCGCCGGCCGAGCCGGCCCGTACCGACCGGGTGGTGGTCCGCGACGGCACCGTCGACGGCGCCGACTGGCGGTTCGCGGTCCTGTCCGACGTCCAGTTCGTCGCCGCCGCCCCGGACAGCGACCTGGTCGCCCAGGCCCGCCGTACGCTGCGCGAGGTGAAGGCGGCCCGGCCGGACTTCCTGGTCATCAACGGCGACTTCGTCGACACCGCCTACCCGGCCGACTTCGCGCTCGCCAAGCGGATCCTCGACGAGGAGTTGGGCGGCGAGTTGCCGTACTTCTACGTACCGGGCAACCACGAGATCATGGGTGCCCCGATCGCCAACTTCCAGGCGGTCTTCGGCGCCCCGTCGCGGGTCTTCGACCACAAGGGCACCCGCTTCGTGACGCTGAACTCGGCGACCGGCACGCTGCGCGGCGGCGGCTTCGACCAGATCCGCGCCCTGCGGGCCGCCCTTGACGGCGCGGCCACCGACCCGGCGGTCGGATCGGTGGTGGTGCTACACCACCACCCGCCGCGCGACCCGCTGCCGGCGAAGGCGAGCCAGCTCGGCGACCGCAAGGAGGCGGCGCTGCTGGAGCAGTGGCTGGCCGAGTTCCAGCACCGCACCGGCAAGGGCGCGGCGTTCGTCGGCGGCCACGTCGGCACGTTCCACGCCGACCGGGTCGACGGGGTCCCGTACGTCATCAACGGCAACGCCGGCAAGAGCCCGTCGACCCCGCCGCACCTGGGCGGCTTCACCGGCTGGACGATGTTCGGTGTCGACCGGGTCAGCGAACGCGACGCCGAACGGGCCCGCCGCAACCCGCTGGCCGAGGGGCCGCGGTGGATCAGCGCGCAGACCCGGGCGCACGTCGACTCGCTCACCGTGACCGCGCCGGCCACCGTCGCACCCGGCACCCCGGTGCCGGTGACCGCCACGGTCGGCCAGGCCGGCGGGCGGCAGGTGCCGGTGGCCGCGCCGCTCAGCGCCGACTGGAGTGCCTCCCCGAACGTCCACATCGGGGGCGTGCCGGGTCTGCGGCCCTGGCACGTGGCCTGGTTCGACCCGGACAGCGGACAGCTCAGGGCGCTGCGCGCCAGCGGGTCGGTCGTGCTCGCGGTGACCGTGAACGGGGTCCGGGCCGAGACGACGCTGACCCTGCGCCCGGCGGCCCGCCGGGCGGCCTGAGCCCCGATCGCGTGCCCCGGCCCGGTGGTCCCCCGGGCCGGGACACGCCTGCCCGACCCCCCTGGCCCCTGGGGCCGGGCACCGTCGGCGGGCGGTTGTCCCGGTGGATTTCCCGGGCCGGTCGGGACAGCCGCCTCATGCGGCCCGAGTCAGTCCCCCGCCATCCTTCCTGGTGAACGCCGACACCAGGGAGGATCCGATGCACCCCACCATGTTCCGCGAGACCACGAACGCCGCCACGACCCCGGCCCCCGCGCGCCCCCGGCGGGGCTGGGCCCTGGCCGGTACGGCCGGCGGCCTGATCGGTCTCGTCGGCATCTTCGCCACCGCAAGCCTCGGCGGTGAGGAGCAGCGGGCCGACAACGCGGGCTACGTCGCCGCCATCGCCGACGGCGCCGCCTACGTCTGGGCGCACCAGGTGGTGTGCTCGCTCGCCATCGTCTGCCTGGCGATCTTCGCGGCGGGGCTGCGCCGGCACCTCGGCGCGCAGGAGCCGGCCGGCAGCCTCGTGCCGACCCTCGCCGCGACCGGTGTCGGCCTGGTGCTGGTCGGCCTGCTCATCGGCGGCGGCATCTCGACCCAGCTGTTCTTCGACCTCGGCGCGGCCGGCGAGGTCGACCCCGACACCATCGCCGCCGGAACGACGATCTTCGCCACGATGTCCTGGCTCTGGGGCGGCATCGGCCTGACCGCCGGCGCGGTCGCGGTCGGCGGGTTCCGGCACGGCTCGGTCAGCCGCTGGTTCGCCGTCTTCAGCGCGGTCATGGCCCTGCTGGTCGCCGCGACCCAGCTCGCGCCGGTGCAGTACATCTCGCTGGTCCCGGCCGGGCTCTGGGTGATCGTCGCCGGTCTCGTCCTGGCGTTCGCCGGCCCGCGCCCGGTCGCCGAGCGGCGGTGACGATGCGTCCCCGACCGGGACCGACCGGTTCGCACTGGGCCGGGCCGACCGTCCGGGCGCCGGGCACCACCCCTGGCGCCCGGCGCGCCGGGACGGTTGTCCCATGACAACGGGACACGACGATCACTAGTGTCGGCGACGAGATGACGACCGACCGTACGGCCAGGTGGGCGCGGCAGGCCGCCTGGCCGCTGTGCGGACTGACGCTGCTGCTGACCGCCGCCGCCATCTGGCTGGCGGTGCTGAACGGGGCGCCGGCCAGCGACCTGAGCCACCACCTCCTGGTGGTCGCCAGCGCGGTCGTCGGCGGGCTGATCGCCGCACACCGGCCGGGCAACCCGGTCGGCTGGCTCGCCCTCACCAGCGGCCTGTGCTTCGCCCTCCAGGAGGCCTGCGGCCAGTACGCCGCCCACGGCGTCGTCGTCGACCCCGGATCGCTGCCGTTCGCCGCCGCGCTGGCCTGGCCGCAGAACTGGCTCTGGATTCCCGGCAACGCCGCCATCGCACTGATCCCGGCGTTCTTCCCCGACGGCCGGCTGCTCTCCCCCCGGTGGCGGCCGGTGATCTGGACGGTCGTGGCCCTCACCGCGCTCGCCGTGGTCACCAACGCGGTGCGGCCCGGCGACAACGAGCAGATCTACCCGGTCAGCGCGCCCAACCCGTTGGGCGTCACCGGCTGGCAGCCGCTCGCCGACACCACCGGCACCCTCGCCATCCTGGCCAGCGCGGTGTTCCTCTTCGCCGCCGGCGGCACCGTCGTCTGGCAGGCCCGCAAGGCCCGCGGCGCCCGCCGCCAGCAGGTCAAGTGGCTCGGGTACGCGGTCGGCCTATCCGTACTCGTGGTGGCCGGTCGACTCGTCGTCGGCCTGACCGACGGCCACCCGGGCCTCTTCCCGTACGAGAACGCCGTCTGGGACTTCGCCGGCGGTGCCAGCGTGTCGCTGGTCCTGGTCGCGCTCGGCATCGCCATCCTGAAACACCAGCTCTTCGACATCGACCTGCTGATCAGCCGTACCGCGGTGTTCGTCACCCTGTCAGCCTGCGTCGGCGGCGCGTACGTGCTGGTCGTCGGCCTGCTCGGGGCTGGATTCGACACCTCGGCCAGCCTGCCGGTCTCGTTCGCCGGGGCGGCCGTCGCCGCGCTGATCTTCGCCCCGCTGCGGCACTGGCTGCAACGCCGGGTCAACATCCTGGTGTACGGCGAACGCGACGACCCGTACGCCGTGCTGGCCCGGCTCGGGCAGCGGCTGGAGCAGACCCAGGACTCCAGCGCCGTCCTGTCCACCAGCACGGCGACCGTACGCGAGGCGCTGCAACTGTCCTACGTGGAAATACAGACCGTCGACGGGCGGTCGTACCGGCTGGGCAGCCCGCCCGCCGACCCGGTCCGGATCCCGCTGGTCGCCGGCGAGCCGGTCGGCGACCTGCTGCTCGGCCCCCGCAGCGGGGAGGTGTCGCTCGGTGACCGCGAACTGCGCCTGCTCGCCGACCTCGCCCGGCACATCGGCGTCGCCGTACAGGCGGTCCGGGCCCTCGACCGGGCCCAGTCGCTCGCCGCCGACCTGCAACGCTCCCGCGAACACCTGGTCGTGGCCCGAGAGGAGGAGCGCCGGCGGCTGCGCCGCGACCTGCACGACGGTCTCGGGCCGACGCTGGCCGGGCTGACCATGCGGGCCGAGGTGGCCCAGGAGATCGGGCCGGGGGAGCAGGCCAACCGCATGCTGGAGGAGATCGTCGTCGACGCGCGTACCGCCGTCGCCGACGTACGGCGGCTCGTCGACGGGCTGCGGCCACCGGCGCTGGACACGATGGGGCTGGCCGGGGCGCTCCGGTCGCACATCGCCGCCTGGCCGGCCGCCGGCCCCCGGGTCGTCTTCGAAGCTCCCGAGGCACTGCCCGCACTGCCCGCCGCCACCGAGGTCGCCGCCTACCGGATCGCCGTCGAAGCGCTGAACAACGCGCGCAAGCACGCCCGAGCGGACACCGTCGAGGTACGGCTGACCATCACCGGGCAGCAACTGCGCCTCGACGTCCACGACGACGGCCGGGGCCGCCAGCCCGGCCAGCCGGACGGCGTCGGCATGCACTCGATGCGCGAGCGCGCCGACGAACTCGGCGGCGAGTGCACCGTCACCTCGGCCCCGGGTACGGGCACCCGGGTGACCGCGATCCTGCCCACCACCACAGAGGAGACCGATGGACCAGATCCGGGTGCTGCTGGTTGACGACCACGCCCCGTTTCGGGCCGGGCTGCGCGCCCTGCTCGCCACCAGTCCCGAGATCGACGTCTGCGGCGAGGCCGCCAGCGGCGAGGAGGCACTGGTCGCCCTGGACCGGCTCCAGCCCGACGTGGTGCTGCTCGACCTGACAATGCCCGGCATGGGCGGCATCGCGGCCACCGAGCGGATGGTGCGGATGAGCCCGCACGTCCGGGTGCTGATCCTCAGCATGGCCGACGACGACGACTCGATCTTCGCCGCGCTGCGCGCCGGCGCCCGCGGCTACGTCCTCAAGGGCGCCCGCCGGCTGGAGATCATCCGATCGGTACGGGTGGTCGCCGACGGCGAAGCGATCTTCGGCCCGGCCATCGCCACCCGGCTGATGGGCTACTTCGCCGGGCTCAACCGGGCCGAACCGGCATTTCCGGAACTGACCTCGCGGGAGCGGGAGATCCTGGCGCTGATCGCCCAGCACCTGACGAACCCGCAGATCGCGCTGCGCCTCGGCCTGAGCCAGAAGACGGTCCGCAACCACGTCTCCAACATCTTCACCAAGCTCCAGGTCGCCGACCGCGCCCAGGCCATCATCATGGCCCGCGAACAGGGCCTCTAACTCCGACTCCTCTCGCCCTTCATGATCGTCTGCGCTTCAGGCGCTCGACACGCCGTTCGGCCAACGCCTGAGCCGCAGACGATCACCCGCTGACACGTCTACTTACGCCGCGACGGTCGGCCAGAATCGTCAGGACCTCCTTTCGGACCTCATCGGGCTGCCCTGTCAGTCGAGCGTGTGAGAACCGCACGACGAGTATCCCCACGGTGGCCAGGAGGGCGTCGCGGCGGAGATCTGTCTCGCGCTGCCGGGCGTCGCCGTGCGAAGCGGCACCATCGAGTTCGATGTCGACCCGCTCCCGTTCCGCGTAGACGTCGAGATAGGTGGTGCGCTGGCCGACCACGATGCGGACCTGCCGCGCGAACGACGGCATTCCTGGGCCGGTGAAGACGTGGTCGTGTCCCCAGATCTCCAGCGCACTCAGGCAGCCGTCGGCGAGCCGGTCCAGAAGGACGCGCAACTCGGCCCGGCCGCCGAGTCTCGGCGCGGTGGACAGAGCGGTGCAGACGCGCTGCGGGGTGGTCCGCCGGCCGTTGACGGCTTTGATGACCGGCCCCGGCCGCTCGGCCACCGGCAGCACCGGCCAGGCGTCGACCAGCGAGTTCTCGACCCTGGTGACGCATGTCCCGCGCCAGGTCCGGACTACGGATGCACGCCGGTGGTGGATCACCAGGCCGGGCTGGGTGCGCAGACCGGAGCCGACCGGAACGCTGGCGTGGATCGGCTCGCCGGGCGGCTGCGGACGTAGACCCCAGACGTCGAGGGCGGTCGTGTGACTGAGGCCGCCGTTCCCGGCGAGGTAGGCCAGTGCGGCACGGTGTCAGGGTTCGGTCGAGGGCGGCCAATGGGGGGCACGGGGGCGCTTCCTCGCCGCCGGGCCGCATGCGGCGGCGGTCAACGTAGACCTCGGGTAGCACCCGGCACAACTGACCGTTACGTCGGGCTGCGGCCAGCACCCACCGTGGTACCACCTCGCAGGTCTGGCCACGGGTCACCACCCCGCCACTGGCGTCCACAAGAGACCTAAGCGTCGGATTCATGCCGTCGAAGGTGCCACCATCGCGTCCCGGCCGCCGCCCGGCCATGGAAGTCTGTGGACGACGAGGAGACCTGTGGACGACGTGACGATCTTGCGCTGGAGGTGCTATGGGTGATCATCTGCAGTTCAGGCGTTGCCGACTCGGCGTGTCGAGAACCTCAACTGCAGACGATCATGGCGATCGGGTGGGGCGGATCAGAAGTCGCCCTCGGCCACCTGGAAGACGGTCAGGCCCAGTTCGCGCCACATCCGGACGACCTGCATCCGGTCGTCGAAGACGCCGACGACGGCGTACCGGTCCTTGATCTCCCGTTCGAAGATCTCCTTCTTGACCACCGAGTCCTTGCGGGAGTCGCCGACAGGGCGCATGTACAGCCCCAGGTACGGCACCTCCACGTGCAGGTCGAGCCACGCCTCCGTGTCGGGCCGGGCCGACTCGTCGCGCCCGGAGCAGTAGACGACGCCGTACCCGGCGGCGTGCATGGCGCGTACGGCCGAGATGACCGCCCGGTTCGGCAGGTCCTCACCGACCCGGGTCATGTCGTACGGGCTGCGGCCGGCCATCAGCGCCACGGTGCCGTCGATGTCGACGAGGACCACCTCCGGTGCCCCGGTCGGCGGGGTGTAGACCACCGCCGGGCCACCGGTCTCGACGTACGGGACGGGCAGCGGCAGGTTGCGGCCGGCGAGGTAGCGCTCGTGCATCCGCCGGATGGCGTCCTCGCCGACCCGGTCCTCCTCGGGCCGTTCGGCGTCGCGCCGCAGGCACTCGTCGAGTGGCACGTCGGTGAAGTCGTGCACCTCGAAGGTGGCGCCGAAGCGGGCGGCGAGTTCGGCCCACTCCCGTACGGTCTTCGACCGCAGGTTGGTGTCGTCGACGCAGACGTCGGCGCGGGCCCGCAGCAGTGCCTCGACCTGGGCCCGCTGGGCGGTGGTCACCTGGGCCTCGGCCCACTGGGTGAACAGCCGGGTGCCGTGCAGCATCCGGCGCAGGTCGTCGCGGTTGACCCGGACCACGGACGGCTGGAGCTTGCGGGCGAAGGTGGTCTTGCCGGAGGCGGGCAGCCCACGGGTGACGATCAGTCGGGTCATTCGGCGCTCCGGTTGTGCGGGGTCCAGTCCGCGGCGGGCCGGACCTGCTGCCACAGCAGCGGACGGTAGTCCCTGCCGTCGAGGCGGAGGAAAAGGGAACCACGGTCGGGGTGCCGCACCGCGTGCGCGGCGAACTCGCGCCGGCCCCAGCCGTCGGGCAGGCCGGCCACGATCTCACCGTACGCGGACTCGACGGCGGCGGCGCGGGCGTCGACCGTACCGGTCAGTGCGGTGGCGACCGCCCGCGCCCAGGCGTGGAACTCGTCGGGCAGCGGCGCGATGACGGCCGCCAGGTCGCCGCCGGTGGCCAGGACCTCCCAGACGACGCGGGCGTTGAGGCCGGTGACGAGCTTGTGCAGCCGTACGTAGTCGGCGTACTTGATCTTCACCCGCTCGTCGGTCGCCGGTACGTGCACGACCAGCCCCTCCCGGTCGGGGCGGGGAGCGGCGGCGAGGGCGGCGCCGAGGGTGTCGTAGGCGAACGTCTCGACGACCGGGCCCGGCCAGTCCGGGACCGCCTGCGGGCCGTGGCTGCGCCCGGTGGCGATGTCGACCGCGCCGAGCAGCACGAGGTCGTCGAGGCCGGCGTAGTCGAGCAC
This sequence comes from Polymorphospora sp. NPDC051019, assembly GCF_040683055.1. Classification (NCBI taxonomy): domain Bacteria; kingdom Bacillati; phylum Actinomycetota; class Actinomycetes; order Micromonosporales; family Micromonosporaceae; genus Polymorphospora; species Polymorphospora sp. NPDC051019. Next base: position 592,367 of record NZ_JBFBCH010000002.1, on the reverse strand, counting down.
GATCCGGTTGGCCGGGTAGATGATCTCGACGAGCACGGTGAGTCCGGGCGGCGGGGTGAAGCCGGCGTACCGGGTCCGCAGCAGTGCGGTCGCGTGCCGGGCCTGGTCGGAGGCGAACGAGCCGCGGGTGGCGACCGCCCAGCCGGTGCCGTCGGGGTAGACGATGCCGAGCGAGCCGTCCGCTTTGTCGGTCACCGTCACCTCCGCGTCGAGTGCGACGACGGGTGCCCCGGGCTGGTCGTGGTTGAAGAACTTCCGGTACGGCCGCGCCAGCACGTTGCCGGTCGCGTCGTCCACGATCAGCCCCCGGCAGGCGAGCGTCACCGGTGTCCAGTTGCCGGTGTACTGGCACGCCTCCGTGTAGTTGTAGATCGACAGGGCGAGTTCGGGGTGTCGCTGGATCCGGACGAATCCCTCGGCGACCGCGGCGGCGAGGGCGGCGGTGTCGACGACGTCGGCGAGCGGGATCGCCGGATGCCCGAGGGTGCTGGTCACGGGAATGCCTTCCGGGATAACGGGAATGGATCGAGGAGGGCTCACGTTATCGAGGGTGGCCAGTGCCGAGCATCCCGGTTTCGTGCGAGGAGTGAAGCGAAGCGGAGCCCCGCAGCACGGAACGAAGGTTGGTTCGGTTTCGTGCGAGGAGTGAAGCGAAGCGGAGCCCCGCAGCGCGGAACGAAGGCCGGTCCCGATATCGAGCCATCGGGAGCGGCATGGCAAACTGGTCAACCGGCCACGGTTCCGGTTCACGCCCGAGTCAACCGCGCCCGCCGCGGAAGACGCAGACGGCGACCCGGCGACCCACGAAGAAAGGACCGAGGCAGCATGAAGCCCAACATCCACCCCGAGTACGGCGTGACCGAGGTCACCTGCTCCTGCGGTGAGAAGTTCACGACGCGCAGCACCGCCAAGGGCGGTTCGATCCACGTCGAGACCTGCAGCGCCTGCCACCCGTTCTACACCGGCAAGCAGCGCGTGCTCGACACCGCCGGCCGCGTCGCCAAGTTCCAGCAGAAGTACGCCAAGGTCCAGGCCAAGAAGGCCAAGTAGCGACGAAAACGGCGCCCGCCACCCGGCCAGTCCGGGTGGCGGGCGCCGTTCGCATGTCCGTGTCGGCCGATCCCATTCCGTGTCGTCTGATTGAGGTACGAGCATGAGCAACGAGCGTCTCGCCGGGCTTCTCGACGAATACGCGGAGCTGGAGAAGCGGCTGGCCGACCCGGCGATCCACGCCGACCAGAACACGGCGCGGCGGGTCGGCCGCCGGTTCGCCGAACTCGCCCCGCTGCACAAGGCGGCCGGCGAGCTGGAGCAGGCCCGCGCCGACCTGTCGGCGGCCCGCGAACTCGCCGCCGAGGACCCGTCGTTCGCCACCGAGGTGGACGCGATCTCCGCCACCCTGCCCGGGCTGGAGGAGCGGCTGGCCGAGCTGCTGATCCCGCGTGATCCGCACGACGCCAAGGACGTGATCCTGGAGATCAAGGCGGGCGAGGGCGGCGAGGAGTCGGCGCTGTTCGCGGGCGACCTGCTGCGGATGTTCACCCGGTACGCCGAGCGGCACGGCTGGGTCACCGAGGTCATCGACGCGCAGGACTCCGACCTCGGCGGGGTCAAGGACGTCTCGCTCGCGGTCAAGACCAAGGGGGTGCCCGACGGCGGCAACGGCGTCTGGTCGCGGCTGAAGTGGGAGGGCGGCGTGCACCGGGTGCAGCGGGTGCCGGTGACCGAGTCGCAGGGCCGCATCCACACCAGCGCCGCCGGTGTCCTGGTGCTGCCCGAGGCCGAGGACGTCGACGTCTCGATCGACCCGAACGACCTGCGCATCGACGTCTTTCGCTCGTCCGGCCCGGGTGGTCAGTCGGTCAACACGACCGATTCGGCGGTCCGGATCACCCACGTGCCGACCGGCATCGTGGTCTCCTGCCAGAACGAGAAGAGCCAGCTGCAGAACCGCGAGCAGGCGATGCGGATCCTGCGGGCCCGGCTGCTCGCCGTCGCCCAGGAGCAGGCCGACGCGGCGGCGTCCGACGCCCGCAAGGCCCAGGTCCGTACGGTGGACCGCTCGGAGCGGATCCGCACCTACAACTTCCCGCAGAACCGGATCACCGATCACCGGATCGGCTACACGGCGTACAACCTGGACCTGGTGCTCGGCGGAGACATGGACGGCGTGCTGGACGCGCTCGCCGAGGCCGACCGTGCCGCCCGATTGGCCGGCGACACGGACCTCGCCCGGCGCTGACCCGCGCCATCGCCCGGCGGCGGGTTCGACGGGTTGCGCGGATGACGAGAACCTTGCGCGGCAACAGGTCCCATTGATCGATGCTTGACTATCTTGTCGGTGGAACCGGAGTCCGGCCCGAGGAGACGTCATGCGTGGAGTCCGGAGGTTCGTCGCGCTCGCCTGCGTCGGTGGAGCGCTGCTGATCGGCGCCGCCGCCCCGGCCCACGCGGCGGCGCCGGCCCAACGTTCGGCGGTGACCGCCACCTACCTGTTCGGCTACTACTACACGCTCGACGCGTGCCGCTACTTCGGCGAGAGTCTCGTACAGGGCGGGGCGTGGGGCTCGTACAACTGCGTCTACCAGTGGCACCCGTACGACCAGCAGTCGTACTGGTACCTGTACATGTCGTAGCGGTCCCGCCGCGCCAATACAGGTCGTAGCGGCGGTCCCGCCGCAGCAATACACGTCGTAGCGGTCCCGCCGCAGCAATACACGTCGTAGCGGTCCCGCCGCAGCAATACACGTCGTAGCGGTCCCGCCGCGGCGATACAGGTCGTAGCGGCGGTCCCGCCGGTCAGGTCGCGGCGCGGGCCCGGGACCGGGCCCGCATCATCTCCCGGTCGGCGACGTCGAAGGCGCTGGCCAGCGCCTCCCGCAGGGCGGCGCCCGAACCGGTCACCTCGGCGAAGCCGATGCTCACCTCGACCGGCGTGCCCGGCACCAGCGACTCCCAGTCCTCGGCGGCCACCGCCTGGCCGATCCGCCGGGCGACCTCGCCCGCCTCGGCCAGGCCCGCCCCGGTCAGCACGACCACGAACTCGTCACCGCCGTAGCGGGCCACGAAGTCGCCCCGCCGCATCACCCGGTTGATCACCCCGGCCACCCGTTGCAGCACCAGGTCACCCGCGTGGTGGCCGTGCGCGGTGTTGACCGCCTTGAACCCGTCGAGATCACAGATGCCGATCACCGCCGGACGACCCAGTGAGATCATCGTCTCGACGTACTTGTCGAGCTGGCGGCGGTTGGCCAGACCGGTCAGCGGGTCGGTCATCGCCTCGCCCGCGTACTGCTCGGCGGTGCGGCGCAACTCCTCGTGGTCGATGCGGGTCGCGATGCCGTCGACGTACATGTCCCGCAGCCGGTCGGTGCGCTGGACGGCCAGCCGGAACGCGTGCCGGTCGGCCCGGTGCGCCGCCGCGTGGTCACCGCTGTGCGCGTACATGAGGCTGCGCAGCCGGGCCGGCTCGGCCGCCCCCAGGGTCTCGGTCGCGACCGCCGCCGTGTCGAGCCGCGCCGCCGCCTCGATCAGCCGGCCGGCGGTGATCGCCAGGCAGACGTCGCCGAGCCGGCGCAGGTCGTGGCTGCGCGCACCGTAGCCGCCCCGGGCCAGCAGGGCGGCCGCGTCGTGGCCGCGGGCCCGCGGGCCCACCTGCTCGCCGAGGGCACCCCGGCGGGCCAGCGCGTAGCCGTATGCGGCCAGGCTGCTCGGCCGCAGCCGGGACGGGTCGCCGCCGGCCAGGATCCGGTCGAGGTCGGCCCCGATGTCGCGCAGCACCCGGAGACAGCCGTCGCTGTCGCCGTTGTGGTCCAGCGCCACCGCGTTGCGCAGCCGGATGCCGGGCGCGGCGAACATCTCCTCGGCGATGCCGGCCCGGGTGCCCAGGACCCGGGCCTGCTCGATGGCGCCGAGGGCGTAGCCGTGGAAACCCAGGTAGGAGTAGGCCATCGCGAGGTCGTGCCAGGCCCACGCGGTCTCCTGGTCGGGGTCGGTGACCGACTCCAGCGCCCGGACGCTGCGCACCAGATGGGTCACGCACCGGTCCAGGGCGCCCAGGTCCTGCGCGGCCAGCGCCGCCAGCGCGTGCAGGTGCCCCTTGAGGTAGGGCTCGGCGAGGTCCTCGGCCGCGGCCAGCGCCACCTCGGCCGCCCGGGCGTATTCGGCGGTACGGCCCAGGTTGATCAGCGCCGACAGCCGCTGCACCAGGGCGTCGGCCCGCGCGTACGGGTCGGTGGTGCGGGCGAGCACCAGGTCGAGCTGACCAACCGCCTCGGCGGACCGGTCGCGCTCCATCAGCTCCCGCGCGCGCGTCAGTTCCTCAACCTGGTCGGTGACCTGGTCGAGCCAACCCACGCCGGACCCCCTTGCGGAACGTGGTGGCAGCGCGCTGCCGTGCGGACGCGGCGTCGAGCCCGCGCAGGACACGGCCACGGGTTACCGCGTGACGGATCAGCGCGGCCGACGATTCATGATTATGGCGTGACATCGTCTCGTGAACACCCCCCCGAAGGGACCGAACGGACGCGACCCGGTCCGGTGCTGGCCACGGCCACCGCCGCGCTGTCGGCCGCGGGTGTCGGGTCGCCGCGGGCCGACGCGGAGTGGCTGGCGACGTACGTGCTCGGGGTCGACCGGAGCCGGCTGCCGCTCGTGGCCGGGTTCACCCCGGACGAGCTGGCCCGCTACCGGCGGCTGGTGGCGCGGCGGGCCGGCCGGGAGCCGTTGCAGCACCTGCTGGGCTCGGCGGCGTTCCGCTATCTGGAGCTGGCGGTCGGTCCGGGCGTCTTCGTGCCCCGGCCGGAGACCGAACTGCTCGCCGAGTGGGGGATCGCGCGGGCCCGCAAGCTGGCCGCCCCGCTCGTCGTCGACCTGTGCAGCGGCTCCGGGGCGATCGCGCTGTCGGTCGCGCACGAGGTGCCGGCCGCGACCGTGTACGCCGTCGAACGCTCGGCGGGGGCGCTGGAGTGGTTGCGGCGCAACGCCGCCAGCCGGGTCGCCGCCGGTGACCCACCGGTGCGGGTGGTCGCCGCCGACGTCACCGACCCCGACCTGCTGGCCGAACTGACCGGCCGGGTCGACGTGCTGCTGTGCAACCCGCCGTACGTGCCGGCCGGCACCGACGTACCGCCGGAGGTGGCCGACCACGACCCGGCGGAGGCGGTCTTCGCCGGGGCGGACGGCCTCGGGGTGATCCGGCCGGTGGTCCGCCGGGCCGCCGAACTGCTGGCGCCCGGCGGGGTCGTCGGGATCGAACACGACGACACACACCCGGTGGCGGTGCCCGCCGTGTTCACCGCCGACGGCCGGTACGCCGACGTGACCTGCCATCCCGATCTGGCTGGCCGGCCCCGGTTCAGCACCGCGCGACGGGTGGCCTGAGCCCGACCCGGAACCCGACCGGCACCGCCGACGTCCCACGGGCGCGGGCGCGTGGCAGACTTTGTCCCCGTGATGCTCTATGACTGCCGGTCGCTCGCCGACCGCGACCGAGGCATCGCCGCGGCGATCGAGGCGGTCAAGAACGGCGAACTGGTCGTACTGCCCACCGACACCGTCTACGGCGTCGGGGCCGACGCGTTCACGCCGTACGCGGTGAAGGCCCTGCTGGACGCGAAGGGGCGCGGGCGCGACGTGCCGCCCCCGGTCCTGGTCGGCTCCCGGCACACCCTCGACGGCCTGGTCTACCTGCTGCCCCAGGCGGCCCGGGACCTGGCCGACGCGTTCTGGCCGGGTGCGCTGACCATCGTGGTCGAGCACTCGCCGAGCCTGCAGTGGGACCTCGGCGAGACCGGCGGCACGGTCGCGGTGCGGATGCCGCTGCACCCGGTGGCGCTGGAGGTGCTGCGCGAGACCGGGCCGATGGCGGTCTCGTCGGCGAACAAGTCCGGCCAGCCGCCCGCCGAGACCGCCGAGCAGGCCCGGGACCAGCTCGGCTACGCGGTGCGCGCCTACCTGGAGGCGGGGCAGTGCCCCGACCCGGTGCCGAGCACGATCGTCGACGTCACCGGCGAGGTGCCCCGGCTGCTGCGGGAGGGCGCGGTGCCGCTGGCGAAGCTGCGCGAAGTGCTGCCCGACCTCGTGGGTCGGGAGGGCTGAGGTGCCGCCGTTCACCGTCCTGCACGTCTGCCTCGGCAACATCTGCCGGTCGCCGATGGCCGAGCGGTTGCTGGCGCTGGCCGTACGGGAGCGGCTGGCCCGGCTGGCGGTCGCCGCGCCGTTGCCGACCGGCTTCGCCGACGAGTTGGTGCACAGCCACAGCGCCGGCACCGGCGGCTGGCACGCGGGCGAGGAGATGAACCCGCCGGCCGCCCGCCAGGTCCGGGCCCGGGGCGGCGACGTCGATGGTTTCCAGTCCCGCAAGCTGCTTTCGGAGCACATCGACGCCGCCGACCTGGTGCTCACCGCGACCGCCGACCAGCAGGAGTACGTCACCGCGCTGCGTCCCGACGCGAGCGGCCGCACGTTCGTGCTGGGCGAGTTCGGCCGGCTGCTCGCCCAGGTCGACGCCGCCGCGCTGCCGCCGGCCGAGGCGACGCCGGCCGGCGTCCTCGCCCGTGGGGTGGCGCTGGTCGCCGCGGTCGACGCGGCCCGGCGCGACGCCCAGCCGCTGCCCGGCGACGATCTCGACGACCCGTGGGGGCGCGGCGACCAGTCGTTCGGCCGGGTCGCCGACGAGATCGAGGAGACCGTGGTCCCGCTGGCCGGGGTCCTGCTGCCCTGACCGGCGGCCGCCGGCAGCGGTCTCAGCGGGAGACCGTCGTCTCCGCGCCGCGCGCGATGTTGCGGGCCATCCCGCCGAAGACGATCGCGTGGAACGGGCTGACCGCCGCCCAGTAGGCGTGCCCGGCCAGCCCGCGCGGGGCGAAGCCGGCCCGCTGGCGGTACCGGCTGCGGCCGGTCCCGGCCGGCTCGGCCCGCAACTCCAGCCAGGCCAGCCCCGGCAGCCGCATCTCGGCCCGCAGCCGCAGCAGTTCGCCCGGCACGATCTCCTCGACCCGCCAGAAGTCGAGCGCCTCGCCGACGTACAACCGGTCCGGGTGCCGCCGGCCGCGCCGCAGGCCCACCCCGCCCACCAGCCGGTCCAGCCAGCCGCGGACCGACCAGGCGAGCGGGAACGAGTACCAGCCGTGCTCACCACCGACCCCCTCGATGACCCGCCACAGCGTGGCGGGTGCGGCGGCCACCTCGCGTTCGCGTACGTCGGTGTAGAGCGAGCCGCCGGACCAGCCCGGGTCGGTCGGCAGCGGCTCGGCGGGCGCGGTCGGCCAGGTGGCGGTGGACCAGCGGGTCTCCACCTCGGCGTCACGGATCTTCGCCAGGGCCAGCCGGACCGCCTCGTCGAAGCCGATCGGGCCGCCCGGCGGGTCCGGCACGTACCGGGCGATGTCGTGCTCGTGGGCGACCGCCTCGTGGACCAGGCTGTCGACCAGTGGCCGGGCGATCGAGCCGGGGACCGGGGTGACCAGGCCGACCCAGTACGACGACAGGCCAGGGCTCAGGGCCCGTGCCGGCAGGACGATCCGGCGGCGCAGCCCGGCGACGGCCGCGTACCGGCGCATCATGTCCAGGTACGTCAGCACGTCCGGCCCGGCGACGTCGAAGCCCCGGTTCACGTCGGCGGGCAGGGTGGCGGCACCGACCAGGTGGCGGAGCACGTCGCGGACGGCGATGGGCTGGATCCGGTTGCCGACCTCCTCACGCGAACGCAGGTGGGCCGAGGCGGGGTCGCCGGGGGCGGGGCGCGGGCCGCCGAGGTAGACGATCCGTCGTACGCCGGCGGCCTTCGCCGCGGCCGCGAAGTTCTCGGCCGCCCGCCGGTCGATGGCCGCGAAGCCGCGCCGGCCGAGGGAGTGCACGAGGTAGTAGGCGACGTCGACCCCGGCGAGGGCGGCGGTGAGCGATTCCGGGTCGGCCAGGTCGCCCTCGGCGATCTCGACGTCGGCGGCCCAGGGCACGTCGCGCAGCCGTGCCGCCCGCCGGGTCAGGCAGCGCACCCGGTGACCCTCGGCGAGCAGCCGGGGCACGAGCCGGCCGCCGATGTAGCCGGTGGCGCCGGTGACCAGGCATCGCATGATCTCCATCATGTGTCCGGCCCGGCCGCACCGCCCGCCGGGCGCGCGGGCCCGCCCGCCTAGACTGCTGCGGGTGGAGACATTCTGGGGGCCCGATTTCGCCCAGCTGGAGGCGACCGATCCGGAGATCGCGTCGGTCGTCGTGGGCGAACTCGACCGGCTGCGCCAGGGCCTGCAACTCATCGCGAGCGAAAACCTGACCTCGCCGGCGGTGCTCGCCGCCCTCGGTTCGACGCTGACCAACAAGTACGCCGAGGGCTACCCGGGCCGGCGCTACTACGGCGGCTGCGCGCAGGTCGACCGGGCCGAGGAGATCGGCGTCGCCCGGGCGCGGGAGCTGTTCGGCGCCGAGCACGCCAACCTGCAGCCGCACTCCGGGGCGAGCGCCAACCTGGCGGCGTACGCGGCGCTGCTCGAACCGGGCGACCCGGTGCTGGCGATGGAACTGCCGCACGGCGGCCACCTGACGCACGGCAGCCGGGTCAACTTCTCCGGGCGGTGGTTCCGTACGGTCGGCTACCGGGTCCGGGAGGACACCGAGCTGATCGACTACGACGAGGTACGCGAACTCGCCCTCGAACACCGGCCCAAGATGATCATCTGTGGTGCCACCGCCTACCCGCGACTGATCGACTTCGCCGTCTTCCGGGAGATCGCCGACGAGGTCGGCGCCTACCTGATGGTCGACGCGGCACACTTCATCGGCCTGGTCGCCGGCCGGGCCGTACCGTCGCCGGTGCCGTACGCCGACGTGGTCTGCGCCACCACCCACAAGGTGCTGCGCGGCCCCCGGGGCGGCATGATCCTGTGCCGGGCCGAACTGGCCGCCCGGATCGACAAGGCGGTCTTCCCGTTCACCCAGGGCGGGCCGCTGATGCACGCCGTGGCGGCGAAGGCGGTCGCGCTGCGCGAGGCGGCGCTGCCGGAGTTCCAGTCGTACGCGAGCCAGGTGGTCGAGAACGCCAGGGCCCTCGCGGCGGGGCTCGCCGCCGAGGGGATGCGCCCGGTGTCCGGTGGCACCGACACCCACCTCGCCCTGGTCGACCTGCGCGATGTCGGGGTGACCGGGCGCGATGCCGAGGCGCGCTGTGACCTCGCGACGATCACCCTGAACAAGAACGCGATCCCGTACGACCCGCAGCCGCCGATGGTCGCCTCCGGCATCCGGGTCGGCACGCCGAGCGTCACCACCCAGGGCATGCGGGAGGCCGAGATGCGCCAGATCGCCACTCTCATCGCCCGCGCGATAAGTACCGATCCGGGGCTGCCGGGCGGGGTGGAGACCCTTGCCGAGGTCGCCGCCGAGGTCGCGGAGCTGGCCCGCCTCTTTCCGGCGTACCCGCGGTGATGGCGCCCCGGCTCCGGCACCTGCGGGTGCCGCTGATCGTCTCGGCCGTGCTCCTGGTCGTCGCGGTGCCGGTCGGCTGGCTGGTCGACGGTGCCGCGGGCGCGGCCGGCGCGGCGGCCGGGGTGGCCGTGGTCACGTTCAGCTACCTGCTGTCGAGCCTGGCGGTGGCCTGGGCCGACTCCGTGCTGCCCAAACTCGTGCTGACCGTCGGACTGGCCACCTACGTGCTGAAGTTCAGCATCTTCGGCATGGTCATGTTCGCGGTGGCGGCGACGGGCTGGGACGGCCTGCGGATGATGGCCGTGGCCATGATCTGCGCCACCGTCGCGTGGGTCACGGCACAGGTCTGGTGGACCTTCAAGGCCAAGATCCCGTACGTCGAGATTCCCTCGAAGTAACCACCGGCCAACTGTCGCGTTTCCGTCAATCGGGGACGAGTCAGGGTGGCCGGTCTTCCGTACTGGCGTGACGGGAGTAGCGTGTCCGGAAGCCGCGACACGCCCCTCTGCGCCCACACAACTCGGTTGTGCGGGGGGTGACTCACAGCCTCATGTTTCCGGCTGATAGCGTTCGCCGCGTCATGGCTGACGACCAACCCACCAACGGCACCGGTCCTTCCGGCGCCGATGCGGGTTGGGCAGCCGTCGGTTACCTCCTCAGCGGCATGGGCATCTGGGGCGGCATCGGATGGCTCGTCGACCGTTGGCTGGACCTGCCAAACGTCGGGCTGCTGATCGGGTTGATCGGGGGCACGGCCGCCGGGGTCTATCTGACCATGAAGAGGCTGGGCGTCTGACACCGCCCGACCGACGGAGGGTTCGAATTGGCTGAGCTGCCGACCTACCTCGCTGCGGAGTTTCCCCCCGGCGTTGACAGCTTCAACTACAAAAGCCTGATCCCCTCGTTCGAAGACACGATGTGGGCGGGGGCCTTCACCAAGATCGCACTGCTGATCTGGATCAGTGTCGCGATCATCCTGGTCTTCTTCCTGGTGACCTACCGCAACCCCAAGCTGGTCCCGACCAAGGGCCAGTGGCTCGCCGAGTCGGTCTACGGCCTGGTCCGGGACAACATCGCCCGCGACATCATCGGACAGCAGGGCGTGCGCTTCGCCCCCTACCTGACCACGCTGTTCGTCTTCATCCTGCTGAACAACCTCTGGGGCATCGTCCCGTTCGCGCAGATCTCGCCGAACTCGCACATCGCCTTCCCGATCGTGCTGGCGGTCATGAGCTGGCTGGTCTACGTCGCCGTAGGTATCCAGAAGCACGGCTTCTTCGGATACATCAAGGCGAGCTGTTGGGTGTCCGGCGCCCCGCTTTGGGTGCAGCCGATCCTGGTGCCGATCGAGTTCGTCTCCAACCTGATCCTGCGGCCGGTCACGCTCTCCGTCCGTCTTTTCGCCAACATGTTCGCCGGCCACATGATCCTGCTGGTCTTCACGCTCGGCGGCGTGGCGCTCTTCCAGGCCGAGACGCTGCTCATCAAGCCGATCGCGTTCCTGAGCTGGGGCATGGCCATCGTCATGACGCTCTTCGAGCTCGGCATCCTGGCGCTGCAGGCATACGTCTTCACCCTGCTGACCGCCACCTACCTGCAGAGCTCGCTCGCCGAGGCGCACTGATCCACCGACACGCACCCGTGCCTCCGGGCACCGTACGCGCCTGCGCTCCACCGATCGACAACTGAAAATCTCACCCTAAACGTGCGCGTGATGGTCACGCGTTCAACGCAGGAGGAATCCAACCATGTTGCTGGCCGAGATCTCGGGCAACGTCAACGTCATCGGCTACGGCATCGCCGCCCTCGGCCCGGGCATCGGCGTGGGCCTGGTGTTCGCCGCCTACATCCAGGCGACCGCCCGCCAGCCGGAGAGCGCCGGTCTGACCCGCGTCTACATGTTCATGGGCTTCGCCGTGGTCGAGGCGCTCGCCCTGCTCGGTCTGGTGCTCGCGTTCGCGCTGCAGGGTGGGTCCTGACGGGCTCGGACCCACTCGGAGCTGACTTGGTGCCCGGCCCTCGACGGCCGGTCACCGCTGGAGGGGAGTGTCCATGTACATAGCCGCGGAAGAGGGCGGGAACATCCTGCTCCCACCGCTGTCTGAGATCATCGTCGGTCTCGTCGCCTTCGGTGTCGTCCTGTTCATCCTGGTCAAGTTCGTCTTCCCCCGTATGGAGGCGATGTACCAGGCTCGGGTCGACGCGATCGAGGGCGGGATCAAGCGCGCCGAGGCTGCCCAGGCCGAGGCCAACCAGCTCCTCGAGCAGTACAAGGCTCAGCTCGCCGAGGCCCGTACCGACGCCGCGAAGATCCGCGACGACGCGCGTGCCGACGCCGAGGGCATCCGGCAGGACGTCCTGGCCAAGGCGCGCGAAGAGTCCGACCGCATCATCGCGGCCGGCAAGGAGCAGCTCGCCGCCGAGCGCCAGACCATCGTCCGGGAGCTGCGTGCCGAGGTCGGCACCATCGCCGTCGACCTGGCCAGCAAGATCGTTGGCGAGTCGCTGGCCGACGAGGCCCGCCGCAAGGGCACCGTCGACCGGTTCCTGAGCAACCTCGAGAGCACGGGAGCCCGCTGATGCAGGCCGCCAGCCGGGAGTCGTACGCCGTCGCGGCGGAGCGCCTCGAGGCGTACGCCCAGGCGGCGCCGCCGCCCGCGGTCGCCGCGACCGGCGACGACCTGCTCGCCTTCGCGGCGCTGCTGCGCCGCGAACTGCGGCTGCGCCGGGCGCTGTCCGACCCGGCCCGCAGCGGCGAGGACCGGGCCGCGCTGCTGACCAACCTGCTCGGCGGCAAGCTCGGCGACGACGCGGTCGGGCTGCTCGGCACCCTGGTGTCGGGCCGCTGGTCGGTCCCGTCCGAGCTGCTGGACGGCGCCGAGCGGCTCGGTGTGGAGGCGCTGCTGGCCAGCGCCGACCGGGCCGGCGACCTCAGCGAGGTCGAGGACGAGCTGTTCCGTTTCGGGCAGGTCGTGACCGGTGACCCGGCGCTCGCCAGCCTGCTCGGCGACACGAGCGCCTCGGCGGCGCAGCGGGCCGAGTTGGCCGCCACCCTGCTCAAGGGCAAGGTCAAGCCGGTGACCCTGCGCCTCGTCGAGGTCGCGCTCGACGGCTTCGGCGGGCGGTCGTTCGCCGGGGCGCTGACCCGGCTCGTCGAGCTGACCGCGGACCGCCGCGACCGCCAGGTCGCCTACGTCACGGTCGCCGCGCCCCTTTCCGACGAAGAAGAGCGTCGGTTGGGTGCAAAGCTGGGCGAACTGTACGGTCGAGTGGTCACCGTGAAGCAGACGGTCGACCCGGCGGTCCTGGGCGGCATGAGCGTCCAGGTCGGTTCCGATCTCTACGACGGCACCGTCCTGCGCCGGCTCACCGACACCCGTAACGCGCTCGCGAAGCGCTAGAACCCAAATCGACGCCGCTCCGGCAAACCCGGGCCCTGAATAGAGGAAGCAGAGGATGGCCGAGCTGACCATCTCGTCGGAGGAGATCCGCGGCGCCCTGGAGCGCTACGTCTCCTCCTACACTCCCGACATCTCCCGCGAGGAGGTCGGTACCGTCTCCGACGCCGGTGACGGCATCGCCCACGTCGAGGGTCTGCCCTCGACGATGGCCAACGAACTGCTGGAGTTCGAGGACGGCACGCTCGGCGTGGCCCTGAACCTCGACGTCCGCGAGATCGGCGCCGTGATCCTCGGCGACTACTCCGGCATCGAGGAAGGCCAGCGGGTCAAGCGCACCGGCCGGGTGCTCTCCGTGCCGGTCGGCGACAAGTTCCTGGGTCGCGTGGTCAACGCGCTCGGCCAGCCGATCGACGGCCTGGGCGAGATCGAGGCCGAGGGCTACCGGGAGCTCGAGCTCCAGGCGCCGAACGTGATGGCCCGGCAGGGTGTCCACGAGGCCCTGCAGACCGGCATCAAGGCCATCGACGCGATGACCGCCATCGGCCGGGGCCAGCGCCAGCTCATCATCGGCGACCGCAAGACCGGTAAGACCACGGTCGCGATCGACACGATCCTCAACCAGCGGGCCAACTGGGAGTCCGGCGACCCGACCAAGCAGGTGCGCTGCATCTACGTGGCCATCGGGCAGAAGGCGTCGACCATCGCCTCGGTCAAGGGCACCCTCGAGGCGCACGGCGCGATGGAATACACCACCATCGTGGCGTCGCCCGCCTCCGACCCGGCCGGCTTCAAGTACATCGCCCCGTACGCCGGCTCGTCGATCGGCCAGCACTGGATGTACGGCGGCAAGCACGTCCTGATCGTCTTCGACGACCTGAGCAAGCAGGCCGAGGCGTACCGGGCCGTGTCGCTGCTGCTGCGCCGCCCGCCGGGTCGTGAGGCCTACCCGGGTGACGTCTTCTACCTGCACTCCCGCCTCCTGGAGCGCTGCGCCAAGCTCTCCGACGAGATGGGCGGCGGCTCGATGACCGGTCTGCCGATCATCGAGACCCGCGGTGGCGACATCTCCGCCTTCATCCCGACCAACGTCATCTCGATCACCGACGGCCAGGTCTTCCTCGAGACCGACCTGTTCAACCAGGGTGTCCGCCCGGCGATCAACGTGGGTACCTCGGTGTCCCGGGTCGGTGGTGCCGCCCAGGCCAAGCCGATGAAGAAGGTCGCCGGCCGGCTCCGCCTCGACCTGGCCCAGTACCGCGAGCTGGAGGCGTTCGCCGCCTTCGCCTCCGACCTGGACAAGGCGTCGCGTAACCAGCTGGACCGCGGTGCCCGCCTGGTCGAGCTGCTCAAGCAGTCGAACTACACCCCGTTCCCGGTCGAGGAGCAGGTGGTGTCGGTGTGGGCCGGCACCGAGGGCAAGCTCGACGACGTCGCCGTCGGCGACGTGTCCCGCTTCGAGTCGGAGTTCCTGGAGTTCCTGCGGCACCGCTACGCCTCGACGCTGTCCTCGATCGCGAACAACGAGTGGAACGACGACATCGTCGCCAGCCTCGACGAGGCGATCAACAAGTTCAAGCCGTCGTTCCTCGCCGGGGAGGGGGCGCCGATCAACGAGGCGCCGGCCGAGCCGCTCGCGGGCGAGCAGGACCGTGAGTCGGTGACCCGCTACACCGACCAGCCGGCCAAGAAGCAGTAGGGCGCAGCGTATGGCGGCCCAGGTTCGCGTTCTTCGCCAACGGATCCGTTCGGCGAAGGGCATGAAGAAGATCACCAAGGCGATGGAGCTCGTGGCGACGAGCCGGATCGCCAAGGCCCAGGCCCGGGTGGCGGCGTCCCTGCCGTACTCCCAGGCCATCACCGGGGTGCTGTCGGCGCTGGCCTCGAACGCGACGGTCGACCATCCGCTGCTCACCCCGCGCCCGAAGGTGCGGCGGGCCGGCGTACTGCTCGTCACCAGCGACCGCGGTCTGGCCGGTGGTTACAGCTCCAACGCGATCAAGACGGCCGAGTCGCTGATCGAGCGGCTCAAGGCCGACGGCAAGGACCCGGTGCTGTACGTCATCGGCCGCAAGGGCGTGGCGTACTACCGGTTCCGCAACCGGCCGATCGCGGCCAACTGGACCGGCTTCTCCGAGCAGCCGTCGTTCGCCGACGCCCGTCTGGTCGGCGAGACCCTCATCCAGGCGTTCACCCACGGCGCCGACGACGAGGGTGACGACCCGGGGCCGGACGGCGTGCTGGGCGTGGACGAGTTGCACATCGTCTACACCGAGTTCAAGTCGCTGATGACCCAGACCCCGGTGCCGCGGATCATCGGTCCGATGGAGGTCGAGGACCGGCCGCGGTCGGAGGGCATCCTGCCGGCGTACGAGTTCGAGCCCAACGCCGAGGCGTTGCTCGACGCCCTGCTGCCGAAGTACATCAACACCCGGATCTACGCGGCGTTGATCGAGTCGGCGGCGAGCGAGTCGGCGGCCCGGCGGCGCGCCATGAAGAGCGCGACCGACAACGCCGGGGAAGCGATCGAGAAGTACACGCGTGAGATGAACTCGGCCCGCCAGGCCGGGATCACCCAGGAGATCAGTGAGATCGTCGGCGGCGCCAACGCGCTGGCCGCGGCGGGAAGTGAAGTGTGATGACTGCTGCTGTGGAAACCAAGACGGCGACGGGCCGCGTCGTCCGGGTCATCGGCCCGGTCGTCGACGCCGAGTTCCCGCGCGACGCGATGCCGGACATCTTCAACGCCCTGCATGTGGACGTCTCCCTCTCCGGGGGTGAGAAGACGCTGACCCTGGAGGTCGCCCAGCACCTGGGCGGCAACCTGATCCGGGCGATCTCGATGCAGCCGACCGACGGTCTGGTCCGGGGCGCCGAGGTGCGCGACACCGGCTCGGCCATCACCGTGCCGGTCGGTGACGGGACCAAGGGGCACGTCTTCAACGCGATCGGCGAGTGCCTCAACCTCAAGGAGGGCGAGCGGCTCGAGATCAAGGACCGCTGGGGGATCCACCGCAAGGCCCCGGCGTTCGCCGACCTCGAGCCGAAGACCGAGATGCTGGAGACCGGCATCAAGGTCCTCGACCTGCTCGCCCCGTACGTCAAGGGTGGCAAGATCGGCCTGTTCGGTGGTGCCGGCGTGGGCAAGACGGTGCTCATCCAGGAGATGATCACCCGGGTCGCCAACAACTTCGGTGGCACCTCGGTGTTCGCCGGTGTCGGTGAGCGCACCCGTGAGGGCAACGACCTCATCGCCGAAATGACCGAGTCCGGCGTCATCGACAAGACGGCGCTGGTCTACGGCCAGATGGACGAGCCGCCGGGCACCCGGCTGCGGGTCGCCCTCTCCGCGCTGACGATGGCGGAATACTTCCGCGACGTGCAGAAGCAGGAGGTGCTGCTCTTCATCGACAACATCTTCCGCTTCACGCAGGCCGGTTCCGAGGTCTCCACCCTGCTCGGCCGGATGCCGAGCGCCGTGGGTTACCAGCCGACGCTCGCCGACGAGATGGGTGAACTGCAGGAGCGGATCACCTCGGTCCGGGGCCAGGCCATCACCTCGATGCAGGCCATCTACGTGCCGGCCGACGACTACACCGACCCGGCGCCGGCGACCACCTTCGCGCACCTGGACGCGACCACCAACCTGGAGCGGTCGATCTCCGACAAGGGCATCTACCCGGCGGTGGACCCGCTGGCGTCCTCGTCGCGGATCCTCGCCCCGGAGTTCGTCGGCCAAGAGCACTACACGGTCGCCTCCGAGGTGAAGCGGATCCTGCAGCGCTACAAGGACCTGCAGGACATCATCGCCATCCTCGGTATGGAGGAGCTCTCCGAGGACGACAAGATCACCGTCTCGCGGGCCCGCCGGATCGAGCGCTTCCTGTCGCAGAACACCTACGCGGCCGAGGTCTTCACCGGCATCAAGGGCTCGTACGTCCCCGTGAAGGACACCGTCGAGGCGTTCAAGAAGATCAGCGAGGGCGAGTACGACCACTTCCCCGAGCAGGCCTTCTTCATGTGCGGCGGGCTCGACGACCTCGAGCGCAAGGCGAAGGAACTGATGAAGGGCTGAGCATCGGCCCTGAGAAGGGGGTCGCACCGGCTGTCCGCCGGCGCGGCCCCCTTTTTTTGCTGGGTGTTTCCTGGCAGTCGAGGGGATCACCGGCCCAGCGGTGGCGCTCTTGGGGAGGGGAAAGTTACTGTCGGCCCAACGCCCGGACCCGCGCGTCTGTCTGTGATAAGGGGCGGAGCGAACGGAGGAACGTGGTGAACAGGGTGGGCAGGCATCCGGAAGGCGGCCGGACGGCGCGCAGGTCGCGGTCGTTGATTCCCCGGTGGGCCCGGCTCTGCACCTTCTTCGGCGCGGTTCTGATGCTGCTCAGCGGTGGCGTGCTGGTCACCACCGAGGTCCTGCTCGCCCGTTACGAGGGCGCGGTCGGCAGCGGCGATCTCTTCGGCGACCAGGCGGCCGGCGCGCAGGAGCGTCGGTCCGACATCAAGGGCCCGCTCAACCTGTTGCTGGTCGGCATCGACCCACGCCCCAGCGATCCCAACCGGCCACCGCTGGCCGACTCGATCCTGATCCTGCACGTCAACGAGGCCCTCGACGGCGCCTACCTGTTCTCCATGCCACGTGACCTCATCGTCGACATCCCCCGGTTCGAGAAGGCCGGCTACCGCGGTGGTCAGGGCCGGCTCAACTCGGCGATGGAACGCGGCAGCCGGGTGCCCGGCCAGGAGGTGCCCAGCGCGATCCAGGGCTTCGAGCTGCTCTCCCAGACCATCAGCGCCCGGACCGGCATCACCCGCTTCGACGCCGGAGCGATCATCAACTTCACCGGCTTCCAGAAGATCGTCGACGCGATGGGCGGTGTCGAGATGTACATCGACACCGACGTCAAGTCGGAGCACCTCGAGCCGGACGGCAAGCATCGCAAGGGCAACCCGAACGGCGAGGGCTACATCGGGCCGCAGGCGGAGTACAAGAAGGGCACCATGCACCTGAAGGGCTGGCAGGCCCTGGACTACGTACGCCAGCGCTACACCCTGCCCGACGGCGACTACGGTCGCCAGCGCCACCAGCAGCAGTTCATCCGGGCCATGGTCGACCAGGCGTTCAGCGCCGACGTGGTGACCAACCCGGTCAAGCTCGACGCGGTCCTGCGCGCGGCCGGCGAGTCGGTCATCTTCAACGGCCGGGGCAACAGCGTCGTCGACTTCGGCCTCGCGTTGCGTAACCTCCGTTCCAACTCGATCACGATGATGAAGCTGCCCGGCGGTGGTGTCGGCACGGGTGACAACTACCAGGGCGAGCGGTTGGAGCCGGTCGCCGACGAGTTCTTCGCCGCGCTCAAGGCCGGTACGGTCGACGACTTCGTGATCGGCCATCCGGAGCTGATCAACAAGTAGTCCGGGTTACCTGCGCCACCCGCCGTGGGCAGCGGTGGACGGCGGGATTAGACTCGGCGCATCCGTCCCCGCACCGGGTCGTCCCGCACAAGGAGACAGCGTGGCAAAGCTGCTGCACGTCGAGCTCGTAGCCGTCGAGGAAAAGATCTGGACCGGCGAGGCCGAGATGCTCGTCGCGCGTACGACCGAAGGCGAGCTCGGTGTGCTCCCCGGCCACGCGCCGCTGCTCGGCCAGCTCGCCGAGCCCGGCCAGGTGCGGATCAAGCTGGCCGGCGGCGAGCAGGTCGCCTACGACGTCGACGGCGGTTTCGTCTCGGTGACCGAGCGCGGTGTCACGATCCTCGCCGAGAGCGCCACGGTCGCCACTCCCGCGAACGCGCACTGATCGGCGACGTCGATGATGATCTTGGAATGGATCGGCATCGGCGTCCTCATCCTGTGCGCTGCCGTCCTGGTGCTCTTCGTGCGCCGGGCCTTCGTCGCGCGTGCCGGCGGCACGATTCGGCTCAGTGTCCGGGTCTCGACGATGGTCGACGGCCGGGGCTGGTCACCGGGTTTCGGCCGGTTCGCCGGCGACGAGCTGCGGTGGTACCGGATGTTCAGTTTTGCCCTGCGCCCCAAACGGGTGCTCTACCGCGAGGGGTTGGCCGTCGAGCGCCGTCGCCAACCCGAGGGTCAGGAGTGCCTGGCCATGCCGGCCGACTGGGTGATCCTGCGGTGTACCGGCTACCAGGCACCGATCGAGATCGCCATGGCGGAGTCGACGGTGACCGGATTCCTCTCCTGGCTTGAGGCCGCCCCGCCCGGGGCGGCCTTTCCGCGCTTGACGGCCCAGGACTGGCCGGCCGCGTAAGCGGCAGCCGCCCGTACGACGCGCGGCGCGGCGCGGCGCTAGCCGTCGGCGACCAGTTCGACCTCGTAGCCGTAGCCGTCGGCCAGGTAGGCGGCGTACGTGTCCGGCCCGCCGGCGTACGGATGCCGGTCTGCGAAAAGCAGTGACCAGCCGTGCTCCGGCGCCCGGGTGACCAGCCGGTCCACGGCGTGGCGCGGGCCGGCGTGGAAGGCGAGATGGTTCAGGCCCGGCGCGTGCCGGTCGTGGACCCGGGACGAGAGCGCCGGCGACTCCTCCAGCACCAGATAGGTGCCGCCGAGCCGCCAGGAGTGGCCGTCCGGCCAGTCCTGGAACGGCTCCCAGCCGAGCTCCGCGAGCAGCCAGCCCCACGAGCGCCGGGCGCCGGCCAGGTCCGGCACCCAGAGCTCGACGTGGTGCAGGCTTCCCGTGGTCAGCGTCGGCCCCCTGGAACCCAGAGCACATCGCCGTCCGGGTTCGCGATTCTCGCCAGAATGAACAACAGATCCGACAGGCGATTGAGATACTTTGCCGGGAGGGGGCTGGTTCGGTCCGGTTCGTGACTGACCAATGCCCAGGCGCCTCGTTCGGCGCGTCGCGCCACCGTGCGCGCGACGTGCAGCAGGGCGGCACCGGGGGTGCCGCCGGGCAGGATGAAGGAGTCGAGCTTGGTCAGCCGGTCGTTGAACTCGTCGCACCAACCCTCGAGCCGGGTGACGTACTCCTCGGTGACCCGCAGCGGCGGGTATTCGGGATCCGGCTCCACCGGGGTCGCGAGGTCGGCGCCCACGTCGAAGAGGTCGTTCTGGACCGCGGCCAGCACGTCGCGGACCTCTTCGTCGAGCTGCCCGAGCGCCAGCGCGACACCGATGGCGGCGTTGCACTCGTCGACGTCGGCGTATCCCCCGATCCGGGGGTGCGTCTTCGCGACCTTCTCGTTGTTGACCAACCTTGTCGAGCCGGTGTCGCCGGCCTTGGTATAGATGCGCGTGAGGTGGACGGCCATGACGTACAGCCTACGGATGCCCGCCCCGCCGGGAACCGACCCCGCCCCGCCCGACGGCTGGAAAACGGCTGGTGGGCCGCACCTGCCCGACGCCCCTACGATGGCCGACATGGACGTGATCAGGGTGAACGGCGGCGCCCGGCTGGCGGGGGAGGTGCACGTCGTCGGCGCCAAGAACTCGGCGCTCAAGCTGATGGCCGCGGCGCTGCTCGCCCCCGGACCGAGCGTGATCACCAACGTACCCCGGATCACCGACATCGCGATCATGGCCGAGGTGCTGCGCCGGCTCGGCTGCGTGGTGTCGATCGACGACGACGAGCCGTCACGCGCCGGGAGCGGGGTGCCACGCTGCGCCTCGGTCACCATCGACGCGCCGGCCGAGCCGGGCACCGAGGCCGACTACGACCTCGTACGCCGGCTGCGCGCCTCGATCTGCGTCCTCGGGCCGCTGCTCGCCCGGCGTGGCTACGTACGGGTGGCACATCCCGGCGGCGACGCGATCGGTTCCCGCGGCCTGGACATGCACGTGGCCGGCCTGGCCCGGATGGGCGCCGACATCTCCGGCGAGCACGGCTTCGTGATCGCCTCGGCCCCGTCCGGCCTGCACGGGGCGAACATCTGGCTCGACTTCCCCAGCGTGGGAGCGACCGAGAACCTTCTCATGGCGGCGGTGCTGGCCAGGGGCGTCACCGAGATCGACAACGCGGCCCGCGAGCCGGAGATCGTCGACCTGTGCGCGATGCTGACGCAGATGGGCGCCGACATCTCCGGAGCCGGCACGTCGACGCTGCGCATCGAGGGCGTGACCGAGCTGCGGCCGGTCCGGCACGCCACGGTCGGCGACCGGATCGTCGCCGGCACCTGGGGTTTCGCCGCCGCGATGACCCGTGGCGACGTCACCGTGACCGGTGCCAGTCCGGCCTTCCTCGAGGTCGCCCTTGACAAGATCATTTCGGCCGGTGGGCTGGTCGAGACCCGGGCCGACGCCTTCCGGGTGCAGATGGACCGCCGGCCCACCGCCGTCGACGTGGTCACCCTGCCGTTTCCCGGGTTCGCGACCGACCTCCTGCCGATGGCGATCGGGCTGGCCGCGGTCAGCGAGGGGGCCTCGCTGATCACCGAGAACATCTTCGACGGGCGGTTCATGTTCGTCAACGAGATGGCCCGGCTGGGCGCCGACGTCAAGACCGACGGGCACCACGCCGTCGTACGCGGCCGGGAGCGGCTGTCCAGCGCACCCGTACGCGCCACCGACATCCGCGCCGGCGCCGGTCTGGTGATCGCCGGGCTCTGCGCGGACGGCACCACCGAGATCTCCCACGTCCACCACATCGACCGCGGCTATCCCGACTTCGTCACCGACCTGCGCGCCCTGGGCGTGGAGGTCGAGCGGGCCCTCGCCCCCGAAGAGGCGACCTTCACCCTCTGAGGCATCGTTAAGGATTGCCGGTTAGGGTGCTCGGATAGCGGTGCGGAGGTGTCCGCATCCGCGAGAGCGGCGCGGGCGCCCGCCCGCGGTCAGCCCACGGCGAGGGAGATGCAGATGGCGGGTCGACTGGCGGTCATCGGGGCCGGTCTGATGGGTTCGGGAATCGCACAGGTGGCGGCGCAGGCCGGCTGGCAGGTGACGCTGCGCGACCTGGACGACGCGGCGACCGGGCGCGGGCTCGCCGGCATCCGCCGGTCGCTGGAGAAGTTCGCCAGCAAGGGGACCATCGCCACCGACGACGTCGAGGCGACGCTGGCCCGGATCAGCCCGACCACCGAGTTGGAGGCGGCGGCCGACGCCGACATCGTCGTCGAGGCGGTCTTCGAGAAGATCGAGATCAAGCACGAGGTCTTCCGGGCGCTCGACAAGATCTGCAAGGCCGACGCGGTGCTGGCCACCAACACCTCGGCCATCCCGGTCACCCAGATCGCGGCGGTCACCGACCGGCCCGAGTCGGTGGTCGGCACCCACTTCTTCTCGCCGGTGCCGATGATGAAGCTCTGCGAACTCGTACGCGGCTACCAGACCTCCGACGAGACGCTGGCGACCGTGCGGTCCTTCGCCGAGGAGATCGGCAAGACCGTCGTGGTGGTCAACCGGGACATCGCCGGCTTCGTCACCACCCGGCTGATCGCCGCGCTGGTGGTCGAGGCCGTCAAGCTCGTCGAGTCCGGCGTGGTGTCGGCCGAGGACCTCGACACCGCCTGCAAGCTGGGCTTCGGCCACGCGATGGGGCCGCTGGCGACCACCGACCTGACCGGCGTCGACGTGCTGATGCACGCCGCGAAGAACATCTACACCGACACCGGCGACCCGAAGTTCTTCCCGCCGGAACTGCTCCAGCGGATGGTCACGGCCGGCGCCCTCGGCCGCAAGTCGGGCCAGGGCTTCTACGAGTACTGAGCCCCCGACGCCCCACTTGCCCTGCCTGCCTGCCTGCCCGCCCGCCCCGCCCCTGATCCCCGTGATCAGGGACCGGGGCGGGCGTGTTGTCGGCGGGTCGACGTACGTGGTCCCTGATCACGCGGATCATCAGGGCGCCGCACCGACGGGGTCAGCCGTCGCGTTTGGTGGTCCAGCGGAAGGTGGTCAGGCAGAGGACCAGGCCGATCACGCACCACGCGACCAGGACCAGGGCGACCCGGCCCAGTTCGAAGGAGCCGCCGGGTTCCTGGGTGCCGAACGACTCGGGCAGGAAGACCGACCGCAGCCCCTGACACATCCACTTGAGCGGGAAGATCGCCGCCACCTGCTGCATCCAGCCCGGCAGGCTGGTGAAGACGAAGAACACCCCGGAGATGAACTGCAACACCAGCGCCACCGGCGTCACCACCGCCGAGCCGCTGCGGGCCGTACGGGCCAGTGACGAGAAGGCGATCCCGCACAGGGTGCACGCCGCGATCCCGAGCACCGACACCCAGCCGAAGGTGAGCCACTTGCCGAGGGTGCCGGGCAGACGCAGGTCGAAGAGGGCGACCGACACGGCGAGCAGCAGCGCCGTCTCGGCGAGTCCGATCACCACGACCATGATCACCTTGCCGGCGAAGTAGACCCACTTCGGCATCGGCGTACCACGCAGCCGCTTGAGCACACCCCGATCCCGCTCGATCGGGATCCAGATGCCCAGGTTCTGGAAGCTGACCGTCATCAGACCGGTCGCGATCATCCCGGTGATGAAGTACTGCGTGTAGCTGACCCCGGGCGCGATCTCGTCGTTGAAGATCGCCGCGAAGATCAGGATCATGATCACCGGGAAGCCCATGGTGAAGACCACCGACTCGCGGCTGCGCAGGAACTGGCGCAACTCCAGCCCGCCCTGGCGCAGGGCCAGCCGGACCGGACCGACCCGGAGCGGAGTGTCGACCGTGGTCATCGGTGTCCGATCATCGTGAGGTAGATGTCTTCCAACGTCGGCCGGGTGACGGACAGCCCGGGCACCTCACCGCCGTACCGTGCGGCCAACTCGCCGACCAGCGCCGTCGGCGTCGCCGTCTCGGCACGCTCCACCGCGCCGTCCGCCGTACGCCAGCTCACCGTCGCCAGCGCCTGCTCCCGGTTGCCGAGCCGGGCCGGCGGCGCCACCTCGACCACCCGGCCGGCGGCGATCACCCCGACCCGGTCGGCGAGCGCCTCCGCCTCGTCCAGATAGTGCGTGGTCAGCACGATCGTGGTGCCGCTCGCGGACAGATCCCGGATCAGCTCCCAGAACTCCCGCCGCGCCTCCGGGTCGAACCCGGTGGTCGGCTCGTCGAGGAAGAGCAGTTCGGGGCGGCCGATGATGCCCAGCGCCACGTCGAGCCGGCGCTTCTGCCCGCCGGAAAGCGAGTGGGTACGGGCCTTCGCCTTCGCCGTCAGGCCGACCCGTTCGATCACCCGGTCCGGGTCGTCCGGCGCCGGATAGAAGGCGGTGAAATGGCGTACGACCTCACCGACGGTCAGCTCGTCGAACTCGCCCGTACCCTGCAGGACGATCCCGACCCGGGCCCGCCACCGCTGGTCGGCGCGGGCCGGATCGACGCCGAGCACCGTCACGTCGCCCGCGTCGCGCTGCCGGTAGCCCTCCAGGATCTCCACGGTGGTCGTCTTGCCCGCGCCGTT
This sequence comes from Polymorphospora sp. NPDC051019, assembly GCF_040683055.1. Lineage (NCBI taxonomy): Bacteria > Bacillati > Actinomycetota > Actinomycetes > Micromonosporales > Micromonosporaceae > Polymorphospora > Polymorphospora sp. NPDC051019. The sequence continues at coordinate 568,191 of NZ_JBFBCH010000002.1, read as the reverse complement.
GGGGCCGAGCAGCGCGAAGATCTCGCCGCGACGTACGTCGAGGTCGACGCCGTCGACCGCGGTGTTGGCGCCGTACGACTTGCGTATCCCCCGCGCGGAGATCGCGAGACCGTCAGTCATGGCGTCAACTATCCGGGTCCGGCGATGCCCGCTGGCAGGCGGGGTCGGCGACCGGGCCCTGGATCACCCGCCCGGTCGGTGTCCCGATCGCAGCTCGTGCCGCCCGCCGCCCGCCGTTCCCGTCGAGCCCGCGCCGCCTCTCCGGTTCTGCTCGCGTCGGGCTTGCCCGTGTCGGGCTTGGGTGCGGGCGACTGCTTGCGTCCGGCTGCTTGCGTCGATCAAGGAGAAGTCGTGGGGTATTGCGCCCGGCTTGTCCTGCGACATCCTTGGTCACGCGTAGGTTCCCGGTCGCCGCGTGGTTCGTGGTCCACGGGGTCCGATCGGGGTCGGCCGCCACCGTGGCCGGGGGCGACGTCGGGAAGGGTGCTGTTGCCGTCCACGGCGAATTCGATGTGAGTACGCCGGATTCGCTGTGGACGGCGCGGTATTACCTCGTCTCGGGTGGCCGGCGTCCGTGGTCTTGATCGTCTGCGGTTCAGGCGTTCCGGTCCCGGCGTGTCGAGTGCCTGAGCCGCAGACGATCACGACGACTCCCCGGTGTTTGCCTTGATCAAGGAGTTGTTGCGCGACGAACCACCGCAGAGCGGGCACGGTTTGTCCTTGATCGACGCGTAGACCCGGACGCGGCGCGGACGCGGAGCGCGGGTGCGGGGAGCGGCGGGGGATCAGTGGGTGAGAGTCAGGGAGAGGATGGTGCCGGCGGCCATACCGCCGAGCAGCAGCAGGCCGATCGCGCCCACGTCGAGCCGGCTCCCGGTGCGCCGTAGCCACCAGGCCACCGGTGGAATCGCGGTGAACGGCGCGACCAGGAACACCAGCCAGCCCAGCACGCGTGGTACCGACGCCGCGCCGTCCGGTGCGATCGCGACCAGCCCGGCCGCGACCAGCCCGGTGAGCGCGGCCAGCGCCGCCCCGACCAGCGGCAGGAAGGGCAGGACCAACCGGGGTACGGGTTTGCGGGGCGCGTCGGGGCGGGCGGCGGCGATGCGCTGCCTGGCCCGCTCCAGTGCCTGGGCCGCCGGCGACAGCCCGACGCCCGACCCGCCCGACTCCTGCCAAACCGTGGCCGCCCGGGCCGCCGCGGAGGTGGCCGCCTCCACTGTCGCCGCCGGAGTCGTGGCTGCCCCTGCCGTGGCTGCCGCGGATGTGGTCGTATCCGCCGCCCGGTCGGGCTCGGGCAGGTCGCCGACCGGCCGTCCGGGCCAGCGGCGCAGTGCCCGTAGCTCTTCCCACAGCCGGGCCGCTTCCCGGTCGACCAGGTGGACGGCCTCGGCGTCGGCGGCGGCCCGCCGCTCGGCCGCCTCGGCGTCGGCGGCGGCCCGGGCCAGTTCCGCCGAGGCGGTCGCCGCACCCTCTCGGTACGCCCGGTCGGCGGCGGCGAGGGCGGTGTCCCGCCGGGCCGCGGCCGCCCCGAGTTCGGCGACGAGCCGGCCGTACCCGGTCACCGGGGGTCCTCCGGCAGTTCGTACGGGATGACGAGCTCCGGCGTACGGTGCACCGCCCGGTCGAAGAAGAGGCCCCGGTGCGGGCGGGGGTACCAGTCCGGCCCGCCCGGCTGAGGGCAGAGCGGCGCCAACTCGCCGCCGTGTACGTCGAGCGCGACCCAGGCGCCGATCGCGTCGAACCGCGCCCCGATCCCACCGAGGTCGTCGCGTAACCGGGGGACGGTACGCCACCAGCCGAGCAGGTGCACGCGGTGCTCGGGTCCCCGGGCGAGCACCGCGCGCAACCGCTCGTGACCGGTCGGGCCGCCACCCGCCGGTTTGCTGGCCAGCCTGCCGGCGACCGCGTCGAAGGCGTAACCGACGACGTAGTGCGGCTGGTCCGGTACCGCCCCGGTCAGCCCGTCGGTCAGTTCGGCGAGGAGTTCGTCGATGCTGTCCGGGTCGTACCAGGCGGCGTCGGGCAGCGCGGCGTGCAGGAGCCGGGCGGACCGGTCGGCGTCGCCGTCGAGGCAGGCGATGCTGAACCGGGCGGCCGGCACCTGGGCCGCGAGCGACCGGGCCGCCGATCCGAGCACGGCGCACGCCTCCCCGGTCCGGGACCCGAGTACGGCGAAGTTGCGGCTGGGCACCCGGCCGAGCCGTACGACCGCCGGCCGGCCCCGTACGTCGATCGTCTCGCCGACGACGGCGCCGGGCGGCCCGGCACCCCCGGCCGCCCCGCCGGCCACCGCCCCGCCGGCCGTCAACGCGTCGACCACCGCCCCGTCCGGCTCGCCGGCCGCCGCCCCGCCGACGGTCGAACCAACCGTCGACCCGGACGCCGGCCCGGCCAGGTCGGGGAAGTGGCCGGTGGCCGGGAAGACCGGTATGGCGTCGCCGTCGAAGAGGCGCGGCGGTGGCAGGCCGTCCGGCCGGGCCCGCCACTGCTCGTCCTGCAGCACCCGCCAGCCGGCCCGGTCGCCGGCCTCCGGCAGTCGGACGATCCGGTTGGCGTCGGGCACCCCGGAGTCGGTGTTCACCACCGCGTGGAACCGGGGGACCACATCGGCGGCGGGGTTGGTCTCGGCCAGGATCCGGCGGGCCTTGGGCAGGGCGATCCGGAGCGTGAACTGGGCGATGAGGCCCGACCGCCCCCACAGCGCCTCGATGCCGGACACGTCCTGCGAGGCGAGCACCAGGTGGATGCCCTGCGAGCGGCCCCGGCGGGCCAGGTCCTCCAGCAGGTTCACCGCCTCGGTGGCGACCGTGTCCCGCCCGGTCACCAGCACCTGGAACTCGTCGATCACGGCGACGATCCGGGGCCAGTGGCCGCCCGGGTCCTCGGCCCGGAGTTCGGCGAGCTTGCTGGCGTCGTACCTCTTGGCCGCGCGGGCCCGGCGGCGCAGCTCGTCGGCGAGGTGGCGCAGCATCGCCAGCCCGAACTCGCGGTCGGAGTTGATGTTGACGCCGACCAGGCGGACCTGGGGCAGCCAGCTCGGGTCGCGCGGGCTCGGGGCGAACCTGGCGAACGACACCCCTTCCTTGAAGTCGAGCAGGTACAGCGCCAACTCGTCGGGGGAGTAGCGGGTGGTCAGCGCGCCCAGCCAGGCGTAGAGCAGGTTGGTCTTGCCGGCGCCGGACGGGCCGCCGACCAGGGCGTGCGGCGGGTCGTCACCGAGCGCCACCTCGACGAGTTCGCCGCCCGGCCCGGTGCCGACGGGGGCGCCGAGCCCGGCCGCCGAGCTCTGGGTCCACAGTTTCTCCGGGGCGAGGTCGGTGAACCGGACCGGGGGCGGGCCGGCGACCAGGCGTTCGGCGAGTTCCCGGCAGAACGCGGCGATCCGGCCGGCCGGCGGTGCGGGGTCGGGGCGTACCGGTAGCGCGGCGAGGCTCGCGCAGCGGACCCGGCCGCCTTCGACGGTGACCGTCTCCACCGCCGGTCCGGGCCGCACCGGTAGGCCCCGGCTGACGACGTGCACCCCGCAGGCGATCCCGGTGCGTACGATCCGGTCGAGCTGGGCCCGCTGGGCGGCGGTCAGTTCGGCGGCGGTCGCCGCGTCGCCGAGCAGCACCAGCAGCCGCCACGGCTCGGGTCGCCGCGCGGCGGTGGTGGCGTCGGCGAGGGTCGCGTACTCGCCCGCCAGCACGCTCTCGTTGATCCGGCGGATCTGCTCCACGAGGTCGTCGAGGGTCCCGGTGAGCCCGCCCGGGCCGACGGAGGTGAGCAGCCCGGCGGCGCCCAGCGGGGCGAATCCGGCGAGGCCGCCGCCGAGGTGCTCGGGGTCGTAGACGGTGATCCGTACGTCGCCCGGCCGGGTCGAGCCCAGCACCCGCAGCAGCAGGCCGGTGATGATTCCGTCCACGACGGACTGGTCGCCGTGCAAGGTGAGGTGGGCCCGGTCGAGCAGTGGCAGCAGGGCCGGCACCGGGGGGCCGCACTCGCCGGGCCGGTCGGAGCCGATGGTGCCGATCCGGAGCAGGTCGCCGCCATGGCCGGGCGGCGGCTCGGCGGGTGCCCAGTCCCGCCACGGCGCGCCGGCCGCGCCGGGTGCCCGTACGGCCGCCAGCCGGGCGATGTCGCCGGCGAGCCGGGTGGACTCGCGCAGGTAGTGGCGGGTGATCTCGCGCCGGGTGGCGTCTCGCGCCTCGGTCAACTGGTGCAGACAGGCGGCGTGTGCGGCGCGTACGACCGCGTGCCTGGCGGCGGTGCGTGACCGGGCCGACCCGGCCGAGGCGGCTGCCGACCGGGCGAGCCCGCGCGCGGCGGCGATGTCCCGGCCGACGGCGGCGAGCAGTCCGGCCCAGCGGCTAGCCACCGGTGCACCCGTGCGGCGGGCCGACGTGGACCGCCGCTGTCGTTCCGGCGACGTTCGCCAACGGACCCCCCGACAATCGGAATCGCGTCTACTTTATCCCTTTTGTCGGTCTCGTTTCTCTGCGTTCCGCCGCGTGTTGCCCCGCCGTCAGGTCGTCGCCAGGACCTCCGACAGCGCCGCCGGCTCCAGCCCGCGCTCCCGCAGCCCGGCCAGGATGTGTGGCAGCGCCTCGTCGGTCATCGCGGCGTTCGCCTCCGTGACGTGCATGATGATCACCGAACCGGGCCTGACCTTCGACAGCACCGCCGACACGATCGGCTCCCACGCGGTCGCGAAGGGATCGCCGCTGACCACGTCGCCGTCCACCACCGTCAGGCCGAGCGGGGCCAGCGCCGACAGCGCCGTACCGTCGTGGCAGAGGCCGGGGAACCGGAAGTAGCGGGTCTGCCGGCCGCCGTACGCCTCGATGACCTCGAAGGTCTTGGCCACGTCGGCGGTCATCCGCGCCGTCGGCAGGCGGGGCAGGCCGTAGCAGTCGGCGGTGAACGCCTCGTGGCCGTAGGTGTGGTTGGCCAGTTCGAACCGCTCGTTGCCGGCGATCCGGCGGGTCACCTCCGGATACCGCTCCACCCACTTGCCGGTCAGGAAGAACGTCGCCGCCAGCTCCTCGCGCTCCAGCAGGTCCAGGATCTTCAGGTTCGCGTACGACTTCACCTGGCCCGTACGCAGGCTGTGGAGCATCCCGTCGGTCATGTCGGCGTCGAAGGTGAGCGCGACCCGGTTGCCCGTACGCGGACCGTTGTCGACCACCGGCGGCCGGGTGCCGGGCCGGGTGGCGCCGGGCAGCGGCGGCGCGACGGTCGGCGAGGCCGACGTCGGCGCCGGTAGGCCGGGTGCGGTGGCCGTCGGGGTCGACGCACTGCCGAACGTGGGCCGCGTGCCGGTGTCCCGGTCCCCGCCGGTGAGGCCGACGACCAGCGCGGTGGCGCCGCCCAGCGTGGCCAGTACGGCGGCGACGGTGACGAGGCGGGTGGACAGCGACTTCAGCACGAGGCGGATCATTCCAGCCCAGGCCGGCGGCGGTGGCGGGTACCCGTGGATCCCGGCAGTGCCGCGTAGGCCCGGTCGTTCTCCCGTGCGGGAGAGCGTCCTAGACCCGGAACCCGGCAGCCCGGGCCGCCTCACGTTCCGCCCGCCGGTCCCGCCGGCGCCGGCGCAGCCAGAACCAGAAGACCACCAGGAGCAGCAGGAACAGGATCACCAGCACCGGCAGCAGGATGGCGACCACCGACATCACCACGCTCGTGGCGTCTTCGGCCGTGCTCGCCACCGGTGCGCCGATCCCCGCCGTCATCGCGTTGATCACCGGCCGGGCGGCCGACTTGGCGCCGTGCACACCGAGCGCGATGAGCACCCCGGCCACGATCGGCACCCACTGGTTGGACGAGAAGAACTGCCCCGGATCGGTGACCGTCACGGTCTCCGAACTCGACCCGGCACCGAACGCCAGGCCGCCCGCGGTCGGCCGGACCGCCGTCTGGATCACGTCGTTGACGTGGTCGACCACCGGCACCTTGTCGGCGACCACCTCCACGACCAGCAGCACGGCGAGGATGGCGAGCACCCAGCCGTTGGACAGCCACTGCCAGCCGGCCGGCAGGTCGATGACATCGGTGTATCTGCCGAGCAGCCCCATCGTGAGCAGGGGAATGTAGGCGTTCAACCCGGCCGATGCGGCAAGACCGGTCCCCGTCAACGCTTCCAGCACGTCAACCAGCATCGCACCGCCGCGCCAGCGCCGTCGCGGCGTCGGCGGTCGCCTCCGCTACCCTCGTCGGGTGCGGTTGGTGATTGCGCGATGCGAAGTCAACTATGTCGGACGGCTCTCGGCCCACCTGCCGGCGGCCACCCGGTTGCTGATGGTCAAGGCGGACGGGTCGGTGTCGATTCACGCCGATGACCGCGCCTACAAGCCGCTCAACTGGATGAGCCCGCCGTGCAAGCTGGAAGAGGCACCGGGCGTGTGGCGGGTGGTCAACAAGGCCGGCGAGGAGCTGCGGATCACCCTGGAGGAGGTGTTCCAGGACACCTCGTACGACCTGGGCGTCGACCCGGGCCTGGTCAAGGACGGTGTCGAGGCGCACCTGCAGGAGTTGTGCGCGGCGTCGCCGACCGTCTTCGGGGACGGCTACACGCTGGTCCGCCGGGAGTACATGACCGCCATCGGGCCGGTCGACCTGCTCTGCCGGGACGCGGCCGGCGCGGCGGTGGCGGTCGAGATCAAGCGGCGGGGCGAGATCGACGGCGTCGAGCAGCTCACCCGCTACCTCGAACTGCTCAACCGCGACCCGCTGCTCGCCCCGGTCGCCGGCATCTTCGCGGCCCAGGAGATCAAGCCACAGGCCCGGGTGCTGGCCGAGGACCGCGGCATCCGCTGCGTCGTACTCGACTACAACGCGATGCGCGGCATGAAGCGCGACGAACTCACCCTCTTCTGACCGCCTCGCCACGGCGGCTCAGGCTTCGTCGCGCGTGCCGGCCGGGGCTTCGTCGCGTGCCGACCGGAGCTTCGTCGCGCGTGCCGTGCCGGGCGAGGTCGCTGTCGCGGCCCACAGCGAATTCGCTGTGGATACGCCGAATTCGCTGTGGCCGCCGACAGCACCACCCCGCCCGCTGACCGATGCCACCCGGAACCCGCACCGTTCGGCGAAGCGAACGACGGACGGGGGTTGACCGCAACAAGGTCGCGAGTCGACCGAGCGCCGCCGCACCGTCTGGAGCCCGAGGACCGCGCCGCGAAGCGGTCGCGGCCCGCAGGGCGAAGACGGTGCACTCAGGCGGCGCGAAGCGGAGCGAGCCAGCCTCGCCGAAGGCGAGGCCAAAGAAACAGGGGCGAGGCCAAAGAAACAGGGGCGAGGCCGGTCAGTTCCGCCCGTAGAGGGTCTTGACCAGCTTGACGATCCGGGCGACCTGGGCCGGCGTACGGTCGAAGGTCATCGCGGGCAGCATGGACGGGCCGCGGCGGCGGGTGATCGCCTTGGCGCGGGCGAACTCGCGCAGCCCGTCGTCGCCGTGGATGCGGCCGAAGCCGGAGTCGCCGACGCCGCCGAAGGGCAGCGTGGACATGCCGACGAAGGTGATCACCGAGTTGATCGCGGCCATTCCGGAGCGCAGCCGCCGGGCGATCGGGATCGCCTGCCGCTGGCCGAACACCGAACCGCCCAGGCCGTACGGCAGCGCGTTGGCGAGGGTCAGCGCCTCCTGCGCGTCGCGTACCTTCTTGATCGTCAGGGTCGGTCCGAAGGTCTCCTCCCGTACGGCGGCCGAGTCCTCGGGCACGTCGACCAGGATCGTCGGCCGGACGTACGGCGGCTGGACCGCGTCGGGGCCGCCCAGCACGGCGCGGCCGCCCCGGGCCAGCGCGTCGTCGATGTGCCGCCGGATGATGTCGATCTGCGCCGGCATGGTGATCGGGCCGAGGTCGGCGTCGCCCGCCGCTCCCACGGTCAGCCGGCCGGCCCGCTCGACCACCTTGGCCACGAAGGCGTCGTAGACCGGTGCGACGGCGTAGATCCGTTCGATGCCGATGCAGGTCTGGCCGGCGTTGGTCATCCCGCCCCAGACGGCGGCCTCGGCGGCGGCGTCCAGGTCGGCGTCCGCGTCGACGATCATGGCGTCCTTGCCGCCGGACTCCAGCAGCACCGGGGTCAGTGTCTCGGCGCAGGCGGCCATCACCTTGCGGGCGGTGGCGGTGGAGCCGGTGAACGCCACCTTGTCGACACCGGACCGGCACAGCGCCGCCCCGACGTCGCCGAGCCCGTGTACGGCCTGCAGCACCGGCTGTTCGGGCACCACCTCGGCGAACGCGTCGACGTACCACTGGCCGGCGACGGGGGTGTATTCGCTCGGCTTGAACACGACCGCGTTGCCGGCGGCGAGGGCGTACCCGATCGAGCCGAGCGGCGTGAGTACCGGGTAGTTCCAGGGGCCGATCACCCCGACCACGCCGTACGGCTGGTATTCGAGGTGGGCGGCGAACTCGGCGAGGATGAGCCGGGACCGCAGTTGGCGGGCGCCGAGGACCCGGCGGGCGTTGCGGGTGGCCCAGTCCAGGTGTTCGATCGCCGACACGATCTCGACGATCGCCTCGGCGACCGGTTTGCCGCCCTCGGCGTTGACGAGTTCGGCCAGTTCGGTGATCCGGTTGGCGAGCACCGCCCGGAAGCGGAGCAGCCGTTCGCGGCGGCCGGCGTCGCCGAGTCCGATCCACCAGTTGCCGGCGGTCCGGGCCCGCTCGACCGCGCGGGCGACGTCGTCGGCGGTGGCCACCGGCAGGCGGCCGGCCTCGTCGCCGGTGGCCGGGTTGGTGGAGATCAGTTCGCCGTCGGCGATCACCGGTACGCCGGGCACGCGGAAAGTGGTCATCGGCGCTCCTCGAGATGTTTGTGCCGAGTCTAAACCTGAGAAATACTCATTGCAGCCCGGTCGTGATCGATGGGAAGCCGCTCGGTGGTCATCGATGGAAAACAGTACCGGGCCAGGGACGCCGTTCGTCCGTGGTGGACGTACGGCGATCGTGGCCGGCCGATACGACCGAACCGGTGAGTGAGGTCTGGCCGGGGGACTGCGTAATCCGGTCCACCGGTGCGGTGATTACCTTGGCCGGGCTTGAAAAGCTGACCGGGGGAGCGACCGGGGGGGTCGTTCCCACCGACCGGAAAGGCGTTGTCGACACACATGTCCGATGATCTGCCCCTGCTTCCGCAATTGACGGTGACGAGCGGGCCACTGCGCGGTGCGAGCTTCCGGCTACGCCCCGGCATCCGGACGATCGGGCGGGAGGACGGCGTCGACATCGTCGTCGAGGACTCCCGGGTGAGCCGCCGGCACGCCGCCGTCGAGCTGACGGACGGCCGGGCGACGTTGTCCGACGTGGGCTCGACCAACGGCACCTTTCTCAACGATCGGCGGATCGAAGGCGTCGCGGTGGAGTTGCGGGACGGTGACCGGGTCCGGTTCGGCGGCGTCGAGCTTCGGTTCTTCGACCCGTCGGCCGCGCTGACCGACCCGGTCGGCTCCGTACGCCTGGTGGGGTCCATCCCGGCGCAGCGCGCGATCGGGGCGTCCGCCGAGCAGCGGTCCGCCGTCGGGGTGCTGGCCGAGCCGACGCAGGCGATGCAGACCGCGCGCCGGTCCGGCCGGCTCGTCCTGGTCGTCGGCGGCGTGGTGATGCTGGCCGGCTGGGTGGCCTGGGTGCTGATGGTCACCCGCTGAGCCGGTCCGGTCACCGGGCGGGGCCGGCCACACAGGTCGGGGTCGGACCATGTGGGTCCGCCCCACATGGTGACCGGCCCGGCCCGGTGCGATGATCCGGCGCATGGAGACCGAGACGGTACGCGTCGAAGCACGCGGGATCACCCAGCACGTGCACGTCGCCGGGCCGGCCGACGGCACGCCGGTGCTGTTGATCCACGGCAACTGCTCCTCCGGGGCCTTCTGGTATCCGCTGCTGCGCCACCTTCCGGACCCGCTGCGGATCGTCGCGCCGGACCTGCGCGGCTACGGCGCGACCGACACCGCCCCGGTCGACGCGACCCGCGGGCTGCGCGACTTCGCCGACGACGTGGCGGCCCTGCTCGACCACCCGGCCCTCTTCGGCACTTCCGGCGCCCGGCCGGCCGTCGCCGGTCACTCGATGGGCGGCGGGGTCGCGATGCAACTGCTGGTCGACCATCCCGACCGGGTCGCCGGCCTGCTGCTCGAGTCGCCGGTGTCGCCGTACGGCTTCGGCGGCACCCGCGACCTCGCCGGCACGCCGACCACGGCCGACTTCGCCGGCACCGGCGGCGGCTCGGCCAACCCCGACTTCGTCAAGCGGCTGGCCGCCGGCGACCGGGGCGCCGACGGGCCGGCCAGCCCGCGCAACGTCATGCGGGCGACGTACGTCGCCGACCCCGCCGCGCTCGGCGCCGACGAGGAAGCACTGCTCGACACCGTGCTGTCGACCGCCACCGGCGACGACAACTACCCGGGTACGGCGTCCGTGGTGGACACCTGGCCCGGCGTCGCCCCCGGCGACCGGGGTGTGCTCAACACGATGTCGCCCCGGCACTTCCGGATCGCCGACGAGTTGGTCGCGGTCGCCGTCAAGCCGCCAGTCACCTGGATCCGGGGCGACCGCGACGTCATCGTCTCGGACACCTCGATGCTCGAGTTCGGGCAGCTCGGCGCCCTCGGTCTGGTGCCGGGCTGGCCGGGCGCCGACGCCTACCCGCCGCAGCCGATGGTCGGCCAGACCCGGGCCGTGCTGGACCGCTACGCCGCCGCCGGGGGACGCTACCGCGAGGTGGTGTACGAGGGCTGCGGCCACTCGCCGCACGTCGAGCGGCCCGCCGACTTCGCCGCCGCGCTGCTGGAGCTGCTGCCGTGACCGGCCCGGGCGGGGTGCCGTACGCCGTCGGGACGGTGCCGGTCGACGGCGGTGACCTGACCGTCGGTGTGTGGGGCGACCACGGCCCGCTGCTGGTCGCCGCGCACGGCATCACCTCGTCGCACGTGGCCTGGACCCTGGTCGGTGAGCGGCTCGGTGTCGACCACCGGCTGGTCGCCGCCGACCTGCGTGGCCGGGGGCGCAGCCGCGACCTGCCCGGCCCGTACGGGATGGAGCGGCACGCCGACGACCTGGCGGCCGTGATCGGGGCGTACGGCGGCGGGCCGGTCGTGGTGCTCGGCCACTCGATGGGCGGCTTCGTCGCGGTCGCGCTGGCCCGCCGCCACCCGCGGCTGGTCGAGCGGCTGGTGCTGGTCGACGGCGGGCCGCCGCTGCCGGCACCGGCCGGGATCGACGCCGTCGCCGACGAGGCGACGATCGCGGACGCCGTCCGGCAGACCATCGGCCCGGCGTTCGCCCGGCTGGCGATGACGTTTCCGGACCGGGAGGCGTACCGGGACCTGTGGCGGGCCCATCCGTCCTTCGTGGACTGGACCGACGCGGTCACCGCGTACGTCGACTACGACCTGGTCGGCGAGCCGCCCGAGCTGCGCCCGGCGTGCCGGCCGGAGGCGGCCGTCCGCGACGCCCGGGACACCTACGCCCTGCCCGGCGTCGTCCCGGCGCCGGTGGGGGTGCCCGCGGTCTTCCTGCGTGCCGAGCGCGGCATGCTCGACCAGCCCGACCAGCCGTTCTACGCCGAGGGGCACGCCGCGCACTGGCTACCCGGGACGACCGAGGTCACCGTGCCCGGCGTCAACCACTACACGATCACGCTCGGCCCGGCCGGCGCGGCGGCGGTGGTCGCGGCGGCACGCGGCTGACCGCGCACGGCGCCCGCCGGTTGGAGCGGGGGAGTGGACGCGGTCCGGTGGCCTGAGTTCTCGTTAAGTAGCCTGTGGGTGTTCAGGTCGCGGCCGGCCGGTTCGCCGGCCGGTGAGGAGGGCAGCGTGGCACGCGAAATCCACACCGTCGGGGTGGTCGGGCTCGGCACCATGGGCGCCGGCATCGTGGAGGTCTTCGCCCGCAACGGGATCGACGTCGTCGCCGTCGAGATCACCGAGGCCGCGCTGGACCGGGGCCGGGACAACCTCACCGGCTCCACCGACCGGGCGGTGGCCCGGGGCAAACTCGCCCCCGCCGACCGCGACGCGCTGCTGTCCCGGGTGGCCTTCGCCGTCGGGCTCGACGCGCTGCGCGAGGCCGACCTGGTCGTCGAGGCGGTGCCGGAGCGGCTCGACATCAAGCGGCGGCTCTTCGCCGACCTCGACCGCACCTGCAAGCCGGCGACGATCCTGGCCACCAACACCTCCTCGCTCTCGGTCACCGAGATCGCGGCCGCCACCGGCCGGCCCGAGCAGGTCGTCGGGATGCACTTCTTCAACCCGGCGCCGGTCATGCGGCTGGTCGAGGTGATCCGTACGGTGGTCACCGCACCCGAGGTCGTCGCCGACGTCGAGGCACTGTGCGCCCGGCTCGGCAAGACCGGTGTCACCGTCGACGACCGGGCCGGCTTCATCGTCAACGCCCTGCTGCTGACCTATCTCAACCAGGCGGCCGGGATGCTGGAGTCGGGCCACGTCGGCCGTGAGGACGTCGACACCGCCATGCGGCTCGGCGGCGGCCTGCCGATGGGGCCGCTCGCCCTGCTGGACCTGATCGGCCTCGACACCGCGTACGAGATCCTCGAGACCATGTACCGCCGCGGCGGCCGGGACCGGCGGCACGCGCCCGTACCGCTGCTGCGGCAGATGGTCACCGCCGGCTGGCTCGGCCGCAAGAGCGGACGGGGCTTCTACAGCTACGAGAAGCCGGGCTCGGCGGTGGTCGTACCCGACGGGTGGACGCCGGCGCCGGCGCCGGCCGGCACCGCCGCGCAGGTCGGCACGGTCGGCGTCGTCGGCTCCGGCGAACCGGCCGACCGGCTCGCCGGACTCTTCGCCGGTGCCGGGTACGACGTCGTCGCGGTGACCGGCGAACTCGACCGGCTCGCCGGCGCCGATCTCGTTGTCACCGCCGGCCCCGGCGACCCCGACGCCGACCGGGCGCTGTTCACCGCCCTCGACGGGATCTGCAAACCGGGTGCCGTGCTCGCCGCGTCGACCACCCGGCTGCCGGTGATCGACCTGGCCATGGCGACCGGACGGCCCGCCGACGTGCTCGGGCTGCACTTCCTCGACCCGGCACCGGACCGGGCCCTGGTCGAGATCGTCCACACCGTACGGACCGCGCCCGCGACGACCGCCACCGCCCGCGCCGTCTGCGCGCGGCTCGGCCGGGCCGCCGTGGTCTGCGCCGACCGGGCCGGCTACGTGGTCGACGCGCTGCTGCTGCCGTACCTCAACGACGCGGTGCGGATGCTGGAGGCGTCGTACTCGACCGCCGACGACATCGACCACGCGATGAGGCTCGGCTGCGGTTACCCGGTGGGGCCGTTCGAACTGCTCGACCGGATCGGGCTCGACGCGGCGCTGGCGACGCTGCGTGACCTCTACCGGCAGTCGCGGGAGCCGGGCCTGGCACCGGCGCCGCTGCTCGAACAACTGGTGACCGCCGGCCGCGGCTTCCGCGTCCACCCGGGGAACTGAGCCGGGCGGGACGGGGGTTCCGCCCGGCGTCACTCCGCCGCGAGAGCCGCCACCGGGGGAACCCTGGCGGCCCGCCGCGCCGGTACCACCCCGGCCAGCAGCCCGACCACCGCCGCACCGACCACCACCAGGGCGATCCGGCCGTACGGCAGGGCGAGCACCAGCCAGTCGCGGGGGATCGCCGCGTAGGCGGCCGCGACCCCGAACCCGACACCGAGGGCGACCCCGACCACACCGGCGACGGTGGCCAGCACCACGCCCTCGGCGAGCAGCATCACCCGCAACTGCCGGCGGGCCAGGCCGACCGCCCGCAGCAGCCCGAACTCCCGGGTCCGTTCGAGCACCGACAGGGTCAGCGTGTTGGCGATCCCGGCGACGGCGATCACCACCGACAGCACCACCAGCGCGCCGACCACCGCCAGCAGCCCGTCGATGAGCGCCCCGGTCTGCTCGCCGCTGCTCTGCACGTCGGCCACGACCGCCAGCGGCTCGGTGTCGGTCACCGACGCGACGGCGATCCGGGCGGCCGGCGGTGGGACGCCGTCCGCCATCCAGACCAGCACGCCGTGCGGGGCCGGGGTGCCGACGACCACCGCCGCCTCGGCCGGGGTGAGAAGCACCTCCGGCAGTGGCGCCGACGGGACGGAGAGCACCGCCGACACCACCACCTCGACGGTGCCGTCCGGCCCCTCGACGGTGAACCGGTCGCCGGCCCGGACCGCCAGCGCCCGTGCGGTGTCCGGGTCGAGCACCGCGCCGCCGGCGGCGAAGTCCTCGACCCTGCCGGACCCGGCCGGCAGCGCGAACTCGCGGCGCAGGAGATCGGGGTCGAAGCCGCCGACCTCGGCCGACCCGGTCCGGGTGCCGGCCCGCAGTTCGCTGCCGGTGGCGGCCAGCGGCACCGCACGCTCGACCTCGGGCACCGCGGCGAGCCGGGCGGCCAGGTCGCCGGGCAGCCGGTGTCCGTCCGGCGCGGTCACCAGGTAGTCCAGCGGGTACCGCTTGCGCATCTGGTCGTCGAGGCTGTGTTTCAGCGTCTCGGCGCTGACCAGGAACGCCGTCACCAGCGTGATGCCGACGGTCAGCGACAGCGCGGTCGCGGCGGCCCGGCGCGGGCTCCGGTCGCCGCTCGCGGCGGCGAGGCGACCGGCGACCCCGAACAGCGCCGGAATCCGGCCGACGAGCCGGGCCAGCGGACCCACCACGACCGGCCCGAGCGCCAGCACGCCGAGGGCGACCGGCAACCCGCCGGCGACGGTCGGCATGATCGCGCCGGTGGCCGCGCCGACCGCCACGAGCGCCGTACCGAGCAGCAGTGCGGCGATCCCGACGGCCACCCGCAGCACCCCGGCGCCACCGGTGGGTGCCAGGTCCGGCTGGTTGGCCAGCGCCGCGACCGGGGCGACCCGGGTGGCACCCCGGGCCGGCAGAGCCGCCGACCCGACGGTGATCCCGACCCCGACGAGTAGCGCCACGGCGACGGTGTTCGCCCCGACCTGGAGCGGTACGTCGAGCCCGACCCCGCTGGTCCGGCCGAGAGCGGCTGCGCCCAGCCAGCCGAGGCCCAGCCCGAGACCGAAGCCGATCAGCGCCGCCAGCACGCCGAGCACCGCCGCCTCGGCCAGCACCGAACCGAACACCTGGCCGCGACCGGCGCCGACGCAGCGCAGCAGGGCGAGTTCCCGTTGCCGCTGGGCCACCAGGATCGCGAACGTGTTGTGGATGACCAGTGCCGCCACGAGCAGGGCGACCAGCGCGAAGGCGCCGAGCGCGAGGCGGATCTGGGCGACGTCGCCGACCGCGGCCGAGGCCAGCGCGTCGGCGTACCGGGCGCCGGTGACGACCTCCACCGGTCGGCCGGCCAGCGCCCCGGCCACCGCGTCCCGCAGGTCGTTCTGTGCCACGCCCGGGCCGGCCAGGACGTCGACGGCGCCCCAGCCCGACTCCCCGGTGACCGCCGTCAGATCGGCGGCGGACAGGTGCACGACCGGCCACGACTCGGTCGTGTCGGCGGTCCCGGCGAGCCGGAACGTGACCGTCTCACCCGCCGTCGTGACCAGCCGGACCGTCGCCCCCGGCGGCCAGCCCTGGGCGGCTGCCGTGTCGCGGTCGACGACGATCTCGCCCGGCCCGGCCGGGTATGCCCCGGCGGCCAGGTCGAAGCCGGCGAGCCGGGGGTCGTCGGCGAGGGCCCGCAACGTCGAGTCCGGGTTGCCCAGGCTGGTCACCACCCGCCCGTCGGCACCGAGCAGCACACCGGTCGCCCCGGCCCGCCCGGCCGCCGCCGCCACCCCCGGCACACCCCGTACGGCGGCCAGGTCGGCGTCGGTCAGCCGCCCGGACCCGTCGGCGGTGACCCGTACCGCCACGTCCCTGGCCTGCCGGGCGGTGCTGTCGTAGAGCTGGGCCGCGAGCGTGTCGGTCATCGCGACCGTGGCGACCACGAATGCCACCCCGAGCGCGACGGCGGCGGAGGTCAGCAGCAGGCGGGTACGCCGGGCCCGCAGCCCGGCCAGGATCACGTGGCGCATGTCGGTCGACGCTATGGCGCGGCGGGCGTCGCGGCGTCGGCCCCGGGTCGCGCCCGGCTCCGTCTCAGGCACGGTCCGTTCCGGGTACGGCGTACGACCCGGGTCGTACGCCGTACCCGGGCGACCCCTACTTCTTGACCCGGACGATGATCGTCGCGTCGGACGTCTGTGCCCCGGAGGTGATCCGGTAGCCGAAGATGTCGCGCTTGTCGTGGCTGGTGTCGGTGCGGACGTACGCGATCGTGTTCTGCGCGGTCACCGTCGCGGTGCCGTACTTCGGCGGGGTGGTGAAGGTCAGCACCGTGCCGGGGACGACGACGTCGTTGTCCAGCACCTTGATCCGCTTGCGGTTGGTCGGGCCGACGGTCACCCGGTCCTCGACGGCCCGGATGCCCGGCGTGAAGGTGCCGTCGCCGTTGTTGACGAACAGCCGGACGGTGCCGGACCAGTTCGTGGTCTGCACGTCGGGGCGGCCGTTGCCGTCGAGGTCGACGAGGTCGACCTCCCACCCGTCGTCGCCCCACTCGTCCTGCTCGAGATAGAGGGTGCTGCCGTCGTCGAAGACCACGACGACGCCACTGAACGGGCCGCACCAGCCCTCGTAAAAGGCGATGACGACGTCGGTCGCGCCGTTGCCGTCGAAGTCGGCGAGTTCGAAGTCCGGCTGGCCGCCGCAGTATTCGACCGGGCCGGGCACCAGCGTGCCGGCCTCGGTGTTCAGGAACGTGCGGAACCCGTCGCCCTGGTCGGTCCACTCGTAGACGTCCTGCCGGCCGTCGCCGTTGAAGTCGGCCAGGCCGATGTAGCTCGGCTGGAAGATGGCGTCGAAGCCGCCGGCCGGGGCGTAGTCGCGCAGCACCAGCAGATCGTGGGTGACGCCGGGCGGCCGGCCGTCGAACCAGGCCAGCACCAGTTCGACGGTGCCGTCGCCGCCGAGGTCGACCACGACGCCCATGTCCGGGCAGTGGCCGGTGCCACCGCTCGGGTCGGGATAGCCGTGCACCGTTCCCGGGCCGTACCCGCCCCCGCCGGTGCCGAGTTCGACGGTGACCCCGCACTCGTCCGGGCCGCCACCGACCAGGGTCACCCGGTCGGTGACGTGGTCGCCGTCGACGTCGCCGAAGAGCGGATCACCCTGGAAACCGGCATGGGCGGCCGGTGCCGCCACCATGACGGCACCGGCGACCGCAGCCGCCAGTACGCCGCCCAGAACACGTCCACCACGCATGGTCGGACCTCCCCGATGCGGCCGGCCCCGTGGCCGGCCCGCAACCCGGACGCTACGTGACCGGCGGTATCCCCAGTGGACGCTGACCGTGATCCGACATCGTCCACCGTGGACACGTCAGCGGCCGGCGCGGACCAGCCCGTGCTCGTACGCGTACACCACCGCCTGCACCCGGTCGCGCAGGTCGAGCTTGGTGAGGATGCGGCCGACGTGGGTCTTCACCGTCGTCTCGGCCACGAACAGCTCGGCCGCGATCTCGGCGTTCGACCGCCCGGCCGCCACCAGCAGCAGCACCTCGCGCTCGCGCTCGGTCAGCGACCGGGTCGCCCGGTCGTCCGGCGCCTGCGCCGGATCGGGCAGGTAGGCGGCGAACCGGTCGATCAGCCGCCGGGTGGTCGACGGGGCCACCACCGCGTCCCCGGCGTGCACCACCCGGATCGCGGCCAGCAGCTCCTCCGGCGGTACGTCCTTCAGCAGGAATCCGGCGGCCCCCGCGCGCAGCGCGACGAAGGCGTACTCGTCCAGGTCGAAGGTGGTCAACACGAGCACCCGGGGCGCGGCCGGGACGGCACAGATCCGCCGGGTCGCCTCGACGCCGTCCATCCGTGGCATCCGTACGTCCATCAGCACGACGTCGGCCTGGTGGGCACGCAACACCTCGATGGCGGCCGCGCCGTCGCCGGCCTCGGCGACGACCGTCATGTCGGGCTGGGCGTCGAGCATCATCCGGAAGCCGGTGCGGACCAGTTGCTGGTCGTCGACGAGCACCACGCGGATCACCGGATCATCTCCCATCGGTATGGCCGCCGTCACGGTCGGGTCCCATCAGTCGGACCGCCGTCGCGGTCGGGTCCCATCGGTCGGGCCGCCGTCACGGTCGAGCGGCAGGGTGGCCGCCACCTGGAAGCCACCCTCGGGACGGGCCCCGACCATGAGCCGGCCGCCGGCGGCGAGGACCCGCTCGCGCATTCCGATGATGCCGTGCCCGCCACCGCCGGTCTCGGCCGGCCCGGCGGCGCCGGTGTCGCCGCGCCGGGGGTGCGGCCAGGCACCGGCCGGCGGCCGGTCGTCGGTGCCCGACCGCTGGCGGTGCCCGTCGCGGTCGGGGCCGGGCGCGTCGCCGTCGGGGCGGCTGCCGTCGTCGAGGACCTCCACCCGCAGGTGGTCGCGTGCCCAGGCCAGCCGCACGGTGGCCCGGACCCCCGGACCGCCGTGCTTGAGCGTGTTGGTCAACGACTCCTGCACCACCCGGTAGGCGGTCAGCGCCGTGCCGGCCCCGACCGGCCGGGGGCGGCCGGCGACCGTGTGTTCCACCGCCAGCCCGGTGCCACGCAGTTGACCGACCAGCTCCGCGATCGAGTCCAGGCCGGGTTGCGGGGCCCGGTCGGCGGCCTCGCCGTCCGCCGTACGCAGCACGCCGAGCAGCCGGCGCATCTCGGTCAGCGCCTCCCGGCCCGTACGGGAGATGGTGCCCAGCGCCTCGCGGGCCCGGTCCGGGTCGCCGGCCAGCGCGTACCCGGCGCCGTCGGCCTGCACCACCATCACCGACACGTGGTGCGCCACCACGTCGTGCAGCTCCCGGGCGATCCGGGCCCGTTCCTCGGCCACCGCGACCCGGTCCAGCGCGTCGCGTTCGCGTTCCAGCCGGTCGGCCCGGTCGGCGAGTTGGGCGTAGAAGCGGCGCCGGATCCGTACCGAGTTGCCCCAGACCCAGGCGGCGACCAGCGGGGCGGCGAGCAGGCCGGTGAACACCACCATCTCGGTCAGCGGCCACGGGGTGCCGGCCCGGCGCATGCTGCCGTACGTGTCCATGGCCAGGACGGCGAGGACCGGGGCGACCGGAATCCAGAAGACGCCCAGCCGGCGGGCCCACTCCGGGCCGATCGCGGCGGCCGTGTAGAGCAGGATCGGCATCGCGAGGTGGGCCGGCACCAGCATGCCCAGCTGGCCGGACGCCACGGTGGCCAGGCCGACGGTGATCACCAGCAGGTAGGCGGCGGTGAACCAGACCCGGCGGACCACGACGGCGAGGATCAGGAGGCCGTCGAAGACGACGGCGACCGGATGGCGGGCGGTACCGGTCGCCGACATCAGGGTCAGCAGGATGATCGGCGCGGCGATCATCAGGTCGACGACGACCCGGTGCCGCTGGAGCCACAGGTGGAGCCGGTTCACCTGTCGAGGGTACGCATCTCACCGTTACTGTTGGTCGACGTGAGCCCCCGTCGCAACCGCCCGCGCCCCGAGGCCGGTCCGCCGCTCGACGACGACCGGGTGCGCCGTGGTGTCGACGCGGTCCAGACCTGGAGCGACGGTGAGTGGCAGGTACGCGCCATCCCCGGCGGCGCGGCGGTCAAGACGTACCGGTGTCCCGGTTGCGACCAGGAGATCCGGCCCGGCGTGGCGCACCTGGTGGTGTGGCCGGCCGACGGGCGTGGCGACCTCACCGACCGGCGACACTGGCACTCCGGCTGCTGGCGGGCCCGCGACCGGCGCTCGCCCGGCATCCAGCGTTCCCGCAGCGCCCCCCGCTACGGCTGACGCGCGCACTTCCCTGCGTTGATCAAGGAGAAGCCGTGGGGGATACGTTGGCTTTGTCGCTCAACAACCCCTCGATCGGCGGGTCGGCGCGGGCCGGGGGCGGGGCGCGGACGGGGCGTGCGGGCGTGGGCGCGGGATATACGTCACGTGGCGGGCGGCACGGGCTGACGGAGCGGTACGGCCGCGCGAGACTGGACCGGTGAGCGAACCAATCCGCGCGACCTCGATCCTGCCCGCCCACCGCGAGGACATCGAGCTGCACACCGCCGACGGCCTACGCCTGGTCGGCGAACTCGCCCGGCCGCTGGACCGTGACCCGGTCGCCACCCTGGTCTGCCTGCACCCGCTGCCCACCCACGGCGGAATGATGGACAGCCACGTCTTCCGCAAGGCCGCCTGGCGGCTGCCGGCCCTCGCCGGCCTCGCCGTGCTGCGCTTCAACACCCGGGGGACCAGCAGCGTGCGGGGCACCAGCGAGGGCACCTTCGACGCCGCCGACAGCGAGCGGTTCGACGTGGCCGCCGCGATCGAGTACGCCGAGTTCGCCGAACTGCCCGACATCTGGCTGGTCGGCTGGTCGTTCGGCACCGACCTCGCCCTCAAGCACGGCTGCGACCCGCAGGTGTCCGGCACCGTCCTGCTCTCCCCGCCGCTGCGCTTCTCGACCCCGGACGACCTGCGCACCTGGGCCCGGTCGGGCAAGCCGGTCACCGCCCTGGTCCCGGAGTTCGACGACTACCTGCGCCCGGACGAGGCCCGCGAGCGGTTCGCGGCGATCCCGCAGGCCGAGGTGGTCGGGGTGCCCGGCGCCAAGCACCTGTGGGTCGGCGACGCGGAGACCGTGCTCGACGAGATCGTCCGCCGGGTCGCCCCGGATACGCCGGTGCCGCTGCCCCGGGAATGGGACGGGCCGATGGAGGTCGGCGACGCGAGCGCGTACGCCGACCGCACGGTGGCCGCCTTCGCCGACGTACCCGTGGCCGGCCCCCGCCCAGGCGGCGGCCCCACCTCGTGACCCCGCCGTGCCCGCGCCGCCACCCGGCGGCGCGGGACGCCGATCGAGGACTCGTGGAGTCGCAGCTTCCCTAGCCAGGCGGCCCGGAGCGGGCGGAACGGGCGGGCGGAACGGACGGATCGGGCGGGACCGGGACCACGGGCGGCAGTTCGGCGAGCGGTGGCCAGCCGGCGAGCCAGGTGCGGCGCTGGGCCCACACCTCCCGCCAGTAGCCGGCCCGGCCGGTGAGCCGGGCACCCGCCGCCCGTACCGCGATGCCGGCCGCCAGCAGCGCCCGGCCAACCGCCGCCCGCGACCCCGACCAGCGCAGCCGTACGTACGTCGTCTTGCCGCGCAGCACCATCACCCGCTTGCCGACACTGGTCGACGACGCACCGCCGATGTGCAGCACCCGGGCCGTCGGCACCAGCACCGGGGTCGCCCCCAGTCCGGTCGCCCGGTGGCACAGGTCGATGTCCTCGCTGTACATGAAGTAGTCGGGCGCGAAGCCGCGAAGTTCGGCGAACAGCGCCCGCTCGACCAGCAGCAGGCAGCCGGACGCGGCCGGCACCGGAGTCGGCCGGTTCCGGTCGAGGCCCGGCAACTCCTCCGGATTGAACAGCCGGGAGCCGCGGAACACCGTCGACAGCCCGGCGGCGAAGCAGAAGTAGCCCCACAGGCTCGGCAGCGCGAACACCGACCGGCCGTCGTCGGTGCCGTCCTGGCGCAGGGTACGGCCGGTGTAGACGCGATGCGCGGGGTTGGCCCGGGCGAACGCGACGAACTCGCCGAGCACGTCGCCGACGGGCTCGGTGTCCGGGTTCATCAGCAGCACGTAGTCGCCACGGGCCAGCTCGGCGCCGACGTTGACCGCCCGGCCGAAGCCGACGTTGTGCGCCAGCCGCACCACCCGTACCTCGGGCAGGGCCGCCGCGATCGCGTCGGCCGAACCGTCGGCGGAGGCGTTGTCGACCACGATCACCTCGTAGTCGACCCCGGTGCCGGTGTCCCGCAACGCGGTCAGCGCCCGCACGATCAGGTCCCGGGTCTGGTACGAGACCATGACCAGGCTCACCGTCGGGTTCATCGGGCCACCGGAGTTCGGCTCGACTCGTCGCGGCCCCACGCCGCGCCGGGGCCGGTGCGGCGGGCTTTGATCCCGGCGATGACGGTCAGCGCCAGGTAGCAGACCCCCGCCGGCAGCAGCCACGGTCGGGGCAGCACCACGTCGACCAGCCACGACATCTTGCGGGACGGGCGCACCTCGGTGTCGGTGGCGGCGGCCCGCAGCGCGGCGTTGCCGGCCCGGACCCGGCCGAGCCGGCGCAGCAGGTCGGCGGTGCGCCGTGGCGTGGCCACCACCGAGGCGACCCCCTTGACCTCGCGCTTCTCGGCGTCGGTGAAGAGCGAGTCGAGGAACAGGTCGTCGGCGATCACGTCCGGAAACCGCTCGAACCGGGCCCGGCCGGCCCGCGACAGCACGATCACGCCCCGGCCGAAGAGCGCGTTACGGAACGCCGGCAGCCGGCCGTTGATCGCGAAGTACGCCTTGACCAGCAGCGGCCGACCGCTCGTGTCGAGGACCCGGCGGGGCGCGGCGGCCAGCGCGCTGTCGTCGACCGCGCGGGAGAGCGTACGCAGGTCGGCGGTCGACAGGGCGATGTCGGCGTCGAGATAGATCCGGGGCAGGCCGGTCGCCGCCCGGTCACCGGCGTTGAGCGCCGCCGACTTCGACGCCTCGGCCAACTCGACGACGGTCACCCCGGGCACGGCGCGGGCCACCTTGGCGGTCGCGTCGGTGCACCCGTTGGCGACCACGATCACCTCGAACTCGCCCGGGGTCGCGTTGGCGAGCATCCGGCGCAGGCACCGGTCGATCACCGCGGCCTCGTTGTGGGCGGCGATCACCACGCTGGTCACCACGGCGCCCGCCCGGTCAGCGCGCGCCGGATCCGGCGTACGGCGCCCCGGCGGCGGGCCCGCCAGCCGCCGTACTCGCGCAGGTCGAGGGAGGCGGCCTGGACCACCCGGGCCGAGTGCCGCATCTGCTCGGTCCACTGCGCGACCGTGGTCACCCCGGTGTTCTTCGCCGACAGCGGCCGCCGGGCCATGAAGTCCGCGTCGGTGTGGTAGATCGTGTGCGGGCTGCGCGGATCGTCCATGTGGTCCTCGGGCAGGAACGGGTGGTACCAGCCGTTGACCCAGCCGAGCCGGGCCGAACGGAGGCACCACGCGGTGAACGACTCGGTCGGCCCGATCGGCCCGGTCTGCGCGACGGCGGCCCGCTTGAGCAGATAGCCGCTGCCCTGCACCCAGTGGTTGCGCATCAGCCGGTGGCCACCCGGATAGTCGGCGAGCTTCTTCGCGACGAGCGCGTCGTCGACGTCCTCGTCGGGGAACCGCCAGGTGCCGATCACCCCGAACTCGGGTACGTCCTCGTGCGCCCGGCGCAGCGTCTCCAGCCAGTCCTTGTCGGGCAGGCAGTCGTCGTCGACCTTGCTGACGTACGCGCCGTCCGACTCTGCCCACAGCCAGTTGGTCGGCTCGCGCAGACCCGCGTTGGTCGGGCTGTGGTGGAACCGGTGCACCCGCGGGTGGTGCCGGAACTCCTCCACCGCTTCGAGGGTCGGCTGGTCGGTGCCGTTGTGCCACAGCCAGATCCGGGTGTCGGCGGTGGCGGTGGCCAGCAGGTGCGGCAGGGAGAGCCGTACGTACTCCGGCCGGTCGTACGTGATCATCAAGATGTCGATGCCGCGGTGCTCGGTCATGCGACACCTCGCTTCGCTCGGCGGTCGCATGACTTCAGGCTGTGCGGCTTGATGCCCTCGCGGTGCTCGGTCATTGTGCTCCGATGTGGTTGACGCGTTCGGCCCGGGTCACCCGCCACATCGCGCCGGCGAGCCCGAGGAAGAGGTGCACGGTGATCAGGTAGGTCGAGAAGTACAGCGCGTCGAAGGTGAACGCGGTCACCGCCGCGACCCCGATCCCCACCGCGAGTACGGCGGCCAGGTCCCGGTCCCGCTCGTTGGTGGCGAACCGGCGTACCCGGCCGGCGGTGACGATGCCGACGACGAAGAGCCCCGCGAGCCCGACGACCCCGAGGACGCCACCCGTGACCAGGGTGACCAGCCACTGGTTGTCGAGGAGTTGGTACATCTCCGGCAACCAGGTGCCGACACCGCGCCCGAGCCACATCCGTTCCTTGATGAACGGGGCGACGAACGCGTAGTCCTCCAGCCGGCCCTGCACGCTCGGATCGTTGTCACCGGCGAGCAGCAGGGCGCGCAGCGTCGCCAGCAGCCCGGGTTTGCCGACCTGGATGAAGGCCATCAGGAAGACGCCGATCACCAGCACGTTGAAGGTGGTGCGCAGCGGCCAGACCAGGATGAAGAGCAGGATCGCGGCGGCCAGCGCCAGCACCCCGGTGCGGGACAGCGAGATCGGGATGACGCCGGCCTGGATGATGGCCAGCGTGGCGTAGATCTGCCGGTTGCGCCGGCTGGTGGAGAAGCGGGCGAAGTGGATGGCGACGATGAGGCCGATCACCATCAGGACGCTGAACTCGATGTAGTGGCCGGCGGTGCCGGCCACCCGGACCAGCCCGCCACCGCCGCGCGCGTCGAAGCCGACCAGGTCCTTCTGGAACATCAGGACCGGCGGCAGCTTGAGGTAGTTGGTGAAGTCGATCCGCAGGATGAACTGCGCCAGCGCGAACAGCGCCATGACGGCCGAGCCCCAGCAGAACCACCGCAGCAGGTGGTCGATGCGGTCCCGGGTGAGCACCCCGTCGGCGGCGGCCAGCAGTACGCCGCCGGCCGCGAGCGCCATCAGGATGGTCCGATCGGCGCTGTTGGCTTCCAGCACCTGCATGCCCCGGGCCTGTCCGGCGATGTAGGACACCCCGATCGTCACCAGGTAGCCGGCGAGCGCCCAGCGCATCGGCTGCTGCCCGCGGGTCACGAGGTTGGGGTGCAGGCGGGTCAGTGCCCACCACACCAGCAGGCCGAGGCCGACCATGACGGCCGGCCGGCCGAGGGTGGTCAGCGGCGGGAAGATCAGCCGGGCCGGCAGCAGGTAGGCCAGCATCACCGCGGCGACGACACCCGCCGTCGCGTCCGGGAAGTGCCGGGTCCGGGGGGTGAGCCCGTCGTACACCGTCGCTGAGCGTCGGGCGGAGAGGTAGGTCTGCACGGGACTCGTTCCGTCAGTACGTCGTCGGCGTACTTATCGCCTTGAATCGTCGGTCGGCGTGCGGACCGCGGTGAGGAGGATGGTGTCGTCGGACTGCGGCGCCCGGATGAAGTCGGCCGAGATCTGCGGGCCGCCACGGCCGTTGCCGCCGAGCGCCTGGGTGACCTCCGCGGACCGGCCCTGCTGGTGGGGGGCGCCTCCATGGCCGCCCGCGACGCTCGCCTGGCCCGCGTCGCCGGCCACCGGGCGGCGGCCGG
This sequence comes from Polymorphospora sp. NPDC051019, assembly GCF_040683055.1. Taxonomy (NCBI): domain Bacteria; kingdom Bacillati; phylum Actinomycetota; class Actinomycetes; order Micromonosporales; family Micromonosporaceae; genus Polymorphospora; species Polymorphospora sp. NPDC051019. Next base: position 543,011 of record NZ_JBFBCH010000002.1, on the reverse strand, counting down.
ACTGCCGGCTGGCCAGTCGGGCGTTGGCCCGCCGGCGCTGGATGGCGTCGTAGACGACGGCGACGACCGCGGTGAACAGCAGGCCGATCGCGATCACCACGATCTGCGCGCGCAGGACGTTGGAGCGCGACGGCGTGATCTCGGTGCCCGGGTCGAGGATCTCGGTGGTGATCTCCTCGCCGGCCTTGGGCTTGTAGGCCGTCTGGCTCTCCGACACCTCGTCGCTGATCAGCTTGGTGACCGCGACCACCGTGGCCAGCGCGGCCTCGTGGGTGGTCGCGGTGACGTCGACGGTCACGATCGAGCTGCGGTTCACCAGTCCGATCTCGTAGCCGGGGTCGCCGCCGGCCGCCTGGACCTTCTGCCGCGCGTCGGCGGCGGAGACGGAGATCTGCACCGCCTGGGCCATCGCGACCTCACCGACCTTCAGCCAGGGGTTGCCGGGCTGCGGGCTGGCGTTGGGTGCCGGCGCGGGCGGGTTGGTGGTCGGGGGCACGAGCAGTACGGCCGCCGAGGTCTTGTATTCCGGCTGGATCGACGAGCCGACGACCAGCGCCGCGCCGAGGGTGAGTACGACGACCGGGGCGGCGACGTACCACCGCCGGACCATCAGTCTCAGGAGGTCGAGAAGGTCCACAGCGTCGGCCCCTTCGGGTAGCGCGGGTCGTCAGGTCGTGAGGTTGGTCTGCGAGGCCCGGCCAGGGGCCTTGCCGCCGCCAGTTTCGTACCATGCGGCGTCGTTCACGCCTTGTTCGGCGTGGGCCGGGTCCATCGGTGGAGCCGGGGACGAGCCCGTTGGCCGTGGGCGCAGAAGCCGGTCCCACAGCCGGATGTACGCCCTGGCCTGATGGTCCCAGGCGAGCAGCTCGGTGAAGCGCCGCCGGGCCACGGTCCGCATCGCCGACCGGGCCTCCTCGTCACTGAGGAGCTGGTCGAGTGCTTTGGCCAGTTCGTCCGGGGAGCCGGTCGGCACGTAGGTCGCCGCCCCCTCGGCGGTGCGCCGCGTTTCCAGTAGGTCGACGGCTACGACCGGCAGCCCTCGTGCCACATACTCCACGGTCTTCGCCATTGTCGACAAGTCGGCCATCCGGGTCGGCGGGTCCGGCTGGATGGCGATCGAAGCGGAGCGCAGCAACGCGTCGACCTCGTCGGCTTCCAGCCAGCCGGTGAACCGCACCACGTCGTCGAGGCCGCGCTCGGTGACGAGTTGTCGCAGTCCGGGCAGGCTGTCGCCGTCGCCGGCCACGACCAGCCGCCAGTCGCCGCGACCGCGCAGGTCCACCAGCCGTTCGGCCGCGAGCACCGCGGCGTCGACGTGGTCCTGCGGATTGATGACGCCGAGGTAGACGACCACCTGGCGGTCGTCGTCGCCCGGCGCCGTGGCCGGCTCACCGGTGCGCTGCGCCGGGATTCCGGCCGCGCCGACCTCGGCCAGCGTCGGCCCGTTGCGGACGACCACGACGTCGTCGGGGTCGCAGCCGCCGCGGCTGATCGCCAGTTCCCGGTAGGACTCGTTGGTCGACACCACCGCCGACGCGCAGCGCCAGGACAGCCGTTCCATGAGCTTGAGGATGCGCAGTACGACCGGACGCGGGTTGTCGGTCTTGCACTCGTAGAGTTCCGGGCTCAGGTCGTGGTGGTCGAAGACGAACGGCCGGCGGAGCAGCCGCATGAGCAGGGCGATGGTCCAGAAGACGTCGGGCGGGTTGCAGGCCTGCACCGCGTCGACCCGGGTGCGCGCCATAACGCCCAGCAGGCGGGTGGTGACGGCGATCAGCGCCCAGGCGAACTCGGCGGCGAAGGAGAGCACCCCCGAGCCGGCGAGCGGCTGGGGGAAGGATCGGATCTGCGTCTCGGTGCCGGGCAGCACCCGCAGCTTCTGCGGGCCGCGCGGGCAGATGACCGTCACGCGGTAGCCGGCGGCCTCCAGCGCCCGGCACTCGCGGATGACCCGCCGGTCGCGTTCAACGGGCAGGTTCACCACCACGATGACGACGTGCGGACGCCGGTCGGCCATGTCTACCTCGTATCCGCCCAGAACTGGAAAGGATGGCATCGACGAACGGTCGCAGCGCCTCGTCGGGCTGCGACCGGAAGGGAAAGAAGCTATTGCAGAGCCTGCTCTATGCGGTCCGGTGCGGGCAAGTGACTCGCATTCTCGGACGATGTCGTCTTTCTAACATGAGTCGGACCAAGTGCCTGCTTCCTTGGTCATCGAATCGGTCAATGTCGATCATACTTTTGGTCGCTTTGCGGCACTGAACTGATGATTCCGCCGGGGTGGAACGTCGCCGAGATCCCTTTTTGTCGATCTTCGTCCTGATTCTTCGGTCAGGAACAGGACACCACTCAACATTCACCGCCTGGCTACTCTGTGCGCACGATCCCTCGTATCGACGGTCGTGGCTGGTGCGCGCCACCCGCGCACGTGTCTTCCGGGAGGGGTGCGATGACGCGCCTTCGACGCGGGTTGGGAATCGGCCTCACGTCCGCCCTGCTGGCCGGACTCCTCGCGCCGTTGCCGGGTGCCCCGGCGGCCGCCGTCGTGCTGCCGACCGGCTTCCAGGAGCAGGTCGTCTTCAGCGGGCTGAGCCAGCCGACGAACATCGAGTTCGCTGCCGACGGGCGGGTCTTCGTCGCCGAGAAGAATGGCCGGATCAAGGTCTTCGACGACCTTGCCGACCCCACCCCGACCCTTTTCGCCGACCTGTCCACGAACGTGCACAACGTCTGGGACCGCGGGCTGATCGGCCTGGCACTGGCCCCCGGCTTCCCGGCCGACCCGTACGTCTACGTGCTCTACACCTACGACGCCCCGCCGGGCCGGACCGCTCCGGTGTGGAACGACAACTGCGGGGACGCCAACAACGGCCAGTGCGTCGTCACCGGCCGGCTCTCCCGGCTGCGGGCGGCCGGAAACGTCGTCAGCGGCCCCGAGCAGGTCCTCATCCACGACTGGTGCCAGCAATACCCGAGCCACTCCGTCGGCGACCTGGCGTTCGGCGCCGACGGCATGCTCTACGCCACGGCCGGCGACGGCGCGAGCTTCAGCGCCACCGACTACGGGCAGCTCGGCAACCCGCGCAACCCCTGCGGCGACCCGCCGGGCGGCACCATGACCCCGCCGACCGCCGAGGGTGGTGCGCTGCGCTCGCAGGACGTACGCACCCTCGGCGACCCGACCGGCCTCGACGGCACCGTCATCCGGATCGACCCGGCGACCGGCGCCGCCGCCCCCGGCAACCCGCTGATCGCCTCCGCCGACCCCAACGCCCGGCGGATCGTCGCCACCGGCCTGCGCAACCCGTTCCGGGCGACCGTCCGACCCGGGACCAGCGAGGTCTGGCTCGGCGACGTCGGCTGGAACCTCTGGGAGGAGATCGACCGGGTCGCCGCGCCCACCAGCGGCGTCACCAACTTCGGCTGGCCCTGCTACGAGGGCAACGCCCGGATGGCCAGCTACGACAACGCGAACCTGAACCTCTGCGAGTCGCTCTACAGTGGAGCGGGCCAGACCGCGCCCTACTACGCCTACCACCACAACGCCGACGTCGTACCCGGCGAGAACTGTGGCGCCGGCGGTGACGCCGTCGGCGGCCTGGCCTTCTACCCCGGCAGCGGCGGCAGCTATCCGGCGGCGTACGCCGGTGCGCTGTTCTTCAGCGACTATTCCCGGAACTGCATCTGGGCGATGCGCCCGGGCAGCCCGGGCGGGCTGCCCAGCCCGACGAACATCACCCTGTTCGCCCAGGCCGCCGCCAGCCCCGCCGACCTGGCCGTCGGCCCCGGCGGCGAGGTCTACTACGCCGACCTGGGCGGCACGGTCCGGCGGATCCGCTACTTCCCCGGCAACCAGCCGCCGGTCGCCGCGATCTCCGCCACCCCCACGTCCGGCACCGCCCCGCTGACCGTCACCTTCGACGGCACCGGCTCCACCGACCCCGACCCCGCCGACGCCGGGCGGCTCACGTACCGGTGGGACTTCACCAGCGACGGCACCGTCGACGCGACCACACCGACCGCCACGCACACCTATCCGGCCAGCGGCACCTTCACCGCGACGCTGACCGTCACCGACACCCTCGGCGCGTCGAACAGCACCACGGTCCGCATCCAGCCCGGAAACAGCGCGCCGACCGCCTTCATCACCACCCCCACCACCGGCACCACCTGGCAGGTCGGTGACACCCTCGCCTTCGGCGGCCACGCCACCGACCCGCAGCAGGGCACCATCCCGGCGTCCGGGCTGCACTGGCGGCTGCGGATGGAACACTGCGAGTCGGTCGGCAACTGCCACACCCACCATCTGCAGGAGTGGGCCGGAGTCGGGTCCGGGTCGTTCATCGCGCCGGACCACGAATACCCGTCGTACCTCGAACTGGAACTCACCGCGACCGACGCCGACGGGCTGACCAGCACGACCGTACGCCGGCTCGACCCGCGAACCGTCGACCTGACCTTCGCGACCAGTCCGCCCGGACTGCAACTCAGCGTCGGCAACTTCTCCGGCACCGCGCCGTTCACCCGTACGGTGATCGTCGGCTCGACCAACACGGTCAGCGCGCCGAGCCCGCAGAGCGGCAACTCGCTCGTGCACACCTTCGGCAGCTGGTCGGACGGGGGCGCGGCGACCCACGTGCTGATCGCCCCGGCCACCGCCGGCACCTGGACCGCGACCTACACCAGTGCCCCGGGCTGCGCCGACAGCTACGGCTACACCTGCACCACCAGCACCGACCGGCCGTTCCTGCCCGCCGAGACCACGGTCCTGCCGCTGACCGGCGACGACGCGTACACCTCGGTGAGCCTGCCGTTCGCGTTCCCGTTCTACGGCGGGTCGCACAGCACCGCCTGGGTGTCGACGAACGGATTCCTGTCGTTCACCGACCCGGGCTCACCACTGGGCACCAACACCGCACTGCCCGACCCGGGGCTGCCGAACGCCGCCCTCTACCCCTTCTGGGACGACCTGTTCGTCCGGGCCGACTCCAGCATCCGTACGGCGACCACCGGCACCGCCCCGAACCGCAGGTACGTCGTCGAGTGGCGCAACATCGGCCTGTACGGCTCGACGTCGGCCCGGGTCACGTTCCAGGCCGTCCTGTCGGAGTCCGGCGAGATCGTCTACAGCTATGCCGACCTGTCCACGGCCGGCCGCGAACGCGGTGACTCGGCGACGGTCGGGATCGAGGACGGCACCGGCGCGGTGGCGCTGAGCTACTCGACGAACACGCCCGACCTGCGTAACGGGACGTCGGTGGTGTTCACCCCGCCCGGCGGCGCACCGCCGACCACCGGCGCGGTGTCCGGTGTGGTCACCAGCGCGGCGACCGGACTGGCCGTCGCCGGGGCGACGGTGACGCTGTCGCCGGGCAACCACACGACGACCACGGCCGGCAACGGCTCCTACACGCTGCCGTCGGTCCCGGTCGGCGCGTACACCGTCACCGGCACCGCACCCGGCGGCCTGGCCGGCAGCCGGTCGGTGAGCGTCGCGCCCGGCGGGTCGCACACCGTCGACCTGGCACTCGCCGCGCCCGGCGGCGGCGAGGGCGACTACACGGTCACCACCGGGCCGCGCCCGTTCGTGCCCGCGAACGGCACGGTGCTGCCGTTGACCGGCGACGAGGGGGTGACCCAGGTCAGCCTGCCGTTCGCGTTCCCGTTCTACGGCCAGCCGCGGTCGAGTGCGTGGGTCTCCACCAACGGCTTCCTGTCGTTCTCCGATCCGGGGTCGGCGCAGCCCACCAACGCCGCCCTGCCCGATCCGGCGGCACCCAACGGCGCGGTCTATCCGTTCTGGGACGACCTGGTGGTACGCGCCGACTCGACGATCCGTACCGAGGTCGTCGGCACCGCACCCAACCGCCAGTTCGTCGTCGAGTGGCGCAACATCGGCCACTACGGCTCGACCTCGGCCCGGATCACCGTCGAGGCGATCCTCGCCGAAAATGGCGAAATCATCTTCAACTATGCCGATCTGACCACATCGAAGCCGAGAGAGCTCGGGGACAGTGCCACGGTCGGCGTCGAGGACGTCTCCGGTGCCGCCGCCGTACAGCATTCGTTCAACCAGGCGGTGCTGGCCAACGGAACGGCGATCGTGTTCCATCCCGTACCCTGACGGCGACGTCGCGTTCCGGGCCCGGCGGTCTCCGCCGGGCCCGGAACGCCGTTCCGTGACCAAGTGATCACTCAGCACCGATCGGCCGGCCGAAGTCGAGCCGTACGGCCGGGTAGTCCGGTCGGGCTACCGAAGCCATTCGGTTGGATCATGCGCGATGCTGTGGCCGCGTACTCTCTGCCGGCAACAGCCGCATCGACCTGTTTGTGCCACGGCCCTGCCGTGAGATGGGAGACCCGGGTGTCGCGAGCGATACGGCGCGCACTGTCCTCGGCGCTGGCCCTCGCACTGAGCGTGCCCGTCGGCCTGGGCCTGGTGCCCGGCTCGGCCGCGCCGGCGGAGGCGGCCGGTCCACCGGTCGGCTTCACCGAGCAGATCGTCCTGTCCGGACTCCACCTGCCGACCAAGGTGGTCTTCGCGCCCGACGGCCGGGTGTTCGTCGCCCAGAAGGACGGCGTCATCAAGGTGTTCGACAGCCTGTCGGACACCACCGCGACCGTCGTGGCCGACCTGCGCACCAACGTCTACAACTACGAGGACCTCGGGATGATCGGGATGGCGGTCCCCCCGAGCTTCCCGGCCGACCCCTACCTCTACGTCAGCTACACCTACGACGGGCTGATCGGCGGCACCGCACCCACCTACAACGACACCTGCCACGAGCGGAGCAGTTGCGCGGCCAGCAGCCGGGTCTCCCGGCTGCGGCTCGACGGCGACGTGATGACCGGCCCCGAAGAGGTGCTGCTGCACGACTGGTGCCAGCAGATCGAGAGCCACTCCATCGGCGAACTCCGCTTCGGCCCGGACGGCGCGCTCTACGTCACCGGCGGCGACGGCGCCTCCGGCACCTTCGTCGACTACGGCCAGGCCGGCAACCCGACCAACCCGTGCGGCGACCCGCCGTCGCCGGTCGGCGGCGCGATGACCCCGCCGACCGCCGAGGGTGGCGCCCTGCGCGCCCAGGACCTGCGCACCGGCGGCGACCCGACCGGCCTGTCCGGCACCCTGATCCGGGTCGACCCGCAGACCGCGGCGGCCATGCCGGACAACCCGATGGCCGCCAGCGCCGACGCCAACACCCGCCGCATCGTCGCGTACGGCCTGCGCAACCCCTACCGCTGGGCGTTCCGCCCGGGCACCGACGAGGTCTGGGTCGCCGACGTCGGCTGGCGCAACTGGGAAGAGATCAACCGGATCGTCGACCCGGCCGACGGACCGGTACGCAACTACGGCTGGCCCTGCTACGAGGGCAACAGCGTGCAGAGCGGCTACCGCGCGGCCCAGCTCGACCTGTGCCGCAGCCTCTACGCCGCCCCCGCCGGCACGGCCACCGGGCCGCACTACACCTACCACCACAACGACGTCGTCGCGCCCGGCGACGGCTGCCGGACCGGCGGCTCGGCCCCGACCGGCATCACGTTCTACCCGACCGAGGGCGGCAACTACCCGGCGCCGTACGCCGGCGCGCTGTTCTTCGCCGACTACTCGCGTGGCTGCATCTGGGCCATGCGGGCCGGACCGGACGGCGTACCGGACCCGTCCGACATCATGCCGTTCACCTCGACCGCCTCCGCGCCGGTCGACCTGGTCATCGGCCCGGACAACAACCTGTACTACGCCGACCTGACCGGCGGCACGGTGCGCCGGTTCCACTACAGCTCCGGCAACCTGCCCCCGCAGGCCGCGTTCACCGCGAACCCGACCTCGGGCAACGCGCCGCTCACGGTCTCGTTCGACGCCAGCAACACCACCGACCCCGACGCCGGCGACATCCTCACCTACCAGTGGGACTTCACCGACGACGGCACGTTCGACGCCAGCGGTCCGACCGCGACCCACACCTACACCACGACCGGCACCCACACCGCCCGGCTGCGGGTGTCCGACATGGCCGGGGCGGTCGACACCGAGACCCTGCAGATCTTCGTCGGCACCGACGCGCCGGTACCGGTCATCGACTCGCCGACCACCGCGCTGCGCTGGGAGGTCGGCGAGACGGTCTCCTTCTCCGGCCACGCGACCGACCCGCAGGACGGCACGCTGCCCGCGTCGTCGCTGTCCTGGCAGCTGATCAACCGGCACTGCTACTCCGCCGACGACTGCCACACCCACCACGTGCAGAGCGCGGAGGGCGTCGACTCCGGCACGTTCGTCGCGCCGGACCACGAATACCCGTCGCACCTCGAACTGACGCTGACCGCGACCGACAGCAGCGGCCTGACCTCCAGCACCACCACCCGGATCGACCCGAAGACGGTCAACCTGACCCTGGCCACCACCCCCGGCGGGCTGGAGTTGAACCACAACGGCGCACCGTTCAGCACGCCGGTGGTCCGTGAGGTCATCGTCGGCTCGACCAACACGATCAGCGCGCCCACGCCGCAGACCGCCGGCAGTTCGACGTTCACCTTCGAGGAGTGGTCGGACGGCGGGGCACAGACCCACGTCATCACCGCGCCGGCCGTCCCCACCACCTACACGGCCACCTACAGCGGCTCCGGCTCGTGCGCCGACACCTTCGGCTACACCTGCGACACGGTGACCGGGCGGGCGATCGTGCCCGCCGACGACACCGTGCTGCCGCTGGCCGGCGACGACGCCATCACCCGGGTCGACCTGCCGTTCGCCTTCCCGTTCTACGGCGAGACGTACGACGCCGCCTGGATCGACGTCAACGGCAAGCTGTCGTTCCTCGACCCGAACGGCTCGTGGGGCGTCAACACCCCGATCCCGGACGTGTCAGCGCCCAACGCCGCCATCTACCCGTTCTGGGACGACCTGTGGGCCCGGGACAACTCGACCGTCCGTACGGCGGTGACCGGCACCGCCCCCAACCGCCGCTTCAACGTCGAGTGGCGCAACATCGGCCTCTACGGCTCCTCGTCGGCCCGGTTGACGTTCCAGGTGCTGATGGAGGAGTCCGGCCGGATCACCTTCAACTACGCCGACCTCGGCGGCGCCCGTGAACTGGGCAACTCCGCCACCGTCGGGATCGAGAACGGCACCGGCACGATCGCCTTGCAGTACTCGATCAACGAGGCGGTCCTCGCCAACAACACCGCGATCGTCATCACCCCGCCCGGTGGTGGCGGCCCGACCGACCCGCCGCCGGTCACCGGCACCGTCAACGGCGTGGTCACCAGCAACGGCGCACCGGTGGTCGGCGCGACCGTGACACTGAACCCCGGCAACCTCACCGCGACCACGGCCGCGGGTGGCAGCTACACCCTGGGCTCGGTCCCGGCCGGGTCGTACACCGTCACCGGCACCGGGCCGGGCGGACTGACCGGCTCGGGCTCGGTCACGGTCACCGCCGGCGGCACGCACACGGCCAACCTCACGTTGGCCGGGCCGACCAACCCGACCCCGACGCCGACCCCGCCGCCCACCACCCCGCCGGCGACCACGCCGCCGCCCACCACTCCGCCGCCCACCACTCCGCCGCCGGGCAGCGGTGGTGGTTCGTACACCAGGTCGACGGAGTCCCGGCCGTACACGCCGGTGTCGGGTGGTACGCCGATTCCGTTGACCGGTGACGACTCGGTGGAGCGGATCGACCTGCCGTTCGCGTTCCCGTTCTACGGGCACAGCTACAACTCGGCGTGGATCTCCGCCAACGGGTTCCTCAGCTTCGAGGACCCGGGCAACGGCCAGCCGATCAACGGGCCGATCCCCGACGCGTCGGCACCCAACGCCGCCGTCTACCCGTTCTGGGACGACCTGGTCGTCCGGGCGGACACGGTGGTGCGTAGTGCGGTGGTCGGTAGCGGCGCGGACCGTAGGTTCGTGTTGGAGTGGTTCAACCATGGTCAGTACGGTTCGTCGTCGGCTCGGGTGACGATTCAGGTGTCGTTGTCGGTGTCGGGTGAGATCGTGTTCAACTACGAGAGTCTGGCGCCGAGCAAGACGCGTGAGCGTGGTGACAGTGCCACGGTCGGGATCGAGAACCACGCGGGTACGCAGGCGGTGCAGCACTCGTTCAACGAGCCGGCCCTCGCCGACAACACCGCGATCATCTTCACCCCGTCCAGCGGCGGCCAGGGGCCGACGAACCAGCCGCCGGTCGACCCGACGCCGGCCACCACCGGCACGGTTTCCGGCGTGGTCACCAGCGGCGGTACGCCGGTCGCGGGGGCCGCGGTGACGCTGAACCCCGGCGGGCGGGCCGCGACGACCACGGCCACCGGCAGCTACACGATCGGTTCGGTGCCGCCCGGGACGTACACCGTCGCCGCCGCGGCGGACGGCGGGCGCACCGCCTCGGCCACGGTGACGGTTGCCGCCGCCGGTGCCCACACCACCAACCTGGCGCTGACCGCACCGACGACGGCACCACCCACCAGCGAGCCACCGCCGGCCACCACCCCGCCGCCGGCCAGCGGCGGTGGTTCGTACACCAGGTCGACGGAGTCCCGGCCGTACACGCCGGTGTCGGGTGGTACCCCGATTCCGTTGACCGGTGACGACTCGGTGGAGCGGATCGACCTGCCGTTCGCGTTCCCGTTCTACGGGCAGACGTACACGTCGGCGTGGGTGTCCAGCAACGGGTTCCTCAGCTTCGAGGACCCGGGCGGGGCGCAGCCGATCAACGGCCCGATTCCGGACACCACCGCGCCGAACACCGGGGTCTATCCGTTCTGGGACGACCTCGTGGTGCGGGCGGACACGGTGGTGCGTAGTGCGGTGGTCGGTAGCGGCGCGGACCGTAGGTTCGTGTTGGAGTGGTTCAACCATGGTCAGTACGGTTCGTCGTCGGCTCGGGTGACGATTCAGGTGTCGTTGTCGGTGTCTGGTGAGATCGTGTTCAACTACGAGAGTCTGGCGCCGAGCAAGACGCGTGAGCGTGGTGACAGTGCCACGGTCGGGATCGAGAACCACGCGGGTACGCAGGCGGTGCAGCACTCGTTCAACGAGCCGGCCCTCGCCGACAACACCGCGATCATCTTCCGCCCCCAGTCCTGACCCGCACCACCCCAGACGGTGGCCCCCAGCCCTCCGGGCTGGGGGCCACCGTCTTCCTCGCTCTCCCCGTCCCCCGCCCACCCACCCCGCCCGCGCAAGATCCGCGTGATCAGGGAGTATTTCGTCCGCCACGCCGACAACACGCCCGGCTTACTCCCTGATCACGCGGATCTTGGGGGGTGGGGTGGGGCGGGAGAAGGGGAGAGGGAAGAAGGGCTACTGGGCGGGGGCCAGGGGGCGGCGGCGGGGGAGGCGTTTACGGACCAGGGCGCGTACGCGCCGGTCGGTGGTCCACAGGATCGCCGCGGCGGTCAGGCCGCCGACCGCGCCCATCACCACCACACCCGCCAGCGGGGGCAGCTCGTCGACACCGAGCCGGTTGACGGCGTACGGGACCAGCGCGGCAGCCGTCGCGGCGACCACCGCCGGCAGCGTCGGCAGCAGGAACCGCAGCACCGAGGCACCGGCTGCCCGACGTACGGTGACCCAGATCGACACCGCGTTGACCACGACCTGGAGGCCCACCCCGGCAATGCCGATCGCGGTGGCCTGCGCCGCCGGGTTGCCGCTGGTGAACAGGGTGCCCAGCACGGCGAAGGTGGCCACCCCGAGCAGGCCCCGGGTCCACGAGATCGCGGCGAGCTTGCCCGGCTGGCCGATCGCCTGCAACGCGGGACCGAGCAGCACCCCGTAGACGTTGACCGCGCCGAACAGGCAGAGCACCTGCAACGGGACCTCGGTGCCGGCCCACTGCGGGCCGAGGAAGCCGACCAGCGGCCCGGCGGTGGCGGCCAGGACCCCGAGTACGGGCAGCCCGACGATGGCGCCGAGATGCTGGAGCTGGGTGAGGTGGGCGGCGAAGGCGGCCCGGTCGTTCTGCAGCCGGGACAGCGACGGCAACGCCACCTGCTGAAGCGATCGGACCGTCACGTCGACCAGCATGTCGGGCAGCCGGGCGGCCAGCCGGTAGATGCCGGTGGCGATCGGGCCGAAGAAGATCCCGGTGAAGATGAGGTCGGCGCGGTTGCTGAGCATGACGCCCAGCCCGGCGTTGGCGGAGTGCAGCGAGAACGTCCACAACTCGCGGATGGCACCGAACCGGATGCGCCGGCTCGGTCGCCAGGGGCAGACGACCCAGAGCACGACCAGACCGATGAGGGCGTTGACCAACTGCTGGGCGACCAGCGCCCAGATGCCGGCACCGGCGAGGGCGAGCGCGATCCCGACCACGCCGCTGACGAGCGCGGCGACCAGGGTACGGATCGCGACGGCCCGGAACTGCAGCTCGCGGCGGAGCACCGCCTCCGGCACGATGGCCAGCCCCTGTATGACGACGAGCGGGGCGAGCGCGACGCAGACCACGGTGAGCCGAGGCTCCCGGTTGATCAGGGACCAGACCGGACTCAGGGCGGCGGCGAGGGCGGCGACGCCGAAGCCGGCGATGGCCAGCACCCCGAACGCGGCGTCGAGGTGGGCGCCGGTCAGCTTGTCGCGCTGGACGATCGCCGACACCAGCCCCTGCTGGAGGATCGTCTGGGCGATGGTCACGAAGACCAGTGCCATCGCCAGGATGCCGAACTCGTCGGGGCCGAGCAGCATCGCCAGCAGGAACGTGACGACCACCGAGGAGCCGACCCGACCGGCGGTCAGGACGTACGACCAGCCGATCGCGGACCCTACCTTGGACTTCGGCGGTGGACCGGACTGGACCGGCGCCGCCTCGACGGTGCCGGACGGACTCGCGTTGGTCACCAGACGCTGCCGCGTGCTGTCGCGGGAGCGGGGTGCCGGACCAGCTGGCGGCGCCACCGTCCGAACCGTACCCGGACCCGGCGCACCGACCAGGCGGTGAGGAACGCGCTGGCGTTGGCCAGCCGGGTCGAACGCGGCGCGTCGGCGGTGGCGAGCACGCGCAGGGTCTCGCCCAGCATCCGCATCCGGGGCGCGCCGGAGGTGCGCCCACCCTGGGGGGCGAACCAGGCGCTGGCGTCCGTCGCGTTGCTGTCCTTGGCCTGCCGCGTCGAGGCGCCGTGCACCCGGCGCATGAACAGCGGCTGGTCGACCTCGTGGATCTCACCCAGGGCGGCCACCTCGGCCATCAGCGTGTAGTCCGACGACAGGTAGGGGCGGATCATGCCGGTGCGGCGCAACGCTTCGAGCCGGAAGACGCCGAAGTGGGCGTGGCAGAGGCTGATGTGCGACGCCACCGCGGCGACCCGCCGCCAGGGGCGGTGGTGGCGCAGGTCCATGAGGTCAGCGTACGGGCCGATTGTTTCGCCTTCTTCGTCGATGAGAAGCGTCCGGGGATAGGCGAGCACCGTCTCCGGCCCGGCCGCGTCGAGGGCGGCGACGCAGGCGCCGAGGTGTCCCGGCAGGCACACGTCGTCGTACGCCGCCCACTTGAACAGTTCGCCACGGGCCAGTTCGGCGACCCGGGCGAAGTTGGCGTGACCGCCGAGGTTCTGCGGGTTGCGGTAGACCCGGATGCGCGGATCGATCGCGGCGTAGCGCTGGCAGATCTCCCAGGTGCGGTCGGTCGAGGCGTTGTCACTGATCACGACCTCGAAGTCGTGGTAGTCCTGGGCGAGCAGCGCGTCGAGGCAGCCGATGAGGTAACGCTCGGCGTTGTAGACGGGGACACCGATGGTGACGCGAGGGGTGCCGGGCATCGTCTTCCTCCGGTCTCAGGCGACCAGCAGTTGGGCGGTCACGCCGAGCTGGCGCAAGGTGGCGGTGATCTCCTTACGGTATGCCGGATTCGTAATGATCACTGACCCGGTGCCCAGTTCCGCGAGCGTCGCCGGATCGGTGACCTCGTGCCCGGTGACCGGCAGGTAGCGCCCCCACTTGCGCGGGTTGACGTCGACGACGGCGGCGAGCCGGTGGTCGGGGTCGGCGAGGTGCAGGAACTGTACGCCGCGGGAGCCGGCACCCCACAGCACCGGCCGGTCACCCTCGGCGATCAGTCGGTCGATGGTGGTGCGCCAGTGGTCGCGCTCGGCGTGGTGGCGGTCGGCGAAGCCGGCGATGGACGTGAGTTGCCGGTCCCGGTCGGCGGTGTCGGGCAGCGGCGCGTCGGACCGGGGCGGCCCGTCGGCGTTCACGGAGAACTCCACGAACCGGAACATCCCGGAGAACAGCGGCCCGGTCGCCTCGACCCGCCAGCCGGCCCGCTCGACGATCGACCGCAGCGCGTACGCGTCGAAGTACGACACGTGCGGGTAGATCACCTCCCAGCCGGCGGTGGCCAGGTCGTAGCAGGCGTCGGGAACCTCGATGTAGCCGTGGACGGTGCGGTCGCCGGCGAGTTCGCGGAGCCGGACCAGGAAGCCGTACGGGTCGTCGAGGTGCTCGAACCAGTGCCGCGAGGTGACGAAGTCGAACGCCGGAGTCGAGTCGTCGAGCGGGGCGTGGGTCGAGTGGAACACCGCGCCCGACGGGTCCTCGCCGACCGGGCCGGCGTACATCGCGTCGTAGCCGTGCCCGCGGGCGCCGGAGACGTGGCACAGCTCACGCAGGAACTCGCCCTGCCCGCAGCCGACGTCGAGCACGGTCGCGCCCTTGAGCGGGTAGCGGTCGGCGAGATGCCGGACCAGTTCGGCGGAGAACGCCTGGAACGCCGGTGAGTGGTGCAGGTTGGTGTCCATCGTGGTGTCGTAGACCAGTGCGGCTGGGTCGAACGCCACGTTGCGCACGTACGCGCAGGACGGGCAGTAGGCCAGCCGCATCTCGCCGAGCGGCGACGCCAGCGCCTCGTCGCGGCTGGCCCAGTGCACCCCGCAGAAGACCGGGATCGTCCCCAGGTCGGCGAACGGGACCAGTTCGGCGGCCCCGCAGGCGTGACAGGCCTGGCCGGTCATGCCGCCCCGCCGGCGGTCCAGCGCAGTTCGCCGTCGAGCCGACCGGCACCCTGCAGCGACTGGATCCGGCGCAGCCGCTGGTGCCGCTCGCCGCGGAAGTCCTCGATCGTCAGCCCGTGCCGCCGGTAGGCCTCGACCAGTTCCTCGACGCCCTTGCGGACCGTCCAGCCCGGCTGGAAACCGGGCACCTCGGCGGCGACCAGGTCGCAGCTCACCCGGTAGTTGCGGGCGTCGGCCGACGCCCCGCCGGCGAACGTCACGGTCGAGCCCGGGACCACCTCGGCCACCACCTCGGCGACGTCCCGGATCAGGTAGTTCTCACTGGTCTGCCCGATGTTGTACGCCTTGCCGTGCACCACCTCGCGGGGCGCCTCCAGCAGCGCCAGGAACGCCGCCGAGATGTCCTCGATGTGCACCAGCGGCCGCCACGCCGACCCGTCGGAGAGCAGGCGTACCTCGCCGGTCAGCAGCGCGTGTGCGGCCAGGTCGTTGACGACCAGGTCGCCGCGCAGCCGGGGCGAGAAGCCGTACGCGGTCGCGTTGCGCAGCGACACCGGGGAGAAGTCGTCGTCGGCGAGGCCGGCCAGCCCCTGCTCGGACAGGATCTTCGACTCGCCGTACGGCGTCACCGGGGCGAAGCCGGCGTTCTCGTCCAGCGGCCGGTCGTCCAG
This sequence comes from Polymorphospora sp. NPDC051019, assembly GCF_040683055.1. Classification (NCBI taxonomy): domain Bacteria; kingdom Bacillati; phylum Actinomycetota; class Actinomycetes; order Micromonosporales; family Micromonosporaceae; genus Polymorphospora; species Polymorphospora sp. NPDC051019. Next base: position 527,394 of record NZ_JBFBCH010000002.1, on the reverse strand, counting down.
GCCGGCGCCGTAGAGGCTGCACGACGAGGAGAACAGGAAGCGGGTCACCCCGGCGGCCTTCGCCGCTTCGGCCAGCCGCACCGTGGCCCGGTGGTTGATGTCGTACGTCAACTCGGGGTTGAGGTTGCCGATCGGGTCGTTGCACAGCGCCGCCAGGTGCAGCACCGCGTCGAAACCGGCCAGGTGTTCCGCCGTGACGTCGCGCAGATCCACCCGTACGGCCGGCACCTCCGCCGGGGCGGGACCGATCAGGCAGTCGGCGAACAGGTCGATGTCGAGCCCGGCGACCTCGTGGCCGGCGGCGGTGAGCATCGGCGTCAGCACACTGCCGATGTAGCCGTGGTGACCGGTCACGAGAACGCGCATGGCAAAGCCCCCGCAGTGTCTTCGGGTGTGGGAGGCCGAGTCTATGAGGGGTGCGGTGACCGGGCCGAAGAGTGTCAGACTTCTTACTCAAGTGCCCTGGTGGGAGGCGCTCTGGCTAGCGTTTGCCAGACGCACGTCGGGGACGGCGCGCCGGCGTCCCGCGCCCGGGAGCCGGCGGTGCCCCTGGGCCCGCACCCGACGGCAGCGTCGGGTGCGCCCACACCACGGAACGCCTCGACCGACATCCGCATACGCGTGGGGGAAGCTCAATGACCGTTGCCGAATGTCGGCTGTGCGCCACGGCGCTGACCGAGACCTTCGTCGACCTGGGCATGTCGCCCCTCTGCGAGAGCTACCTGCCGGCCGAACGGCTCGACTCCGCGGAGACCTTCTACCCGCTGCACGTCCGGATCTGCCCGAGCTGCCTGCTCGTTCAGCTCCCGGCATACGTGCCCGGGGAGGACATCTTCTCCGACTACGCCTACTTCTCGTCCTTCTCCGACTCGTGGGTGGCACACGCCAAGCGCTACGCCGACACGATGGCCGACACGCTCGGCCTCGGCCCGGACAGCCTGGTGACCGAGGTCGCCAGCAACGACGGCTACCTCCTCCAGCACTTCGTCGCCCGGGGCGTACCGGTGCTCGGCGTCGAGCCGGCCGCCAACATCGCCGAGGTCGCCAACGCCAAGGGCGTACGGACCCGGGTGCACTTCCTGGGGGCGGAGACCGGCGCCGCGCTCGCCGCCGAGTACGGCCGCGCCGACCTGGTGGCCGGCAACAACGTCTACGCCCACGTGCCCGACCTGGTCGGCTTCACCGCCGGGCTGGCCGCCCTGGTCAAGCCGGACGGGCTGATCACCCTGGAGTTCCCGCACCTGCTGCGGCTCATCGAGCGCCGCCAGTACGACACCATCTACCACGAGCACTACCAGTACCTCTCGCTGCTCACCGCGCAGCGGGCGCTGGCCACCGCCGACCTGGTCGCCGTCGACGTCGAGGAACTGTCGACACACGGCGGGTCGCTGCGGGTGCACGCCCGGCACGCGGCGGCGGCCGGTGAACCGTCCAGCAACGTCAAGTCGGTGCTGGAGGCCGAGGCCGAGGCGGGGCTGCACACCGTCGACGGGCACCGCGGTTTCGCCGAGGCGGTCTTCGACATCAAGCGCGATCTCGTCGAGTTCCTGCTCAACGCCCGTGCCGAGGGCAAGCGGGTGGTCGGCTACGGGGCCCCGGGCAAGGGCAACACCCTGCTCAACCACTGCGGCATCCGGTCCGACCTGCTCGAATACACCGTCGACCGGAGCACCTACAAGCAGGGCCTGTTCCTGCCGGGCACACACATCCCGATCCACGCGCCGGAGCGCATCGCACAGGACCGGCCCGACTACGTGCTCGTGCTGCCCTGGAACCTGCGCACCGAGATCTCCCAGCAACTCTCGTACGTACGGGAATGGGGCGGCCGGCTGGTCTTCCCGATCCCGGCCCTCGAGGTGGTGTGATGAAGGTCGTCCTGTTCTGTGGTGGCCTCGGCATGCGGATGCGGGAGGGTGCCGCGTCGGCGCCCAAGCCGATGGCGATGATCGGCGACCGGCCGCTGCTCTGGCACGTCATGCGCTACTACGCGCACTTCGGCCACACCGACTTCGTGCTCTGCCTCGGCTACGGCGCCGCCGCCGTCAAGGACTACTTCCTGCACTACGACGAGACCCTCTCCAACGACTTCACGCTGGCCCGCGGCGGTCGCGACGTACGGCTCTTCTCCTCCGACATCACCGACTGGAACATCACCTTCATCGACACCGGGCTCAACTCCACCATCGGCGAGCGGCTGATGCGGGTCCGCAAGCACGTCGAGAACGAGCCGATGTTCCTCGCCAACTACGCCGACACCCTCACCGACGCGCCGCTACCGGAGATGATCGAGCGGTTCCGGGCCTCGACGGCCACCGCCAGCCTGCTCGCCGTACCGGTGCAGTCGACCCACCACGTCATCGACATCACCGACGACGACCAGGTCACCCGGGTACGGCCGATCCGCGAGCTGATGCAGTGGGAGAACGGCGGCTACTTCGTCCTGCGCCCGGAGATCTTCTCCGCGCTGCGCGAGGGCGAGGACATGGTGCCGCACGCGTTCGAGCGGCTGCTGCCCGAGCGCCGGCTGCTCGCCCAGCGGTTCACCGGGTTCTGGCGGGCCGCCGACACGTTCAAGGACCGGGCCGAACTCGAGGAGCTCTACCACGCCGGCCGCTGCCCATGGATGCTCTGGGACGGCAACCGCAACGGTGGCGGCGGCGCCGCCAGCGCCCTGCTCTCGTCGCCCGGCGCCCCCGCGTTGAGCCGTTGATGCCGGGCCTGCGCCTGACCGGGATACGCCGGGTGGTGCTGCTTGGCGCACACCCCGACGACATCGAGATCGGCGCCGGCGGGCTGCTGCTCGGCCTCGCCGCCGCCAATCCGCGGTTGCGGGTGCACTACGTACTGCTCACCGGCAGCCCCGACCGCCAGGCCGAGGCGCGGGCGGCGGCCACCGCCTTCCTGGCCGGTGCCGAGCTGAGCTTCGCCCTGCACGACCTGCCGGACGGCCGGGTACCCGCCCGGTGGGGCGACGCGAAACGGATCGTCGACGAGACCGCGCGGACGTTCGGCGCCGACCTCGTCGTCGCCCCCGGCACCGACGACGCCCACCAGGACCACCGCACGCTGGCCGAACTCGTGACGACGTCGTTCCGGGCCGCGCCGGTGCTGCACTACGAGATCCCGAAGTGGGACGGCGACCTCGGACGGCGTAACTTTTACCTGCCGCTCAGCGAAGAGCGGGCCCGCCGCAAGGTTGAACTGCTGCACTCCAGTTTCCCGTCGCAGAAGGACCGGGACTGGTGGGACGACGAGGTCTTCCTCGGACTGGCCCGACTGCGCGGCATCGAATGCAGATCCCGGTACGCCGAGGCGTTCCGGTGCGAGAAAGCGGTGATCGAGCTGTGAGCGAGCGGAGCGTGGCGGCGGGATGAGCGAGCGAATCGACGGTGGGAGCCCGCTGTCGGCCTGCCTGTTCGGCGTACCCGGATCACATCTCAACCTCGGCGTCGGCGCGCTGCGCGCCGCCACCCTGGGCGGGCTGCTGACCCGGGAACCGGCCGCGGAGGTCACCGTCTTCGACGACGGCTGGGGGCAGCGGACCGGGCGGGCGTACGTCGGCGGGCGGCCGGTGCCGATCGGCCTGGCCGGCGCCCGGCACTCGCGCCGCTACCACCGGCCCGAGTCCTACCTCAACATGCGGGTCAGTGCCGCCCTCGGCGGGCTCGGCAACAGCGGCATCGCCAAGATCGACGCCGCGGACGTGGTGCTCGACGTCAGCGGCGGCGACAGCTTCAGCGACATCTACGGCGAGCACCGCTTCCGGACCGTCGCCTGGCCCAAGCGGCTCACCCTGCTGCGCCGGCGCCCGCTGGTCTTCCTGCCGCAGACGTACGGGCCGTTCAAGTCGACCCGGGTCCGCGCCGAGGCGGTCAGCCTCGTCCGCGGGGCGGCGATGGCCTGGGCCCGCGACCCGGAGAGCTACGCCGCGCTCGGCGAGCTGCTCGGCGCCGACCTCGACCCGGCCCGCCACCGCGAGGGCGTCGACGTGGCGTTCGGCCTCGAACCCCGCGAACCCGACGAGCCGGCCCACGAGCAGTTGGCGACCTGGTTCGCGGCCGTACCCGGGCCGGTCGTCGGCATCAACGTCAGCGGGCTGATGGTGCGCGCCGAGGGCGCCGCCCAGTTCGGGCTCGCCGCCGACAGCGGACTGGTCGCCCAGCGCCTCTGCGAACGCCTCCTCGACGAGTCGGACGCCCGGATCGTCATCGTGCCGCACGTGCGGACCCCCGGCGGCACCGACGACGACACCGCCGCCAGCGAGCGCCTGCACGCCGCCCTCAGCGCCCGGCACGGCGACCGGGTGATGATCACGCCGCCCGGTCTCGACCCGCACCAGGCGAAGTGGGTCATCCGGCAGACCACCTGGTTCTGCGGCATGCGGATGCACGCGACCATCGCCGCGCTGTCGTCGGCCGTACCAGCGGCGATCCTCGCCTACAGCCTCAAGGCCCGCGGCGTCTTCGCCAGCGTCGGTCAGCAGCGCCACGTCGCCGACGCCCGCGAACTCGGCGACGACGACCTGCTCGACGCCCTGTGGCGATCCTGGACGAGCCGGGCCGAGACAGCCGCCGAACTCGCCGAACGTACCCCGGTCGCGATCCGCCGCGCCGGTGAGCAGATGGACGAGATCGTCGCCCTGGCCCGCACCGAACACGCCAACCGCAGCACCGCCGGAGCCCGTTGATGCCCCAGCCGCAGACCGTCCACGACGTCGCCGACCACAAGCTCTGCACCGGCTGCGGTGTCTGCGCCTACCTCGCGCCCGACGAGGTACGCATGGTCGACGTGCTCGAGTACGGCCGCCGCCCGCTGCCGATCACCCCGGTCGCCCGCGACGGCGCCGGTGCCGCCGCCGCGGTCGCCTGCTGCCCCGGCGTACGGCTGGAGCACGACACCGAGCGGGCCGCGCCCGGCGAGATCGCCGAACTGCGCGCGGCATGGGGGCCGGTCCGGGCCATCTGGGAGGGGTACGCCGCCGACCCGCAGATCAGGTTCGCCGGCTCCAGCGGGGGAGTGGCGACCGCGCTGGCCGCCTTCTGCATCGAGCGGCAGGGCATGGCCGGCGCGCTGCACATCGGCGCCCGCAAGGACGTGCCCTACCTCAACGAGACCAAATACTCGCTGGGCCGCGACGACCTGCTCGCCAACGCCGGCTCCCGGTACGCCCCGGCCAGCCCCTGCGACCGGCTCGACCTGATCGAGTCGGCCCCCGCGCCGAGCGTCTTCATCGGCAAGCCCTGCGACGTCGCCGCCGTACGGATGGCCCGGCAGGTCCGGCCGGCCCTGGACGCCAAGGTCGGGCTGACCATCGCGATCTTCTGCGCGGGCACCCCGACGACGCAGGGCACCCTGGAGATGCTCAAGGCGCTCGGCGTGGACGACCCCGGGCAGATCGAGTCGGTGCACTACCGGGGCAACGGTTGGCCCGGGCACGCCCGGACCCGCCTGGTCGACGACCCGCCGGGGCAGGAGCGCAAGCTCACCTACGAGCAGTCGTGGGGCGACATCCTGCAGAAGCACCGGCAGTGGCGCTGCTACCTGTGTGCCGACCACACCGGCGAGTTCGCCGACGTCGCCGTCGGTGACCCCTGGTACCGCCCGACCGACGGAGACCCGGGTCGCTCACTGGTCCTGGCCCGCACCGAGCGGGGCGTACGTCTCGTCGAGGCCGCCATCGCCGCCGGTGCCCTCGTCCTGGAGCCGGTCGAGCCGCGCATCCTGCCCGCCTCGCAGCCGAACCTGCTGCGGGCCCGGGGAGCCGTCTGGGGCCGCCTGGTGACGTTGCGGGCGGCGGGTCTGATGACCCCACGCCTGAAGCACCTGCCGATGGCGACCATGTGGCGGCACAACCTGTCGACGAAGGAAAAGTTGCAGTCGACGGTCGGCACGCTGCGCCGCGTCCGCCGCAAGCAGTTGCGCACCCGCGCCACCCTCACCCCCATGGACTGACCGCCCCGTACCCCCACCCACAGCCCCGTCCGCAGGGCCCGCCCGCCTGTGGCCGGCGGGTCGCGGGCCGTGGCCGGCGGGTCGTGGGCCGTGGCCGGCGGGTCGCGGGCCGTGGGGCGCGGGCCGTGGCCGTGGGGCGCGGGCCGTGGGCGCGGGGTTCCCCCACTGGGCCGATCAAGGGCTCGTCGTGGGTCTTCTGTCTGGATTGTCGCGTGATTTGTCCAAGGTCGACGGGGTCGGCCTGCGGAGAGCGACGGCTCGGACCTGACCGGGGCGCGGCTGACCACCGGGCTCGGCGGCGTCGGGGTACTGCTTTCACTGGCCACAGCGAATTCGCTGTGGATACGCCGAATTCGCTGTGGAGCCGAACAGTGATGTACCCGCCGGGTCCCGACGAGTGGCGGCGCGAACGAGGGACCGAGCGCGCCGGGTATCACCGGCCGTCCCGCCGGGCCGGAATGCTGCGCCCCGTGCAGGCGGCGGGAAGCGCGACCTTGACCGTCACGTCACGTCCCGACCACGGCCGGCCCCTGAGTACGAGCCGGCCGCCGACCGTGGCCGCACCGTCGCCGAACCGCCGGCCCGAACCGTCGGCCCGGGCGTCGGTTCGAACCGCGGCCTGGGCCGGCGGCCCCCACCGTTGGCCCGGGCGCCGGTCACCGGGCGCGGGCGTGGTCAGTCGGTGACGACCGGCTGCTTGTTGTCCAGGTAGACGTTGCTGGACTCCCAGGTGACGCCCGGATGGTTGTGCCGGGCGACCACGCCGTAGCGGAAGTCGCGGCCGAAGACGTTGCGGCGGAACACCACGTTGGACGCGTTCGTGTCGTCGCGGATGTTGATCGAGTAGTTGCCGCCGTTGCAGTAGTTGTCCTCGAAGGTCAGGTTGCTGACCTGCGGCCCCGTCGTAGAGCCGACCATAAGGCAGGCGTTGAACGGGTCGCCGGTGCTCGCCCGGTAGGTGTCCAGGCGGTTGTGCCGGACGACGATGTTGCTGGCGCCGGTGGTCTGCAACGCATCGTTGTGCGAGCCGCTGGCCCGGGCCAGGTCGTGGATCCAGGAGTCGACGATGGTCACCCGGGAGCCGAGCCGGGGGCCGTCGATCACGTTGTGGATGTTGACCCGGCGCAGGGTGTAGTTGCCGCAGCAGACCGCGGCCGAGTTCTGGCCGCCGCCGTTGATCTCGACGTCCTCGACGACGAGGTTGACGGTCGTGTCGTAGGTGCGGATCGAGTACGTGCTGCGGTCGCAGTTGATTTTGGACTTGCGGATGGTGACGTTCTTGGCGCGTACGTCGACGCAGCCGTTGATGTTCAGGCCGGAGACGACCTGCCCGTCCTTCTTCAGTTCCAGCGAGCCGGAGTTGGTGAGCCGGGTGCCGGCGGGCACGCCGGTGTTGCGCTCGTTCGGCCACGACGACGGCAGCGTGACCGCGCCGGAGCCGGCGGACCGGCTGGCCGACGGGGAAGGGGAGGCGCTCGGGGCGGCGCCGAGGAATCCCGCGCCGCCGGGGCCACTCGGGGTCGGGCCGGCGGTGGGCGGTGCGGCCTCGGCCCCGTACGGCTGGCCGTCGTGCCGGGAGTCGGCGATGACCGCGGGTGCCTCCGGCGTCTGGGCGTACGGCTCCCGGCAGCCGTAGGTGCTGACCCGCAGCGCCGTGTAGCCACCGGGGACGATGCCGTCGGTGTCCCGGGTGGTGCACCGGATCTCGGTGTCCTCGATCACGGTGCCCCGCACGCCGTCGCGGATGCGCAGGGCGGCCGAACCACCCGCGTTCAGCACGACGGCGCGGATGGTGACGTTGTCGGCGGCGACCTCGATCGGCCGTTCGATGGTCTGGTCGGCGACCAGCTTGCCCGGCTCGGTGATGACGAGCGGTGCGCCGCGGTCTTCGGGAGCGAGGAAGGTCCAGGCCGTGTAGCCGGCCGCGGCCACGACGGCCACGCACAGTCCGATGACGACGAGCAACGGCGGCCGTTTGGCCCGGTGCCGGCGTGGCCGTCGGCCCGGGGCCGGCTGCCTGACCTCGACGGGCATCGCGGCGGTGTGGGTCACGATTCTCCCTGAGGTCGCGATCGGCGCCGCTCGACGTGTGGCTCGGTGGGCGGGCCGGGGCCCCGCCGGGCTGCCGTGGCACCGGGTCGCCCGGCGCCGACCAGTCGAGCGGTCGGGCAGGTCTGCCGCCGGGCCTCCCGACGGACGCTGTGCTGCCCAAACCCGCTGAACCATACAAGTCCGCTACGACGGCTCACAACCCCGCGGCGGTTGAACTATGGGCCAAAATCAGCGGGACTCCTGCCGGGGCAGGACGACTTCACGCAGGACGAGTTGCACCGCGGCGACCGCCGGAATCGCGATCAGCGCACCGATGACGCCGACAAGGGCGACACCGAGCAGGGCGGCGACGATGGCGGCCACGTCGCTGACCTTCACCGACCGGCGCATCACCTTCGGATAGATGAGGTAGTTCTCGATCTGCTGGTAGACGACGAAGAAGACGACGCAGGCGATGCCGACCGGCAGCGACATGGCGAAGCCGACCAGGCTGACGATGACCGCGCCGAGGGTGGCGCCGATCTGCGGGATCAGGTCGCAGACCGCGACCACGACGGCCAGCGCGAACGGGTACGCCAGACCGACGATGGTGGCGAAGACGTACGCGCTGACGCCGGCGAGAACCGCGATCGACAGGGCGCCCACCAGGTAGGCCCCGACCTTGGTCAGGATCTCGTCGCCGATGAGTTGCACCCGCTCCCGCCGGGAGGCCGGCACCAGCGCGTACGCCAACCGCTTCAGCCGCTCGAAGGTGGCCATGAAGTAGATGGTCAGCACCAGCACGGTCAGCACGTTGAACGCGGTGCCGAAGATGAACCGGGCGCCGCCGAAGACGCCGCCGAGGGCCCGGCCGATGGTGTCGGCGTTCGCGGCGGCCTGGACCTTCTCGATCACGTCGTAGCGCTCGACGAGTTCGTTGACGGTGTCGTTGCGCCGCAACTGCTCCACATAGGACGGCAGCTGCTCGATGAACTGGCTGGACTGGGTGACGACCGGTGGCACGAGGGCGAAGACCCCGCCGCAGAGCAGCAGTACGACGGTCAGTCCGACCACGGTCACCGCGAGCCCGTGCGGCAGTCCCCACCTGCGCAGCCGTACGACCGCGGGGTTGAGGCCGATGGCCAGGAACAGCGCGATGAAGACCAGGACCAGCATGGACGCCGCGTTGCGCAGGGCGAGGAACGCCGCGTACGCCAGCATGAGGCCGAGGCCACCGGTGAACCCGATGAGGAACGCGTTGCGGCGCAGCGGCGGGCCGGGCTTGCCGAACCGGCTCTCGATCCCGCCCGCCAGGGCATCCGCCACCCGGGCCTCGGCGGACCGGGCGGCGTCGGCCGACTGGCCGGTCTCGGCGGAGCGGCCGGCGTCGCCGGGCCGGGCGGCGTCGCCGGGCCGGCCGCTGTCGGCGGCCGGCCCGCGGGCACCGGCGTCGGCCGGACCGGCGGGTTCGCCGGGTGTGGACGGCGGCGTCTGCCCCGGGTTGTCGTCCGGCACCGGGACCTCCCGACGTCTCGCCCCGGCAGGATGCCGAAAGCCCGAACCGGGGCGCCCCGGCCGACCGGCTGGTCGGACACTTCGGGCACCCCGGTCCGCAGACTAACCGGCCGGGCCGGCCTGGGCCAGCAAGGCGCTACTTGTCGGCCGCCACCTTCCGCGACCTGCCGTCGGTGCTCCCGGCCGCCTTCGTCGCCGGCTTGGCCTGGTCGCCGCCGCTCGCGACGGTGGCCGTGATGACCTGGGTGTCCTCGGCGTCGGACTCCGTGGCCGGCGGGGCGGTGTCGTCCGCCCCCTCGACCTCGCCGGCCGGCGTCCCCGCGCCGTTGGCGGTCGGTTCGGCCGTGGGCCGGCTGCCGTTGGGCGTCCCGTTGCTCTTCGCCCGGTCGCCCGTCGCCTTCTCGGCCTCGGCGCGGTCCGCCGCCGCGTTGTCCTCGGCCGCGGTCTGCGCGATCGCCCGGTCGGTGGCCGTGTCGTCGGTCTTGGCCCGGCTCTTCGCGGTCGTGATGACCTGGGTCGCCTCGGCGTCGGTCACCTCGTCGGCCGGAGCGGTGTCGGCCCGGCCCCCGGCGTCGCTCGTCGCCCCGTCGGGCCGGGCACCGTTGGCGTTCGCCTCGGTGCCGTCGGCGGCCGCCAGCGTCTTGAGCAGGACGGTCTGGTCCGAGATGGCGGAACCGTCGCTCGGGGCCTGGGCCAGGTCGAGTTCGGCCTGTGCCTCGACGGTGCCGCGTTCGGCCTTGCCCGCCGAGCGCTGCGCGTCGAGCAGGCGCTCCTGCTCGACCGTCAACTGCTGCTGCACCTCGGCCAGCCGGCGCTGCATCTGGTCGGACTCCTGGCGGGTCTTCACCGTCGCGGAGCGCATGTCGGCGAGCGCCTGCTGGGCCTGCGCCACCTCCATCGACACATCGGCGAGGTGCTGTCGGGCGACGGCCGCCTCGTGCTGGGTCGTGGCGAGCAGTTGCTGCGTCGTGGCCAGGTGCTGCTGCGCGGTCGCGGCGTGCTCCTCGGACTGGCGACGGACGAGGGTGGCCTGCTCGTCGGCCTCCCGGCGGACGGCGGTGGCGTATTCCTCCGCCTGTCGCCGCGCGTTGGCCACGTGCTCGTCGGCCTGCCGGTGCAGTTGCGCGACGTGCCGTTCGGCGTCGGCCCGCATCGCCGCGATCTCCTGCTCGGTGGCCGTCCGCCACTGCGTGAGTTCCTGCTCGGCGGTGGCCCGCCGGGCAGCCAGCTCCTGGTCGCCGACGGCCTGCCGCTGGGCGATCTCCTGCTCCACGCTGGCCCGCCAGATGCCCAGCTCCTGCTGGGTCTGGGTGCGGACCTGCTGGACGTACGCGTCGGTCTCGGCGCGGGTGCGCTCGACGTACTGGTGGGTCTCCGCCCGGGTGCGCTCGACGTGCGCCTCGAGTTCGGCCCGCTGCTGCGCCACGTACGTGTCGATCTCACCGCGCTGCTGCGCGACGTAGTGCGCGGTCTCCTCGGCCGCCTCGCGGGCCTCGCGCTCGGTCTTGGCGCGGGCCTCCTCGTTGGCGGTGGTGAGCCGGACCGCCTCCTCGCGGGCGGCCGCGATCGACGCCTCGATCTCCAGGCGGCGGGCCTCGTCGGTCCGCTCTTCCTCCTCCCGCCGGGCGGCGAGGGCGAGCTCGAAGTCGCGGATCGCGTCGGCCGCCTGGGTACGGGCGTCGTTGAGCACCTGTTCGGCCTCGGCCCGACGCCCCTCGATCTCCTGGGCGGCGTCGACCTGGATCTGCTCGGCCTGTTGCTCGGCGAGGGTCATGATCTGCTCGACGAGCGGGCCGAGGTGCCGGAACGACACCTTGTCGACCACACCGACCTGATTACGGACCGTGGCCAGGTCACGCTGTAGCTGTTCGACCTGCCCGGCCAGGGTGTGGATCTGGGTATACGCCTGTTCACGTTCGGCGGCGAGGGTGGTGATCTCGTTCTCCGCGCGGACTACGTATCGATCGACCTGCCGTTTGTCGTAGCCCCGCAGGGCCGATTCGAAGCTCGGCTCCGTAGTCACATCTCCGCCAAGGTTGAACAGTTCTCCGCCGTGCGCCATGCACCCATCCTCACACGCGAGCTTCAGCCGTGCGGCGATACACACCGTCCCGAGGTGGCACAGGTAACTCCTTCTGAAATGGCCGAATGTGATGTATTTCCAACGGCTTGCGCAATGACGGGCCGCGCCGGAGAATCCCGGCGCGGCCCGTCAACGCTCAGCCATGCCCCTTGGCGCCTGGCGCCCGCCCGGGCGGTTGGCCTGCTCGGAGGGGTGCCATACGGTGATCAGCCGGCCGTTTTGGCCGCCACGCGGTCGGTCGCGTCTTCCTTGTCCGCTTTGGCGTCGGCCGCCTTGGCGTCGCCCGGCGGCTGCACGGTCGGCACGATGCCGGCCAGGCCGGAGAGCATCTGGCCGAGCTGCGCGGTCACCGCGTCCTTCTGCCGGGTGAGGTCCTCGACCTCGCGACGGGCCGCCTGGGTGGTCAGCTCGGCCTCGGTGCGCGCCTCGTTGAGCAGGCGGGTCGACTCCGCCCGCGCCTCGCTGAGGGTCTTGTCGGCCAGGGCCTTCGCCTTCTCGACGGTCTCGGCGGCGCTGCGCTCGGACTCGATCCGGCGGGCCTCCGCCCGCTGCTCGATCTCCTTGGCCCGGTCCTGGGCCGCGCGGGCCCGCTCCTCGGCCTCGGCCACCATCTTCTGGGTCTGCGCGACCTGGGCGGCGTGCCGCTCCGACTCCTCGCGCTCGGCCTTCTCCCGCCGCTCGGCGAGTTGCAGCTCCAGGGCCTGCAGGTCCTTGTCCCGCTTGTCGCGGGCGTCGGTGAGCAGCTTGGTCGCCTCGGCGCGCTTCTCCTCGGCCTCGCGGGCCGCCTTGGCGCGTTGCTGGGTGATCTCCCGCTCCGCGGTGGCCCGCAGGGTGGCGACCTCGCGCTCGACCGTCGACTTCAGTTCGGCGACCTCGTGGGCGGTCACCGTACGGAGCTGCTTGGTCTCCCGGTCGGCGTCGGCGCGCAGGGTGTCGGCTTCCCGGCGGGCCTGCACCCGCACCTCGGCGGCTTCCCGCTCGGCGGCCGTGCGCACGCTGCCCGCCTCGCGTTCGGCGGTGGCCTTCATCGCGGCGGCCTCGGCGCGGGCCTTGTCGGTGATCTCGCGGGCCTCGAGGCGGGCGGCCGAGAGGATGCCCTCCGACTCGCGCTTGGCCTCGCCGCGGTGGTCGTTGGCCTGTTCTTCGGCCAACCGCAGGATCTGCTCGACCCGGGTGCCGAGACCGGACAGGGTCGGACGGTTGTTCTCTTCGAGTTGCTTGTTGGTGTCGGTGAGCTTCTGCTCGACCGAGTTGAGCCGTTGCTCGGCCTGGCGGAGCCGGCGCTGGGCGTCGTTCATCCGCTGCTCGGCCTCGCCCTGAGCCTGCTGAGCCTGGGTGAGCGCGGCGCTTAGGCGGCCGACGAAGTCGTCGACCTGCCCACGGTCGTATCCACGCAGGACGACGGTGAAGTCGTGCTGCGAGGTCGCGTTCTCGAAGAACGCAAGGGAGGATGGCTGCTGCTGGGGCATTGGGACATACTGGCAGACGCCCCGGGGGGCTTCGCAAGAGCGGACCCGGCCATGTCGCCGCGACCATCGCTTGGTCAACTTATGCCAAAGGCGCCAATGCCGAGGTAGGCCCGGCGTGTCGCGCTTTCGCCCTGATCAGTGCGTTGGCCAGCGCCTTCCCCATCATGTTGTCGACCCGCCGGAAGTGAATCGGAAAATCCCGGGCTCGATTGATAATCGTACGAACGTTGACAACGTACAGTGACCATGCGTGTTGATCTCAACGGAGTGGGGAACGTCATTGCCTGAATGTTCCGGCGCGCCGTTGTTCGGCTCGCCGGATCCGCCGGTTGGACGGTGTGGACGGTCTTCCGGTCTGTCCGGAAAGGACTTCGGGGGGACCGGCGGCGGGGGGCGGAAGACGGCGCGCCGGCCCCGTCGGCTCGTGCCGAGATCGTTACTATCGGTTACTGTGCGAGGTCGCCGACCTGCCCGCCGGTCGCCGGTCGGCGGTCGCCGCGGTGGTGGTGGCGCGCGCCGTGGGCAATCGCCCGTGAACCGGCCGCACGGCTACCCGATCGGGTGATCGATCGAGGCCGCCGTCGTACGGCGGCGCCCGGCCCGGCACCGGCCGGCGCCAGTGGTCGCCGACAATGCGCCGCCCGGCCGGACGGCGCCGGTCAGCGCCCGGCCAGCCGCGCGACGATCGGCGCCGCCGCGTCGAGATTGCCGCCCAGGTGCAGATAGTTGATGCCGTACCGCTCCCGGATCGCCAGCAGCCGGTCGACGCACTCGTCGACACTGCCGTGCAGCACCGAGGGCGACGCGGCCAGCGCCTCCGGCGGGGCCAGGGCGGCATGGCTGGACGTGGAACGGTGCTCCTGCCCGCGGTGGGTGACCCGTACGTCGAACATCCGCAACTGGAACTCCAGGCCGGCCGGGTCGCGGCCGGCCGCGACGGCCGCCGCCCGGGCCCAGTCCACCTTGCGGTCCATCCGCTCCGGGCTCATCTCGGCGACCGCCGACAGCGGGTCGACATCGGGGGCCAGCCGGGGGTTGATCCCGATGATGTCGGCGGTGCGCCCGGCGAGTTCGAGCACCCGGCGGCTGCCGCCGCCGACCAGCAGCGGGGGATGCGGGCGCTGCACCGGCTTGGGCAGCCCGTCGAGACCGGTGATCCGGTAGTGCTTGCCGGCGAAGTCGACCGGCTCCGCGCCGAACAGGGCGGTGATCACCTCGATCGCCTCGGCCAGCCGGTCGACACGTACGCCGGGCGGGTCGAACGGCAGGCCGGCCGCGTCGTGGTCGTCGCGCATCCAGCCGGCACCGAGCCCGATCTCGACCCGGCCGCCGGAGAAGACGTCGAGGTTGGCCATCGACTTGTGCAGCAGCACCGGGTGGCGGAAGTCGTTGCAGAAGACCATCCCCAGCACCCGCAGGTGGCTGGTGGCCTCGGCGGCGACGGTCATCGCGACCAGCGGATCCATCGCCCAGCCGCCGGTGAAGTGGTCGGAGACGGACACCGAGCTGAAGCCCAGGTCCTCGATCCGGCGGATCTCGTCGCGCCACCGGGACGCCGGCCGGTTCAGCCCGGGCATCGAGGCGGTGAAACGGAACGGAAGCGGGGCGGCGATCGCGTCCTCCCAGGTGGCGGCGGTAGAGGCCGACTCTAGGCCAGCGGTGCGGCGCCTGCGCGGGCGCAGGCAGTCGGATTGGCGACAGGCCCCGTGGTCAGGGGCCGAACTGCCCTTCCGGGACGCCGGACGGCGGCATACCGTGGCCACCGTTTACACAAGAAGGCAGGAGGCCCCGATGACGGTGGTGTACTTCGACTCCCCGATGTCCGACGACGACCGTCGCCGGAAGCTGTTCGGCGGGGACCTGTTCGTCTACTCGCCGACGCGGCACTCGCTGGAGCTGGTCGCCTTCGCCCGGGAGATGGCCGAAGAGGCGTTCGCCCCGCACTTCCCGCCGGACGCCCAGCACCACCTGGCCGGCCGCGCCTACGTCGACGTGCTCGCCGGCCTCAAGCCCGCCTTCATCAACCACCCGCGCAGCAAGGAGCTGGTGGCCGGGATGCTCGCCGACCTCGGCGCCGACCTGGCCCAGACCTACTTCGACGTGCCCCGCCTGCGCACCATGACCAGCGAATACCTCAACGCCGGGCTGACGCTGCAGTTCGAGTCGCACCGCGACACCTGGTTCTCCGCCCCGATGTCGCAGATCAACTTCTGGATGCCGGTGTACGACGTCGAGGAGGCCAACGTGATGGCCTTCCACCCGCCGTACTTCGCCAACGGGGTGCGCAACTCCTCGCGGGACTACAACTACGGCGAGTGGGTGGCCCACGGGCGCACCGCGGCGGCGCAGCAGATCGACACGGAGACCCGCAAGCAGCCGGAGGCCGAGGAGGAGATCCAGCGCGAGCCGGACATCCGGGTCATCACCCCGCCCGGCGGCATTTTGATCTTCTCCGGCGCCCAGTTGCACACCACGGTGCCCAACACGTCGGGCAAGACCCGGTTCTCGATCGACTTCCGGGCCGTCAACCGGCGTGACGTCGAGGAACGGGCGGGTGCGGCCAACGTCGACTCCGGGTGCACCGGTACGACCCTCGGCGACTTCCTGCGGGCGACCGACCTGACCCAGCTCCCACCGGAGCTGATCAGTTCCTACGACACCGTCCCCGCCTGACGTCCGTCACGCTTCCGCCCCACCTCCCCGCGATCTTGCAGTTGTCGCCCGACAAACGCGACAAAAGGGGGAGATAGCTGCAAGATCGCGGGAGTCAGGGGGTGGTCGGCGGCTCGACGAGTTCGATCAGCACGCCGCCGGCGTCCTTCGGGTGCACGAAGTTGATCCGCGATCCCGCCGTACCGCGGCGGGGGGCGTCGTAGAGCAGGCGTACGCCGCGCTCGCGCAGGGCCGCGCCGGCGGCCTCCACGTCGCTGACCGTGTACGCCACCTGCTGCACGCCCGGCCCGTTGCGGTCGAGGAACTTCGCGATCGTCGACGACTCCGACAGGGGGGCGAGGAGTTGCACGAAGCCGCCCTCGGGCGACGGGCCGACGGCCATCATCGCCTCGCTCACCCCCTGTTCCTCGTTGACCTCGCGGTGCGCGCAGCGCATCCCGAAGACACGCTCGTAGAACTCGATGGCCGCGTCGAGATCGGCGACGGCGACCCCGACATGATCGATACGTAGCAGTCCGATGCCTGTGACAAAGTCCGCAGCGGGCTCGGCGGGGGAGTGGTCAGCCATGGCGCTAGTCTGGCCGAACTATCGTTAAGGTTCGCGCGCGGGTTCCCCTCTGGAGGCGATGGGCATGGCTTCGGTGATCGTGAGTGGTGCACGTACCCCGATGGGGCGGCTGCTCGGCAACCTTCGGGACTTCCCGGCCACCAAGCTTGGCGGGGTCGCCATCAAGGCCGCGCTGGAACGCTCCGGCGTCGCCCCTGACCAGGTCGAATACGTCATCATGGGACAGGTCCTCCAGGCCGGTGCCGGCCAGATCCCGGCCCGCCAGGCGGCCGTCGAGGCGGGCATCCCGCTGTCCGTGCCGGCCCTGAGCATCAACAAGGTCTGTCTGTCCGGGCTCGACGCGATCGCCCTGGCCGACCAACTGGTCCGGGCCGGCGAGTTCGACATCGTGGTCGCCGGCGGCATGGAGTCGATGACCAACGCCCCGCACCTGCTCATGGGGCAGCGGCAGGGCTACAAGTACGGCGACGTGGTGATCAAGGACCACATGGCGCTCGACGGGCTGACCGACGCGTGGGACTGCTGCGCGATGGGTGAGTCCACCGAACGGCACGGCGACCGCCACGGCATCAGCCGCGCCGAGCAGGACGCCTTCGCCGCCACCAGCCACCAGCGGGCGGCCGCCGCGCAGAAGAACGGCCACT
Organism: Polymorphospora sp. NPDC051019; assembly: GCF_040683055.1. Classification (NCBI taxonomy): domain Bacteria; kingdom Bacillati; phylum Actinomycetota; class Actinomycetes; order Micromonosporales; family Micromonosporaceae; genus Polymorphospora; species Polymorphospora sp. NPDC051019. The sequence goes on along the minus strand of NZ_JBFBCH010000002.1, from coordinate 510,459 downwards.
TCGCCGAGGAGATCACGCCGGTCGAGGTTCCGCAGCGCAAGGGCGACCCGGTGCAGGTCACCGAGGACGAGGGCATCCGCCCCGACACCACGGTCGAGTCGCTGGCCCGGCTGCGTCCCGCGTTCACCAAGGACGGCACCATCACCGCCGGCAGCTCCTCGCCGATCTCCGACGGCGCCGCCGCCGTGGTCGTGATGAGCCGGACCCGGGCCCAGCAGCTCGGCCTGCCCTGGCTGGCCGAGATCGGCGCGCACGGTAACGTCGCCGGCCCGGACAACTCGCTGCACTCCCAGCCGTCGAACGCCATCAAGCAGGCGCTCAGCAAGGCCGGCCTCGGCGTCGAGGACCTCGACCTGATCGAGATCAACGAGGCGTTCGCGCAGGTCGGCATCCAGTCGACGCGCGACCTCGGGGTCAGCCCCGACATCGTCAACGTGAACGGCGGCGCGATCGCGCTCGGCCACCCCATCGGCATGTCCGGGGCGCGGCTGGTGCTGACCCTCGCCATGGAACTCCGGCGGCGCGGCGGCGGCACCGGCGCGGCGGCCCTGTGCGGCGGCGGCGGTCAGGGCGACGCCCTGATCATCCGCGTCCCGAAGGCATGACCGAGCGGAGCGAGGGAATCGGTCGGCTCAGTCGGAAGTCGTGCGGTCGCCGAGCGCAGCGAGGTGCCGCATGACCGAGCGGAGCGAGGGAAGCCGACCCACCGTACGGCGTAGCCGGGACGTACCGCTGCTGGTCGACCGGGCCCGGGACGGTGACGCGCGGGCGGTGGCCCGGCTGATCACCCTGGTCGAGTCGGGCGACCCGCTGCTGCCCGAGATCGCGGCGGCGCTCGCTCCGCACACCGGGCAGGCCCAGGTCATCGGCCTCACCGGCTCGCCCGGCGTGGGCAAGTCGACCACCACCAACGAGCTGGTCCGGGCGCTGCGCTCCCAGGGGCACCGGGTCGGTGTGCTCGCCGTCGATCCGTCCAGCCCGTTCACCGGCGGCGCGATCCTCGGTGACCGGGTACGCATGCAGGACCACGCCACCGATCCCGGTGTCTACATCCGGTCGATGTCCAGCCGGGGTCATCTCGGCGGGCTCGCGGCGACCACCCCGCAGGCGGTCCGGGTGCTCGAGGGGGCCGGCTGCGACGTGGTCCTGGTCGAGACGGTCGGTGTCGGGCAGGCCGAGGTCGAGGTGGCCTCGCTGGCCGACACGACCCTGGTGCTGCTCGCCCCGGGCATGGGCGACGCGATCCAGGCGGTCAAGGCCGGCATCCTGGAGATCGCCGACGTCTTCGTGGTCAACAAGGCCGACCGGGACGGCGCCGACGCCACCCACCGCGACATCCAGGGCATGATCGCGCTCGGCGAGCGCGGGCCCGGCGAGTGGCGGCCCCAGGTGGTCCGCGCGGTGGCTTCGCGGGCCGAGGGGATCGACGACATCGTCGCCGCCCTGGAGAAGCACCGGAACTGGCTGGTCGAGCACGGCGAACTGCGCCGCCGCCGGGAGGCCCGGGCCGCCGCCGAGGTCGAGGCGATCGCGCTCGGCACGCTGCGTGCCCGGATCGGGTCACTTCGTTCGGGTACGACCCTCGGTGCGCTCGCGGCCCGGGTGGCCGACGGCGCCGTCGATCCGTACGCGGCCGCCGACGAACTCCTGATTGGACTCGAACGGGGCTGACGGCGCTTGTGTCGCCGGGTTAGGGTGCGCCGCAAGATCCGAAGTTTCTTCACCTATGGAGCCCGCGGCGTGCACAACCTGTCCGTCACGTTACGAGGAATCCGGCACCGCCGGGGCCGGTCGCTGATCGTCGTACTGCTTGCCGCGATCGCCACCGCGGCCGCCGTCGTCATCCCCGCCTACACCCGGGCGGCCCAGCAGTCGGTGCTCACCGACACCGTCACCGCCACCCGGCCGGCCACCGTCGGCGTCACCGTCAGCGGCCGGACGGGGGCTGCCGCCCCCGACCTCGCGGCCGTCCAGGCGTCGACGGACGCGGCGCTGCCCGGCACCACCGTCGCCGGGTTTCTCGACCCGCCGATCGGGGCGGTGTGGTGGCAGGGGGAGTCCCTGGTCGCCCCGGCCCGCCACCGGACGACCGCGGACGTGGTCTTCCGCACCGGCGTCTGCGACCATCTCGTGCTGACCGCCGGCGGCTGCCCGCGACAGCGGGGCGAGGTGCTGGTGAGCGCCCGGTCGGTGGCCGACACCGGCTGGCAGGTCGGCCAGCGGATCGACATCCAGCCGCCCGGGTTGCCCGGCTTCCGCGACACCGGCACGCGGCCGACGATCCCGTTCACCATCACCGGCCTCTACCAGATCGCCGACGAGCAGGCCGCGTACTGGGGCAGCACGCTGTATCTCGACGGTGGTCGACTCGATGAAAACGACAACTACGCCGCCGACACGATCTTCGTCGGCGTCGAGTCCGACCTGCTCGGCGTTCCCGGCACGCCGGAACCGCGGTTCGCGGTCGAATACCACCTGCGCGACGCCGCCGGGCTGCGGCTGGACCAGGTGCCGGTGGTCCGGGCCGACCTCGACAAGCTGAGCCGCGACGTGACCGCCGGTGCCGTCTCGTCGGGGCTGCCGGCGTCGCTCGACGAGGCCGCCGAACACCAGGCCGTGCTGGCACGAAGCGTGCCGCTGATCGCCGTACCGCTGGTGCTGCTCTGCTGGTTCGTGCTCTTCCTGGTGGTCGCCGCGTTGACCGAGGAACGCGGCCCGGAACTCGCGCTCGGCAAGCTGCGCGGGCTACGGCTCGGACAGGTCGCGCTCTTCGCCGTCGCCGAACCGATGCTGCTCATCGCGTTCGCCACCCCGCTCGGCGTCGCCCTGGGCCTCGGCCTGACCGAGGCCGGCGCGCGGGCCTTCCTCGCCGACGGTGGACACGTCGAACTCCGGGGACCGGTGCTGCTGGCGGCGGCGGCCGCGTTCGCCGGGGCGGGTGTCGCCGCGGCGCTCGCCACCCGCCGTACGGTGCGGGCCAGCGTGCTGTCGCTGCTGCGCCGGATTCCGCCGCGGGCGCCGTGGCGGGCGGTCGTCGTGGAGAGCGCGGTCGGCGCCCTCGCGCTCGTCGGGCTCTTCCAGATCCTCACCTCCGGTGACCGCACCTCGCCGCTGGCCTATCTCGCGCCGGCGCTGCTGGCGGTGGTCGCCGGACTGGTCGCCGCCCGGCTGCTCACCGGCTGGGCCCGGCTGCGCGGGCGTACGGCGGCCCAGCGTGGCGACGTACCGCTGCTGCTGGCCACCGCCCAGCTCGCCCGCCGGCCCGCGACGGCGCGGGTCGTGGTGCTGATGACCGTCGCCGTCGCCCTGCTCTCCTTCGCGGTCACCATCTGGGACGTCGCCGCGATCAACCGGATGATCGCCGCCCGCGTCGAGGTCGGTGCGCCGGTCGTGCACACCGTCACCGCCGCCGATCCGGCCGCCCTGCTGGCCGCCGTACGCGCCGCCGACCCCGACGGGCGGCGGGCGATGGCGGTGGCGTGGGGCAGCCAGCGGTACGCCGACGAGAACCTGCGCATCGCGACCGTCGACGCGCCCCGGCTCGGCGCGGTCGCGGACTGGCCGGGCCGCGACGCCGCCCAGACGGCCGCGGTCGGCGAACTGCTGGCGCCGGCCGGGACGGACGGTCCCGCCCCGATCCCGGTACGTGGCCCGGTGGTCGAGGCCGACGTCGAGGTCGGCCAGCTCACCCAGACCGAGCCGACGAGGCTCGTGCTGCTGGTCGCCCGCGGCACCGAGCCGCAGGTGATCAACCTCGGCCCGCTGCGCCCCGGTCAGCACACCTACCAGGGGCAACTCGACGGCTGTTCCGACGGCTGCCGGCTGCTCGGACTGTCGGTGCGGCGCTATCCGACCGACTCCACCGAGTCCACCGTGGACCTGACCGTGACCGCGCTACGCGACGGCGGCCGGCCGCTCGACGCCGGACTGACCGGCGACGGAGCCTGGCGCGCCCCGGCCGAACCGCCCAGCGGGCTGCGGCTGACCGTACGGCCCGGGGCCGGCGGGCTGCGGCTGACCGGTACCAGTTCGTCGGCCGACCTGGTCGCCGAGTACGCCGACGATCCGGTGGCCGCCCCGGCGGTCGTCGCCGGTTCGCCGCTGTCGGCGGACGGGGCCGCGCAGGAGTTCAGCTTCATGACCTTCGGCGACGAGATCACCCGGATGCGGGTCGTCGACCGGTCGCAGGCGCTGCCGGGTGTCGGGCGGCCGGCGCTGATGCTCGACCTGTCGACCGTGCTGCGCCAGGCCCAACGGGACGGCCTGGGCGACCTCAGAGGCTGGGAATACCAGGTGTGGACCACCGCTGACGCCGGCCCGGAGCTGGTCGCCGCGCTCGCCGACGCCGATGTCCGGGTGATCGGTACGCGCTTCGCCGAGCAGCGGCACGAGGAACTCGGCCGGCTGGCCCCCGCCCTCGCCCTGCGGCTCTACCTGCTGGCCGGGGTCGTCGCCGCGCTGCTCGGGATCGGCGTACTGCTGCTGAACATCCGGGTCGGTGCCCGCGCCCGGCTGCGGGAGATGGCCGCACTGCGGCTCGTCGGGGTGTCCCGGCCGGCGCTGCGCAGGGCTCTGCGCCGCGAGTACACAGTGGTCGTCGCCGTGCCGCTGGTGGTCGGGCTGGTCGCCGGGCTGGGCGGCGCCGCGCTGCTGCTGCCGGCGATCCCGCTGGCCGAGGTCGGGGCCGCCGCGCTCGAACCGGTCTACCGCGTCGGGGCGGTGTGGATACCGAGCGCGGTCGCGGCGCTGCTCGTCGCCCTGCTGTTGGCTGCCGCGAGCGTGCTGCGTACGGCGGACCGGGCCGATCCCCGGCTGCTGCGAGAGGAGGCCCGGTGAAGGCGATCGGCGTGACCTGCCGGGGGCTGGTCTTCATCTACCGGCTGGAGGGCTACGACGTCGTCGCGCTGGCCGGCGTCGACCTCGACATCGAGGCCGGTCAGTCGGTGGCGCTGGTCGGGCCGTCCGGGGCCGGCAAGTCGACGCTGCTGTCGCTGATGGCCGGGCTGCTCAGCCCGTCGGCGGGGCGGCTCTTCGTCGGCGAGCACGACCTGGCCAAGGCCACCGCCGCCGAGTTGCAGGCGATGCGGGCGGTCGACGTCGGGGTGATGCTCCAGGGCGCCGCCCGCAACCTGCTGCCGTACCTGTCGGTGGAGCAGAACGTGCGGTTCGCCCGGAACGGCGCGGTCGCCCGTGACGAACTGCCCCCGGCACGCGAGATCCTGGCCCTGGTCGGCCTGGCCGATCCGGCCCGGCTGAGGCGGACACCGGGTGAGCTGAGCCCCGGCGAACGCCAGCGGGCGGCGCTCGCGGTCGCGCTGGCCAACAATCCGGGGCTGCTGCTGGCCGACGAGCCGACCAGCCAGCTCGACACCGATGCGCGCGACGAGGTGCTGGCGGCCGTCGAGGCGGTCCGGGCCGCCGGTACGACCGTGGTGGTGGTGACCCACGATCCGGAGATCGGGGCCCGGATGAACCGTACGGTGACCATCCGGGACGGTCGGGTGGGCGCCGAGGGGCGAAGCGGCGTGGACTATTCGGTGATCGGCCGGGACGGGTCGGTGCACCTGCCGACGGAGGTGCTCGACGTGATGGCGCCGGGCACCCTGCTGCGGGTCACCGTCCAACCGGACGGGACCGTGTTGCTGACCCCGAGCGAGGCGGTACCGCACGCCGGGGCTGGGCTGGGTCGGGAGGATCAGCGGTGAGCAGGACGGTGGTGGCCAGCCGGGTCACGGTCGGGTACGGCGGCGAGCCGGTGCTACGCGAGGTGTCGGCGATGGCCGTACCGGGGCGGGTGCTGGCGGTGACGGGTCCGTCCGGGGCGGGCAAGACGACCCTGCTGTGGACGCTGGCCGGCCTGCTGCGGCCGGTCGAGGGTGAGGTGAGCGTCGCGGGGCACCCGCTGCGCGACCTGGACCACGCCGTCGCCGAGAAGATCGTGCTGGTGCCGCAGGACAACGGCCTGGCGGCGATCCTCACCGCCGCCGAGAACGTGCGGGTCGCGCTGCTGGCCGGTGGTGTGGCGGCCGACGAGGCCGGCCGGCGGACCACGACGGCGCTCGACCGGCTCGGCCTTGCCGGCCAGGCGGACCAGCTCGTCGAGGAGTTGTCCGGCGGGCAGCAGCAGCGGACCGCCATCGCCCGGGGGCTGGCGATGCACGGCGACGTGCTGCTCGCCGACGAGGTGACCAGCGAACTCGACGCGGCGAACCGGCGGCGGGTCCTCGACCTGCTGCACGAGGAGGCGCGGCGGGGCGCGGCCGTGGTCTTCGCGACCCACGACCCGGAGGCGGCGGCGAGCTGCGACGCCGAACTCCACCTGCTCGACGGCCGGGCTGAGACGGTCCGGCGCTGACGACATCGGGAGAGACTTAGCGATCGTTCAGGGATAGCGCCTACACTCGATCCAGGTCGAGGACTCAAGGAGGAGCCCCCCGGATGGACGCCCACGAGATCGCCGCCGGACGCGCCCGCTGGCAGGCCCGTTACGACGCCGCCCGCAAGCGGGACGCCGACTTCACCACCCTGTCCGGCACGCCCGTCGAGCCGGTGTACGGCCCGCCGCCCGGCACCGACGTGCCCGGCTTCGAACGCATCGGCTGGCCGGGCGAGTACCCGTACACCCGGGGCCTGCACCCGACCGGCTACCGCGGGCGGACCTGGACCATCCGGCAGTTCGCCGGCTTCGGCAACGCCCGCCAGACCAACGAGCGCTACAAGATGATCCTCGGCGCCGGCGGCGGCGGACTGTCGGTGGCCTTCGACATGCCGACCCTGATGGGGCGCGACTCCGACGACCCGCAGTCGCTCGGCGAGGTCGGCCACTGCGGGGTCGCGGTCGACTCGGCCGCCGACATGGAGGTGCTGTTCGACGGCATCGACCTGGCCGCCGTCACCACCTCGATGACCATCTCCGGACCGGCCGTCCCGGTCTTCTGCATGTACCTGGTCGCCGCCGAGCGCCAGGGCGCCGACCTGTCCAAGTTGGACGGCACGCTCCAGACCGACATCTTCAAGGAGTACATCGCCCAGAAGGAGTGGCTCTTCGCCCCGGAACCGCACCTGCGGCTGATCGGCGACCTGATGGAGTACTGCGCGGCCGAGATCCCGCGCTACAAGCCGCTGTCGGTCTCCGGCTACCACATCCGCGAGGCCGGCGCGACCGCCGCGCAGGAGCTGGCGTACACCCTGGCCGACGGCTTCGGGTACGTCGAACTCGGGCTTTCCCGGGGCCTCGACGTCAACACCTTCGCGCCCGGGCTGAGCTTCTTCTTCGACTCCCACGTCGACTTCTTCGAGGAGATCGCCAAGTTCCGGGCCGCCCGCCGGATCTGGGCCCGCTGGCTGCGCGACGAGTACGGCGCCACCAGCGAGAAGGCGCTCTGGCTGCGGTTCCACACCCAGACCGCGGGGGTGTCGCTGACCGCGCAGCAGCCGGTGAACAACGTCGTACGCACCGCGGTGGAGGCGCTCGCGGCCATCCTGGGCGGCACCAACTCGCTGCACACCAACGCGCTCGACGAGACCCTCGCGCTGCCGACCGACGAGTCCGCCGAGATCGCGCTGCGTACCCAGCAGGTGCTGATGGAGGAGATCGGCGTGACCAACGTCGCCGACCCGCTCGGCGGCTCCTGGTACGTCGAGGCGCTGACCGACTCGATCGAGGCGGAGGCCGAGGCGATCTTCGCGCGGATCAGGGAACTCGGCGGCAAGGGGGAGCACCCGATCGGCCCGATGACCGCCGGCATCCTGCGCGGCATCGAGGACGGCTGGTTCACCAGCCACATCGCCGACTCCGCCTTCACCTACCAGCAGGCGCTCGAGAAGGGCGACAAGAAGATCGTCGGGGTCAACTGCCACACCGCCACGATCGCCAAGGATCTCGAGATCCTGCGCATCTCGCACGAGGTCGAGGTCGAGCAGAAGCGGCTGCTCGCCGACCGCAAGACCGGCCGGGACGACGCGGCCGTCAAGGCCGCCCTGCACCGGATGCTCACCGCGGCCCGCGGCGGCGAGAACATGATCCCGGCGATGCTCGACGCGGTACGCGCCGAGGCCACCCTCGGCGAGATCTGCGATGCCCTGCGCGACGAGTGGGGCGTCTACCGCGAACCGGCCCGGTTCTGAAGTCACGGCGACGGACGGCGGTGGTGCGCGGGGCGTGGTGGTCCGGCCGCGGAGGGCTGACCACGTGCGAGACTAGACAACCATGAGCGACCCACGGACCACCCCGTCGATCTTCACCCGCGGCGCGGTAGACCTCGGCGCGCTGCGCAGCGCCGCACCCACCCCCGCCCGGCCCGCGACCACCACACCCGCCGGGGGCCACCCCGTCCCCGGTGGCGTCGCGCCCGGCGCGGTCACCGTGATCGATGTCACCGAAGCCACGTTCCAGACCGAGGTGCTCGAACGCTCGATGACCACCCCGGTGGTGCTCGACTTCTGGGCCGAGTGGTGCCAGCCCTGCAAGCAGCTCTCCCCGCTGCTCGAACGGCTGGCCGCCGAGGGCGGCGGAAGCTGGGTCCTCGCCAAGATCGATGTCGACGCCAACCAGCGCCTCGCCCAGATGTTCCGGGTCCAGAGCATCCCGACCGTCTACGCCGTCATCGGCGGCCAGATGGCACCCGGATTCGCCGGGCTCCAGCCGGAATCGCAGATCCGCCAGTGGATCGGCGCCGTCCTCCAGGCCGGCGGGGTCACCGTGGAGACGCCCGAGGACCCGCGCCTCACCGAGGCCGACGAGGCACTGATCACCGGCGACCTCGACGCCGCCGAGCAGGCATACCGCAAGATCCTCGCCGAGTCGCCGGCCGACGCCTCGGCCGAGGCCGGGCTCGCCCACGTCTCGCTCGCCCGCCGGGTCGCCGGCGTCAACCCGGCCCAGGCCCTCGCCGCCGCGCAGGCCGGCCCCGACGACGTCGCCGCCCAGTTGCTCGCGGCCGACGTCGAGGTGCTCAGCGGCCAGGCCGAACTGGCCTACCAGCGGCTGGTCGACCTCGTCCGGCGCACCGCCGGCGACGACCGGGAGACGATCCGCAAGCACCTGCTGTCGTTGTTCACCGTCGCCGGGCCCGACGACCCGGCCGTGGGCAGCGCCCGCCGGGCGCTCGCCAACGCGTTGTTCTGATCCGTCGCGGGAGCGGGGAGCACACGCTCCCCGCACCCACCCGGCGGCCAACCGGTCTCCGCACCCCCGCGGAGCCGCCGACCAGGACGGGGAGCCCATGAATCGCCGGATCGCGATCCTCGACGCCCCGTCCAACCTCGGCCTGCGCCCGCCGACCACCACCTCGGTGCCCGGCTGCGCCAAGGCCCCCGGCGCGCTGCGCGATCACGGCCTGGTCGAACGGCTCGGCGCCCGCGACGCCGGCTGCCTCACCCCACCCCGGTACGACCCCGCCGACTGGCGCCCCGGCGACGGGGTCTGCCACGCACCGGCCATCGCCCGCTACTCGACCGCGCTCGCCGAACGGATCGGCGCGATCATCGACGCCGACGAGTTCCCGGTCGTCCTCGGCGGTGACTGCTCGATCCTGCTCGGCTCGGCACTGGCCATGCACCGCCTCGGCGAGGCGGTCGGCGGGCGGATCGGGCTGGTCTTCGTCGACGGGCACTCCGACTTCCGGCACCCGGGCAACGCCTCGTACGTCGGCGCCGCCGCCGGCGAGGACCTCGCCCTGGTGACCGGCCGGGGCCAGGCCGACCTGGCCGCCATCGAGGGGCGGCGACCCTACTTCCGGGACATCGACGTCGTCGTGCTGGGCATCCGCACCCAGGACGAATACCGGCTCGACCTCCAGGCCGCCGGGATCGTCACCCGGCCGGTGCCGCTGCTGCGCACCGAGGGCGCGGCCCGGACCGCGCAGTGGGCCCACGACCAGCTCGCCGACTGCGCCGGCTACTGGGTGCACGTCGACGTCGACGTCCTCGACCCGGCGGTGATGCCGGCGGTCGACGCCCCCGACCCGGGCGGCATCGCCTTCGCCGAGCTGGAGCTGCTGATCGCCGGCCTGGTCGACACGCCACACTGCCTCGGCATCGAGATCACCGTCTTCGACCCCGACTACGACCCGGACGGCTCGTACGCCGCCGAGATCGTCTCCACCCTCGTCGCCGGACTGTCCGCGGTGCGCCGGCCGGAGCCGGCGCCGGAGCCGGCCGCCCCGGTCCGGGACGGTGCGGACGGGCCGGCCGGGGTGGCCCCGGGTGCGCCGACCCCGGTGGGTGCCCCGGGTGCGGCGACCCCGGTGGGTGTCCCGGGTGTGGCGCCGGTCGAGCACCCGCCGACGGATGCCCCGGCCGTGGTGATCCCGCCTCCGGACCGTCCCGACCCGGTGGCCGGCCCTGCCCACCGGGCGGACTCGGTGATCGGGCTGGCCGAGCAGGTGGCCGCCGCCGGTGCCGCCGCCCGCGACACCGCCTGGCGGGCCGGCCGTACCCCCGAACCGCGATTCACCGTCCGCACCGCGGACCCGGCCGACGCGGCGGCGGGTGCGCCCGAGCCGGGCCTGCCGGCAGCCGAACCAGCCGTGACCGAGGCGACGGCGTCGGCGACCGCCGCCGGGGCGACACCGGAGGTGGCTGGGCCGGCCGGGCCGGCGTTGACCGATCCGGCGTCGGACGGGGCGGCGTCGGAGACGGTGCCGCCGGAGCAGTCCCGGCCGGCCGAGGTGGCGCCGGAGCAGGTGGCGTCGGGCTGGTCCGTGCTGACCCGGGCGGCACCGAGGCAGGTGGCGCCGGCAGAGCCGGCCGGACCCCCGAACGGACCCCCGGCTCCGGCCGATTCCGGCCGTCCCAGGCGTATCTCGGCCGCCGACATTTTGACCGGTCGTCCCGGCCTGGCACCTGGGCAGCGGCAGCCCGCCAGCGATCAGGGCGCGGACGCCGACCCCACCTGACGCCGTCCGCGTCGACGTCGCAGCAGCCGATCCGCCGGTCGGACACCGTCTGAACCACAGACGATCATGAAGGTCCGGGCGCGCGCCACAGTGTGGGCTTGTCGATCTGGGCGCCAGCGACCTTACGGAGCCCGGATAGGGTCGCTGGCGCCCAGATCAACGGTGTGGCAGGCGGGGCTAGCGTTGCCGGGCGCTACTGCCGTGCCGGGTCGCGTCCGGGGTGGTCAGGAGCGGGCGAGTTCGCGGAGGAAGCGTTCGGTCAGCGGAACCGCGCTGGTCGTGCTCGAACCGCCCTTCTCCACGAACACCGCGAACGCCACGTCGCCCTGCCAGCCGATGAACCAGGCGTGGGTGTTGGCCGGGTTGTCGTCGTACTCGGCGGTGCCGGTCTTGCCGTGCACCGGACCGCCGGGTACGTCCCGCAGCGCGGTGGCCGTGCCGGTGGTGACCACCTCGCGCATCATCGTGCGCAGCGGCTCGACCGAGGTCGGCTTGAGCTGCGGCCCGGGCGGCGCGGGCGTGGCCGGCGCCGGATCGAGCAGCAGGGTCGGCTGCTGCCACTGGCCACGGGCGACCGCCGCGGTCGCCGACGCCATCGCCAGCGGGCTGACCAGCGTGGTGCCCTGCCCGAACGCGGCCGCCGCCCGCTCGGCCGCCGGGCCGCCGGTCGACACCTTGCCGCTGAACGCGTCGATCCCGAGGTCCCAGGCGCCCTCCAGGCCGAGGGTACGGCCGGCGGCGGCCAGCCCGTCCGGGCCGAGCTTCGGGGCCAGGTCGGCGAACGCGGTGTTGCAGGATCGGGCGAAGTCGACCCGGAACGGCACCGGGCCGAGTTCGAAGTTGTCGGAGTTCTTGAAGGTACGGCCGTCCACGGTGGTGTTGCGCGGGCAGGCGACCACCTGGTCGAGGGTGACCGCGCCGGCGTCGAGCAGGCCGAGTGCGCTGACCATCTTGAAGCCGGAGCCGGGCGGCACCTGGGCGGTGAACGCCAGGTTCTCCTGGCCACCGCCCGGACCGTTCGCGGCGGCCAGGATCGCGCCGTCGGTGACCCGTACGGCGACCAGGGCGGCCCGGCGGGTCTCGCCGGCGAGGGCGGCGTCGGCGGCGTTCTGGGTGCGTACGTCGATCGTGGTGCGGACCGGCTCGCCGGGCTTCGGCTCGCCGCGGAAGACCTCGGTGCCGGTCTGGGCGACGGTGCCGTCCGGCCCCTTGCGCACGATGGTGACGGCGACCCCGCCGGTGCCGCGCAGCCGCTGCTCGTAGCGCCCCTGCAGGCCGCCGTGGCCGACCAGGTCGCCGAGGACGTAGGCGTCGGGGTCGCGCTCCATGTCCTCCTTGGTCACCGCGTCGACGGTGCCGAGCAGGGCGCGGGCGAAGTCCCGGGTCGGCGCGAGGTCGCGGGTCGACTCCTGGAACTTGGTGCCGGGCAGGTCGCGGATCCGGTCCCGGATCTGGTCGTACGCCTCCCGGCGCAGGGTGACGACCTCGACGAACGCGTCGGGTTTGGCCTGGGCGAGCCGGTCCGGCAGCCCGCTGAGGTCGATCGCCGGGATCGCCGGCCGGATCGCCTTGAAGGCGGTGTCCAGTGCCTTGACCAGGGCCGGTGCGTCGTCGACCTCGCTGGGCTGCACCCCGACGGTGACCACCGGCCGGGCGGCGAAGACCGGCTGGCCGGCGCCGTCGAGGATGCCGCCGCGCGGGGCGGGCAGCCGGGCGAGGCTCAGCTGGTCGCCGTCGGTGAGCTGCTCCTGCACCACCTTCGGCTCCCAGATCACCTGCCAGGCGTCGTCGGCGCCACGGGTGAGCCGTACCTGGGTCGGGTAGGTCCAGTGGGTGCCGCCGGGCAGCGTCCAGTCGACGGTGACGGTGGCGACCGCCACGTCGTTGGTGACCTCGGCCCGGCCGCTGCGCTTCAGGGCCGGCGGGCTGGCGGCGAGGTCGCCGCTGAGGTGCTTGATCTGCCCGGCGACGTCGGCCGCCGGCAGCTTGCGACCGGCCGGGTCGACGAACGCGACGGCGGCGAGCTCGCCGGTCGACCAGCCGCCGAGCAGCGCGTCGACGGCCTGGTCCGGCCCGTCGTCGGCGCCGCATCCGGTGAGCAGGCCGGCGGCCATCGTCAGGCCCGCCAGCGCCGCCACGATCCGCCGCCCGGCCCCGACCCTGTTGCTCGACCCCCGCATGTCAGCTCCCCCTCCCGACCGGTGTCGACCATCGACCGTAGTACGGCTGGCCGATTCGTGGTGTCCGGGTATCCGGGCACTGACCGGCGCGGACACCGGTGGTGCGGCGACCGAGGTGATGACGGCGGGCCGATGGGTACTACTCGCCGGTGCCACGTCGGGTTCCAGACGCTGGGCACACCGATCCACCGGACGGCGATCCGGACGGCAGGGCCTAGGCTGGGGCGGAGTGACCCACAGCGTAGTGGGCCGAGGGGAGTGCACGGATGGACCGGCGGCCGGTGACCAGACCGGAACCCGCCCTCCGGCAGGATGACAGCCGGATCGACGAGTTCCACACTTCAATGGTCGAGGCGGACATCGGGGTGAGCTTGGACACTCTCTACGAAGAGGGTCTAGCGATCAATCCGACCGCGGACGACATCGAGGATGTCGACCTTGACGAGCAGGTTCCCAGCGCCGAGCGGCTGGTCGCCCAGGCGGTGGCGCTCGCCGGGCGGGACCAGGACGCGGCAGCCCTGACCGACCGCTTCTGGCGGTTCGCCGCCGACGAGGAACTGGTCGGGTGTACGCCGGAGGAGATGGTCGAGGCCGCCCTGGCCCACCGCCAGCTCGCCGAGCAGCGGCTGCCGGGCGAGCTGAAGCTCCAGATCAGCCAGCCGGTCGGTGACCAGCAGCACACCGTGATCCAGATCGTCACCGACGACATGCCGTTCCTGGTGAGTTCGGTGACCGCGCTGCTCAACACCCGCCAGTTGGACCTGCACCTGCTGGTGCACCCGCTCGTGGTCGTACGCCGGGAGGCCGGCGGCCGGCTGACCGAGGTCGCCGCCGAGGTGGAGCCGGACGACGCGATCGACGGCGACCAGGTCGAGAGCTGGATGCGGCTGGAGATCGACCCGGTCCGCGACGCCGAGGACCGGGAGCGGCTGCGTGCCGACCTGACCCGGGTGCTCACCGACGTGCGCGAGGCGGTCGAGGACTGGCAGTCGATGCGCGAGCGCGCTCTCGCGCTGGCCGACGAGCTGGACACGGTACGGGTCCCGGAGACCCGGCTGCCGGTGCCGGAGAAGGACATCACCGACTCGGTGGAGCTGCTGCGCTGGATGGCGCACGAGCACTTCACGTTCCTCGGCTACCGCGAATACCGGCTGGCCGGGGCCACCGGCCGCCCGGACGGGGAGAACCGGACGCTGGAGGCGGTGCCCGGCACCGGGCTGGGCATCCTGCGCCAGGACCCGGTGGGGCAGCCCGCCGGGGCCGGCCAGCACGCGCCCCGGGCGCTGGCGTCGATGACGCCGGAGGCGGCCGACAAGGTGCTGGAGAAGCGTCTGCTGATCATCACCAAGGCCAACTCGCGGGCGACCGTGCACCGGTCGGCCTACCTGGACTACATCGGCTTCAAGACGTTCGACGAGCACGGCGAGGTGGTCGGCGAGAAGCGGTTCCTGGGGCTGTTCTCCAGCGCCGCCTACCGGGCCAGCGTCCGTGACCTGCCGGTGGTCAGCCGCAAGGTCGCCGAGGTGATGGAGCGGTCCGGGCTGAGCCCGCGCAGCCACTCCGGCAAGGATCTGATGCAGATCCTGGAGACCTATCCGCGCGACGAGCTGTTCCAGATCAAGACCGACGACCTCTACCACGCGGTGATCGGCGTGCTGCGGATGGCGGGCCGCCGGCAGTTGCGTCTCTTCCTGCGCCGGGACGGCTACGGCCGGTTCATCTCGTGCCTGATCTACCTGCCCCGCGACCGGTTCACCACCCAGAACCGGCTGCGGATGCAGGAGATCCTGCTCGCCGAGCTGAACGGGATCGGGGTCGACTACACCACCCGGGTCACCGAGTCGGTGCTCGCCCGGGTGCACTTCATCGTGCGTACCGACCCGGCCGACCCGCCGGGCCAGTTCGACGCCGACGCGCTCGCCGAGCACCTCGCCGACGCGACCCGGCTGTGGGGCGACGACTTCCGGCTGGTGCTGGAGCGCAAGCTCGGCGACGAGCAGGCCAAGGTGCTGCACGCCCGCTACGCCGACGCCTTCCCCGACGGCTACCGCGACGACCAGACGCCGTACGAGGCGTTGAAGGACCTGGCGAAACTCGAACTGCTCGAGGAACCGGGCCAGCTCGAGATGCACATGTTCCGCAAGCACAAACCGGCCGGTGAACCGATCGAGCCGGGCGACCGGACGGTGCGGTTCAAGGTCTACCGGTACGGCGAGCCGATGGTGCTGTCCGCCGTACTGCCGGTGCTGCACTCGCTCGGGGTCAGCGTCGTCGACGAGCGGCCGTACGAGATCACCCGCTCCGACGGGCGGATCTTCCTCTACGACTTCGGGCTGGAGTTGCCGCCGGACGCGCGGGAGCTGACCGGCGTACGCCCGCACGTGGAGAACGCGTTCTCGGCGACCTGGCGCGGCGAGGCCGAGGTCGACGGGTTCAACGAGCTGGTGCTGCGGGCCGGGCTGACCTGGCGGCAGGTGGTGGTGCTGCGGGCCTACGCGAAATACCTGCGCCAGGCCGGCACGATCTTCTCGCAGGAATACATGGAGGCGACGTTCATCGCCTACCCGGCGATCGCGGCGCTGCTGGTGCGGCTCTTCGAGATCCGGTTCGACCCAAGGCGTGGGCTGTCGGCCGAGGAACGCAACCTGGAGAGCAAGGAGCTGCTGACCGCGGTCGGGCAGCAGCTCGACGACGTGGCCAGCCTCGACCAGGACCGCATCCTGCGCTCCTACCTGACGCTGATCCAGGCCACCCTGCGGACCAGCTTCTACCAGCGTGGCGACGACGGGCGCCCGAAGTCGTACGTGGCGTTCAAGCTCGACCCGCAGGCGATCCCGGACCTGCCGGCGCCCCGGCCGAAGTACGAGATCTTCGTCTACTCGCCCCGGCTGGAGGGCGTACACCTGCGGTTCGGGCCGGTGGCCCGGGGCGGGCTGCGCTGGTCCGACCGGCGCGAGGACTTCCGTACGGAGGTGCTGGGCCTGGTCAAGGCGCAGATGGTGAAGAACGCCGTGATCGTGCCGGTCGGCGCGAAGGGCGGCTTCGTGCTCAAGCAGTTGCCGGGCGACCGGGACGAGGCGGTCGCCTGCTACAAGCTGTTCATCTCGGCGCTGCTCGACGTGACCGACAACATCGTCAGCGGCGAGATCGTCCCGCCGGCCGAGGTCGTACGCCACGACGGCGACGACCCCTACCTGGTGGTGGCGGCCGACAAGGGCACGGCGACGTTCTCCGACATCGCCAACGAGATCTCGAAGGCGCACCGGTTCTGGCTCGGTGACGCGTTCGCGTCCGGCGGTTCCGCCGGCTACGACCACAAGAGGATGGGCATCACCGCGCGCGGTGCCTGGGAGTCGGTCAAGCGGCACTTCCGGGACATGGGGCTGGACACCCAGACCGAGGACTTCACGGTGGTCGGCGTCGGTGACATGTCGGGTGACGTGTTCGGCAACGGCATGCTGCTGTCGGAGCACATCCGGCTGGTGGCCGCGTTCGACCACCGGCACATCTTCCTCGACCCCGACCCGGACGCGGCCCGCTCGTACGCCGAGCGCCGCCGGCTGTTCGACCTGCCGCGCTCCTCGTGGACCGACTACGACACACAGTTGATCTCCGACGGCGGCGGCGTCTTCCCCCGTACGGCCAAGTCGGTGCCGATCTCGCCGCAGGTCCGCGCGGCGCTCGACCTCGACGCGCAGGTCACCTCGATGTCGCCGCAGGATCTGATGAAGGCGATCCTCCAGGCACCGGTGGACCTGGTGTGGAACGGCGGCATCGGCACGTACGTGAAGGCGGCGACCGAGTCCAACGCCGAGGTGGGCGACAAGTCCAACGACGCGATCCGGGTCAACGGGCGCCAGCTGCGGGCCCGGGTGGTCGGCGAGGGCGGGAACCTGGGCTTCACCCAGCTCGGCCGGATCGAGTACGCGATGGCCGGTGGCCGGGGCGGGAACACCGCCGGGCCGGGTGGCACCGGTGGGCGCATCTACACCGACTTCATCGACAACTCGGCCGGGGTCGACTGCTCCGACCACGAGGTCAACATCAAGATCCTGCTCGGCGGTGCGATCACCGACGGCGAGCTGACCCGCCCGGAGCGCGACGAGCTGCTGGCGGAGATGACCGACGAGGTCGCCGAGCTGGTGCTGCGCGACAACTACGAGCAGGCCAGGGCGCTGGGCAGCGCCCGGGCCGGCGCGCAGTCGCTGCTGCCGGTGCACCGGCGGATGCTGACCGAGCTGGAACGCGCCGGCCACCTCGACCGGGCGCTGGAGGCGCTGCCCTCCGACGAGGAACTCGCCGCCCGGGCCGACACCGGCCTGACCCTGCCCGAGTTCGCCGTGCTGATGGCCTACGTCAAGATCGTGCTGGAGCGGGAGATCCTCGGCGACGCCCTCGTCGACGAGCCGTGGACGGCGCGGGTGCTGACCGACTACTTCCCGACGCCGCTGCGGGACCGGTTCGCCCACCGGATGCCCGGTCACCGGCTGCGCCGGGAGATCGTCTCCACCGCGCTGGTCAACGAGGTGATCAACCGGGGCGGTATCTCGTTCGTCTTCCGGGCGGTCGAGGAGACCGGCGCGTCGGCGGCCGACGTGATCCGGGCGTACGTGGTGGTCCGTGAGGTCTTCGCCCTCGACGAGTTGTGGGCGGCGGTCGAGCGGCTGGACAACCAGGTGCCCACCGAGGCGCAGACCTCGGTCCACCTGGAGGCCCGGCGGCTGCTCGACCGGGCGGTGCGGTGGCTGGTGACCAACCGCCGCTCGCCGCTCGACGTGCCGGCCGAGATCGATCGGTTGCGGGCCGGGGTGTCCCGGTTGCTCACCCGGTTGGACGAGCTGTTCGCCGGCGCCGAGCGGGAGGCACTCCAGGGGCACGTCGCGGTCAACATGGGCCGTGGGCTGCCCCGCGAGGTGGCCGAGCGGGCGACCCGGATCATGTACAGCTTCGGTCTGCTCGACGTGGTCGAGACGGCTGCCGAGACCGGGCGGGACGTCGACGAGGTCGCCGGGGTCTACTTCGCGCTGTCCGAGCGGTTCCGGGTCGACGCGCTGCTGTCGAAGATCTCGCTGCTGCCGCGGGAGGACCGGTGGCAGACGCTGGCCCGGATGGCGTTGCGCTACGACCTCTACGCCGCCCTCGCCGCGCTGACCGTCGAGGTGCTCAACTCGACGTCGGCGGCCGACGACGCGTCGGAGCGGGTGGCCCAGTGGGAGGCGGGTAACGCCACCTCGATCACCCGTGCCTACAAGGCGATGGGTGAGTTCGACGAGTCGCGGGCCGACCTGGCGGCGCTGTCGGTGCTGCTGCGCCAGATCCGGACTCTGGTGCGTACGAGCGGCAAGGGCTGACGCCGGCGCCGAACGGATGCCGCCGCCCGGGATCGGGCGGCGGCATCGGTGTCCGTGGGGGTCAGGTGTCCGTGGGGTCAGGTGAGCCCGTCCAGCAGTTCCTGGCAGGCCCGCTCGCAGCGGCGGCAGGCTTCGGCGCAGACCCGGCAGTGTTCGTGCATGGCCGCGTGCCGGTCGCACTCCTCGGCGCAGCTCCGGCACGCCGCGACGCAGGCGACCAGCATGGCGCGGGTCACGTTGCGGTCGTAGCCGGTGTGCCGGGACAGCACCCGGCTGGTCGTCTCGCACAGGTCGGCGCAGTCGAGGTTGATCCGGATGCAGACGGTCAGCGCGGCGACCTGTTCCTCGCTGAGGCAGGCGTCGGCGCAGGCGGTGCACGCCTGGGCGCAGGCGACGGAGGCGTCGACGGCCGTGTTGAGCAGGGCCCGGTCGAGCCCGCCGAACTCCCCCGGGTGGCTTCCGAGTATCGAGCTGGCGTAGGACATCAGGACCACTCCCCGTTCGCGTCTGCTGAACCGTGCCCACGGCAGCCGGTGGGGTACCCCGCCCCCGGTGACCCAAACGGCCCGTCCTATACCGCTGGGGGGTAGGGGTAGGCTCGGTGGAGCGGAGAACCGGGCCGGCGGGAGGAGCGGGGTGGCCACCAACCTGATCGAGCTCACCATCGGCGGGATGACCTGCGCGTCCTGTGCGTCCAGGATCGAGAGGAAGCTCAACCGGATCGACGGCGTCACCGCGACCGTCAACTACGCCACCGAGAAGGCCACCGTCACCGCCGCGCCGCCGGTCACCCCCGCCGACCTCATCGCGGTCGTCGAGCAGACCGGCTACACCGCCGCGCTGCCGGCCCCGCCCGCCGCCCCGGCCGACGGCGACGGCGCCGAGACCGCCCAGGATGTCGAGCCGCGCCTGCTGCGCGACCGGCTGCTGGTCTCGGTCGTGCTCGCCGTACCGGTGATCGCCCTGGCCATGGTCCCGCCGCTGCAGTTCACCAACTGGCAGTGGCTCTCGCTCACCCTCGCCGCCCCGGTCGTGCTCTGGGCCGGCCTGCCGTTCCACCGGGCCGCCTGGACCAACCTGCGGCACGGCGCGGCGACCATGGACACCCTCGTCTCGCTCGGCACCCTCGCCGCCTTCGGCTGGTCGCTCTGGGCGCTGTTCCTCGGCACCGCCGGCCATCCCGGCATGGCCCACGGCTTCGAGTGGACCGTGCCGCGCGGTGCCGGTGACGGCACCATCTACCTGGAGACGGCCGCCGGGGTGACCATGTTCATCCTCGCCGGCCGCTATTTCGAGGCGCGCGCCAAGCGTCGGGCCGGCGCCGCGCTGCGCGCCCTGCTCGACCTCGGCGCCAAGGACGTCGCGCTGCTGCGGGGCGGCGTCGAGACCCGCGTCCCGATCGCCGAACTCGCGGTCGGCGACACCTTCGTCGTACGGCCCGGCGAGAAGATCGCCACCGACGGCGTGGTCGACGACGGCACCTCCGCCGTCGACCTGAGCATGGTCACCGGCGAGTCGGTGCCGGTCGAGGTCGGCCCCGGCGACCAGGTGGTCGGCGGCACCGTGAACGCCGGCGGCCGGCTGCTGGTCACCGCCAACCGGGTCGGCGGCGACACCCAGCTCGCCCAGATGGCCCGGCTGGTCGAGCAGGCGCAGAGCGGAAAGGCGCGGGTGCAGCGGCTCGCCGACCGGATCAGCGGAGTCTTCGTACCCGTGGTCATCGCGCTGGCCGCCGGGACGCTCGGCTACTGGCTGGGTACCGGCGCCGGAACCGTCACGGCGTTCACCGCCGCGGTCGCCGTGCTGATCATCGCCTGCCCGTGCGCCCTCGGCCTGGCCACCCCGACCGCGCTGCTGGTCGGCACCGGCCGGGCCGCCCAGCTCGGCATCCTGATCAAGGGACCGGAGGCGCTGGAGTCGACCCGCCGCGTCGACACCGTCGTGCTCGACAAGACCGGCACTGTCACCGCCGGGCGGATGACCCTGGTCGACACCGTCGCCGCCGACGGCGAGGACCCGGAGCGCGTCCGGCGGCTCGCCGCCGCGGTCGAGGCCGCCTCCGAACACCCGATCGGCCGGGCCGTGGCGGCCGCCGTACCCGGGCCGCTGCCGCCGGTCACCGGGTTCGCCGCCGTCGAGGGACTCGGCGTACGCGGCACCGTCGAGGGGCACGAGGTCGTCGCCGGCCGGGCCGCCTTCGCCGGCGAGCTGCTCGGAGCGCTCGCCGCCGCGGCGGCCGAGGCCGAGTCGGTCGGCCGCACGGTGGTCACCGTCGGCTGGGACCAGCGGGTCCGTGGCCTGCTGGTGGTCGCCGACACGGTCCGGCCGACCAGCCGCCAGGCGGTCACCGCGCTGCGCGGGCTCGGCCTGACCCCGGTGCTGCTCACCGGCGACAACGCCGCTGCGGCCCGGGCCGTCGCCGACGAGGTCGGGATCGACGAGGTGTTCGCCGGGGTCATGCCGGCCGGCAAGGTCGACGTCGTACGCCGGCTCCAGGAGCGGGGTGCGGCGGTGGCGATGGTCGGCGACGGGGTCAACGACGCGGCCGCCCTCGCCCAGGCCGACCTCGGACTGGCGATGGGCAGCGGCACCGACGTGGCGATCGAGGCCAGCGACCTGACCCTCGTCCGGGGCGACCTGACGGCGGCGGTCGACGCGATCCGGATGTCCCGGCACACGCTGCGGGTGATCAAGAGCAATCTGTTCTGGGCGTTCGCCTACAACGTGGCGGCGATCCCGCTGGCCGCCGCCGGGGTGCTCAGCCCCATGGTCGCCGGTGCCGCGATGGCGTTGTCGTCGGTCTTCGTGGTGACCAACAGCCTCCGCCTGCGCCGCTTCCACCCGACCCGCCCCTCATGATCCCCGTGATCAGGGAGTACGCCCCGCGTGTCGTCGGCGCGGCGGGCCGCATTTCCCCTGATCACGGGGATCATGGCCGGGGCCGGCCCCGGGGCCGGGCACCGGGCGCCGGGGCGGGCCTGCTCAGCCGATCCGGCGGCGGGCCTTCGCGCCCCACTGGGCCACGGTCACCAGCAGCGCGCCGACCGCCAGCGTGATCGCGCCGAGCACGCCCACGGCGGCCGCCGAAGCGCCGGTCAGGGGCAGTTCCTGGTTGGCTGACATGCCGTACTCCTCATACTCGGGTGGGTTGCGGGGTGC
Organism: Polymorphospora sp. NPDC051019; assembly: GCF_040683055.1. Taxonomy (NCBI): domain Bacteria; kingdom Bacillati; phylum Actinomycetota; class Actinomycetes; order Micromonosporales; family Micromonosporaceae; genus Polymorphospora; species Polymorphospora sp. NPDC051019. The sequence goes on along the minus strand of NZ_JBFBCH010000002.1, from coordinate 488,871 downwards.
CGATACGGGCGGGCGACGCCCACACGCAGCGGTCGACGGTCGGCTGGCGGATGGCCTTCACCAGCGCGTGCACCATGACGACCCGGTAGAGCAGGTCGGTCAGGGTGATCAGGGGCAGGAAGAGGACCAGCCGGGGCCGGCGCAGCCGCCAGGCGGCCAGCAGCAGCCAGACCGACTGGCCGGCCAGGAGGAGAAGTAGTCCGGTGCCGACGCCGAGGCCGGCGGTGGCCAGCACCCACACGGTCAGCGGCGCGCCGACGACGTACAGCGCCCAGTGCAGCATCAGCAGCACGTACGCGTAGTCGAAGCGGGTGGCCCGGCGGCCGACCCGGTGGCCGATGACGCCCTGGAAGGTGCCCCACATCCAGCGCAGGTTCTGCCGGTACCAGTCCCGCATGCTGGTCGGATCCTGCAGGTGGGCCACGGCGCGCGGAGCGTAGACGACCCGGCCGAGGCGCCGCCGGTGCGTCTCCAGCACCCAGTACGTGTCGTCCACGATGTACGGCGGCCGCTGCGGCAGGACGGCGTCGAGCAGTTCGGTGCGGTAGAGCGAGTTGCTGCCGGAGATGCAGTTCATGACGTTGAAGTGGCTCTGGATCCGGCGGGTGAGCACCTGGTAGCTCCAGTAGCTGTAGGCCCGCTTGGCCAGCCACGGGTTCCACCGGCGCTCCTTCGGCCACCAGGTCACGTTGTGGCCGACGACGATGGCGGTCTGGTCCTCCAGGTGGGCCAGGGCGGCGCTGACGAAGCCGGCGTCGACGAGCACGTCGTCGTCGAGGATCGCGACCGCGCGGAACCTGGTGCCGAGCCCGAACCGTACGTACCCGGCGTGCAGTGCGGCGGGCTTGCCGACGTTGACGGGGAGGGTGAGGACGTGGGCGCCGGCCTCGCCGGCGATCCGGGCGGTGTCGTCGGTCGATGCGTCGGAGACGACGTAGACGGGGACGCCGGTGGCCCGGGCGGCCGCGACGGCCGACGCGATCGTTGACGCACCGTTACGGCAGGCGATCATGATGGCCACCTGATCGGCGCGGACCGGGCCGTACCGGGGGTAGGCCGGTGGGCGGCGCCGGTGCGCGGCACGGTCTGGCCGGGCGAATCCGTAGCCAAACGCAGCGACTACCGAGAGTAGTAGCAGTGCGCTGAAGATGACGGATGAGATCAGGAAGAACCGCAGCATTTGTGTGCCTTTGCGCAGGTGGCGGGCGTGGCGAAGTGCCGCACCGGCGCGGCTGCCGGTAACGCTACGTAGCGTTCTCTAGGACGCCAAGGGTGGCGCGTCCGAATTGGCCGTTCGGCCAACTTGGCTCGCATTTGCGGCTTACATCGGGAGGGGAACTGGTCGGCGCTTGGTCCTACTTTGATTACTCAGAGTGTCGATATCTGCCGGGAGCGACGCCGAACCGGCGCTTGAACGCATGGGCGAACGCGAACTCCGAGGCGTAGCCGACCCGGGCCGCGATCGAACTCAGCGGCGCGTCGGACCCGCGGAGCCGGCGGGCCGCGAGGGTCATCCGCCACCACGTCAGGTAGCCCAGCGGCGGCTGGCCGACGAGTGCCGTGAAACGGCGGGCGAACGCCGCCCGGGACAGCCCCGCCTCGGCGGCCAGGGTCGCGACCGTCCAGGAGCGGGCCGGGTCCCGGTGCATCGCCCGCAGCGCGGCGCCGACCGCCCGGTCGGCGAGGGCCACCGGCCAGCCGGTGGCGGGGCCGGATGTCGACCGCTCCTCCAACCACGCCCGCAGGATGTGGAGCAGCAGGGTGTCGAGCAGGGCGGGAACGATGGCGTCGGTGCCGGGCCGGGGCTGTCGCAGCTCGGTGGTGAGCAGTTCCACGGTCGCCCGCAGCACGGGATACCGGTCGAGGTGCGCCGGAAGGTGGACGAGTTCGGGCAGGTCGTGCAGCAGGGGATGGGTACGGGCCGGTTCGAGCTCGTAGGCGCCGCAGAGCGTGACGGTGGCCGGCACGCCGCTTCCGGCGGGCGGGTCGACGGTGGTGTAACGCCCGACGGAGTCCGGATCGCAGTCCGGTCCGGTGACCGGGGCCGACGGGCTGTCGGCCAGCACGTGCCCCGGCCCGTGCGGACGGAACACCACGTCACCGACGGCCAGCGACACCGGGTCGGTGTCCGGCCGGATCAGCCAGCACGGTCCCGCCAGGACCATCTGGAAGCCGGCCGAACCGGGTACGGCGGCGAACCGTTGCGCCCACGGTGCGGGCCAGGTCACCAGCGCGGCCCGTGGCCGGCCGGTCCGCAGCACCGCGAGCACGTCGCTGAGCACGTCCATCCCGGCCAGTATCCGACGCGAGACGATCGGGTATGGACCGAGGAGCCGTACGCATGGTCCGGTACCGCCGTCGTTCATAGGTTCGGAGACATGCGAGCCATGCGAATCCACGGGTACGGCGACGTGTCGGTCATCCGCCAGGACATCGTCCCCCGCCCGGTGCCGGGCCACGACGAGGTGCTGATCCGCGTCGCGGGGACCTCGTCCAACCCGTCCGAGATCGGACTGCGGTCCGGCCTGCTCAGCTCCGTCTTCCCGCTGGACCTGCCGTACACGCTCGGCTGGGACGTCGCCGGCACGGTCGTCGCGGTCGGCGACGGCGGGTCCACCTTCGCCGTGGGTGACCGGGTCGTCGGCCGGGTCGACAGCGGCGGAGCCGCGGCCGAGTACGTGACGGCCACGGCCGACCGTCTCGTCCGGGCGCCCGCCGCCGTCCCGCTCGCCGACGCCGCGGCCATCCCGGTCGCCGGTCTCACCGCGTGGCAGGCGGTGTTCGAGCACGCCCGCGTCGCGCCCGGGCAGTGGGTGCTCGTCAACGGCGGGGGCGGCGGTGTCGGCGGGTTCGCCGTCCAACTCGCCCGGTACGCCGGAGCACGGGTCGTCGCCACCGCCGGCCCGCGCAGCGCCGACGCCGTACGCCGACTCGGCGCCGACCGGGTCGTCGACTACACCACCACGCCACTCGACGACGCGCTCCCCGGGCCGGTCGACGCCGTGCTCAACCTGGTCGCGGCCGGTCCGGAACAGGTGGCGGCCCTGCTGCCGCTGGTCCGGCCGGGCGGCGTGCTGGTCAGCATCACCGTCGGGGTCGAGGTGCCCGCGGGCGTACCGGTGACGGCGAGCCGGTTCGTCGCGCGCAACGACCCGGCCCAGCTCGCCGAGTTGGTGAAGCTGGTCGACGCCGGCGTGGTCCGGGTCGACGTCGCCGCGTTCCGCCCGCTGGCCGACCTGGCCGCCGTGCACCGCGCCGCCGAGGCCGGCCTGACCCGGGGCAAGGTCGTCCTCGTCCCGTGACTACTGGCGCAGGCTGCGGATCAGCTGCATGACCTCGCGGGTCACGGGGCGCAGCACCCGCAGCCGGGACAGGCCGACCAGCCGGTCGATCAACGGGGTGGCCCCGTCGATCAACCGCCGGGTCTTGGCCTGCTCCGGCGACCGGTCGTGCACCCAGTAGAGGACCACCCCCATGTACGCCAGCCACAGCAACTCCGGCAGGTCGGCGCGCAGTTCCGGGTCCACCTTCGCCGTCGACCCCTCGACCACCTCGCGGAACAGTGCGATCGACGCCTCCCGTGCCCCCGACGACTCGGTCGAGAACGGGCTCAGCGGCGAGGTCGGCTCGGCGGCCGTCTTGAAGAACGTCGCCGCGAACGCGTGGTAGGGCGCGTTCGCGTCGATGCCGGCGTGCAGCACCCCGCGCAGCCGGGCCGCGAAGTCCGACTCGCGGCGCAGCACGGGTGTCGCCGCGGCCCGGTGTTCGACCTGCGTGCCGGCGTAGAACTCCTGGATCAGGTGTTCCTTCGAACCGAAGTAGTAGTAGGCGTTGCCGACCGCGACGCCCGCCTCCTTCGCGATCGCGCGCATCGTCGTCTGGGTGTAGCCGCGCTCGCGGAAGAGTCGCATCGCGGTGTCGAGGATGAGCCGGCGGGTCTGCTCGCCCTTGGCGGTCGCCGGCTCAGCCGCAGCGGTCGTCGGCACACTCGCTTCGCTCATCGTCACCACCGTAGTACGGCTCCCGGTAGCGTTCCCGCAGCGCCGACGCGGTCTTCACGACCCGCCTCGCCACCGGCAGCAGGTCCGGCCGGGCGAGCCGGTCGGCCAGTGCCCGGTAGTCGGCGAGCGCCCACAGGCAGGCCAGCCAGGCACCGTCGCCGACGTACACCTCGCCGGTGTCGGCGATCACGGTGATGTCCCGCAGCGTCGCGGCGTGGTCGAGGTCGGGGAACAGCAGCCGGGCCTGGGGCGACCCGGCCGGCACGAACGACAGCGGTACGAGCTGGTCGCGCGCCGCCAGCCAGGCGCGCGCCGTACGGCAGACCGGGCACTGCCCGTCGTAGAGGACGGTGAACCCGGCGATCCCACCGCCCCCGTGTGCGGTGGGATCGCCGGGCCGGGCACCGGTCACGGCTGCGCCGGCGGCTGGTGCGGCGGCATGGGCGGCCCGGCCGGGGGAGCGGCCTCGGGCGACGCGCCGGGGCGGGCGGCGCCGGGATGCTGCGGCGGTACGGGCGGCCGGCCCGGCGGGAACCCGACCGGGCCACCGGCGTACGGGCCGGCCATGGCGAGCCGGCCGGCGGGCGGCACCGGCGGCCGGGGGGCCTGTTGCCGCAGCCGCCCGCGCCGGTAGCGGTTGAGGGCGAAGACGTTGAAGAAGTGCAGGATGCCCAGTACCAGGAGCATCAGGCCGATCTTCAGCGACAGTTCCTCCATCGCGTGGGCCATCGAGGTGATCCGGCCGCCGTAGCGCAGGTTGAACATGGCGAAGCCGAGGTTGAGCAGGTAGAAGCCGACCACGAGCAGGCTGTTGATCGCCTTTGCCAGCTTGCTGTCGTCGAAGACCTCGACGAGGAAGACGAGCCCGTTGCGCGACAGCACGCCGGCCACCCAGACGACCAACCCGATGCTGATCACGAGGTAGCTCAGGTACATCCAGACCTTCAGGTCCACCGTCGACCCCTTTCTCGAACGTGTTCAAGTTTTGGTCGCCCTGAGCGTACGACTGCTTTTGAACGCGTTCAAGCGAGACGCCGCTCACCCGGAACGGCGCCGCACCCGGGGTCGGGTGCGGCGCCGCCGGAGCGTGACCGGTCAGCCGGCCAGGCCGAGGGTTTCCGCCGCCGCGCGGCCGTTGGCGTGGCTGGCGCCGTACGTCGTCACGAAGGCGCGTACGCCCGCCGGCCGCCAGGGCGACGGCCAGCCCATCTCGACCAGGACCACCGGGTGGGCGGCGGCCAGCGCCTCGACCAGCGCCGGCGCCTCGGCCAGCCGGTGCACGTGCCGCCCGACCAGCACGATCGGCCGGCCGCCGGCCCGTTCCACCAGGTCGGGTACGTCGGTCTCGGTGGCCACCACGCGCAGTTGCTCGGCGCCGCCGACGTGCGGGCCGAGGCCCCACGGCACCCGCCCCTCGGCGATCGTCGACGACGACACGAGCTGCACCACGAGGGGCGTACCGAGGTCGGTGAGGGTGCCCTCGACGCGGACCGCGCGCCGGGCGGCGGCGTACCCGAGGTCGGTCGCCACGGTCTCGTCCGGCGCGGCGGCCCGGGTCCAGGCGGCGAGTTCGGCGGCGCGGCCGGCGGCCTGCTCGACCCGGGCGAGGTCGAGCCGGCCGTCGCCGAGGGCCGCGACGACGTGCGCCACCACCTCTTCGACCAGGGCCGGCTCGTCGATGTCGGCGCCGATGCAGAGCAGGTCGGCGCCGGCCGCCAGGGCGCGTACGGCCGCCGGGGCGACGCCACCGGCGGCGAGCGCGGCCCCCTTCATCTCCAGGGCGTCGGTGACGACCGCGCCGGTGAAGCCGTATTCGTGGCGGAGCAGGTCGACCAGTACGGCGCTGGTGAAGGTGGCCGGCGCGGGACCGGTCAGGGCCGGCACCCGGATGTGTGCGGTCATGACGGCCTTGGCGTCGGCGGCGATGACCGCCGCGAAGGGCGGCAGGTCGCGGGCCCGCAGCACGGACAGCGGTACGTCGACGGTCGGCAGTTCGTGGTGCGAGTCGGCGACCGTGGCGCCGTGGCCGGGAAAGTGCTTCGCGCAGGCGGCGACCCCGGCGGCCTGGAGCCCGGTGACCGCGGCGGCGGCGTGGGCGGCGACCCGGACCGGGTCGGCGCCGAACGAGCGGGTGCCGATGATCGGGTTGTCGTCGTGTGAGTTGACGTCGACGGTCGGCGCGAGGTTGAGGGTGACGCCGGCGGCCGCGAGTTCGGTGCCGATGGCCTGGTAGACGCGCCGGGTGAGGCCGACGTCGCCGACCGCGCCGAGGGCGGCGTTGCCCGGGTACGGGCTGCCGGTGGCGTGCGCGAGCCGGGTGACGTCGCCGCCCTCCTCGTCGATGGCGACGACGACGTCGGGGCGGGCCTGGCGCAGCGCGGCGGTGGTCGCGGCGACCTGGGCGGGGTCGACGACGTTGCGGCCGAAGAGGGTGTGCCCGGCGAGCCCGTCGGCGACCAGTTCGACCGCCCATCGCGGGGGTGCGGTCCCCGGGAAGGCCGCGAGCAGGGTGCGCAGCACGAGCCGCCGAAGTCCTGGGTCGATCGTCACCTGGTCTCCCTCTTGTCCCCGCCGGTGCGCGTCACGTGCCGGCAGGGGTCATCCTGTCGCCGGTGGGTGCCGGCCGTTGTCATGATCTGCGATTACGCTACGGCTACCGGTAAGGCCCAGTTATCGATAAGAAACTTTACTAAATATAGAGGACGTCTCCATGGCTTCCACCCGTCTGCCCGGCACACCCCGCCTCCTCCGCGCGCTCAACGACCGCGCCGCCCTGGAACTGCTGCTCGACCGGGGCCCGCTCACCCGCGCCCAGCTCGGCGAGCTGACCGGCCTGTCCAAGGTCACCGCCTCCCAGCTCGTCGAACGCCTGGAGGAGCGCGGCCTGGTCACCCGGGTCGGCGAGCAGGCCGGCGGCCGCGGCCCCAACGCCCAGCTCTACGCGGTCACCCCGGGCAGCGCGTACGTCGTCGGCGTCGACGTCGGCCCGGACCGGGTGGTCGCCGCCTGCGCCGACATCACCGGCGGGGTGATCGGCCGGGTCGAGCAGTCCACCCGCGACACCGACGACCCGGTCGGCGTGGTGCACAACGCGGTCGTCCAGGCGGCCGGCGAGGCGCACGCCCAGCTCGCCAGCGTGCGCCGGGTGGTGCTCGGCACCCCCGGTCTGGTCGACCCCGCCACCGGCGACATCACGTTCGCGTTCAACCTGCCGCGCTGGCACCGCGGGCTGCTCGCCGCGCTGCGCGAGGACCTGCGCATCCCGGTCGTGTTCGAGAACGACGTCAACCTGGCGGCGGTCGCCGAGGCGCACACCGGGGCGGCCCGTGGTGTCGACAACTTCGTGCTGGTCTGGGCCGGCGTCGGTATCGGTCTCGCCATCATGATCAACGGGCGGATGCACCACGGCAGCACCGGCGCGGCCGGCGAGATCGGCTATCTCCCGGTGCCCGGCGCGCCCATCCCGCGCGACGTGTCGCGCCGGGCCAAGCCCGCCTTCCAGCAGGTCGCCGGCGCCGACGCGATCCGGGCGGTGGCCCGCGAGCACGGCTTCCGGGCGGCCACCGCCGCCGAGGCCGTGCGCGCGGCGATCGCGGCCGGGACCGAGGGTGGCCCGTTCCTCGACGAGCTGGCCCGCCGGCTGGCCCTCGGCGTGGCCGGCACCTGTGTGGTGCTCGACCCGCCGCTGGTCGTGCTGACCGGCGAGGTCGGTCAGGCCGGCGGGAGCGCGCTCGCCGAGCGGGTGCAGCACGAGGTGGCCGCGATCACGCTGGTGTCGCCCCGGGTGCAGGTGACCGAGCTGACCGAGGAGCCGGTGCTCCAGGGCGCGTTGCGCACCGCGCTGGACGCGGTCCGGGACGAGGTCTTCGGGTCGACGGTGGGCTGAGCCGGTGCCCACGCCACATCCCGTCATGTGAAGGAATTCTTCAATAAAGTAAACAGTACTGCAAGCTCTCGACATAGATGGATATCTGGCTATACCGTTCGGTCACCCGACGTCCCCGGCGACCGGGGGCGTCCATCACTTCGGGAGGAGTGACGGTGACCGTACGAAACCCCCTGCGTCGAGCCGCCCGCCTGATCGGCGGCGGCGCCCTCGCCCTGGCCGTCGGCCTGTCCGCCCAACCGGCCCAGGCCGCGCCGGCCGACCGGTCGGGCGCCGCCGATCCGCTCGCCGCCGCCTTCGAGGCCGCGGCCGACCGCTACGACGTGCCGCGCGACCTGCTCGCGGCGCTCGGCTACGCCGAGACCCGTCTCGACGGGCACAACGGTGAGCCGAGCGCCTCGAACGGCTACGGCGTCATGCACCTGACCAGCAACCCGAACGTCCGTACCCTCGACGAGGCGGCCGCCCTCACCAGGCTGCCCGCCACCGAACTGCGCACCGACACCGCCGCCAACATCACCGGGGCCGCCGCCGTGCTCCGGTCGTACGCCGACGCGGCCGGGCTGACCGCCGCCCAGCGCGACGACGTCGACCGCTGGTACGGCGTGGTGGCCCGCTACGGCGGCGGCTCCACCCCGGCGACCACCCGCCTCTACGCCGACGCCGTCTACGACCTGCTCGGCACCGGCTTCGCCGCCGGCGGCGCGCTCCGGATCCCCGGCCGCCCGGTCGCCCCGCAGCGCGGCGCGCTCGCCTCGGTCGCCCCGGTCGGTGCCGCCGACCCCGGCGTCGGCACGCTGAGCGCCGACTACGGCCCGGCCGCCTGGGCGCCCGCGCACAGCAACAACTACACCGTGTCCAGCCGGGAGTCGACGTACGACATCCGCTACGTGATCATCCACGTGGCGCAGGGCTCGTACGCCGGCACCGTGAGCTGGTTCCAGAACCCCGGTGCCGGGGTCAGTGCCCACTACACGATCCGCTCGTCGGACGGCGCGGTCACCCAGTCCGTACGGGACAAGGACGTCGCCTGGCACGCCGGCAACTGGACCTACAACACCCAGTCGATCGGCATCGAGCACGAGGGCTTCGTCAACAACGCCTCGTGGTTCACCGACGCGATGTACCGCTCGTCGGCCGCGCTCACCCGGCACCTGGCCAACCGGTACAACATCCCGAAGACCCGTTCGTACATCCTCGGGCACAACCAGGTTCCGGGTGCCACGCACACCGACCCGGGGCCGAACTGGAACTGGACCCGCTTCATGGAGCTGGTCAACGGTGGCGGCACCACCCCGCCGCCGAGCTGGACGTCCACCGTCGACAACGACACCGCGGGCCGGTTCACCGCCAGCGGCAACTGGGGCTCGTCGGCATACTCCAGTCAGCGGCACGGCGCCAACTACCGGTTCGCCGACCCGGTCCTGGCCAGCGACTCGGCCTGGTACAAGTTCAACATCCCGGCGACGGCGACGTACCGGGTCGACGCCTGGTGGCCGGCCGACGCGGGATACAACAACTCGACCCCGTACGTCATCGTCACCTCCGGCGGGAACCAGACGGTCAACGTCAACCAACGGCTGACCGGCGGCCAGTGGCGGGTGCTCGGCACCTACACCCTGACCGCCGGTGACGCCAACAAGGTCGCGGTGAGCCGCTGGACGAACGGCACCGGTCTGGTCATCGCCGACGCGATCCGCATCACCCGGGTCTGACCCGGCGCGCCACGCGCCCCACCCACGCCCCGCGATCTTGCACTTATCTCCCCCTTTCACGGCTTATGTCGGGCGACGAGTGCAAGATCGCGGGGGCGGGGGGCGGGGAACGTCGAGGTGGTGCGTGGTTGGATGGGCATCGTGGCGGACGAGGACCTGGTGATCGACCTCGACGGGGTCGGCGTGCAACGATCCGGCAACCACCTGCTGCGCGACGTGACGTGGCAGGTCGAACTCGACGAGCGGTGGGTGGTGCTCGGGCCCAACGGGGCCGGCAAGACCACCATGCTCAACCTCGCCGCCGGTCGGCTGCACCCGACCACCGGCACGGCCCGGATCCTCGGCGAACGGATCGGCCGCACCGACGTCAACGAGCTGCGTACCCGGATCGGCCTGTCGACGGCGGCGCTCGCCGAGCGGATCCCGGCGCGGGAGCGGGTCGTCGACGTGGTCGTGACCGCGGCGTGGTCGGTGGTGGGCCGGTTCCGGGAGAGCTACGACCCGGCCGACGAGGCCCGCGCCCGCGGGCTGCTCGCCCAGCTCGGGGTCGCCGGGCTGGCCGAGCGGGACTACGGCACCCTGTCGGAGGGGGAGCGCAAGCGGGTGCAGGTGGCCCGGGCGCTGATGACCGACCCGGAGCTGCTGCTGCTCGACGAGCCGGCGGCCGGACTCGACCTGGGCGGCCGGGAGGACCTGGTCGCCCGGCTGGGTGAGCTGGCGATGGACCCCGACGCCCCGGCGATCGTGCTGGTCACCCACCACGTCGAGGAGATCCCGCCGGGCTTCACCCACGCCCTGCTCGTGCGTGACGGCGAAATCGTGGCGCAGGGGCTGATCGGCCGGACGCTGACCGGTGAGCTGTTGTCCAAGACGTTCGGCGTGTCGCTGACCGTCGACCGGCACGGCGACCGGTTCACCGCCCGGGCGGCCTGAATCCCGCTGCCACCGCCGTGTGGATTACTGTCGATGGGTTGACCTGACTGTAAGTCATCTTTACAGTTCTGTTTCGACGCGTGTCGGCAGCACCCCCACGACAGTAGAGGCAGTGAAATGTCCAGACTGCGCTTGATTGCGGCCGGGGTCTCCGCCGCCGCGCTCGCCCTCGCCGGCGTCCTGGTGGCCGCCCCCGGCGCACACGCCGCGACCGCCAGCTTCGCCAAGGTCCAGGACTGGGGCAGTGGCTACGAGGCCCGCTTCACCGTCCGTAACGACACCAGCAGCACGATCACGAGCTGGCGGGTCGACTTCGACCTGCCGTCCGGCTCGACCCTCGGCAGCTACTGGGACGCCCTGCTCACCAGCAGCGGCAACCGGCACAGCTTCACCAACCGGTCCTGGAACGGCACCCTGACCGCCGGTGCCACCGCCACCTTCGGCTTCATCGTCAACGGCACCGGGACCCCGGCCAACTGCACGGTCAACGGCGGCTCCTGCACCGGCGGCGGGAGCGGCGACACCCAGGCCCCGACCGTGCCCGGCAACCTGCGGTCCACCGGCACCACCTCGTCGAGCGTGTCGCTGGCCTGGAACGCGTCGACCGACAACGTCGGCGTGACCGGCTACGACGTCTACCGCGGCGGCACCATCGCCACCACCGTCACCGGCACCAGCGCCACGATCAGCGGCCTGAACCCGTCGACCTCGTACGCCTTCTCGGTGCGCGCCCGCGACGCCGCCGGCAACACCTCCGCGCAGACCGGCGCGCTCAACGTCACCACCGCGTCCGGTCCCGGGACCGGGGGCACCCCCGCCGCGATCAACGGCCAGCTCCGGGTCTGCGGCGTGCAGCTCTGCAACCGGTACAACCGCCCGATCCAGTTGCGCGGCATGAGCACCCACGGCATCCAGTGGTACGCCCAGTGCGTCAACAACGCCTCGCTCGACGCGCTCGCCACCGACTGGAACGCCGACGTGCTGCGCATCTCCATGTACATCCAGGAGGGTGGCTACGAGACCAACCCGCGGCTGTTCACCGACCGGGTGCACGACTACATCGAGCGGGCCACCGCGCGCGGCATGTACGCCATCGTCGACTGGCACATGCTCACCCCGGGCGACCCCAACCACAACCTGGCCCGCGCCCGCACCTTCTTCACCGAGATCGCGCAGCGCCACAAGGACAAGACCAACATCCTGTACGAGATCGCCAACGAGCCGAACGGCGTGAGCTGGTCGTCGATCAAGAGCTACGCCGAGCAGATCATCCCGGTCATCCGGGCCCAGGACCCGGACGGCGTCGTGCTGGTCGGCACCCGTGCCTGGTCCTCGCTCGGCCTCTCCGAGAGCTCGTCGGAAACCGAGATCATCAACAACCCGGTCAACGCGACGAACATCATGTACACGTTCCACTTCTACGCCGCGTCGCACGGCACGACGTACCTCAACGCGCTGTCCCGGGCCGCCGACCGGCTGCCGATCTTCGTCACCGAGTTCGGCACCCAGACCGCCTCCGGCGACGGGGCGAACGACTTCACCCGTGCCCAGCAGTACCTCGACCTGATGGCGACGAAGAAGATCAGTTGGGTCAACTGGAACTTCTCCGACGACTTCCGCAGCGGCGCCGTATTCAACACCGGCACCTGCAACGGCAGCTCGTACACCGGCACCGCGGTGCTCAAGCCGGCCGGTGTCTGGATCCGCGACCGCATCCGTACCCCGGACAACTTCCCGACCAGCTGACGGTTCCGCGGCGGGGCGGGACGGCCATGGCCGTCCCGCCCCGTCCGTCTGTCCCGGGCCCACGCCCGGCGGCAGGGGTACGACCCTCAGGACCGGGTGCGCAGGGTGGGGAGCAGTTCGTCGGCGGCGAGGGTGATCTGGGCGACGGCGAGCTGCGGATCGGTCGGCGGGCGGAGCACGATCGCGTCGGCCCCGGCCGCCCCGATCCGGTCGTACGCCGCGAGGCACTGTTCGGCCGTACCGGCCATCGCGAACCGGTCCACCCACGCCTCCGGCAGCGCCGCCGCCAGCCCGTCCACATCGGACGTCGCGGCGGTCAGGACGGCCAGCTCGTCGGCGAGTTCGGCGTCGCCGGGCTGCAGGCGCCCGCCGGCCAGCCGGATCGCGATCTCGCGTCGGGCGGTCCGCCGGTCGGGGTCGAACTCGAAGTCGACGTAGACGGTCAGCCGATGGTCGTCGCTGCGGCCCGCCTCCCGCCGGCCTTCGTCGATCATCTCCCGGGCCCAGCCGATGTAGGCCGGGCTCGCCCCCTCGGCCAGGATCGTGCCGTCGGCGACCCGCCCGGACAGCCGCATCGACCGTTCGGCGCGTACGCCGAGGGACAGCGGCGGCACCTGGGCCGGCGGGAACTCCAGCGCCACGTCGGTCAGCCGGGCGTACCGACCATCCACTGTGACCGTCTCGCCGGCGAGTAGCGCGCGTACGGCCTGGACGGTCTCGCCGAGCACCGCAAGCGGCGACGGGTGGGCGGCCCCGACCTGTTCGAGCCACCCGCCGACGCCGTGGCCGAAACCGGGCAGCACCCGGCCGGGGAACAGCCGGCAGAGGTTGGCCAGTTCCATCGCGGCCAGGGCGGGGTTGCGGAACGCCGCCGGCAGGATGCCGATCCCGACCCGAAGCCGTTCGGTGCACGCGAGGGCGACCGCCGCCGCCGACACCGCACCGGTGAAGAAGCAGTCCTCGACGACCCACAACTCGTCGTATCCGGCGCGTTCGACCAGCCGCGCGTAGGCCGGCAGGTTCTCCGGCGCGTTCTCGCAGCGGTACAAGAACCCGATCGGCATCCGTCCCATGCCTGGCAAGCCTGCCAGACCGGACGCCCGCCCGCGCCCCGGCCACCGCCGGGCGCACCGGTCCATAGACTGGCGGCCGGATCGGGAGGTGGGTCGTGCAGCGTGTCCGGATCGCCGTCGTCGGCAGCGCCAACATGGACCTGGTGGCGGTGGCGCCGTCGCTGCCCCGACCGGGCGAGACGGTGCTCGGCACCGACTTCGTGATGGTGTCCGGCGGCAAGGGGGCCAACCAGGCGGTCGCGGTCAGCCGGGCCGGCGGCTCGTGCGTGATGCTCGGCGCGATCGGCTCCGACTCCTTCGGCGTCACGCTGAAGGCCCGCATCGCCGGCGCCGGTGTCGACGTGTCGCAGTTGCGGGTCGTCTACGGCGCGTCCGGTGTCGCGCTGGTGGTGGTGAACGCCGCCGGCGAGAACACCATCGTGGTCACCCCGGGCGCCAACGGTGCGTTCACCGCGCTGACCGGGCCGGAGTTGGACATCGTACGGGACGCCGACATCATGATCGCCCAACTGGAGATCCCGGTCGAGACGGTGACCGAGGCGGCGCTGGCCGCCCGTGCGGCGGGCACCCGGGTGGTGCTCAACGCCGCGCCGGCCCGGACCCTGCCCACCGAGTTGCTCGACGCGGTGGACCTGCTGGTGGTCAACGAGGTCGAGGCGCAGGCGCTCACCGGCCGGGGCCGCGAGGAGCCGGCGGCGTTGCTGTCGGTCGTGCCGCGCGCGGTGCTGACCCTCGGCGACGCCGGCGCCTGGTACGTCGACCGCGACGGCACCGCCGCGCACGTCCCGGCGTATCCGGTGCGGGCGGTGGACTCGACCGCCGCCGGTGACGCCTTCACCGGGGCGCTCGCCGTCGCCTGGGCCGAGGGACGGGACCTGGTCGAGGCGACCCGCTGGGCGTGCGCGGCCGGGGCGGCGTGCGTACGCCGGGTCGGCGCCTCGGTCTCGCTGCCGCACCGCGCGGACATCGACGCCCTCTTCGGCTGACCGGCCCGGTGGGGGTGCCGGGCCGAACCGGCACCGTTGCCCCGATCGGGCACCATTGGTACATGATCCGCTTCATCCTGAACCTGCTCTGGCTCGTCTTCGGCAGCGGTATCGTGCTCGCGATCGGCTACGGCATCGCGGCGCTCATCTGTTTCGTGCTCGTGGTGACCATCCCGTTCGGGGTGGCGTCGCTGCGGCTGGCCTACTACTCGCTGTGGCCCTTCGGCCGCACCCTGGTGCCCAAGCCGGGGGCCGGCGTCGGGTCGGGCATCGCCAACATCCTGTGGGTGGTGCTCGCCGGCTGGTGGCTGGCGCTCATGCACATCGTCGCCGGGATCGGGCTGTGCGTGTCGATCGTCGGCATTCCGTTCGGGATCGCGAACTTCAAGCTGGTGCCCGCGGCGTTCTGGCCGCTCGGCCGCGAGGTGGTCGAGATCGACGACCTGCGCCGGCCGGGCACCGTCACGGCGTGACGGCGGCCCCGCCCGGCCGGACCGGCCGGGCGGGACCCGCGGTCAGTCGTTGTCGTCGGCCAGCCGCTCCTCGCCGCGCCGGCGCAGCATCCGCAGGCCGGGGATGCCGGCGACGGCGAGCTTCAGGTCGCGGGTCACCTCCAGCAGGTCGTGGATGTCCGGGCCGACCCGGTCGAGGGTGCCCAGGATCGGCAGCACGTCGGAAGTGAGGTGTTCGGTCAACCGGGGCAGCTCGTCGACCAGCCGGATCGCCGCGTCGACCTCCTCCGGGGACAGCTGCTCGACGAAGCGGACGGCCATCGGCGCGGCCTTCTGCAGCGTCGGCGCGTACGTCGTGAGCAGCTCGTCGGCCTTGCCCGCCGTGCCCTCCACCCGACCGACCACCCCGGCGGCCTTGCCGGCGACCGCCTCGGCCGCGCCGACCACGACGCCGGCCGAGCCGGCGACCTTCTCGACGTCGGCGAGCACCGTGCCGGCGGCGGTGGCGATCCGGGTCACCTCGGTGATCGTGGCCGACGCGGCGTCGGTGATCGTGTCGACCTGACCGACGGCCGCCTTCGCGGCGGTGGTGATCTCGTCGACGTTGCCGACGGCCCGTTTCGCGGCATCGGTGATCTCGCCGACCTGCCCGACCGCCCGCTCGGCGGCACCGACCGCGCTCTCGGCCCGGTCGAGGACCGTCTCGACCCGGTCGACGACCCGGTTGATCCGGTTGACCAGCGCCTCGACGCTGTCGAGCACGGCGAACGCGCGGGCCGGTACGGCGGCCAGCGTCCCGGCGGTGTCCACCGCCTGGCCGACGGCGGCCCTGGTCAGGTCGAACACGGCGGAGGGGCGGGGGAGCGGCAGCGGCATCCCCACATTGTGCGTCGGCGGGACCACCGTCGCCCACGCCGGCCCGGTCGAGCCGCCCACGCCGGCCCGGTCGAGCCGCCCACGCCGGCCCGGTCGAGCCGGCCCGGTCGATCCCGCCCGCGCCCGCCCGGTCGGTCCGGTCACGTGGTGCCGGCCGGCGCGGCGCCGGCCGCGCTCGCCCGCACGACGAGGTCGACGGGGAAGACCAGGCGCCAGCGGGCGGCGGCCCCGCCGTCGAGCAACGTCCTGGTCGCGGCGGCGGCCATCTCCTCGACCGGCAGACGTACGGTCGTCATCGGCGGGTTGACGGCCGTCGCGATGACGCTGTCGTCGAAGCCCACCACGCTGACGTCGTCCGGCACCCGGCGACCGGCGGCGGTGAGGGCCTGGATGGCGCCGGCCGCCATCAGGTCGCTGGCCGCGAAGACCGCGTCGATGTCCGGCCGGGTCGCGATCAGGCGGGCGGTCGCCCGGTAGCCCGCCTCCCGGCGGAACTGGCCGTCGCCGGTGATGTCGGGCAGGCCGGTGGCGCGGATCGCGTCGAGGTGCCCGACCCGGCGGCTGGCCGCGCAGGTGTTGCCGGCCGGACCGTGGACGGCGGCGATCCGGCGCCGGCCGAGGTCGTGCAGGTGGGTGACCGCGGCATGGGCGCCCTGCGCGTTCCGGGCCTCCACCGCGGGCACCCGGTCCGCCGTCGCGCCGAGGGACACGACCCGTTCGCACCGGTCGTGGAACCGGGTGGCCAGCGGGGGCGGGACGTTGACGAGGATCGCGCCCTGGGTCGTTGTCCGCGCGATCTCGTCGATCGACCGGTGTGCGGCGCCCTCGGCGAGGAGGCGTACCCGCAGGTGGGTGTCGGTGCCGGCGAGCGCCGCCAGGGCGCCGGCGACCACCCGGCTGAGGTACGGGTTGGTGCCGAACCGGGCCGAGTCCGCCTCGAAGCCGACGGCGACGAGGTCGATGACGTCGGTCCGGCCGAGGGCCAGCATGCGGGCCGCCGGGTTGGGCCGGTAGCCGAGGCGGTCGACGGCCTGGTGGACGCGCGAGCGTGCCTCGGCGGACGTGCCCCGGCCATTGTTGATCACTCGGGAGGCGGTGGCGCGGGAGACGCCGGCCACCCGGGCGACGTCCTCGATCGTCGGTCTCCGGTCCTGCATGTCGACGGCCTCCCTCCGGCCGGTGCGGTTCAACTCATCTAGAGAGCGCTCTCGCGACTTGGTCGCACTTATGCTGAATCAGGTGCTGATCCCCACACTGTGAGGCAGGTCAGGGTGTCAGAGTAGGTGAGAGAGCGCTCTCTTAGCTAGGGGCCGATCGGGTCGGCGCGACGCGCCGACCCGGCCACCCCGGATCGGTGACGCGGTGCCCGGCCGGACCCGCCGTCATCGCGGCTCACCGTGTTCGACGGCACGCTGCACGGCCCGGTAGATCTGCCCGAACCGGTGCGCGTCGGAGGTGCGCAGCAGCAGGACCTCCTCGCCGGCACACTGCACCCAGATCTCGTTCACGGCTCCACCCCGCGAGTACGAACGGTCGAGCCAGCCGAGCGGCACCTCCAGGAACGGTGCGAGCGCGAACGCCCCGACGGCGCAGACGGCGACGATGATCAGGGCCAGGCTCCAGTTGGCCCGGTCGACCGCGGAGTAGGCGAGCGAGAGCAGGCAGACGACCGCGACCAGCGGCGGGGCCGAGAGCAGAAAGATCAGCAGGCCGCGTACGGCAACCCGGGTCCAGGTCCGCGCCGACCCGCGTCCGCGCTGGTGCCAGACGTACGTCAGGTCGGCCATCCGGTAGCTGCGCCCCTCGACGTGGATCGAGGTCGAGGTCACCTGCACCGAATCGTCCCGATAGAAGAGCGTCACCCTTCCAGCAAAGCGCGTCGGCCGGAAGACGGACAGACCTTCTGTCGATCACCCGACGACAGTTACGTCGATCGTGGACCGGCCGGGCGCGGGATGCGCCCACCCGCCGGGGTAGGGCGCCGGGCCGGTGCCGCGCCGGACGCCGGCGGAACCACTGACGCGGGACCCGGCGCGCGCCGCACCGGTGGCCCGGCCCGGCCGGGACTCGGCCGGGGACCCGGCGGGGCCTCCAGCGCCCGCTGCAACGCCCGGTAGATCCGGCCGAACCGGGCGGCGTCGGGAGTGTGCACCAGCAGCACCGGCGCGCCCCGCACCTCGGCCCAGATCTCCAGGTCGTGCACGCCCCGCTCGTACGACCGGTCGAGGCGGCCGAGCAGCAGGTCGGCGAGCGGGCCGACGGCCAGCCCGACCAGCACCGAGGCGGCGACGACCGCGATCGTCACGGTCACCGAGGCACGGAGCTGCACCGCCACGGCGATGCCGAACGCGGCGGCGACCAGCGGGCCGGCCATGGCGACGCCGATGGCGCCCCGCCCGGCCAGCATCCGCCAGTTGCGGGTGCCCCGCTGGTGCCAGACCCGGGTCAGCGAGTCCAGCGGGTAGGCGCGCGGTCCCACCCGGATGGCCTCCGAGGTGACCTGCACGGCCCGGTCGCGGTAATAGGTGATCATCACAGTGCCCATGTCGAGTCCGTCTCCACGTAACCTACCCAGGACGAGCGGCTGTGGCGCCCGCACGACCGTGATCCGGCCGTGCGGCCAACCGGATGACGTAGACCTGATACGGACCGGACGGCCGGAACCAAGAGGAAGGCGGCACCGTGGGCGAATTCGTACGCGTGGAGATCAACGACGGCATCGGCACGATCCGGCTGGAGCGGCCGCCGATGAACGCCCTGAACAGCGTCGTACAGGAGGAGTTGCGGGCCGCGGCCCAGGCCACCACCGCCGATCCCGGCGTCAAGGCGGTGATCGTGTACGGCGGCGAGAAGGTCTTCGCGGCCGGCGCCGACATCAAGGAGATGGCCGGGATGTCGTACGCCGACATGGCCGACCGCGCCGTCGAACTGTCCGGCGCGCTCGGTGCCATCGCCCGCATCCCCAAGCCGGTCGTCGCCGCGATCACCGGCTACGCCCTCGGCGGCGGCTGCGAGCTGGCGCTGGCCTGTGACTGGCGGGTCGTCGCCGACGACGCGAAGCTCGGCCAGCCGGAGATCAAGCTCGGCGTCATCCCCGGCGCCGGCGGCACCCAGCGGCTGGCCCGCCTGGTCGGCCCGGCCCGGGCCAAGGACATCATCCTCTCCGGCCGGATGGTCGACGCCCAGGAGGCGCTGCGGATCGGGCTCGCCGACCGGGTGGTCCCGGCCGACCGGGTCTACGCGGAGGCGGTCGCGCTGGTCACCCCGTACGTCGACGGACCGACCCAGGCGGTACGCGCCGCGAAGCTCGCCATCGACGGCGGCCTGGAAATGGATCTGGCCTCCGGTCTGGCCTGGGAGAGCCAGCTCTTCGCGGCGCTGTTCGCCACCGACGACCGGCGGGAGGGCATGGCCGCCTTCGTGGAGAAGCGCAAGCCGGACTTCACCGGCCGCTGACCAGGACCGCCGGGCCGGCTCCGGAGATGAGCCGCGCCGGGCCGGCGGACCACCGCCGGCCCGGTCGCCCCGGGGGTGCCGGGCCGGCCCGTCGGGTGTCCGACGGCAGTGTCCTCGATCGACAGCGCGGCGGCCCGCCGGCCGTACACTCGGCGTCATGCCAGCCAACCCGGCGCCGCCATCCGGGCACGCCCTCGGCGTCGATTTCGGCACCTCGCACACCGTCGCGGTGGTCCGATGGCCGGACGGCCGGGCCCGCCCGCTGCTGGTCGACGGCTCGCCCCTGCTGCCGTCGGCGGTCTACGCCGAACCGGGCGGGGGCATTTCGGTCGGCCGCGACGCCGTGCACAGCGCCCGGCTCGACCCGTCCCGGTTCGAGCCCAACCCGAAGCGCCGCATCGACGAGGGCACGGTGCTGCTCGGCGACCGCGAGGTGCCGGTGGTCGACCTCATGGCGGCGGTGCTCGGGCGGGTGGCCGAGGAATGGCGGCGTACCGTCGGTCAGGTCACCCCGCGACTGACCCTCACCTGCCCGGCGACCTGGGGTGCCACCCGGCGCGGCCAGCTTGCCGACGCGGCCGGCCGCGCCGGGCTGGGGCAGGCCCGCCTGGTGGCCGAGCCGGTCGCCGCCGCCACCTACTTCGCCGAGGTGCTCGGCCGGGACGTGCCGATCGGGTCGGTCGTGGTGGTGCACGACTTCGGCGCCGGCACGTTCGACGCCAGCGTCGTCGCCCGCCGGGCAACCGGGTTCGAGGTGCTCGCCGTCGACGGGTGCGACGACGTCGGCGGGCTCGACATCGACGCCGCACTGCTGGCCCACCTGCGCACCACCTACGCCGACCGCGGCAGCCGGGAGTGGGAGCGGCTCGCGAATCCGTCCACGGTGGAGGAACGGCGGGCCAAGCGGCAGCTGTGGGACGACGTACGGGTGGCCAAGGAGCGGTTGTCGAGGCGGCCGGCGGCCGACCTGGTGATCCCGCTGCTCGACCTGGAGGTGCACCTGACGCGGGAGGAACTGGAGGGGCTGGCCCGGCCGTTGCTGGAGCAGACCATCCGGGTGACCCGGGGCGTGATGGGCCGGGCCAACCTGGCCGACGGTCAGGTCGCCGGCGTCTTCCTGGTCGGCGGTTCCAGCCGTATCCCGTTGCTGGCCACGATGCTGCACCGGGCGCTGGGCACCGCCCCGGTCGTGATCGAACAGCCGGAACTGGTGGTGGCCGAGGGAAGCGTCCTGGCCGGCACGGCCCTGCTGGCCAGCCGCCCGTCAGGCGCCGAGCCACCCCCGCCGCCGATCCCCGGCCCGCTGTCTCCACCACCGATCCCCGGCCCGGCGGTGCCGGTCTCCGGGCCGCCGGTTCCCGCGCCACCGGTCTCCGGGTCGCCGGTTCCCGCGCCACCGGTCTCCGGGTCGCCGGTTCCCGCGCCACCCGTCTTCGGGCCACCGGCCGGACATCCGGCGCCGACGTCCGGCGCGCCCGTCTCCGGGTCACCGGTGTCGGGTGCGCCCGTCTCCGGGCCGCCCGTACCGGTCTCACCGGTCGCCGGCCAGCCGCCACGCACCGTCGGGCGGGTCATCGTGCCCGACGCCGTACCGCCGCCCGGCCGGCCAGCCACCGGTCCGGCCGGCCCGCCGGTGGCACCCACCCGGCAACTGCCCCGGGTCCCCGGTCAGCCGCCGGTCGCCCCGCCATCGGCCGGGCCGGGCCGGATCGACCCGACCCGGATCGAGCCGGTGCCGCCCCCCGCCGGGCCGCTCCCGTCGCCTCCGCGACCGGCATCCCGGACCGCGCCCACCCGCCTCGACCCCGACCCGCCCCGGTTCGCCGCCGAGCCGCCCCGCCCGGCGGGCGTCCCGCTCCGGCCGGTGTCGCCGCCCCCGCGCCAGGTCTCCGTACCCCGGCCGGTGTCGCCACCCGCGCCGCCTCCGGCGTACCCGCCGGCGCCGGCCCGCCGGCGGCCGGGACCGGTCCGCCGGACCCTGCGCACCCTGTTCGTGCTCACGGTGCTGGTGGGTACCCCGGTGCTGGCCGGCGTGATCGCCTTCCGGGTCGGCGAGGGGGAGTCCTTCGGCGAGGTGGTGACCGACCTGCTCGGCAGGATCGGCATCAGCCTTAGGTGAGTCCTGTTCATGTTCTGTGAAACTGGCCGGTAACCTGCACCGTGGATCGACGACACGATGGGAGTGGATGGCGCATGACGGAGCAGATCGAGGGACACGGCGGGGAACTGGCCCTCGCGGCCCTGCGGGCGGCCGGGGTCAACGAGATGTTCACCCTCTCCGGCGGCCACGTCTTCCCGCTCTACGACGCGGCGTACAAGACCGAATTCCCGATCTACGACGTACGCCACGAGCAGTCCGCGGTTTTCGCCGCCGAGGCGGTCGCCAAGCTCCAGCGTCGCCCCGGCCTCGCCGTACTCACCGCCGGCCCCGGTGTCACCAACGGGATCTCCGGCCTGACGAGCGCCCACTTCAACGCCTCGCCGGTGCTGGTCATCGGCGGCCGGGCGCCGGCCTTCCGGTGGGGCTCCGGCAGCCTCCAGGAGATCGACCACCTGCCGCTGGTCAGCCCGGTCACCAAGAAGGCGGCGACCGTCTTCGCCACCGACGAGATCCCGGCCGCCGTACGCGACGCGCTCACCACCGCCCTCACCCCGCACCGCGGCCCGGTCTTCCTCGACCTGCCGCTGGAGGTGTTCTTCTCCACCGGTGAGGCCGACGCCCCGGCCGCCCCTGACGTCCCGGTCGTCGAGTACGACCCCGAGGAGGTGGCGCGGGCCGCGACCCTGATCGCCGGTGCCGTCCGCCCGGTCATCATCGCCGGCTCCGACGTCTACGCCGCCGACGCGGTCGCCGCGCTGCGCGAGGCGGCCGAGGCGTTGCAGGTGCCGGTCTTCACCAACGGCATGGGCCGGGGGGCACTGCCGCCGCAGCACCCGCTCGCCTTCGCCAAGGCCCGCCGTACGGCGCTGCGCGGCGCCGACGTGATCGTGGTCATCGGCACCCCGCTGGACTTCCGGCTCAGCTTCGGCGACTTCGACGGCGCCCAGGTGGTGCACATCGTCGACGCGCCGGGACAGCGGGCCACGCATGTCGAGGCGACCGTCTCGCCCGCCGGCGACCTGCGGCTGATCCTGTCCGCCCTGGCCGACCACCGGGGCGACCGCGAGGACCACAGTGGATGGGTCGCCGACCTGCGGGCCGCCGAGGACGCCGCCCGGGCCCGCGACGCCGAGGAGATGGCCGCCGAGACCGACCCGATCCGGCCCGCCCGGATCTACGGCGAACTGCGCCGCGTCCTCGCCGCCGACGCGGTCACCATCGGCGACGGTGGCGACTTCGTGTCGTACGCCGGCCGCTACCTCGAACCGTCGGTGCCCGGCACCTGGCTCGACCCGGGGCCGTACGGCTGCCTCGGCACCGGCATGGGCTACGCGATGGGCGCCCGGGTGACGTACCCCGACCGGCAGATCTGTGTCCTGATGGGCGACGGTGCCGCCGGGTTCTCGCTGATGGACGTCGAGTCGCTGGTACGGCAGAAGCTGCCGGTCGTGATCGTGGTCGGCAACAACGGCATCTGGGGGCTGGAGAAGCACCCGATGCGCGCCATGTACGGCTACGACGTCGCCGCCGACCTGCAGCCGGAGCTGCGCTACGACGAGGTGGTCCGGGCGCTGGGCGGCGCCGGGGAGACGGTGGCGAAGGCCGCCGACCTCGGCCCGGCACTCAACCGCGCGTTCGACGCCGGAGTGCCGTACCTGGTGAACGTCCTCACCGACCCCGCCGACGCCTACCCGCGTTCGTCCACTCTGGCCTGAGCCGTCGGTCCGTCGTGGTCCCCGCGCTGCAGCGGCAGCGCGGGGCCGGCATCGTCGCCGCCGGGTCCGACCAGCGCCTGCTCGGCGGCGGGGACGGTCGCCTTGTCGGTGCCGGTCGACCCGACCGGGCTCGCCGCGCCGTCGACACCCGAGCGCTGGGCCGGGGCGGTGGCCGGGGTGTTCCGGCGGACCGCCAGCAACGGCAGCAGCAGGACGCCGAGCACGTATGGCGCCGCCATGTAGCGTGCCGCCTGCACGTTGTTGACGATCATCACCGAGATCTGGTTGCCGGCCGACAGCGCGGCGAGGGCGAGCAGCGCCGGCTCCCGCCGCCGCCAGGCGGCGAACCCGATCACCGCGTAGGCCACGTACGTCCACGTGGCTCCCCGCCACAGCAGCCACTCCACGCCGGGTTCGTTGGCCAGCCGGGTGAGTTCCATGCCGATCCGGTGCGCCCGTTCGCTCAGCGGCCGCGTCCGTACGGTGTGGCTGAACGGGCTCTGCTGGAAGGCGGGGTCCCGCTCGATGAAGATCGGCAGACCCCACGCCGAGGGATTGCGGCTGATGGTGCCGGCCGGCAGCGGGTTCCAACCGATCGAGCTACGGCAGATCCGGGCGTCCACGATCGTGCCGGGCGCCCGCCGCAGCGCGGCGACCCAGACGTCGACGAGGGCGTCACCGTGGACCGAGGCCGCCCGCCGGTCGAACGGCCGGGCGTAGGTGAGGGTGTCGGCGTGGTAGCAGTCGGCGGAGTCGCGCCAGTGCGACAGGGGAGCGACCCGGGCCATCACCTCGGTGTGCTCGGCCGGGAAGGCGGCCGGGTTGGCGGCGTACGCGACCGAGATGTCGGCGAACATCGCCTCGTACGCGACGATCGATTCGCTGTCCCGTACCCCGAGTGCCGGCAGCAGCGCCCAGTTGGTCAGCAGTGCGGCCGTCACGGCGGCGACCGCCGCGAGCAGCAGCCGCCCGGCGGGCCGCAGCAGCAGCACGCCAGCGACCGCGACGATACCCACGACGATGAAACCGTTCTGCCGGAAGAGGCAGATCAGCGTCATCTCCACGGCGGCGGCGACGAGCAGCCCGGCCGGCAGGACCGGCCGTAACCCGTCCCGGCGCCGGGCCACCGCCCGGGCCAGGGTGCCGAGCAGGAAGACGTGGCAGATGACGAACGGAACGTCTTTCCAGACGGCGATGACGAATCCGCCGACCGGCGGCAGGGCCACCACGACGACCGCGGCGCCGGCCGCCAACCAGCCGGGTACGCCGAGCCGGCGCAGCCCGCCGACGGCGTACGCCAGCCCGACCGCCATGGCCACGGTCTGCAGGAAGGTGAGCGCACCGAGCCCGCCGAAGACCTGCAACGACAACCAGACCAGGCCCGTGTACGTGACCGGATGGTGGGTGTTCCAGGTGCCGGTCGTCGACTGGGTGATGTAGACCAGAGAGTCGGGACTGAACAGCCCGGGATGATGGACCGCCCACCAGAAGAGCAGCACGAGCTGGGTGAGGGCGTACGTGACCAGAACCGGACCGGGCACCCGGAGACCCGCCGCGGGGCTGGGCCGGCGGCCGGTGGCGACTGCGGTTCCGGCGACGTTCGGTGGCGTGCCGTCGTTCATGGAAGCCGTTTCTCGGGTCGCGCACCGGTCGGGGACGGTCGCGGGCTTGGTGGACGCCCGATTCTACGGCTTGTCGGAAACGGCACCGCCCCGCCGAGTTCAGTTCCGGCGTGGCGTCGCTAGTTTTCCGGCGTGGCGTCCCCGCGCGGCTGCTCGCCGGCCGGCCGGCGTACGTCGCTCTCCTGTTCACCGGCCTGCCGGCGCAGGTCACCCTCGCGGCGACGCAGGTCCTCCTCCCAGCGTTGGAACATCTCGCGGTCCTGCCGGGCCTGCTCGGCCTCCAGCGACCGCAGGAACTCCGGATCGTCCTCGGGCGCGAGCGGGCGCGGCCGCTCGACGACCGGCCGGGCATCCGGGCGGGCCGGCCGGCCGGCCCAGAAGTACGCGGCCGGGCCGAGCAGCGGAACGAAAAGGATGAGAAGGATCCACACGGCGCGGGGCAGGGCGCGGATCTCGGTCTTCTCCGGCGTCAGGCAACTGATCAGCGCGGCCGCCGCGAGTGCGACGTGTGCCACGAAAAGGAATAGGAACAGGCGGGCCATCCCGCAATGATGCCCCGCCGGAACGGCTTAGCCCAGGCAGACCAGAACAAGTACGGTCCCGAGTACGGCATAGCCCACGATGATCAGGGCGGCCAGCGGCAGGGTACGGCCGGCAACGGGCGGCCGACCGGCCCGCAGCGCGGCGGCCCGGCGCCGGCCCAGGACGAGCAGCCCGACCCAGCCGAGCAGTGCCGCCGTGGCGAGCAGCGCACCCGGGACCGGGCCGACCCCCGGCGCGGTGAGCACGGCCCGGGCGGCGAGCACGGCGACCGCGAGCGCCCCGATCGAGGTACGCCGCCAGGCGAGAGTGGTCCGCTCGGGCTGCAGCCCCGGATCACTCACGACGGGCCTGCGCTTCGCTCCGGCCCGTCGTGAGTGGCCCTGAGCTGTCTGGTTCGCTCGCTGCGCTCGCTCACGGCGTGCCCGCGCTTCGCTCGCTCACGGTGCCGGCTCGCCCCGGGCGGCCTGGATCAGGACGGCCACGATCAGCAGCGTGGCGCCGGCACCGATGACGGCGGCGAGCACGAGCGGGAAGCGTGAGGTCGGCAGGTCGGTGCCGAGCCGCATGGCCCGCTCGGTACGGGTCCAGTGCGCGACCGCCCGTACCGCCACGGCCGCGCCCAGCGCGAGCAGTCCCACGGCGATCACCTCCCGCAGGTACGGCAGCGGCAGCGGCGGCAGGAACTGGGCGGCGGCCAGCCCACCGGCGACCAGCGCGAGGCCGGTGCGGATCCAGGCCAGGAACGTCCGTTCGTTGGCCAGCGAGAACCGGTAGTCCGGCGTGTTGCCGACCCGTCTGGTTTCCTCGGGGTCGAACCACTGTCGGAGCATGAAACGGATTATCCGGTGGACTGGACCCATAGGCTGGTCAAGTGACCGATCTTGACATTGACGCGCTGCGCCGGACGTACGACAACCAGCTCCGGGCCCGGGTGCCCGATCCGCTGCCGGAGGGGACGGTGGTCGAGCACGACGGCCCGCTGGTCCGGATGCTCTACGCCGGCGAGGGCGGCTTTGTCACCTACCGCGACCTGGGCGGGCTCACCGACGCCGGGCTCGACGACCTGATCGCCAGGCAGCGGGACCTGTTCAAGACGCTCGGCCGGGAGGTCGAGTGGAAGCTGCACGGCCACGACGAACCGGCGGACCTCGGCGACCGGCTGCGGGCCGCGGGCTTCGAACCGCAGGAGCAGGAGACGGTGGTGATCGGCCCGCTCGCCCCGCTGGCGGCGATGCTGCCGGTGCCGCCGGAGGGGGTCGAGCTGCGTGAGGTGACCGCCCGGGCCGACCTGGACCGGATCGCGCGGATGGAGGAGCAGGTCTGGAACGATTCGCGGGGCTGGCTGGCCGACGGGCTGGAACGGGAGATCGCCGCCGACCCGCACTCGGTGACGGTCGTGGTCGCGGAGGCCGACGGTGAGGTGGTCAGCGCGGGCTGGGTGCGCTACGTGACCGGTACGCCGTTCGCCACGCTGTGGGGCGGTTCGACGCTGGAGAGTTGGCGGCGGCGGGGGATCTACCGGGCGCTGGTCACCTACCGGGCCCGGCTGGCGGGCGTCCGTGGCCACACGATGTTGCAGGTCGACGCCTCCGACGACAGCCGGCCGATCCTGGAGCGGCTCGGGTTCGTGGCGGTCACCACCACCACCCCGTACGTCTACACTCCCTGACCGTGGGTGAGGCACTGAGCGCGGACGAGAAGATGACCTTGAAGACCGCCGCGTTCGGGGCGGTCTTCCTGGTTTCCAACGCCGACCCGGGGCTGCGTGCCCTGGTCAGGGAGAGTTACGCCGCGTCCGGGGTGATCGTCGAGACCGGTGGGCTGGTGCGTGAGGCGCTGACCACCGGCGGCCTGCCCGATCTGCGGGGCGAGTCACCCACCGAACTCGCGACGGCCGTGTTGCCGGCGCTGGAGGAGTCGGTGGCGCTGCTGGCCGACCGGGCGCCGGACGAGTTGGCGAACTTCCGTACGGCGGTCATCAAGACGGCCGAGCAGGCCGCCGCCGCGGTGTCCGGGGTCAGCCCCGCCGAGGCGGAGATGCTGGACCGGATCCGGGCCGCGCTCGGCGTGACCGGCTGATCCTTCCGCGACACGCCCTCGGCGTCTGTGGTGAGTTGTGTCACGTCAGGTGTCGGGTCGACCTAAGCTACTTGTGGGTAACATCGGTCGTGGGAAACTCCACAGCCGCCCCTTGTTGACCGAACGTTCAGGTAGGCGAGAGGCTGCGCCCGGGACCGGGTGAGCGTTTGTAACACCTACAGGAGGGTCGTCGAAACACGATGAACATCGTCGTACTCGTCAAGCAGGTGCCAGACTCCGGCTCGGAACGGAGCCTGCGCACAGACGACAACACCGTCGACCGGGAGTCGGCAAACAACGTCATCAACGAGATGGACGAATACGCCATCGAAGAGGCGCTGAAGATCAAGGAAGCGTCCGGCGGCGACATCACCATCCTGACCATGGGCCCCGACAAGGCCACCGACACCATCCGTAAGGCGCTGTCGATGAGCCGCGGCAGCGTCTTCATCGACCGGGCCGTACACGTCGTCGACCCCGCCCTGCACGGGTCCTGCGCCGTCGCCACCTCCAAGGTGCTCGCCGCCGCACTCGGCACCCTCAACGCCGACCTGGTCCTGTGCGGCGCGGAGTCCACCGACGGCCGGGTCCAGGTGCTCCCGCACATGCTCGCCGAGCGGCTCGGCATCGCCGCCCTCACCGGCGCGCGGAAGCTCACCATCGACGGCGGCACCCTCACCGTCGAGCGGCAGACCGAAGAGGGATACGAGGTCATCACGGCCAGCACCCCGGCGGTCGTCTCGGTCTGGGACACCATCAACGAGCCCGGCTACCCCTCCTTCAAGGGCATCATGGCCGCCAAGAAGAAGCCGGTGCAGACCCTGTCGCTGGCCGACCTCGGGGTCGCCGCCGGCGACGTCGGCTTCGACGGAGCCACCAGCGCGGTCGTCGAACACGCCAAGCGGCCGCCGCGCACCGGCGGCACCCGAATCACCAACGAGGGCGAGGGCGGCGTCAAGCTGGTCGAGTTCCTCGCTTCCGAGAAGTTCGTGTGAGAGGTAGCGGTCATGGCTGAGGTACTCATCGTCGTCGAGGCCACCCGGGAATTCGGCGTCAAGAAGGTAACGCTCGAACTGCTCACCCTCGCCCGTCAGCTCGGCAGCCCCTCCGCCGTCGTACTCGGCGGACCGGGCGCCGTGGAGCGGTTGTCCGACAAGCTCGCCGAGTACGGCGCCGAGAAGATCTACGCGGCCGAGAGCGAGGAGATCGACGGCTACCTGGTGGCGCCCAAGGCCACCGTCGTCGCCGAACTCGTCAAGCGGGTCCAGCCCGCCGCCGTCCTGCTCGCCGCCAGCCAGGAGGGCAAGGAGATCGCCGGCCGGCTCGCCGTCAAGCTCGACAACGGCGTCCTGTCCGACATCGTCGACCTCGCCGCCGACGGCACCGCCACCCAGGTCGCGTTCGCCGGATCGACGATCGTCAAGTCCAAGGTGACCCGCGGCCTGCCGCTGGCTACCCTGCGACCCAACTCGCTCGCCCCGGCGCCCGCCCCGGCCACCCCGGCCGTCGAGCAGGTCGAGGTGCAGCTCGGTGCCGCCGACAAGCTCACCCGCGTGGTCGAGCGGGTCGCCGAGCAGAAGGGTGCCCGGCCCGAGCTGACCGAGGCGTCCGTGGTCGTCTCCGGCGGTCGCGGCGTCGGCAGCGCCGACGGCTTCAAGCTCGTCGAGGATCTCGCCGACGCGCTCGGTGGCGCCGTCGGCGCCTCCCGCGCGGCCGTCGACGCCGGCTACTACCCGCACCAGTTCCAGGTCGGGCAGACCGGCAAGACCGTCACCCCGCAGCTCTACATCGCGCTCGGCATCTCCGGCGCGATCCAGCACCGGGCCGGCATGCAGACCTCGAAGACGATCGTCGCGGTCAACAAGGCCGACGACGCCCCCATCTGGGAACTGGCCGACTTCGGCGTCGTCGGCAAGCTCGAGGAGGTCGTACCACAGGCCATCGAGGAGATCCGCAAGCGCAAGTGAAACGAGCGGCCCGGTGACCGCCAGGTCACCGGGCCGCCGCATTGTCGACGCTGGCCGCAGGTGTGCCCGGCCCCGACGGATAGGCTGGAGAGCGATGGCCTATCTGGATCACGCCGCCACCACGCCGATGCTCGACGAGGTGATCGAGGCATACGTCGCCACCGCCCGCGAGGTGGGCAACGCGTCGTCGCTGCATGCCGCCGGCCGGTCCGCCCGCCGCCGGATCGAGGAGTCGCGCGAACGCGTCGCGGCGGCCCTCGGCGCCCGCCCGTCCGAGGTCATCTTCACCGGCGGCGGCACCGAGAGCGACAACCTCGCGGTCAAGGGCATCTTCTGGGCCCGCCGGGCCGCCGACCCGGGCCGTACGCACGTCGTCGCCAGCGCGGTCGAGCACCACGCCGTGCTCGACACCGTCGAATGGCTGGAACGGCACGAGGGCGCCGGCGTGACCTGGCTGCCGGTCGACGCCGCCGGCCGGCTCGACCCCGACGGGCTGCGCGCCGTGCTCGCCGCCCAGGACGGGCAGGTCGCCCTGGTCACCGCGATGTGGGCCAACAACGAGGTCGGCACCCTGCAACCGGTCGAGAAGATCGCGGCGGTCGCCGCCGAGCGGGACGTCCCGTTCCACACCGACGCGATCCAGGCCGTCGGCCAGGTGCCGGTCGACTTCGCCGCCAGCGGGGCCGCCGCCCTCACCGTCACCGGCCACAAGCTCGGCGGGCCGGCCGGGGTGGGGGCGCTGCTGCTGGCCCGCGAGGTGGCCTGCACACCGCTGCTGCACGGCGGCGGGCAGGAACGCGACGTACGCTCCGGAACCCTGGACACCGCCGGCATCGTGGCGTTCGCCGTCGCCGTCGAGATGGCCGTCCGCGACCAGCGCCGGTACGCCGAGCAGGTCGGCGCGCTACGCGACGAACTCGTCCGGCGGGTACGGGCCGCCGTACCCGACGCGGTCTACAACGGTGATCCGGCCGACCGGCTGCCCGGCAACGCACACTTCTCGTTCCCGGGCTGCGAGGGCGACGCGCTGCTGCTCCTGCTCGACGCCGGCGGCATCGCCTGCTCGACCGGGTCGGCGTGCTCGGCCGGCGTGGCCCAGCCGTCCCACGTGCTGCTGGCCATGGGCGCCGACGACGACCGGGCCCGCTCCTCGCTGCGCTTCACCCTCGGCCACACCTCCACCGGCGCCGACGTCGACGCGTTGCTGAACGTGCTGCCGGGCGCCGTCGAACGGGCCCGCCGGGCCGGGGCGGTCCGGTCCAGCCGTACCTGACCGGGGTGGTGCGGGGCCGCGGCGCCGGCGTGCCGGGCGGGCGGTGCGGGCGGCTACCCTCGACGGAGCGAAAGGAGCGGTGCGGTGAAGGTCTTGGCAGCCATGTCCGGCGGGGTCGACTCGGCGGTCGCCGCCGCGCGGGCGGTGGCGACCGGACATGACGTCACCGGAGTGCACCTCGCGCTGGCCCGGAACCCGCAGACCTACCGGTCGGGCGCACGCGGCTGCTGCACGCTCGAGGACTCCCGCGACGCCCGCCGGGCCGCCGACGTCATCGGCATCCCGTTCTACGTCTGGGACATGGCCGACCGGTTCCACGAGGACGTCGTCGACGACTTCGTGGCCGAGTACGCCGCCGGCCGTACCCCGAACCCGTGCCTGCGCTGCAACGAGAAGATCAAGTTCGAGGCGGTGCTCGACCGGGCGGTGGCGCTGGGCTTCGACGCCGTCGTGACCGGTCACCACGCCCGGCTCGGCCCCGACGGGCTGCTGCGGCGCAGCGTCGACACCGCCAAGGACCAGTCGTACGTGCTCGCGGTGCTGCGCCGCGACCAGCTCGACCGTTCGATCTTCCCGCTCGGCGACTCCACCAAGGCGCAGGTCCGCGAGGAGGCCACCCGGCTCGGGCTCGCCGTCGCCGACAAGCCCGACTCGCACGACATCTGCTTCATCGCCGACGGCGACACCCGGCGGTTCCTCGCCGAGCGGCTCGGCGAGACGCCGGGCGACATCGTCGACGGCGCCAGCGGCGCGGTGGTCGGCGCGCACACCGGGGCGTACGCCTACACGGTGGGCCAGCGACGCGGGCTGGCGCTCGGCGTACCGGCGCCGGACGGCCAGCCGCGCTACGTGCTGTCGATCACCCCGAAGACCAACACGGTGACGGTCGGACCGGCCGCGGCGCTGGAGGTGTCCAGCGTGACCGCAGACCGTCCGGTATGGACCGCCGGGCCGGCTCCCGTGGCGCCCGTCGAGTGCGAGGTGCAGCTGCGCGCCCACGGCTCGGTCGTGCCGGCGACGGTCACCGTCGACGACGGTGTGCTGCGGGCGGAGTTGCGCCGGCCGGTACGCGGGGTGGCGGCCGGTCAGGCGATCGTCGCGTACCGCCCGGACCCGGCCGGCGACATCGTCCTGGGATCGGCGACCATCCGCTGACGGCGCAGGCCGCCCACGGCCGGCGGGCCGCTGGTGGCCGGGCCGACGGCGGTGCTCCCCGGCGACCGTTCGTGATCGTCCGCGGTTCAGACACCTCGGTTACGGCGTGTCGAACGCCTGTGCCGCAGACGATCGAGGCCGGGTGCCGGCGGTCGGGTGTCGGGGCGCCGGCCGGATGTCGGGGCGGTCGGGTGTCGGACGGTCGGGGCGGCTGGTCGGGTGGGCTGGCGGGGCGGGGGTATCGCCGTTCCGGTCCACATCAAAGTCCGCGTATCCACAGCGAGTTTGCTGTGGACCGGGACAGCAACCCCGGTTTGCCGCCTGCTCTCAGGCTCGTGGTGATCGTCTGCTGTCCAGCCGTTCGACTCGCCGTGTCGTGACGGCGGAACAGCAGACGATCACGCACCCGACCGCCCCCGCCCGCTCTTACCTGCACAAGGCCCCGCCGCCCGGCCCGGCCGCCCGGCCCGGCCCGCCCACCGCGCTTGGCCCCACTGCGCTTCGCTCCACCTGCTCGGCTTCGCCTCACCTGCTCGGCTTCGCCTCACCTGCTCGGCTTCGCCTCACCCGCTCGGCTTCGCCCGATAACGTTTGGCCCCGCCGCGCCTGCTGCGCCCGCCTGGTCTCGCCTCGTCACGCTGATCAAGGTCTTGTTGACGGTTTTCCCACTTCGTTTGTCCTTTACATCCCCTTGATCGGCGCGGCTGTGGCGAGCGCGGGCTGTGGCGGGCCTTCGCGCGGCGGGGAGCCCGGCTGTGGCCGGCCTTCGCCGGGCGTTCGCCCGGCCGTGGGGCGGGCGTGGTGCGAGCCCGGTCCGGCGGGTGGTGGTGAGTGGGTGCGTAGAGTGAGCGGGCGTGACTGACGCTACGTGGCCGTGGCCGGTGGGTTCGGCGTCCGGGATCGGCTCGATGCCCGGGACCGATGTCGCGGAGGCGCAACGGATCATCTTCGGCGAGCTGCCCACCCTGCCCCACCTGCCCGAGCTGCCGGAGCGCGGACCGGGCGCCGACATGATCGGCCGGGGTGCCGGGCTGCTCGTCGACCTGCCGGTGGAGTTGTATGCCGGCCGCTGGCGCATCGCTGGACATCCGGGCCGTGACCTGCGTCGTACGCATGATCTGCTGGAACGCGACCTGGACCAGTTGACCGAGCAGGGCGACGGGCTGGCCGGGCCGGTCAAGATCCAGGCGGTCGGGCCGCTGACCCTCGCGGCCGGCATCGACCTGCCGATCGGTGGCCGGATGCTGCGTGACCATGGGGCGGTACGCGACCTGGCCGGTTCGCTCGCCGAGGGGTTGCGGAACCACGTCGCGGACGTACGGCGGCGGCTGCCCCGGGCCACCGTGTTGCTGCAACTCGACGAACCCTCGCTGCCCGCGGTGCTGGCCGGACGGGTGCCGACCGAGAGCGGCTTCAGCGCCTACCGGGCGGTGGAGACGGGCACCGCGACGGCGTTGCTGCGCGAGGTGGTCGAGGCGGTGGACACGCCGGTGGTCGTGCACTGCTGCGCGCCCGACGTACCGCTGGACCTGGTGCGGGCGGCCGGGGCGACCGCCGTGGCCCTGGACCTGGCGCTGATCGGGCAGCTCGACCCGTTGGGGGAGGCCATCGACGCCGGGCTCGGACTTTTCGCCGGTGCGGCGTCGGCGGTGGCGCCGCCCGGCGCCCGCCCGCCGACGTCGGCCGGGGTCGCCCAGCGGGTCCGCCGGGTGTGGGACGAGTTGGGGTTCCCGGCCCGCCGGCTGGCCGAGCAGGTCGTGGTGACGCCCGCCTGCGGGTTGGCCGGGGCCACGCCGGCTTACGCCCGCGCGGTCCTCACCGCCTGCCGGGACGCCGGCCGTCGCCTGCACGAGGACTGAAGCACCCGGCCCACGGACCGGGTGGGGTGATCGTCTGCTGTTCAGCAGTGCCCGGCCCGGCGTGTCGACTGCCGCAACCGCAGACGATCACCGTCCGGGAAGCGCGAGCGGGCCGGGAAGCGCGAGCGGGCCAACGCGGGCGGGCCGGCCAGCGCGGGCGGGCCAGGGCGAGCCAGGGCGGGCGGGCCGGACGCTGGCCCGGATGGGCGATCATGGTCGGCATGTCCCGATCCGACTCCGCCCCCCGTCGCGCCTCCGGTTCGCTGTTCGGTCTCGCGTACGGTGACGCGCTCGGCAAGCCGACCGAGTTCATGACCGTCGCGGCGATCACCGCCCGGTACGGCCCCGACGGCCCGCGCGAACTGGCCGGGGATCCCGCGCTGGTCACCGACGACACCCAGATGGGCCTGGCCGTGGCGTGGGCGCTGCGCGAGGCACCCGCGGCGACGCCCGCCGTGCTGGAGCCGCTCCTGCGTCGACGGTTCCTCGACTGGGCGATCAGCCCGGACAACAACCGGGCGCCGGGCAACACCTGCCTGCGTGCCTGTGCCGGGTTGTCCACCGGTCGCCGGTGGCAGGAGGCGACGGTCGCCGACTCGAAGGGCTGCGGCGCCAACATGCGGGTCACCCCGGTCGGCCTGGTCCCCGGATACGACCTGGACACGCTCGCCGGTGTCGCGCAGTTGCAGGCCGGCCTCACCCACGGCCACCCGACCGGGCTCGCGGCGAGCGAGCTGACCGCGTACGCGGTCCGGGTCGTGCGCGACGGCGCCGACCTGGCCGATTTGCCGCGACTGCTGCGGGATCGGGCCGCCGGGCAGCGTCGGGTCTACCGGGGTGACTGGCTCGGCGACCTGTGGCGGCAGGGCGGCGCCGGCTCGCCGGAGGACTTCGTCGCCGCCGGCTGGGACGAGTGCCTGGCCGTGCTGGACCGGCTCGACGCGGCGCTTTCGCGGCGCGACGACGGCGGCGACGTCTGCCGCGACACCGGGGAGGGCTGGATCGCCGAGGAGGCGCTGGCCAGTGCGCTGCTCTGCGTACTGCGGCACCCGGACGACCCGGTCTCGGCGCTGGCCCGGGGCGCCACCACCGCCGGCGACTCCGACTCGATCGCCTGCCTTGCCGGGGCGGTGCTCGGTGCCGCGTACGGGACGGCCGCCTGGCCCGACGGGTGGGCCGAGCGGATCGAGTACGCCGACCAGTTGGCCACCCTCGGCGCCGGCTGGGACTGAACCGGCCCGGTACGCGTCCCACGTCGCTAGCGTCGGCGGGGTGAGCAGGAGTCCCCGCCGACGTGGCGGGTTGCGGGTGGTGTTGCTGGCCATCGCGGCCGCGGCGCTGGTCTGTGTGCTCTGGATGGCCGGGGTCGCCGCCTTCCGGCTCTCGATCGGGCGGTAGCCGCCGCCCGGCCCGCCCACCACCGCTCACCTCCGCCCCGCCCGGCCGGCGAGCCCGCCCCGCCCGGCCGGCGAGCCGCGTGCCGCACCGGTCCGGGCGGTCTTACCGTGCTGGTGAGCGAGGAGGTGGCCGGTGTCCGAGGAACTGACCGGCGAACTGCCCACGCCCGAGCAGGAGGCCGGGGCGGGGGTCGAGCCGCCGCCGGACGTACGCGACCGGCACGCCACGCTGAGCGTGGAGGTCACCGACCACCAGTACCGCTATTACGTGCTCGACGCGCCGACGATCAGCGACGGCGAGTTCGACCGGCTGCTGCGTGAACTGGCGGAGCTGGAGGAGCGCTATCCGGCGCTGCGGACCCCGGACTCGCCGACGCAGCGGGTCGGTGGCACCTTCTCGACGCTGTTCACCCCGGTCGAGCACGCCGAGCGGATGATGTCGCTCGACAACGTCTTCGACGATGCCGAGCTGACCGCCTGGGCCGAGCGGGTGCGCCGGGACGCCGGCGGACCGGTGCCGTTGCTGTGCGAGCTGAAGGTCGACGGGGTCGCGATCAACCTGACGTACGAGGGCGGCCGGCTGGTGCGGGCGGCGACCCGTGGCGACGGCCGGACGGGGGAGGACGTGACCGGCAACGTCCGCGCGATCCGGGGCGTGCCGCGGCGGCTGTCCGGTGCCGGCGTACCGGAGCTGATCGAGGTGCGGGGCGAGATCTACTTTCCGGTCGAGGCGTTCGCCGACCTCAACGCGGGCCTGGTCGAGCAGGGCCGGCCGCCGTTCGCCAACCCGCGCAACGCCGCCGCCGGCAGCCTGCGGCAGAAGGACCCGCGGGTCACCGCCGGCCGTCCGTTGCGGCTGGTCGTGCACGGCATCGGGGCCCGGCGCGGGTTCGATCCGGCCACCCAGTCCGGGGCGTACGCGGCGCTGAAGGGCTTCGGCCTGCCGACCGGCGAGCACGTCCGGGTGGTGCCGGACCTGGCCGGGGTACGCGAGTTCGTCGCCCACTACGCCGAGCACCGGCACGACGTCGGGTACGAGATCGACGGGGTGGTCGTCAAGGTCGACCCGGTGCCGATCCAGGGCCGGCTCGGCTCGACCAGCCGGGCACCGCGCTGGGCGATCGCCTTCAAGTACCCGCCGGAGGAGGTCACCACGAGGCTGCTCGACATCGACGTGAATGTGGGGCGGACCGGCCGGGTGACGCCGTTCGCCGTACTCGAACCGGTCCGGGTCGCCGGCTCCACCGTCGCGCTGGCGACCCTGCACAACGCCCGCGAGGTGGCCCGCAAGGGCGTGCTGATCGGCGACACGGTGGTGGTGCGCAAGGCCGGTGACGTGATCCCCGAGATCCTCGGCCCGGTCGTCGACGTACGCCCGCCCGACGCCCGACCGTTCGTGATGCCGGACCGCTGCCCGGCGTGCGGTACGGCGCTGGCACCGGCCCGGGAGAGCGACGTCGACATCCGCTGTCCGAACGCGCGGACCTGCCCGGCACAGTTGCGCGAGCGGGTCTTCGCGCTGGCCGGGCGCGGCGCGCTCGACATCGAGGTGCTCGGCTACAAGGCGGCCGGCGCGCTGCTGGAGGCCGGGGCGATCGTCGACGAGGGCGACCTGTTCGATCTCGACGCCGGAAAGCTGGCGGGGGTGCCGTTCTTCGTCAACGCCGACGGCTCGCTGGGCGGCAACGCCGGCAAGCTGCTGGCCAGCCTGGGCGCCGCCCGCGGCCGCCCGCTGTGGCGGGTGCTGGTGGCCCTGTCGATCCGGCACTGCGGCCCGACCGCCGCCCAGGCGCTGGCCCGGCACTTCGGCTCGATCGCGGCGATCGAGACGGCGTCGGAGGAGGAGTTGGCGTCGGTGGAGGGGGTCGGCCCGACGATCGCGGCCAGCGTGAAGGAGTGGTTCGGCGTCGACTGGCACCGTGAGGTGGTGCGCAAGTGGGCCGCCGCGGGCGTACGGATGACCGAGGAGCGGGCCGCCGAGGGGCCGCGTCCGCTGGAGGGGGTCACCGTCGTGGTGACCGGCACGTTGTCGAACTACTCGCGGGACGGGGCCGCGGAGGCGGTGCGGGCGCGTGGTGGGCGGGTTAGTGGCTCGGTGTCGAAGAAGACCAGCTTCGTGGTGGTCGGTGACAATCCCGGCTCGAAGGCGGACAAGGCAATTTCCCTGAAACTACCCATTTTGGATGAGGTAGGATTCGACGTTCTGCTGATGCAGGGGCCGGAGGCGGCCGCTAGCGTTGCCCAAAGTAGTGAATCATGAGCTTTGGGTAGTAAATCGCGGGTATTCTGCAGTCAATCGCGGAACGTGAGTATTTTCGGCAACTGATTACGTATTCCAAATTAGTCACGACACAGTCCCTTTGTCCCCCGAGGTCGCAGCCCTGGCCGGTCGGGGAGTTTGATGGAGCATCACCAGCGCGGCATCAGGTCGTGCCCCGGCGAGAGACGGCGGGAGGTCCGATGGAGGCCGCAGCGCAGCGGAACTCCGTTCCCCCCGAGCGGGCGTTGCCGTTCTTCACCTTCGTCACCGCGATCGTGACCCTGGCCGGCGCCGTCACCGCCGTGTCACTGGTCGCGCTCCCCAGCGAGATCCCGGCCCTGCCGGTCGGGTTCTGGCTGATGGCCGGCCTCGCCGTCGTCTGCGACGCCCGCCCCTTCACCCCGCCCGGCCGCCGCCAGAGTTCGGCGGTGTTCCCGTCGATCTGTTTCACCTTCGCCATCATGCTGCTGTGGGGCGAGGCACCGGCGATCGCCGTACAGGCGGCGGCCGTCGTCGTCGCCTCCTGGCGGATGCGGCACACCGTGTGGCGGACGGTGTTCAACATCGCCCAGTACGCCCTCGCCCTCACCGCCGCCTACACGGTCATCCGCCTGGCACCCGGCCTGCCGTACGTGGTGACGGTCGTCGCCGCGGCGGCGACCTGGTTCGCCGTCAAGTACGGCACCGTCACCGTCGCCATCCGGCTGCTGACCGGCGGCCACTGGTGGCGCTCGGTCAGCCACGGGCTCGCCTTCGAACTGCTCTCGACCGGTTCGCTGCTGCTGCTCGGCCCGATCCTGGCCAGCGCCGCGCGGACCAACGCCGCACTGATCCCGCTGGTCGTCGTACCGCTCTACGCCGTCTACCGGATGGCCCGGCTGTCGACCGAGCACGAACAGGTCGGCCGGCTCGACCCGCTCACCGGCCTGGCCAACCGCAAGGCGCTGCTCGGCGAGGTCGCCGACCGGCTGCCCGCCCACGCCGAGCGCGCCGCCCGGCACGCCGCCGAACGGCACCTCGCCCTGCTCGTACTCGACCTCGACCGCTTCAAGCACGTCAACGACGCGCTCGGGCACGCCGTCGGCGACCGCCTCCTCGTCGAGGTCGCCGGCCGGCTGACGGCGGCCGTACGCCCGCAGGACGTGGTGGCCCGGCTCGGCGGCGACGAGTTCGCCATCCTCAGCGGGCACCTCGCCGACCCGGCCGAGGCCACCGACCTCGCCGCCCGGATCGTCGAGGTGCTCGCCGAACCGGTACCGATCGACGGCCTCCCGCTCGACGTCGGCGGCTCGATCGGCGTCGCCGTCTACCCCGAGCACGGCGAGGACTTCGAGACCCTGATGCGGCACGCCGACGTCGCCATGTACGACGCGAAGCACCGCGGCGACGCCGTCGCCGTCTATGCACCGGACTCCGACCACAGTTCGCCGGAGCGGCTCAGCCTTCTCGCCGACCTGCGCCGGGTCCTGGAGACGACCGGCCCGCAGCACTCCGGCGGCGGCCCGGCGGCGGGCCGGGAAGCCGCCACCGCCGGTCGGGTCGGTGCCACCGCCGGCCGCGAGGCCGGCGGCGCGGGCGAGATCACCATGTACTACCAGCCGCAGGTCGAGATCGCGACCGGCGAGGTGGTGGGCGTCGAGGCACTGCTGCGCTGGCGGCACCCCCGGCGCGGGATGGTCGACCCCGAGGAACTGATCCGGGTCGCCGAGCAGAGCGC
Organism: Polymorphospora sp. NPDC051019; assembly: GCF_040683055.1. Lineage (NCBI taxonomy): Bacteria > Bacillati > Actinomycetota > Actinomycetes > Micromonosporales > Micromonosporaceae > Polymorphospora > Polymorphospora sp. NPDC051019. Next base: position 450,059 of record NZ_JBFBCH010000002.1, on the reverse strand, counting down.
GGTGATGCGGCTGCTCACCCGGCGGGTCGTCGACGACGTGGTCGAACAGGTCGCCAAGTGGGCGGCGGCCGGCCTGCCGCTGCGGGCGGCACTCAACGTCAGCGTCCGCGACCTGCACACCGGTGAGATCGCCGACCAGATCGACGACCGGCTCACCCGCTACGGCGTACCGCCGGACCGGCTCCAACTGGAGATCACCGAGGGGGCGCTGATGGCCGACCCGCGCCGGGTCCTGGCCACCATCGCCCGGCTCGACCGGATCGGCGTCGCGATCGCGCTCGACGACTTCGGCACCGGCTACTCGTCCATGCAGCACCTGCGCCGGCTGCCGCTGTCCGAGGTCAAGGTCGACCGGTCGTTCGTACTCGGCATGACCGGCGACGCCGACGACGCCGCGATCGTCCGGTCGATCATCGAACTGGCCGGCGCGCTCGGGCTGCGGGTCGTGGCCGAAGGGGTCGAGGACGAGCGGACCTGGCGGATGCTGCACGAGGCGGGCTGCCACGTCGCCCAGGGCTGGTTCTACGCCCGCCCGATGCCCGCCGACGAGCTGGCCGCCTGGCTGGCCCGCTACCACCCCCTCCGCCCCCACCTGACCACCTGAGCCGCCGCTGCCCACCGGCCGGTCCGGGCCCCGCCCGGCCGGCCGCGCCGGCTCCGCCCGGCCCGGCTCCGCCCGCCGCAAGATCCGCGTGATCAGGGAGTTTGGCGGGCGGCGCGCCGGCGACACGCCAATAACAGTCCCTGATCATGGGGATCATGGGGGAGTTGGCGGGGCGGGGGGAGGCGCTGCCGGGGCGAGAAATAGACTCGGCCGGTCACGTTTACGCACGAAGGGGGCGCAGATGGCCGCCATCTCCCGCGAAGAGGTCGCGCATCTGGCGCGCCTGTCGCGGCTCGCAGTCACCGACACCGAGCTCGACACCTTCGCCGGCCAACTCGACGTCATCCTCCAGGCGGTCGCCCGGGTCGGTGAGGTCGCCGCCGCCGACATCCCGCCGACGTCGCACTCCGTGCCGCTGACCAACGTCCTGCGCGACGACGTGGTGGTGCCGGGCCTCACCCCCGCCGAGGCGCTGTCCGGTGCACCGGACGCCGAGGGCAACCGGTTCCGCGTACCGCGGATCCTCGACGAGGAGGCGTGACCATGGCCGACCTGACCAGACTGACCGCGACCGAGATCGCCGCGCGCATCGCGTCCGGCGAGGTCTCCGCGGTCGAGGTGACCGAGGCCCACCTCGACCGGATCGCCGCCGTCGACGAGCGGGTGCACGCCTTCCTGCACGTCGACGCCGAGGGCGCGCTCGACGCGGCCCGCGCCGTCGACACCCGCCGGGCCGCCGGCGAGGAGTTGGGCCCGCTGGCCGGGGTGCCGATCGCCGTCAAGGACGTGCTGACCACCCGCGGTGTGCCGACCACGGCCGCGTCGCGCATCCTCGAAGGCTGGCGTCCGCCGTACGACTCGACGATCGTCGAGCGGTTGCGGGCCGCCGGCACCGTCATGCTCGGCAAGACCAACATGGACGAGTTCGCGATGGGCTCGTCGACCGAATACTCCGCGTACGGGCCGACGTTCAACCCCTGGGATCTCGGCCGTATCCCGGGCGGATCGGGTGGTGGCAGCGCCGCCGCGCTGGCCGCCTACGAGGCGCCGCTCGCGATCGGCACCGACACCGGCGGTTCGATCCGGCAGCCGGGTGCGGTCACCGGCACCGTCGGGGCGAAGCCGACGTACGGCGGCACCTCCCGCTACGGCCTCATCGCCTTCTCGTCCTCTCTGGACACCCCGGGCCCGTGCGCCCGTACGGTGCTCGACGCCGCGCTGCTGCACTCGGTCATCGGCGGCCACGACCCGCGCGACTCGACATCGGTTCCGCAGCCGGTGCCCGACGTCGTCGCCGCCGCCCGGGCCGGGGCGGCCGGCGACCTGACCGGCATGCGGCTCGGCCTGGTCCGCGAGTTCGCCGCCGAGGCGGGTGGCGAGCCGGGTGTGACCGCCGCGTTCCGCGACGCCGTCGACGCGCTGACCAAGCTCGGCGCCGAGGTGGTCGAGGTGTCCTGCCCCCACTTCGAGTACGCCCTGCCGGCCTACTACCTGATCGCGCCGAGCGAGTGCTCGTCGAACCTGGCCCGCTTCGACGGCGTGCGCTTCGGCCTGCGGACCGGCGACGACGGGGTGCGGTCGCTGGAGGAGGTCATGTCGCTGACCCGCGACGTGGGCTTCGGCGCCGAGGTGAAGCGGCGCATCATGCTCGGCACCTACGCCCTCTCCTCGGGCTACTACGACGCCTACTACGGGCAGGCGCAGAAGGTCCGTACCCTGATCAGCCGCGACTTCACCGCCGCGTTCGAGCAGGTCGACGCGCTGATCTCGCCGACCACCCCGTTCGTGGCGTTCCCGCTCGGATCGCGTACGGCCGACCCCTACCAGATGTACCTGGCCGACCTGTTCACGATCCCCAGCAACCTGTACGGCGGCCCGGCCATCTCCGTCCCCTGTGGACTGTCGGAGGGGCTGCCGGTCGGGCTCCAGGTGATGGCCCCGACGATGGCCGACGACCGGATGTACCGGGTCGCCGCCGCCCTCGAATCCGCCGTCGGCACCCTGACCCCACCCGCCCTCTGACGATGGCGGTGCGATCCTGACCAGGATCGAGATCGACGGGTTCAAGTCGTTCCGCGACTTCGAACTCGACGTACCACCGTTCCTCGTCATCATCGGCCGCAACGCGGCCGGTAAGTCCAACCTGTTCGACGCGATCCGGTTCCTCGGCCGACTGGCCGGGGAACCGGTTCTGGAAGCCGCCCAGCACATGCGTGGCGACCTGGTCGACCTGTTCCACCGACGCACCGACGGCACTGCCGTCGACCGGATGTCCTTCGCCGTGGAGGTCCTGCTCGACCGCTCGGTCACCGACGCGTTCGGCGACACCGCCGAGGTCAACCACACGCGGTTGCGCTACGAGCTGACGATCGAGCTACGCCCGGGTGGACCTGGTGGAACCAAGCGGCCGTACGTGGCCCGTGAGTCGGTCCGCCGGATACGACGGGCCGCCGACCAGTCGAGGTCGTGTCCGATGGCACGCTGCGGGCGATCGCGTTGCTCGCCGCGCTCTACGATCCCCGCGGCGCGGGACTGATCTGCTTCGAGGAGCCGGAGAACGGCATCTACCCGCAGTGCCTTGCCCAGTTCGTCAGGTACCTGCGAAACCTGGTCACCCGGGCCATCGATACGGCCCCCCAGCGTGGAACAGCACTGACCCAGTTGGTTCTCAGCAGCCACTCGCCCGCCATCCTGCGGGCGCTTGCCGAAGGGGATGCCGGGCGCCACGGCAACGCGGTGTTCCTGGATGTCGTGACCCGAGCCCGTCGTGGGGAACCGCGTAGCCGAGTGACCCGACCCCGATAGGTCGGCGGCAACCAGCTCGCCATCGACGAGGTCATGGACATCGGCTCGGTAGTCAGTCGGGCCGAGATCGCCGAGTTCGAGGTCATGGCTGCGTTGGACCGCTGATGCGCTACCTGACCTCCGCCGACCATTTCGCGCAACTGGGCGAGTTGGTGTCGCTTGACCGGTTGGCGCGGGTGCCGGCGGTGGTCGGCCGACACCCGGGACGCGTTGACCGAGATCGGCTTTCGTCGGGCCTGGTCCCTGGGTGGCGATCTGGGCGTCAGCGACGTTATCCACGCTGGATGAGGTCGCTGACGCCCAGATCGACGAGCGGTGTGGCCCGGGTCGGCGATCGGGTGGCCACACCCCGACAGGGCGGCGCGGTGCTGCACTAGGCTGGTGCACGTTCTGTCCGGATGCCGTCGTGAGCTGGAGTGTTGATGAGCACGATCGTCCTGCCGCCGTACGACGACGTCGTCGCGCGCTACGAGCCGGTGATCGGCCTGGAGACGCACGTCGAGCTGGGCACGAACACGAAGATGTTCTGTGGCTGCCCGACCGACTTCGGTGGCGAGCCCAACACCCGGGTCTGCCCGGTCTGTCTCGGGCTGCCCGGCTCGCTGCCGGTCGCAAACCGGGCGGCGATCGAGGCGACGATCCGGATCGGGCTGGCGCTCAACTGCTCGATCGCGTCGTGGTGCCGCTTCGCCCGGAAGAACTACTTCTACCCGGACATGCCGAAGAACTTCCAGATCAGCCAGTACGACGAGCCGCTGTGCGTCGACGGCTGGCTGGACGTCGAGGTCGACGGTGAGATGGTCCGGATCGGCATCGAGCGGGTGCACCTCGAGGAGGACACCGGCAAGACGCTGCACATCGGCGGCGCGACCGGGCGGATCCACGGTGCGACCGAATCGCTGGTCGACTACAACCGGGCCGGTATCCCGCTGGTCGAGATCGTCACCAAGCCGATCCCGGGCACGGGCGCCAAGGCGCCTGAGGTGGCCCGGGCCTACGTCACCGAACTGCGCGACGTGCTCCGTTCCCTGGGCGTCTCCGACGTACGCATGGAGGAGGGCTCGCTGCGCTGCGACGTCAACACGTCGCTGAACGTTCCCGGCGGCCCGTGGGGCACCCGCACCGAGACCAAGAACGTCAACTCGCTGCGCTCGGTCGAGCGGGCCGTCCGGTCGGAGATGCTGCGCCAGGCGGCGGTGCTGGACGGCGGCGGAAAGATCGTGCAGGAGACCCGGCACTTCCACGAGGACACCGGCGACACCACCCCGGGCCGCTCGAAGGAGACGGCGACCGACTACCGCTACTTCCCCGAGCCCGACCTGGTGCCGCTCGCGCCGGACGCCGCCTGGGTGGAGGAGCTGCGGACGGCCCTGCCCGAGCTGCCGCGGGTGCACCGCAAGCGGCTCCAGGAGCAGTGGGGCCTGTCCGACCTCGACATGCAGTCGGTGCTGAACGCCGGCGCGGTCGAGCTGATCGAGCAGACCATCGCCGCCGGTGCGACGCCGGCCGGTGCCCGTAAGTGGTGGCTGGGCGAGCTGTCCCGGCGCGCCAACGAGCAGGGCATCGAGCTGGCCGCCGTGGGCGCCACCCCGGAGCACGTGGCCGAGCTGCAGCGGCTGGTCGACGAGGGCAAGCTCAACGACAAGCTGGCCCGTGGGGTGCTCGAAGGCGTCGTCGCCGGGGAGGGCACCCCGTCGGAGATCATGACCGCCCGTGGCCTGGAGGTCGTCTCCGACACCGGCGCGCTGACCGCCGCCGTGGACGAGGCGATCGCCGCCAACCCGGCCATCGCCGACAAGATCCGGGACGGCAAGGTCGCCGCCGCCGGTGCCCTGGTCGGTGCGGTCATGAAGGCCACCCGGGGCCAGGCCGACGCCAAGACCGTACGCGACCTCGTCCTGTCCCGGCTCGGCGTCGAGGGCTGAATTCGCCGATTCGGCCGGCGCCACGCGGGCGCCGGCCGAATCGTTCAGCGGGTCGGGGACGGGGTCGGTGCCGTCGGTGACGGCGAACCGTTGAGCGGTTCCTCCGGCACCTCGGGTTTGATCACGTGCCGCTCCAGTGCCACCTGCGACTGCCCGGTGCCGCCGACCTGGATGTCGTCGTACGCCTGGAGAGCCTTCTCGGCGTCGAAGTAGAGCACCGACATGGCCAGTGGCAGCGGCTCCTCGCCTTCGAGGCCGCGTAGCCCGGCGCCGCCGGTCGACCCCTGCACCAGCAGGCGGGTCGCCTGCTGGTCGGGGACCTGGCCCAGCATGCTCTCGGCACGTTTGTGGGTGTGGCCGGCCAGCACCAGCGGGGTCACGCCGGACAGCGGCCCGGCCGACGCCGGATCGTGGACGAGCGCGATGTCGACCGGCTCCGGGGTGGCCCGGATCGTGTCGGCGAGCCGCTGCCCGACCCCCTGGATCTGCTCCGTGGCCTGCTTCGTCTGGCCGGATCCGGCCGGGGACGTCTCCTTGTCCGGGGTGAAGCGCGGGTCGCCGATCCCGGCGATGCTCAGCCCGGCGACGTTCGCGACGGTGTTGTCGAGCACGACCGAGTTGCGCTGGCCGCCGATCGCCGCCTCGGTGGTCGGCGAGTCGTGGTTGCCGCGGATGTAGACGTACGGAACGCCGAGCAGGCCGATCGAGCCGACGAAGGACGCCTCCGGCTCGCTGCCCCAGTCGGTGATGTCGCCGGTGTCGATCACCGCGTCGATGTCCCACTGCTCGACGATGGTGCGGATGATCTGCCAGGCGGTCGGGTTGAGGTGCAGGTCCGACACGTGCAGGATGCGGGTCGTGCCCTCGGCCGGCTCGTAGACCGGCAGCGTCGACACCGTCGTGTAGATCCGGCCGACGTTGCCGATCAGTCGCTGCAACTGCTCGGAGTATTTCGTGTAGTCGTTGGCGATCCGCCGCGCGTCACCGACGATCGCCGGTGCGTTGACCAGGAGTCCTTCGTACCGTGGCTCCTCGATCGACTGCGGGCGCAGGGTGAGCGCGGCCGTGCCGAGACTGCCGGCGGTGATCGCGAGCGCCAGCGCGCCGGACCAGGCGACCCGGCGTACGTTTCGGAACACCAGCGCCGACAGCACGAGGGTGGAGAGCACGGACACCGCGATCGTCTGCGCGCCGAGCCGGACGATTCCCGTGGTCACGTCGTGTACGGCGGTCTGGCTGGCCCGGGTGATCCCGGCCGGGTCGCCGATGAGTGCCTCGGTGCGGCGCTGGTCGAGCGCCCCGAGCCGGACGTTGAGGTGGGCCGGCCCGTCGTGGCTGTCGAGTTGCAGGGCGCCCAGCGGCGGGATGCTGAACGTGGTGCCGCCGTCGGTCGACGGGGTGATCGACATTTCGGCGGTGAACGGCCCGACGTCGATCTGGTTGCGGGCCCCGATGAGTACGCCCGCCACGACGCCGACGAGGGTGACGACGAGGACGGCCAGCCCCATCCCGATCCGGCGGCTGGCCCGCGACGCGGCGGCGCGCTGGAGGTACCGGCCTGTGGCGCGTACGCCGTCCGGCAGCGGCCGGCCGCGCACCGCTGTCTCCGCCGTACCTTCGGCAGCACGGTCCTTGCCGGTTTTGTCCTCTTCCATGCTCACATCATCACCCTGCCCACGCGGCGATCTTGTGAAACGAACGCGCGTCGCGCGCGAATCTCGGCTGCCCGTCGTCAGCTCTTACCCGCTCCGCCGCCGGAGAAGACCAACCGGAGGATGCGGTCGTCATCCGGCGCAGGCTCCCCCCGTCCGTCGTGATTGGAGGTGGTGACCCAGACCGACCCGTCCGGGGCGGTGACGGCGGTACGCAGCCGGCCGTACTCGCCGGTCAGCATCGCCCGGGGCTGCCCGAACACGGTGCCGGATCCGGTCAGTTCGACCAGCCACAGCCGTTCGCCGCGCAGACACGCCGCGATCAGCAGCCGCTCCAGCGCCGCGACGCCCGAGCACGACGACTCGTCGGTCCGCCAGGTGACCAGCGGATCGACAAATCTGGGGTCGCTGCCCCTGCCTTCCTTCTCGGGCCAGCCGTAGTTCTTACCCGGCTCGATCAGATTAATCTCGTCCCACGAACTCTGGCCGAACTCGGTCGCGTAGAGGCGGCCCTCGCCGTTCCAGGCGATGCCCTGCACGTTGCGGTGGCCGAGCGACCAGACCAGCGAGTTGGGGAACGGGTTTCCGGCGGCGGGCTTGCCGTCCGGCGTCATCCGCAGGATCTTGCCGCCGAGACTCTCCCGGTCCTGGGCCAGCCCGCGCTCCGACGCGTCGCCGGTGGTGACGTAGAGGAAACCGTCCGGGCCGAACGCGATCCGGCCGCCGTTGTGGATGCCGGACAGCGGGATGCCGGTGACCACCGGGGTCGGCTCGCCGCCGAGGGTCAGCCGGGCGACCCGGTTGTCGTCCTCGGTCGAGTAGTAGACGTACACCGTCTGGTCGGTGGCGTAGTCGGGCGACACGGCGATGCCCATCAGCCCGCCCTCGCCGGCCGCGTCGACCTCGTCGAGGGTCTGCACGGTGGTGACCTTGAGGCCGTTCGTGTCCGACTCCGGACCGACCTTCAGGATCTTGGCGGTGTCCCGCTCGGTGACCAGTGCCCCGCCGTCAGGCAGGAACGCCACCCCCCACGGCACGCGCAGTCCCTTGGCCAGCACCGTCGAGGCGACCTCCTGGCCGGCGCCGGCGGGCGGGGTCGCCGACACCGACGGGGTCGGGAACGTCGGCGGCTCGCCGGCCGGGTCCGGGGGCGGGTCGCCGAAGGCGCAACCGCTGGTCAGGAGGACCAGGGCGGCGACGGCGGCGACGGCCGCGCGGGTGCGGCCGACACGGGAGTACGGGGGACGGGCGTTCACCCCACCCACCCTATCCGGGTGACGCCCCGATCCCGTACGTCCCGTCCCGCCCTCCGCCCGCCGGGTCGGTCGCTCTCGCCCGGCGCTTCATGATCGCGCCGATCAAGGAGAAGTGGTCCGGCATTCGTCGCGTACCGGACGCGACTTCTCCTTGATCAGCGGGCCTGCCGGCCCCGGCGTGGGGCGGGCGCGGCGCGGGTCAGTCCTTGGAGGTGAAGGTGGACAGGAAGCGGTACGGCACCACGGTGCCGGCGTTGTTGAAGCAGATGATCGAGACGTTGGCGTCGAGTCCGACGTACGTCCACGGCCACGTCAGGTGGCAGTACTCGGGGCCGGTGCCCTGGGCGACCACCTGTGCGTGTGTCTCGGCGAAGGCGAGCTGGGGGTAGGTCAACTGCCAGATCGGCCCGCCGGACAGCGTGTTGAACCCGAAGCCGAGCAGATAGTTGAAGTTGGTCTGACCGGCGAACGGCGAGAAGTAACCGAAGTACTTCGGCGGCGCGAAGGAGCCGATCACCGACCGCTCGCGGTGGTACGACAGGTTGAATTCGGTGGCGGTCAGCACGCCGCCCTGGTTGAAACAGGTGACGATGGCGACGATGTCGAGCCCGCTGGGGCCCCAGTTACCGATCTTGCAGCGGCGCGGGGCACCGCCCGGGTTGATCGCCGTCACCTGGAGGTTGCCGGACGGGCCGGCGGTCCCCCCGACGCCCGCGAGGGTGACCTGGTACTGCCCGGGTGGGCCGGGAAGCACGCCGACGCCGCCCCCGGTCGAGTTGTACGCCTGCACGATGCCGCCGGCGGCGGTGGACCGTACGTAGGCGTGGGTGCCCTGGCTGACCGGGACGACGCCGGAACTCAACGTCCAGAGGATCGTGAACGCGGTGTCGGAAGGGCTGCCGCCGGGCGCGTGGCACTGCACGGTGACGAGCTGGTCGCCGCCGGCCGGGACCGAGCTGACCACCTCGCAGTAGTGCCCGGTGCGGTTGACCGGCGTCACGTGGACGATGCCGGGGACCGACGTGGCGAGCTGGGGGAACCTGACCTGGAACCGGCCGAGGGCGAGCTTGCCGCCCAGTGCCCACAGCCCCGGGAAGCCCGGCTTCCAGCTTCCCCACTGGCGGGTGGTGTTGAGGATGGACCAGGTGGGCACGGTCGGGTTGTCGACGAGGGCGAAGCCCCAGCGGTCGGCGGCGGCCGCCTGCGCCGGGGCGGCCCCGGTCGGTACGACGGCCACCAGTGCCGCGACGAGCGCGGCGGCGAGTATGAAGGGACGGATACGCATAACCACTCCCATCGAATGAGGTCGATTGGGAGTCGAGCATTACATTGTCAACTATCTATATCTGTCAGATCTTGCGCTCAGTCAGCATGGTGCCGAACCCGCCAACCGCCCCTATCCCGGGCCTCGACGCCACGATCCCGACCGCCGGCTGCCCCGGCGTCACAGCAGGCGGTACGGTCGGCGTCGCAGCACCGATCCCGGAAAGGGGAGCACGTGGCACGCTCGGGCCAGCGGCCCGCGCGGGTTCGCCGGGTGGGGCCGGAAGCCGTCGCCGACGTGTCGGCCGTGCTGGCCGAGGCGTTCGACGGCTACCCGTTCACCGGATGGACGGTCGCCGCCGACCGGCACCGGGACCGCCTCACCGGGCTGTTCCGGCTCACCGTCGAGCGGGTCGGCGTGCCGTACGGGGAGGTCTGGGCGGCCGACGGCGCCGACGGCCGGATCGCCGGCGCGGCCGTGTGGCTGTGGCCGGACCGGGAGATACCCGCGCCGGTGTGGGCCGGGCTCGCCCCGATGGAGGCGGAGTACGCCGGAGACCGCCGCGCGGCGATGGAACTGGCCGGCACCATCTCCGCCGAACTGCGTCCGGACAGCCCGCACCTGGTGCTCGCCACCGTCGGCGTACGGCCCTCCGCGCGTGGGCGGGGGATCGGGCCGGCGCTGCTCGCGCCGGCACTCGCCGAGGCGGACCGCACCGGCACACCGGCCTACCTGGAGACGTCGGCCCCGGCCAACCTCGACTTCTACCGCCGGCTGGGTTTCGCCGTACGGGCCCGGGCCCAGATCCCCGGCGGCCCCCAGGTCTGGGCGATGCACCGCCCTCCGGCCGTACCGCCCACCGCCACCTGAGCCGAAGCGGGCCTGCCGGGACCGGTCCCGGCAGGCCCACCCGCTCATTCCGTACGCAGCCCGTCCGGGCGCATCAGCCGCCACAGGACCGGCAGGCTCAGTACGGTGACCAGCAGCACCACCCCGGCGGCCACCCCGGTGATCTGGCCGATGCTGGTCCAGTCGATCCGGACCGAGAGGTCGACCATCGACATCAGCACCGCGCCGAGCCCCAGCCCCACACCGATCGCCAGGGCCAGCCCGAGCACCACCGGTACGGCGGTCTGCAACAGCACCGACCAGGTCAGCGTGCTGCGCCGGGTGCCGAAGGCGACCAGTACGGCGAGCAGCCGCTGACGTTCCCGGAGCTGCTCCAGGGTGGTCACGAGCATGCTGGCGCCGATCAGCAGCAGGGTCAGCACGGCGCCGACGAACAGGCCCAGCCGGATGTCGGCGAACCGGTCGTTCTCCCGCAACGCCACCCGCTCGATGACCGAGAGGTAGGGGCTCGCCTTGACCGCGGTGGTACGCAGGTGCTCGACGGCGTCCGGCTCGGCCGGGTCGAGGTTGACGTAGAACTCGACCCGGCCGTGTCGCAGGACGTCCGGCGGTAGTGCCTCCGGCGTCACGTACAGCCGGGCGGCGTCCTGTAGTGGTGAGTCCGGGTGCGCGGCGACCATCCGGGTGCCGGCGGGAATCGTCCACTCCGTCGCCGTACCGTCGCTCATCACGACCCGCTCACCCGGCTTCGGCGCCGGCGCGTCGGGGACCGGCTGGGCGGCTTCGCTCATGAAGACGTCCCCGGCGGCACAGCTTTCCAACCGGGCGAACTCGGCCAGCATGGCGCAGTCGCCGACGACCAGGTCCACCCCGGCCGGCAGGCCCCCCGGCGCGGGCTCGGCGACGCTGGCGGCGTACACGGTGCTGAAGCCGGAGACGTCGCGTATCCCGGTCGTCTCGCGCAACCGCCGGAGGGCCGACTCGGTCTCCGAGTGGCCGCCCAGGGACCAGCCCCACACCTGGAACTGGGCCCGCTCGGGGTCCTGCCCCGTCTCCTCCACGTAGTCGGCGCTCACCCCGGCGAAGAGCATCTGCAGGGCGATCGCGCCCGCCGAGGCGACCGCGATGCCACTGACGACGCGGGCCGACGTACCGCTGCTGAGCTGTAGCCGCCGGGTGGCGAGCTGCCACGGCACCGCGCCGCCCGACAACCGCCCGACCACCGCCTCGACCAGCCAGGGCAGCAGGACGGCCACGCCGATCAGCAGCAGCACCGCGCCGGCCGCGATCTGCGTCTCGTTGCCGCCCCCGGATTCCGCGTCGATCGTGCCGATCAGCGGGGTGAGCAGGGCCAGCCCGAGGACCGGGGGCACCAGCCGCCACCAGAGCCGGCGCCGGGTGCCGGCGGCGTGCCGGACCACACCGAGCGGTTCGATGACCACCCGGCGCAGGGCGAAGACGGTCACGGCCACCGCGGCGGCGGGTACGGCCAGCACGATGAGCAGGGCGAGCGGCAGGGTCGGCCGGATGTCACCGGCGAAAAGGGTCACGTCGGCGACGGTGACCAGCTCCACCAGTTGCCGCCCGGCGAAGAAACAGACGGCGCCGACGCCGAGCCCGAGGACCGACGCGAACGCCGCCTCACCGGCGGCGATCCGGCGGGTCATCGCGCCGTCCGCGCCGACCAGCCGCAACGCGGCGAGCCGTCGGTCCCGGCGGTCGCTGCCGGACCGTACGGCCGCGCCGATGAAGACCGCGACCGGCAACAGCAGTACGGCGAGGATGACCACGGTGAGCATGAGGAGGACCGGGTCCAGCCCCTCGCTGTCGTCCGGCGTCCCGAACCCGTCGATCCGGCGGGCGTGATCGGGGTCGAGGCTGTCGCTGCCCAGGTAGAACGCGTGCTCCAGCGCGCCGCCCAGCCCCTCGTCACCGATCGTGCCGACGATCCGGGCGTCGAGCCGCTCGCGCAGCAGGGCACCGTCCGGGCCGGTGAGCAGCTTTTCCAGGCTGGGGGAGACGACCATCTCGCCCGGACCGGGCAGTTCGGTCACCCCCGGCGGCCGGGGTGCGTCGGGCCCCTCGGGTTGCAGCATCCGGCCGTAGACGTGCTCGCCCCGGTATCTGGTGCCGACGTCGACGATCAGCAGCGTGTCGTCGCCGGCGGGCAGTTCCTGTTGGGTGAAGCGCAGGTCGGAGCGGGCGGAGGTGCGTTCCGAGCGCGCGTCGAGCATGTTGGGAATGGCGGCGGAGACCAGCAGCAGGGCCACGCCGAGCCCGACCCCGACCGCGGTCAGGACCGTACGCGTCCAGCCCTCCCGGCCGCCGCTGACCGCCAGCCGGCAACCGAGGAGCAGGTCGGTGATCCACCGCCCGACGCCGACCCTTCGCCTACTTCGCTCGGTCATGCGTCACCTCGCTTCGCCCGGTGGCCGCATGACCGGGGCAGAACCCGCGCTCGGTCATCGGCCCGTCAGCTCCATCTCGCGGGTCCGGCCGTCGCGCACCACGATCTCCCGATCCGAGTACGCCGCGACGCGCGGCTCGTGGGTCACCAGCACCACGGCGGCGCCGGTCTCCCGGGCGGCCTCGGTCAGCAGCGTCATGACCCGCTCGCCGTTGAGCGAGTCGAGGGCACCGGTCGGCTCGTCGGCGAAGACCACCCGTGGGCCGGTGACCAGCGAGCGGGCGACCGCGACCCGCTGGCCCTGGCCGCCGGAGATCTCGCCGGGGCGCTTGTGCGCGACGTCGGTGACCTCCAGCCGCTCCAGCCATTCGGTGGCCCGGCGTTCGGCCGCCCGGCGCCGGTGCCCGTCCAGCCGCAGCGGTAGGGCGACGTTTTCCAGGCAGGTCAGTTCGGGCACCAGTTGGCCGAACTGGAAGACGAACCCGAACTCGCTGCGGCGCAGCGCGCTGCGGGCGGCGTCCGACATGCCCGACAGTTCACGGCCGCGGTAGACGATCCGGCCGCTGTCGGGAGCGACGATCCCGGCCGCGCAGTGCAGCAGGGTCGACTTTCCGGAGCCGGACGGTCCCATGATCGCGACGACCTCGCCCGCGGCGAGTTCCATCGACGCGCCGGCGAGGGCGGTGGTGGGACCGAACGACTTGTGCAGGTCGACGGCGGTGAGCAGGGTCTCGCTCGGCAGGCTCCGGGCGCCCGCGTCGGTCGCGTGTTTCATGGCCGTACCTCCTGCGCGAGTTGGTCGAGGCGGGCGGCGGTGAGTTCGAGCCACCGCAGGTCGGCCTCGAGGTGGAACAGCGCGTAGTCGCAGATGAGGTGGTCGGGCAGGCCACCGTTGTTCTTGCGGCGGGTCAGTTCGCGCATGAGGCGCAGGTGTTCGGCCCGCTGGGTGTCGAGGATCTCGGCGGCGGGGCGTCCGGTCAGCAGCGCCAGCACGACCTTGGAGTAGAGGGTGTTCTGGAGGTAGAGGTCGGGCTTTTCGGGCTGGGCGAGCCAGCGTTGCACGTCGGTGATCCCGGCGTCGGTGATGGCGTACCGCTTGCGCTCCGGGCCGCCGCCGGGCTCCACCCCGTCGACCTCGATGAGGCCGTTCTTGAGCAGCCGGGAGAGGGTCGCGTAGACCTGCCCGTAGGCCAGTGGCCGGCCCTGGCCGAACCGTTCGTCGTATGTGCGCTTCAGGTCGTAGCCGTGCGACGGCCGAGACTCCAGCAGCCCCAGGAACGTCTGTCCGATTGCCATGGGGGGGACACTACACCACGCGTATACACCGTGCGTATACGTGTGGTGTGTACGGCGTTTTACCTGGTCGGTGGCGACTGCGGGGAGCGGCCCCCGCCGGGTCGGTAGCCGTGAAAGACTGCCCGGCATGGTCACCGAGCAAGCTCTCGCGCCCGCCCCGGTGACCAGCCGACGGTGGCGACCCACCCCCGTCGGGGTCGCGCTGGCCCTCGCCGTGGCCGGCGTCGGCTACCGCCTCGCGGTGCTCCTCGCGCAGGCCCCGCCGACCAACAGCGACGAGGCCACCACCGGCCTGGTCGCCCTCCACATGAGCCAGGGCCGGGAGTTCCCGCTCTTCTTCTACGGCCAGCACTACATGGGGGCGCTGGAGTCCTACCTGGCCACGCCGCTGTTCCTGCTGGCCGGGCCGTCGGTGCTCGCCGTACGCCTGCCCAACCTGCTGCTCTACACCGCCTTCCTGGCCCTGATGTGGCGGCTGACCAGCCGCCTCTACTCGCCGTGGCTGGCCGCCTTCACCGTCGGCCTGCTGGCGCTGGGCTCCGACCGGATCCTGAAGAACCAACTCGTGGCCGGCGGCGGCTATCCCGAGATGAATCCGGCCGGCGCCCTGCTGATGCTGCTCGCGGTCAACCTCGGCCTGGGCGTCGTACGCCGCCGCACCGCCGCGTACGCCGTCTTCGGTCTGGTCGCCGGCCTCACCCTCTGGGACGACTGGCTGGTCCTGCCGTACGTCGGCGCGGCCGGCCTGCTGCTGCTCGTGACCGGCTGGCGTGAGCTGCGGGGCCGCCCCGGCGCCGCGCTCGCGGCCGGGCTGGTGGTGGGACTGGTGCCGATCGTCGTCCACAACCTGACCGCCGCGCCGGAGCACCGGTCGCTGGCCGTCTACGCGAACCTCAGCGGTGGGGTCGACGCGTCCTGGCCGGACCGGCTCTTCGGCGGCGTGCTCTTCGGCCTGCCGATGGGCACCGGGCTGTGCGACCCCGGCCGCTGCGCGCCGTGGCAGCTCTTGTGGGGGGTGCCGGCGCCGGTCCTGCTGGTCGTCGCGGGCGTGCTCGCCTGGCGGGGACTGCGCCGGGCACCGGCCGGTGCCGGGTATGCCGGTCCCGGCCCGCGGTGGATCGTGCCGGCCGGCCGGCTCGCGCTCGTCGTGGCCGCGGCGCTGACCCTGCTCGCATACGCGTCCAGCGGCGCCGCCGGCAGCACGCCGGTGGAGAGCGCCCGCTACCTGTCCTGCCTGCTGATCTCCCTACCGGCCCTGCTCTGGCCGCTGTGGACGCTGGCCGCGCGCGGGCGGTGGCGGGTGGCCGGTCGCGTCACGCTGGCGGCCCTGGCCGCCACGATGGTCGCCGCGACGGCCGCACTCGTCGCCCACCTGCCGGCGTACGGCCGGCAGGCCGACGCCCGCGCGGAGCTGATCGCGGCACTCGACGAGCGCGGGATAACCCGCTTCTACGGCGGGTACTGGACCTGCCTGCCGATCACCCTCGCCACCCGGGAACGGATCGTGTGCGCGGTCATCGACGACGACCTGCGCCCCGGCTGGGACCGCTACGGCCCGCACCGGGACCTGGTCGCCGCCGCCCCCGACCCGGCGTACGTCCTGCCGGCCGGCGGCCCGGCCAGCCGGGCGGTCGGCGCGGCGATCGCCGCCGCGGGGGTGCCCTCGACGATCACGACCGTCGCCGGCCACGACATCCACCAGCCCGCCGGACGGGTCGGCCTGCCCCGCCGCTGACGACCCCGGTCGAACCGGTCCACCACCGCCTGCCGACCTGGCCGGCCGGGGCCGGCGGCCGGCGACTAGGGTCGGGTCATGATCACACGGGTGCTGTCGTGAAGGTCTGGGTCGCGCACGAGCACGGCGTCGGGCTGATGGGCGGGCTGCCGGACGGGGTCACGGTCGAGATCGTGACCGGCCCGGACCGGCTGCCGTCGGACCCCGCCGGGGTGTCGTTCTGGGTCCCGCCGTTCCTCGCCCAGGGCGGCACCGTACGCCTCGCGGAGAAGCTGCCCGACCTGAAGGTGGTGCAACTGCTCTCGGCCGGCGCCGACGCCTGGGTCGGCCGGCTGCCCGCCGGCGTCACGCTCTGCGACGCCCGGGGTGTGCACGACTCGTCCACGGCCGAGTGGGCGGTCACCGCGATCCTGTCGTACCTGCGCGCGTTCCCGCCGTTCATCCGGGCGCAGGCCCGCGGCGAGTGGGCGTACGCGGACTTCACCCCCACCGACGAACTGGCCGGCAAGCGGGTGCTGATCGTCGGCGCCGGCTCGATCGGCGCGGCACTGGCGGCCCGGCTGGCGCCCTTCGAGGTCGAGCTGACCCGGGTGGCCCGTACGCCCCGGCCGGACGAGGGCGTCCACGGGGTGGCCGACCTGCCCGCCCTGCTGCCCACGGCCGACGTGGTGGTGGTGATCGTGCCGCTGACCGACCAGACCCGGGGCCTGATCGACGCCGGGTTCCTCGCCGCGCTGCCGGACGGGGCGCTGCTGGTCAACGCGGCCCGCGGCCCGGTCGCCGACACGGCGGCCCTGGTGGCCGAACTGTCCACCGGCCGGATCGGCGCGGCGCTCGACGTCACCGACCCGGAACCGCTGCCGGCCGGCCACCCGCTGTGGACGCTGCCGAACGTGCTGATCACCCCACACGTCGCGGGTTCGGTGAAGGGCGTGCTCCCGCGGGCCTACCGGCTCGCCGGGGCCCAGTTGCGCCGGTTCGCCGGCGGTGAACCGCTGGTCAACCAGGTCGCCGACGGATACTGACACCCGCGCGGGCCGGCGGTCAGCCGGTCGCGTCGACCCGGTTGCCGCTCGCCTCGACGAGCCGGGGCAGGTCGGCGGCCCGGACCGCCGGCAGGCCGACCGCGTGCCCGTCGGCCAGCAGCACCATCGCCCGCCCGCGCCGGTCGGCGGCCAGTTCCCGGATCTGCGACCAGGCGATACGCCGGCCGCCGAGCAGCGCCCGGATCCGGATGCCGGCCGGATCGGCGTCGGTGCCGGCCCGCCACGCCCACATCGCCAGCGCGAGCGGCACCAGCAGGATCGGCGCGAGGAACCACGAGACGCTGGCCAGCGGGATCGCGCCGACGAATCCGACGATCGCCGCCACCAGGATCGCCTGCGGATAACGGAACTGGACTGGTCGGGCAGTGGTCACCCCACCATCCTGCCACCCGCCACGGCGCCGGGGCGTAACCTGGTCGCCGCACTCCTCGTTGACCCGTTGATAGGTGCGGTGCCGCCGCACCACGAAACCCTCGCCCCCTCCGCGAAGGTGACCGCCGCCGTGTCAGTGGAACCCCTCCTGCGTGCCCCCGCCCGCCCCGTGCCGATCCGCCTGGTGACCCTGTTCGCCCCCGCCGTCGTGGCGCCGTTCGCGATCGCGGCCGCCCTTTCCGGGGCGGTGTCCGTGCTGGTGGCCGTGGCCGCCGCCGTCGTACCGGTCGCCGCGGTCTGCGCCGCCCGCCTGATCCGGCTCGCGTTGTCCTTCCGGGCCATCGAGAAGCGGACCGGCGGGTGCCGGGGTGCCGGCCTGCTCGGCCTCGGCGTGCTCGCCACCGGCCTGACCGCCGCCGCCCTGCCGCTGGTGCCGACCGGCCGGCTGCCGTCGGTGGCGCTGGCGGGCCTTGCCGCCGCCACCGTGCTGAGCGTGCTCGGGCTGCTCCTCCTGCCCGGCGCGGCCGTCACCATCTCGGTCCGGCTGCGGCGCGGCTTCGACGGCCTGAGCATGGGCGCCAGCTTCGCCTTCGCCGGGTGGCTGCTGCATCCGGACGGGGCGACTCCCGGGACGGCGCTCGCGGCCGGGCTGGTCGCGGCGGCCGGGCTGTCGATCATCGTGATCACGGCACTGCGCGCGGCCCGCTTCCGGCGGGCCGCACTGCTTTCCGGCGCCGGGGCCAGCGCGACGGTACTCGGCATGACCATCCTCACCTGGCTGCTGGCGTACGACGCGCCGCCCGCCACGCTGCTGGCGGCCGGTGCCGTGCTGGCCGGCGCGCCGCTGCTGACCTGGATCGGGGCGTCGCGCACCGAGGTCGGCGGTCGGCCCCTGGCGCTCGGTGAGGCCGAGGGGAACTTCTCCGCCTACCCGCTGCTCACCGTGCCGGCCGTGATCGCCACCCTGGCCGCCGCATACCACCTGGTCGCCGTCGGGTCCTTCGACGTGACCTCGATCGTGCTCGGCCTCGCGGTGATCCCGACCCTGGTCGTGCGCGAGGTGCTCTCGGCCCTCGACGTCCGCCGGTACGCCCGCCGCCTCGCCGAACAGGAGGCGCACTTCCGGTCGCTGGTCTCCGGCGCCAACGACCTGACCCTGGTGGTCGGCGAGGACCTGTTGATCCGCTGGCAGTCACCGGCCGCGGCGCGCCTGTTCGGACTCTCCGACGCCGACGTCCTCGGCCGGGCGTTCCCCGAACTGATGCATCCCGACGACGCCGCCGACGTGACCTCGGCACTGACCGGGGTCCTCACCCGGCGGGCCGCCGACGGCGGTCGCCCGCCGCTGGTCACCGCCCGGCTGGTCGACGGGCACGGGGTGCTGCGCGACACCGAGTCGACCATCAGCGACCAGCGCGGCGTGCCCGAGGTGGGCGCGCTGGTGGTGCACGTACGCGACGTCGGCGAGCGCCGCCACCTCGAACGCACGCTGCACGAGATGGCGTTCACCGACCAGCTCACCGGGCTGGCCAACCGCCGCGAGCTGATGCGGACCATCGTCACCCAGCGGTCGGTGGCCGGGCACACCGGGGCACTGCTCGTCATCGACCTGCACGGCATGGCCGGTATCAACGACGTACGCGGCCGGGAGGTCGGCGACGCGGTGCTGATCGAGGTGGGGCGGCGGCTGCGGGCCACCATCGACCGTGACGACGTCGCCGCCCGGCTGGCCGGTGACGAGTTCGCGATCGTCACGGTCGAGGGGCCGATGCTGGCGTACACCCTGGGCACCCGGCTGCTCGCCGCCCTCACCGAGCCCTACCAGTTGCCGGGCGCGGTCGTGCACCTGCACCTGAGCATCGGCCTGGCCGAGCTGGCCGGCGGGGACGGCGTCGACGACGTGCTGCGCCGGGCCGACCTGGCCCGCCGCCGGGCCCGGCAGCTCGGCCGCAACCGGATCGAGTGGTACGACGCGTACCTCGAGGAGCAGCTGGTCCGCCGGATGGACCTCGAACGGGAGCTGTCCGGTGCCGCCGGACGGGGCGAACTCGACCTGGTCTACCAGCCGGTGCTGGGCCTGCACGACGGTCAGCCGGTCGGGGTGGAGGCGCTGCTGCGCTGGCGCAGCCCGGCGCTGGGCACCGTGCTGCCGGCCGAGCTGCTGCCGGTCGCCGAGGACCTGGCCATCGCCGTCGAGATCGGACGGTGGGTGCTGGACCGGGCGTGCCGCCAGCTCGCCACGTGGTCGCACCCGAGCCGCCCGCTGTGGATGGCGGTGAACGTGACGCCGCACGAGCTGGCCGCGCCCGACTTCGTGTCGACCGTGGCGGCCACCCTGGCCGCCCACCACCTGGCCCCGGAGCAGCTCGTCGTCGAGGTCGCCGAGGCCCGGGTCGCCAGTGACGTGCCGACCGTGGTCACCCAGCTCGCCGGCCTGCGGGCGCTCGGCGTACGGACCGCGCTCGACGACTTCGGCGCCGGCCAGGCGTCGCTGGCCCAGCTCCGCCGGCTGCCGGTCGACATCCTCAAGATCGATCGGGCCCTGGTGGCGGATTCCGGCCGGGGCACGCAGAGCAAGCCCCTGATCGACGTGGTGGTCAGCCTCGGCCGCCGGCTCGGGCTGGAGATCGTCGCCGAGGGGCTGGAGACCGACGGGCAGGTCGACCAGGCGCGTGCCGCGGGCTGCCGCTACGGGCAGGGCTTCGCGCTGTCCCGCCCGGCGCCGGCCGAGCGGATGGAGGCGTTCCTGGAGTCCTTCCAGTCCCCGTCCCTGTGAGCTGATCCGGCCGGGGGCCGGTCAGGTGTCGCGGGGCGGGGGACCGGTGCTGCCGCGTGGTGTCAGGTGGGCGGTCTGGTCCTGGAAGTCGTCGACCGGGTCGCCGGCGACGACGGCGAGCAGCCGGCGGGCGGCGTTCGCGCCGTACGCCGGGATGTCGCGGCCGAGTGCGGTCAGCGCGGGGTGGACGAGCTGGCACAGTGCCGAGTCGTCCCAGGCCACGATCGACAGGTCGGCGGGTACGGACAGCCCCATCTCCTGGGCCACCGCGAGGCCGGCGATGGCCATCACGTCGTTGTCGTAGAGGATCGCGGTCGGCCGCTCCGGCGAGCTGAGCAGCCGCCGGGTCGCCCGCCCGCCCTCCTCGCCGGTGTAGTCCGACGGCACGGTCACCGCCCGCGACAGCCCGAGCCGGGCGCACAGGTCGGTGAAGGCGCGGGTGCGGATCTCGGTGTGCAGCAGGCCGGGCAGGCCGCCGACCCGGGCGATCCGGTGGTGTCCCAGCGCGACGAGGTATTCGACGGCCTCCACCAGCGCCGCCCCGTCGTCGCACCACACGTTGGCCAGGGTGCCGGTGTGGCCGGGGCCGCCGATCACCATGGCCGGCAGTTGCAGCCGTTCGAGGACCGGGATCCGCCGGTCGTCGACGCGTAGGTCGCAGACGAACACGCCGTCGACGCGGCGTTCGCCCCACCAGCGCCGGAAGACCGCGATCTCGGCCTCCGGGTCGGCGACGACCTGGAGGGTCAGGGCGTACGACCGGGCGGACAGTTCCGCCTCGACGCCGCTGATCAGCTCCATGAAGAACGGTTCGATGCCGAGGGTGCGGGCCGGCCGGCAGAGGGTGAGCCCGACGGCGTTGGCGGCGGCGCCGGACAGGGCGCGGGCGGCGCTGTTGGGGTTGAAGCCGATCTCCTGCGCGATCGCGATGATCCGCTGCCGGGTGGCGGCGGAGACCCCGGGCTGGCCGTTGAGCGCGTAGGAGACGGCGCCCTTGGAGACCCCGGCCCGCCGGGCGATGTCGGCGATCGTCGGCCGTTTCACCGGTCTCCTCTCGGTGTCGCGGGCGGCCGGGCCGTCGACGGCCCCGGCACCGGGCGGGCCCATCAGGTTACCGGTCCGGGGCGGCCCGGCCCACCGGTCAGTTGACCTTTCTCGGTTAAGCAGTGATGGGACCGAGGCAGGTTACCAGTTCGGCATGCACAGGACACAGGATTGACATGTTCCGATGCCGCCCGTACGGTGTCGTCACTTATCCGGTTCAGTCAACGCTCCTCGATCTTGGGAGCGTTCCCATGATGTGCTCGGAGGATGACATGAAACGATCCCGGATCGTCCGGATGGCCGCCGCCGGCATGGCCGGCCTGCTCCTGTTCACCGGATGCAGCGGCAACAGCGGTGGTGGCGGCGACGGCACCGTCACGCTGAAAATCAACTTCTGGGGCGACTTCGGCCTCGACGAACTGAAGGGCCGCTACGAGGCCGCGAACCCGAACGTCCGGATCAGCCTCAACACCGGCGAGTACAACGCCCAGCACGAGGATCTCCAGAAGAAGCTGATCGCCGGCTCCGGCGCCCCGGACATCGCCGCCATCGACGAGGGCTTCGTGATCCAGTTCCGGGGCCAGGCCGACAAGTTCGTCAACCTGCTCGACCAGGGCGCCGGCCAGTACCAGGAGCGCTACCTGCCCTGGAAGTGGCAGCAGACGCTGTCGCCCGACGGCGCCACCCAGATCGGGCTCGGCACCGACGTCGGCGGGCTCGCCATGTGCTACCGCACCGACCTGTTCGCCGCGGCCGGGCTGCCGACCGACCGCGACCAGGTGTCGGCGCTCTGGCCCACCTGGGACGCGTTCATCGCCACCGGCCAGACCTACACCGGCCGGACCGGCCGCAAGTTCATCGACGCCGGCACCAACATCTTCAACCCGGTGCTCGGGCAGCAGCCGGTCGGCTTCTACGACCAGAGCGAGACGCTGCGGATGGAGGGCGGCCCGAAGGTGGCGTTCGACGTGGCCGCCAAGGCGATCGGCGCCGGGCTCTCGGCCGACCTGGCCGCCTTCTCCCCGGAGTGGAACGCCGGCTTCGTCAAGGGCGACTTCGCGGTGCTGGCCTGCCCCGCCTGGATGCAGGGACACATCCAGAACACCGCGCCGGACACCAGCGGCAAGTGGGACATCGCCGCGATCCCCGGCGGCGGCGGCAACTGGGGCGGCTCCTTCCTGACCATCCCCAAGCAGGGCAAGAACATCGACGAGGCGTACAAGTTCCTGGAGTGGCTGATCCAGCCCGAGCAGCAGATCGAGATCTTCAAGAAGGTCGGCAACCTGCCCTCGCAGCCGGCGCTCTACGACGACCCGGCGATCCGCGACTTCACCAACCCGTTCTTCGGCAACGCCCCGGTCGGCCAGATCTTCAGCGGCACCGCCGAGAACCTCACCCCGCAGTACCTCGGCCGGCGTAACGGGCCGACCCGGGTCGCGGTGGAGAACGTGCTCAACCGGCTCGCCAGCGGCGACCTGAAGGGCAAGGCGGCCGACGCGTGGACCGAGGCGGTCAAGGAGGCCCAGAAGGCGGCGGAGGCGTGACGACCCAGCCGCACGGCTGGCGCAACCGGCTGCTCCGCTTCGACCTGCGCTACACCCCGTACCTCCTGATCGCGCCGTTCTTCCTGCTCTTCGGGGTCTTCGGGATCTTCCCGATCGTCTTCAACGGGGTCGTCGCGCTGCGCCACTGGCGGCTCGACGACCCCACCCTGACAGGCTGGGCCGGCTGGGCCAACTTCGAGCGGCTGCTGGCCGACGACGCGTTCTGGAACGCCCTGCTCAACACGTTCGGCATCTTCCTGCTCTCGACGGTGCCGCAACTCACCCTCGCCCTGATCGTGGCCGGGCTGCTCAACCGCGGGCTGCGGGCGCAGACCTGGTTCCGGGTGGGCGTGCTGCTGCCGTACGTCACGCCGCTGACCGCCTCGACGCTGATCTTCGCGGTGGTGTTCGCCCGGGACACCGGGGCGGCCAACTGGGTGCTGTCGGTGTTCGGCATGGCCGAGCCGATCGACTGGCGGGCGGCGAAGTGGTCGTCGTGGATCGCCATCGCCACGATGGTCAACTGGAAGTGGATCGGCTACAACGCGCTGCTCTACCTGGCCGCGATGCAGTCCATCCCGCGCGACGTCTACGAGGCGGCGGCGGTCGACGGGGCGGGGCCGTGGCGCCAGCTGTGGCGGATCACCGTACCGATGATCCGGCCGGTGGTGATCTTCACGGTCATCCTGTCCACCATCGGCGGGCTGCAGCTCTTCACCGAGCCGATGCTCTTCCAGCAGAACACCGCGGCCGCCACCGGCGGCGCCAACCGGGAGTGGCAGACCATCGCCCTGCTGATCTACCAGGTCGGCTGGAAGGACCTCAACCTCGGGTACGCCGCCGCGATGTCCTGGGCGCTGTTCCTGATCATCATCGTGGTCGCCGTGCTGAACGCGGTCGTCACGAACCGGCTCGGAGGAGGCCGCCGATGACGACCGTCACGACGCGCAAGCCCGACACCCGCAGGTCCGGCGACCCCGGCGGGGCCGGACCGGCCGGGCGGGCACCACGGCACCGGGCCGCCGGTTTCTGGAGCTACCTGTTCCTGTCCGTGGTGATCCTGTTCTCGGCCTTCCCGATCTACTGGATGTTCGTCGTCGCCACCAGCACCGACGCCGCCCTCGCCGAGATCCCGCCCCGGGTCGTGCCCGGCGGGATGCTGCTCACCAACCTGCGCGAGGTCTTCTCGATGCAGGACGTGTACTTCGTGCAGTCGCTGGCCAACAGCGCGATCGTGTCGGGCGTCGTGACGTTCTCGGTGCTGTTCTTCTGCTCGCTGGCCGGGTTCGCCTTCGCCAAGCTGCGGTTCCGGGGCCGCAACGCGCTGATGGTCTTCGTCGTCCTCACCCTGACGGTGCCCAACCAGCTCGGCGTCGTCGCCCTCTACATCCTGATGGGGGAGATCGGCTGGAACGGCACCCTGCTCGCGGTCATCGTGCCCGGTCTGGTCAGCGCGTTCGGCGTCTTCTACATGCGACAGTTCACGATGGAGGCCGTACCGGACGAGCTGATCGAGGCGGCCCGGATCGACGGTGCGACGACGATGCGGATCTGGTGGAGCGTCGTGCTCCCGGCGGTGCGGCCGGCCCTCGCGGTGCTCGGCCTGCTCACCTTCGTGGCCACCTGGAACGACTTCCAGTGGCCGCTGATCACGCTGGGCGGCACCGACTACCCCACCTCGATGGTGGCCCTGTCCGACCTGGCCAGCGGCAACTACGTGCTCTACCGCCGGGTGCTCGCCGGCGCGCTGGTGGCCACGCTGCCACTGCTCGTGATGTTGTTCATCGGTGGACGTCAGATCGTCCGAGGAATCATGGAAGGCGCGGTGAAGTCTTGACCCACGGTGCGAACGCGGCGGGCCTGCGACCGCTGCACGACGGCTGGACCCTGCGGGCGGTGCCCGGCGGCGGCGACCCCGGAGCCGGTGTGCCCGAGGAGGTCGCCGGCGCCGTCCTGCCGGCCACGGTGCCCGGCTGCGTGCACACCGACCTGCTCGCCGCCGGTCGCATCCCCGACCCGTACCTCGACGACAACGAGACCCGGCTGGCCTGGATCGGGCACACCGACTGGATCTACGAGACGACGTTCACCGCCGGGCCGGCCGCCGGCCGCGCCGACCTGGTCTGCGCCGGGCTGGACACCGTCGCGACGGTCACCCTCAACGGCGTCGAACTGGGCCGCACCGCCAACATGCACCGCGGCTACCGCTTCGACGCCCGCCCCGCGTTGCGGGCCGGCGACAACACCCTGCGGGTACGGTTCGACTCCGCCTACCGTTACGCGCTGGCCCGTCGCGACGAGTTGGGGGAGCGGCCGAACTCGTATCCCGAGCCGTTCAACTTCATCCGCAAGATGGCCTGCAACTTCGGCTGGGACTGGGGGCCGACCCTGGTCACCGCCGGCATCTGGCAGGGCATCGGGCTGCACACCTGGCGGGTCGCCCGACTGGCCCACGTACGTCCACTCACGACGGTCGAGGCCGGCGCCGGGCGGGTCGAGGTGCACGTCGGGATCGAGCGGGCCGACCCCGGCACCGGCCCGCTCACCGTACGCGCCACCGTCGCCGGTGCCACCGGCGAGACCACGGTCGACGCCGGCCGGGACACCGCCGTGCTGACCCTGACCGTCGCCGACCCGGAACTGTGGTGGCCCCACGGGTACGGCGAACCGACCCGGTATCCGCTGGAGGTGACCCTGCACGCCGCCGACGGCGACCCGCTGGACGCCTGGCAGCGGCGGATCGGGTTCCGCACCGTACGCCTCGACACCACCGCCGACGCCCACGGCAGCGCCTTCACCCTCGTCGTCAACGACGTGCCGGTCTTCGTCCGCGGCGTCAACTGGATCCCCGACGACGTCTTCCCGACCCGGGTAACCCGGGAGCGCTACGCGCAGCGGCTCGCCCAGGCCCGCGACGCCAACGTCAACCTGATCCGGGTCTGGGGCGGCGGCCGCTACGAGTCCGACGACTTCTACGACCTCACCGACTCCCTCGGGCTGCTGGTCGAGCAGGACTTCCTCTTCGCCTGTGCCGCCTATCCCGAGGAGGAGCCGTTCGCCACCGAGGTCGCCGCCGAGGCCCGCGAGCAGGTCACCCGGCTGGCCAGCCACCCGAGCCTGGTCATGTGGGTCGGCAACAACGAGAACATCTGGGGCTGGCACGACTGGGACTGGCGGGAGCCGCTGGGCGACCGGAGCTGGGGTGCCGGGTTCTACTTCGACCTCCTGCCGGCCGTCGTCGCCGAACTCGACCCGACCCGGCCGTACTGGCCGGGCAGCCCGTGGTCCGGCGACCACGACCGGCACCCCAACGACCCGGCCCACGGCAGCACCCACATCTGGGACGTGTGGAACACCGACGACTACGTCCGCTACCGGGAATACGTGCCCCGGTTCGTCGCCGAGTTCGGCTACCAGGCCCCGCCTGCGTACGCGACCCTGCGCCGGGCGCTGCGCGACGATCCGCTCGCCCCCGACTCGCCCGGGATGCGGCACCACCAGAAGGCCGCCGACGGCGACGCCAAGCTGCGCCGTGGCCTCGACGCCCACCTGCCCGCGCCCCGCGACTTCGACGACTGGCACTACCTCACCCAGGTCAACCAGGCCCGTGCCATCACGCTCGGGGTCGAGCACTTCCGGTCGCACCGGCCGGTCTGCATGGGCACGATCGTGTGGCAGCTCAACGACTGCTGGCCGGTCACCTCCTGGTCGGCCGTCGACGGCGACGGGCGCCGCAAACCCCTGTGGTACGCCCTGCGCCGCGCGTACGCCGACCGGCTGCTCACCGTCCAGCCGCGCGACGGCGTACCGGCCCTGGTGGCCGTCAACGACGGCGGGCGACGCTGGACGGCCCGGGTGACGGTCGCCCGGTACGGGCTCGACGGCGAACCACGGGCGAAGGCGGTCGTGGAGCTGGACGTGGCGCCGTATGCGACGGCGACCGTGCCGCTGCCGGCGGACCTGGCCCAGCCCGGCGACCCCCGGCGCGAACTGCTGGTCTGTGCCAGCGGTGACCTGCGGGCCTGGTGGTTCTTCGCCACCGACCGGGAGATCGCCTACCCGCCGGCGGCCTACGACACGGCCGTCGAGCCGGTCGACGGCGGCCTGCGGCTGACCGTGACCGCCCGTACGGTGCTGCGCGACCTGACCGTGCTGGCCGACCGGCTCGACCCGGCGGCCGTCGTCGACGACGCGTTGGTCACCCTGCTGCCGGGCGAGTCGGTGGGCTTCACCGTCCGTACGTCCCGACCGGTGGACCCGGCCGCCCTGGCCGCCCGTCCGGTTCTACGCTGCGTCAACGACCTCACCGCCGGCACGGTATGAACCCGTCCGTTCGGGAACACGGTGTGACCAGGTCAGGGGCCGGGACGACCGGCGGCCTGCGTCGTAGGTCGTGACGGATCGACCGGACGGAGCGAGGTGACGGTGTGACGGGTCCCGTTCTAGCTGTTGACGTGGGTGGCACGAAACTGGCCGCGGCGGTGGTCGAGCCGGACGGCACGATCGCCACCCGGGCGGTGGTACCGACCCCCGTCAGCCCCGACGCGCAGACCGTGGCCGCCGCCCTCGACGGGCTCGTACGCGAGGTCGCCGAGCGGGGGCCGAGCCGGCGGCTGGTCGGTCTCGGGGTCGGGTCGGCCGGGCCGCTCGACCCGCTGGCCGGCACGGTCAGCCCGGTCAACATCACGGCCTGGCGCGACTTCGGCATCCTCGACGCGTTGCGCGACGTGCTGCCCGGCCGGCCGGCGGTGCTGGCCGGCGACGGGCACTGCATGGCGCTCGGCGAGCACTGGCGGGGCGGGTACGGCGACCGCTCGGTGCTGGGCATCGTGGTCTCGACCGGGGTCGGCGGCGGCCTGGTGATCGGCGGCCGGGTGCATTCCGGCGGCACCGGCAACGCCGGGCACATCGGCCACATCGTGGTCGACCTGGGCGGGCCCGACTGCGCGTGCGGCGGCCGGGGCTGCGTGGAGGCGCTCTCCAGCGGGCCGGCGATCGCCCGGTGGGCGGTCGAGCAGGGCTGGTCGCCGGGAGACCGGCCGGCCGACGCCCGGGCCCTGGCCGACGCCGCCCGGGCCGGCGACCCGGTGGCGCGGCGTGCCTTCGACCGGGCGGCGCTCGCCCTGGCCGCCGGCATCGTCTCCGCCGCCGCGCTGATCGACCTCGACGACGTGGTGATCGGTGGCGGCGTGTCCGGCGCCGGCGACGTGCTCTTCGACCCGCTGCGGGCGGCGGTCGCGGAGCTGGCCGGGCTGCCGTTCGTGACCCGGGTACGGATTCACCCGAGCACCCTCGGCGGCGACGCGGGGCTGCTCGGCGCGGCCGCACTGGCGATGGAGGCCGCCCGCGCCTGACCCACGCCGCGCGGATCGCCCGCGCCGCGTGATCGTCTGCTGCTCCGCCGGCCTCGGACGGCGTGTCGTCCGGTCGGACAGCAGACGATCGTCGGTGTCCCCGTGGCGGGCGACCGGGGGTGGGCCACCGGGTATGTCGCTGTCGCGCGCCACAGCGAATTCGCTGTCGATACGCCGATTTCGCTGTGGACCGCGACAGCAGTACCCCGCCGGGCGGCCGCACGATCACGGCGCTCCCGACCCGGTGGACGTCGCCCGGGCCGGGAGCGACGCTCCCGGCCCCGCGACGAAGGTGTTACTCGCGACGAAGGTGTTACTCGGGCACCCGGCGGTAGGCGCCGTCGCTGGCCGAGGTGGCCATCGAGGCGTACGCCCGCAGCGCGGCGGACACCGGGCGCTGCCGGTCGACCGGCGTGTACGGCCGGTCCCGCTTGTCCTGGGCGATCCGGCGCGCGTCGAGCACCTCGTCCGGCACGTTCAGCCGCAGCGACCGGGCCGGGATGTCGATGACGATCTCGTCACCGTCCTCGACCAGCGCGATCAGCCCACCGCCGGCCGCCTCCGGCGAGACGTGACCGATCGACAGGCCCGAGGTGCCACCGGAGAACCGGCCGTCGGTGATCAGCGCGCATGCCTTGCCGAGCCCGCGGCCCTTGAGGAACGAGGTCGGGTAGAGCATCTCCTGCATGCCCGGCCCGCCCTTCGGACCCTCGTAGCGGATCACCACGACGTCGCCCGGCCGCACCTCCTTGGCGAGGATGCCGCTGACCGCGTCGTCCTGGGACTCGAAGACCCGGGCCGGCCCGCTGAACCGCCACAGCTCCTCGTCGACGCCGGCGGTCTTGACCACGCAGCCGTCCGGGGCGAGGTTGCCGTGCAGGATGGCCAGCCCACCGTCGGCGGTGTAGGCGTGGGCCCGGTCGCGGATGCAGCCGGCCTCGGCGTCGGTGTCCAGCCGGTTCCACCGGTTGGTGGTGGAGAACGGCTCGGTGGTGCGTACGCCGCCCGGCGCGGCGTGGAAGAGTTCGACGGCCTCCGGGCGGGCCTTGCCGCCGCGGATGTCCCAGTCGCCGAGCCAGGTGTCCAGGTCGGGGGAGTGCACGGCGCGTACGTCGCGGTGCAGCAGCCCGGCCCGGTCGAGTTCGCCGAGGATGGCCGGGATGCCACCGGCCCGGTGCACGTCCTCCATGTGGTACTTCGGGCTGTTCGGGGCGACCTTGGCAAGGCACGGCACCCGGCGGGAGATCGCGTCGATGTCGGCGACGCCGAAGTCCAGTTCGGCTTCGCGGGCCGCGGCCAGCAGGTGCAGGACGGTGTTGGTCGAGCCGCCCATCGCCACGTCGAGCGCGACCGCGTTCTCGAACGCCGACCGGTTGGCCAGCGCGCGGGGCAGCACCGAGGCGTCGTCGTTTTCGTACCACTGCCGGGCGATCTCGACGATCAGGCCGCCGGCCCGGACGAACAGGTCCTTGCGGGCGGCGTGGGTGGCCAGCGTCGAGCCGTTCCCGGGCAGCGCCAGGCCGATCGCCTCGGTGAGGCAGTTCATCGAGTTGGCGGTGAACATGCCCGAGCAGGAGCCGCAGGTCGGGCAGGCCGACCGCTCGATGCTGTCGAGCTGTTCGGTGGTCACCGCGTCGTTGGACGAGGCGATCATGGCGTCGATCAGGTCGATCTTCTCGTGGACGATGCCCTCGATCGCCACCGTCTTGCCGGCCTCCATCGGGCCGCCGGAGACGAAGACCGTGGGGATGTTGAGCCGCAGCGCGGCCAGCAGCATCCCCGGTGTGATCTTGTCGCAGTTCGAGATGCAGACGAGCGCGTCGGCGCAGTGCGCGTTGACCATGTATTCGACGGCGTCGGCGATCAGTTCGCGGCTCGGCAGCGAGTAGAGCATTCCGCCGTGACCCATCGCGATGCCGTCGTCGACGGCGATCGTGTTGAACTCGCGTCCCACCCCACCGGCCGCGGCGACCGCGTCGGCGACCAGCCCGCCGAGGTCCTTGAGGTGTACGTGCCCGGGCACGAACTGGGTGAAGCTGTTGGCGATGGCGACGATCGGCTTGCCGAAGTCGTCGTCCGTCATGCCGGTCGCGCGCCACAGGGCGCGGGCTCCAGCCATCGTCCGCCCGTGGGTGGAGGTCTTGGACCGCAGGTCAGGCATGCCCCCCAGTGTTGCACCGCGACCCGTCCACCGGCCGCCGCGCCGTACGGCGGGTCCACCACTCGGGAAAAGGTGTGGTGTCCGCCATAGCCGCCGGACCCGCTGTCGCACACCCCGTCCCCCCACGCCAGGTCGCCATCCGGCAGAGTTGATGTGTGCACTTCCCCTCGGGTGTCGAGATCGCCGCCGTGGCCGGTGGGTTCACCGCCGTGATCGGCACGGTGATGCTGGTCTGGTCAGCCCGCCGGCACTCCGGCGCGAGCCGGCGCGCCCGCCTGGTGCTCGCCGCCGGGGCCGGGGTGGCCGCCGCCAGCCTGGTCGTCGGTCTCGTCGGCCTGGTCGCGATGGTTCCGGACTGGTCGGCATACCGGGAGCAGCGGGTCACCCTGGCCGGTGTCGTGTCGATCGGGGTCGTGCTCAGCGGGGTCCTGTTCAGTGTCGGGCTGCTGCGGATGCCCGGCCTCGCCGGTGACACCCGCACGGTGGCCCGCCACCTGCTCGACGCGGTGGTCGTCGGGGCCGCGCTGTGGTTCGTCGGCTGGGTGCTGCTGTCCGAGCCGACCCGCATCCTGGGCGCGGCGACCCCGACCACCTGCACGGCGATCCTGCTGGCCAGCGTGGCGGTCGCGATCGTGGTCGGGGTGGCCGTGGTCGCCGTGCTGCGCACCGCCCGGCCGCGCCGTGGGCTGATCCTGACCGGTGCCGGCATCGTCACCACCGCCGTCGGCGGGCTCGGCGTGGCCACCGGCGTCTGCCAGCCGGGCACGGCGATGGTGCTGGCGAGCACCGTGGCGGTGCCGGTCGGCGTGCTCGTCCTCGTCTGGGCGGTCCGGTTCCCCGACACCCCCGGCGAGCCGCACGGCGACGTGATCCGCCGGGGCACCGCCTACGCCTTCCTGCCGATGCTCGGCATGGCCGCCTCGGCGGTCTACCACCTGCTGCTCGAGGGCCGGTTCACCGCCCCGGGGATCGCCGCCGGCATCGCGGAGGGGTTCGCGCTGGTCGCCCGGCAGTACGTCGCGCTGCTCGACGTGCGGGCGTACGCGCACCGGCTGGCCGAGAGCGAGGCGCACTACCGGGACCTGGCGCACACCGACGCGCTGACCGGGCTGGCCAACCGGCGCGGACTGCTGGAGGAACTGCGCCGGGTGCACCAACGTGACGTACCGGTGGTCCTGCTGGCCCTGGACCTCGACGGCTTCAAGTACGTCAACGACATGCGCGGCCACGACGTCGGCGACGCGGTGCTCGGCGACGTCGGCGCCCGGCTGCGGCAGAACCTGCGGCCGGGCGATCTCGCCGCCCGGCTGGGCGGTGACGAGTTCGCCGTGCTGATGCGCACCGGGCCGGCCGAGGCGCAGCGGGCGGCGGACCGGCTGCTGGGGGTGCTGTGCCGGCCGTACGAGCAGGGCGACGGCACCGTCTTCCTGTCGGTCAGCATCGGTATCGCCCGGCGCACCGGCGGGTCGGACGTGCCCACCCTGCTGCGCAACGCCGACCTGGCACTGCGCTACGCGAAGCAGCGCGGCAAGAACCGGGTCGAGCAGTACGACATCGCCTACGACCAGTTGCTGCGCCGGCGGACGACCCTGGAGCACGAACTGCGCGGTGCGGTCGAGCGCGGCGAGCTGCACCTGGTGTTCCAGCCGGTGGCGGAGATCCCGGCGGTCCGGCCGGTCGGCGCCGAGGCCCTGCTGCGCTGGACCCACCCGCGGCTGGGCAAGGTACGCCCCGACGAGTTCATCCCGCTCGCCGAGGAGTGCGGGATGATCGCCACGCTCGGGTCGTGGGTGCTGCACCAGGCGTGCCACCAGCTCGCCCTGTGGCGGGCGGCGGGCCACGACGTGTGGGTGTCGGTCAACGTGTCGCCGCGCGAGCTGCACGCCCCGGAATACGTCGAGCAGGTGGCCGAGGCGCTGCGCGCCCACCGGGTGCCGTCGCAGCGGCTGGTGCTGGAGGTGACCGAGCACACCGTGGCCACCGACCTCGACGAGTTGATCAAGCGGTTGCGGGCGCTGCGGGCCATCGGCGTACGGATCGCGCTGGACGACTTCGGCGCCGGCTACTCGTCGCTCGGCCAGCTCCGGCACCTGCCGATCGACATCCTGAAGATCGACCACAGCCTGGTGGCCGAGCAGAAGTCGCCGGTGGACGGCCGGCCCGACCGGGTCTTCGCCCCGTACGTCGACGTCGTGATGCGCCTGGGGCACCAGCTCGGCCTGCAGGTGATCGCCGAGGGGGTGACCAACCAGACCGAGATGGCGGCCGTGGTCGAGGCGGGCTGCCGCTTCGGGCAGGGGCAGCTCTTCGGCTGGGGGGTTCCCGCCGAGCACCTGGAGGCGCTGCTGGAGTCGGCGACGTCGCCGGGCGCGCGGGCGGTGCCGGCCGTTCCCCGGCAGATCGGCGGGCGGGCCGACGGGGGCGTGGGCGCGCCGGTGAACCGTACGCCGGACGCGGACCCGGCGCAGTCGTCGCACGAGGTTGACCAGCGGAATCCGACACGCGGTGACCAGGATGTGAGATCAGTTGACTCAGCGCGTGAGATGCGTCAGGCTTAGCCCCATGTCGCCGACCAGGTCGTTTCGAGTACTTATCTGAGCGCACTCTCATCGTTCGAGAGTGCGCTGGCCCCGTGCATCTGCACGTGGGCCGTTTTTATTGGCCAGCCACCCGTCGCCCGTCCGGGCGCGGGTCCGCCCGCGCGGGCACCGGTCCGCGCCGAACCCGCATCACGCGTAGAGCGTGCCGCACCGACCGAAGGCCAGAATTGCGATGACTAGACCAACGCCAGAGACGCTCGCCAACCGCGTCCACGCGACGCCCAGCCCGGCCACCCTCGCCACCGGGTCCGGCTCGGCGGCCGTGCCCGTACCGCCGCCCGGCCCGGCCCAGGTCTCCGGTGCGGGTTCGCTCGTCAGGTCGCTGGAGGCGCTCGGCGTCGAGGTCGCGTTCGGCATTCCGGGCGGCGCCATCCTGCCGGCGTACGACCCGCTCTACGACTCGACGGTGCGGCACATCCTGGTCCGGCACGAGCAGGGGGCCGGCCATGCCGCGACCGGCTACGCGCAGGCCACCGGCAGGGTCGGGGTCTGTATCGCCACCTCCGGTCCGGGCGCGACCAACCTGGTGACGCCGATCGCCGACGCCTACATGGACTCGGTGCCGGTGGTGGCGATCACCGGTCAGGTCGCCCGTCCGGCGATCGGCACGGACGCCTTCCAGGAGGCCGACATCCAGGGCATCACCCTGCCGATCACCAAGCACAACTACCTGGTGCAGACGCCGGAGGAGATCCCGCGCATCCTGGCCGAGGCGTTCCACCTGGCCTCCACCGGCCGGCCGGGCCCGGTCCTGGTCGACATCCCCAAGGACGTGCTGCAGGCGCAGACGACGTTCTCCTGGCCGCCCACCCTGGAACTGCCCGGCTACCGGCCGACCCTGCACCCGCACGGCAAGCAGATCCGCGAGGCGGCCCGGCTGATGAACGCCGCCCGCCGTCCGGTGCTGTACGTCGGCGGCGGCGTGCTCAAGGCCGAGGCGACCGAGGGGCTGCGCAAGCTGGCCGAGCTGACCGGTATCCCGGTGATCACCACGCTGATGGCCCGGGGCGCCTTCCCCGACTCGCACCGGCAGCACCTGGGCATGCCCGGGATGCACGGGACCGTCGCGGCCGTCTACGCGCTGCAGAAGGCCGACCTGATCGTGGCGCTCGGCGCGCGGTTCGACGACCGGGTGACCGGCAACCTGGACTCGTTCGCCCCGGGCGCGGCGATCGTGCACGCCGACATCGACCCGGCCGAGATCGGCAAGAACCGGGCCGCCGACGTGCCGATCGTCGGTGACGCCCGGCACGTGATCGACGAGCTGATCGCGGCGGCGACCGTCGAGCAGAGCGGCGGCCGGACCGGTGACCGCACCGAGTGGTGGGCGCAGCTCGACGACCTGCGCGACCGCTACCCGCTGGGCTACGACGAGCCGGCCGACGGCACGCTGGCCCCGCAGTACGTCATCCAGCGGATCGGCGCCATCGCCGGCCCCGACGCGGTCTACGCCGCGGGTGTCGGCCAGCACCAGATGTGGGCGTCCCAGTTCATCTCGTACGAGAAGCCGCGGACCTGGCTCAACTCCGGCG
Organism: Polymorphospora sp. NPDC051019; assembly: GCF_040683055.1. Classification (NCBI taxonomy): domain Bacteria; kingdom Bacillati; phylum Actinomycetota; class Actinomycetes; order Micromonosporales; family Micromonosporaceae; genus Polymorphospora; species Polymorphospora sp. NPDC051019. Next base: position 415,837 of record NZ_JBFBCH010000002.1, on the reverse strand, counting down.
GTGCCGGCACGATGGGCTACGCGGTGCCGGCCGCGATGGGCGCGAAGGTCGGTATGCCGGACACCACCGTGTGGGCGATCGACGGCGACGGCTGCTTCCAGATGACCAACCAGGAGCTGGCGACCTGTGCCCTGGAGGGCATCCCGATCAAGGTCGCCGTGATCAACAACGGCAACCTGGGCATGGTCCGCCAGTGGCAGACGCTGTTCTACAACGAGCGCTACTCCAACACCGACCTGGGCACCCACAAGCACCGCATCCCCGACTTCGTCAAGCTCGCCGAGGCGCTCGGGTGTGTCGGGCTACGCTGCGAGAACGCCGCCGACGTGGACAAGACGATCGAGGCGGCGATGGCCATCAACGACGCCCCCGTGGTGATCGATTTCGTGGTCGGCAAGGACGCCATGGTGTGGCCGATGGTCGCCGCCGGCACCAGCAACGACGAGATCATGTTCGCCCGTGGGGTCCGCCCCACGTTCGACGAAGACGACCTGTGACCGCGCCGGCGGAGTTCGAGGAGAAGGCATGAGCAAGCACACGCTGTCGGTGCTGGTGGAGAACAAGCCCGGCGTCCTGGCCCGGGTGGCCGGCCTCTACTCCCGGCGCGGGTTCAACATCGACTCGCTGGCGGTCGGGGAGACCGAGCACCCGGAGGTCTCCCGGATCACGATCGTCGTCAACGCCGACGAGTCCCCGCTGGAGCAGGTGACCAAGCAGCTCAACAAGCTGGTCAACGTTCTGAAGATCGTCGAGTTGGACCCGGGGGCCGCGGTCGCCCGCGAGCTGCTGCTGGTCAAGGTCCGGGCGGACCGGGCGGCGCGGGCGCAGGTGCTGGAGACGGTCGCGCTCTTCCGGGCGCGGGTCGTCGACGTCGCCCCGGACACGCTCACCATCGAGGCGACCGGCACGCCCGACAAGCTCGACGCGCTGCTGCGCGACCTCGAACCGTTCGGAATCAAGGAAATGGTGCAGTCCGGCCTCGTGGCGATCGGGCGCGGCTCGCGCTCGATCACCACCGGCCCGGCGCTGCGTGCCGCTTAGTGACGGCGGGTCGCAGGGCCCGTCGCAGGAAAGGGAAGTCATGACCGCTGAGGTGTTCTACGACGACGACGCCGACCTGGGCATCATCCAGGGCAAGAAGGTCGCGGTGATCGGCTACGGCAGCCAGGGGCACGCCCACGCGCTGTCGCTGCGCGACTCGGGTGTCGAGGTCGTCATCGGCCTGCCGGAGGGCTCGAAGAGCCGGGCCAAGGCCGAGGAAGAGGGCCTGCGGGTGCTGACCCCGGCAGAGGCGTCGGCCGAGGCCGACCTGATCATGGTGCTGGCGCCGGACACCGTGCAGCGTTCGCTGTACGCCGAGTCGATCGCGCCGCACCTGTCGGCCGGCAAGGCGCTGTTCTTCGGTCACGGCCTCAACATCCGGTACGACCTCATCAAGCCGCCGGCCGACGTGGACGTGGCCCTGGTCGCCCCGAAGGGGCCGGGTCACCTGGTCCGCCGGCAGTACGTCGACGGCAAGGGCGTGCCCGCGCTGGTGGCGGTGGAGCAGGACGCGACCGGCAACGCGCTCGCGCTCGCGCTGTCGTACGCCAAGGGCATCGGTGGCACGCGGGCCGGTGTGATCAAGACCACGTTCAAGGAGGAGACCGAGACCGACCTGTTCGGTGAGCAGGCGGTGCTCTGCGGCGGCGCCTCGGCGCTGGTGCAGACCGGCTTCGAGGTGCTGACCGAGGCGGGCTACGCCCCGGAGGTCGCCTACTTCGAGTGCCTCCACGAGCTGAAGCTGATCGTCGACCTGATGTACGAGGGTGGCATCGCCCGGATGCGCTACAGCGTCTCCGACACCGCCGAGTACGGCGACTACACCCGTGGTCCGCGGGTGGTCGACGCCCGGGCCAAGGAGGAAATGCGCAAGATCCTGGCCGAGATCCAGTCGGGTGAGTTCGCCCGCGAACTGATCGCGGAGGACGACGCCGGCCGGCCCAACTTCAACAAGTGGCGGGCCGAGGGCGCCGCGCACCCGATCGAGGAAACCGGTCGGAAATTGCGCGGGATGATGAGCTGGGTCGATCGACCGATCACCGAGACCGCCTGACGCCCAAGGGCAGCGAACGGCACTTCATCGAGGCGTTCCCGACATGTCGCCTGGGCGGCAACGGGAACGCCTCGATCATTGTGCGTTACGTCCAGGTTGCGATTCGGCGTCCGTTCGTGGCGGAAGTCGAGCGCTGTGCCTATTTGACCGTTGGTTACAACCAGTTAATCTAAGTCTCCGGTACTGTCGCCGCATGCGTCTGGAGCACTCGCACCGTACCGAACGCTTCGGCGCCGTTCGCATCCACGAACTTCAGCGCGTTATCGAGCTGGACTCCGGGGATGCCACGGGGGCCCGGGGCAGTGGCATCGTCTCGCACGATGCCATCCGCGCCATCGAGCGCGAGATGGTAATTGTCATTCCGTGCATGAATGAGACACGGAGGGTGATCGAGGGTGTGCTCTCCGGTATCCCGCACGACTGTCTGATCGTGCTGGTCTCGAACAGCGACCGACATCCGGTCGACCGGTTCGAGATCGAGGCGCAGACCGTCGAACAGTTCTGCCAGTCGGCCGAGCGCCCCGCGATCACCATCCACCAGCGCGACCCGGGTCTCGCCGCGGCCCTCAAGGCGGCCGGGATGCCCGAACTGGTCGGTGACGACGGGATGGTCCGCGCCGGCAAGGGCGAGGCGATGCTGATCGGCATGGCCGTCGCCGCGATGACCGGACGGGCCTACATCGGCTACGTGGACGCCGACAACTACGTGCCCGGCGCCGTGCACGAATACGTCAAGGTCTACGCCGCCGGCCTGCACCTGGCCGCCAACCCGTACGCCATGGTCCGGATCTCCTGGCACTCCAAGCCCAAGCTGCGCGACGGGCGGCTCTTCTTCAGCCGACGCGGCCGCAGCTCCGAGATCACCAACCAGTTCCTCAACCGGCTGGTCGCCGAATACTCCGGCTTCGGCACCGAGGTGATCGCGACCGGCAACGCCGGCGAGCACGCGCTCAGCCTCGACCTCGGGCTGCGGATGCGCCTGGCCGGCGGGTTCGCCGTCGAGCCCTTCGAGTACGTCGACCTCTTCGAGCAGTTCGGCGGGGTGCTGCCCGCCTCCTATCCCGAGGTCATGACCAGCTCGGTGCCGGTCCTGCAGATCGAGACCCGCAACCCGCACTTCCACGACAACAAGGGCGAGGACCACGTCCAGGGCATGCGGATGCAGGCGCTGAACGTGCTCTACCACTCGCCGGTGTCGCTGCCGGCGGTGCGTGAGGCGATCCTCGACTTCATGGTCGCCCAGGGGGCGCTGGCCCCCGGCGAGGAGCCGCCCCGGGAGCGGATCTACCCGCCGGTGGGGTCGCTGGACTTCGACCTGTTCTTCGACACGCTGACCGCCGAGGCGAACAGTTTCCGGCAGGTCGGCACCGGTCCAGCCGTGGAAAGACCGAGCCCGCGAGGCCGCACTCCGGAGACCGCAAGCCCCGCGTGAGGGGGCTCACCTGGAAGCGGTTGCGCGGGCGTTAGGTCGGGTTTGTGAGGGCACTCACGCGGGGGTGCGGGCCGTGGTGGCGCCGGTGGCGCCTACGATCGCGGTAGGCCGCATCCCCGTTGTGTATCCCGCTCGGGGGAGTGCTGGGCGCAGAGCGGCGCCCCCGCCGCCGCACACCACCCGCCCCTGACGATATCTACGAGGACCGATGACTCCTGTCGTACTGATCGCTGAAGAGCTCGCCCCCGCCGCGCTCGACGTCCTGGCCCACGACTTCGACGTACGGCACGTCGACGGCACCGACCGGGTCGCCCTGCTGGCCGCGCTCGCCGAGGCCGACGCGGTAATCGTGCGCAGTGCCACGCAGATCGACGCCGAGGCCGTGGCCGCCGCGCCGCGGCTCAAGGTCGTCGCGCGGGCCGGCGTCGGCCTCGACAACGTCGAGGTGCCGGCCGCCACCGCCCGCGGCGTCATGGTGGTGAACGCGCCCACCTCCAACATCGTCTCCGCTGCCGAGCAGGCCGTCGCCCTGCTGCTGGCCGTGGCCCGCAACACCGCCAGCGCCAGCGCCGCGCTCAAGGCCGGCGAGTGGAAGCGTTCCAAGTACACCGGCGTCGAGGTGCAGGGCAAGACCGTCGGGGTGGTCGGGCTCGGCCGCATCGGCGTGCTGTTCGCCCAGCGGATCGCGGCCTTCGGCACCCGCCTGATCGCGTACGACCCCTACATCCAGCCGGCCCGCGCCGCCCAGCTCGGCGTACGGCTCGTCGGCCTGGAGGAGCTGCTGCGCGAGAGCGACTTCATCTCCATCCACCTGCCGAAGACCCCGGAGACCGTCGGCCTGATCGGCGAGAAGGAACTCGCGATCGTCAAGCCCGGCGTCCGGATCGTCAACGCGGCGCGCGGCGGCCTGGTCGACGAGCAGGCCCTAGCCGACGCGATCGCCGAGGGCCGGGTCGGCGGCGCCGGTGTCGACGTCTACGCCAAGGAGCCGTGCACGGCGTCGCCGCTGTTCGCGTTCGACAACGTCGTCGCCACCCCGCACCTGGGCGCCTCGACCGCCGAGGCCCAGGACAAGGCCGGCCTCGCCGTCGCCAAGAGCGTCAAGCTGGCGCTCCAGGGCGAGTTCGTGCCGGACGCGGTCAACGTCCAGGCCGGCGGCGTCGTCGCCGAGGACGTCCGGCCGCTGCTGCCGCTCGCCGAGAAGCTCGGCAAGGTCTTCACCGCGGTCGCCGGCGGGATCGCCGCCAGCGTCACCGTCGAGGTCCGTGGCGAGATCGTCGCCAACGACGTCTCGGTGCTCAAGCTGGCCGCCACCAAGGGCCTGTTCACCTCGGTGGTCGAGGAGCAGGTGACGTACGTCAACGCGCCGCACCTGGCCGCCGACCGGGGCGTGGCCGTCGAGCTGGCCACCTTCGCCGACACCGCCGACCAGCCCAACCTGGTCACCGTGCGCGGCGCGCTGCCCGACGGCCGTACCGTCTCCGTCTCCGGAACCGTGGTCGTCAGCGGCACCCGCGAGGTCATCAAGCTCACCGAGGTCGACGGCTTCGACCTGGAGTTGGGCGCCGAGGGCATCCTGCTCTTCCTGCGCTACGTCGACCGGCCGGGCGTGGTCGGCACGATCGGCTCGATCCTCGGCGAGTCCGGCGTCAACATCGCCGCGATGCAGGTGGCCCGGCGCGAGGCCGGCGGTGAGGCGCTGATGACCCTCACCGTCGACTCGGCGGTCGGCGTCGAACTGCTCGCCTCGGCCGCCGACGCGGTCGGCGCCGTCGCCGCGAGCGCGGCGGACCTGCGGGACGAGTAGGCAACGGCGACCCGGCGGGTGTCCGACCGCGGTCGGTCACCCGCCGGCCCGTTGCGCCGCGGCCGGCGGCGCCCCGGTCCGGCGGCGCGTGATCAGCGTCCTACGGTGGCCGGTGGTGGATACACCGAGCCGTCCTGCGGGTCGAACAACAGCAACCCGTATACGCCGGCGAGTCGCTCCACGGTCAGCAGCACCTCGTCGGCACAGGTCTCGGTCAGGTTCATCTCCAGGTGGTCGGCGGCCAGGTGCAGTGGTGTCACCGCCCACGGGGAGTTGGCGGCCCGTTCCGGATAGCTCGCGGTCAACGCGGCGTGGAACGCGAGGATGCGGCGATCGGGCGGCCCCGCCCGGTGCTCGCCCCGCCGGCACGACTCGTGGGCGGCGCGCACATTCGCCGCCGTGGCGCCCGTTGCGTCAAGGGCCCACACGACCAGATCGAAACTCACGCGCCACAGACTGCCATCCGACCGGGGTCAGGTTTCGCGCAACCCCGGATCGACACGCGGTGGACGTACCTCTTGCGCTCGGTGAGCTGCAATCGATAGCGTATCCGCGCGGTTACGCAGCGATTCCCGGGCGTGGGCTCGTCTTCGGGTGATGGGACACCACGTCGGGTGCGTGCCGACACTTGTGCGCGAGCCACGCGTACTCGTCTTCGACCGGCCCTCGCGATCTGTTGCCGAGATCGTGGGGGCCGGTCGTCTTTCCGGGCGGCCGACCGTCCGCTCAGCGGGTCGGGGCGAGCAGCGCCCGGTAGCCGTCCGCGGTGGGAAACCAGGCCAGTCCGGCGCGGCCGGCGGCGAAGAGTGCCGTCGCGTAGGCGTCGGCGACGGCCAGGTCCGGGCCGGTCACGGTGGCGGCCGCGAGGTGGTGGACCGCCTCGCCGGTGTGCGGGTCGACGACGTGGTTCTGGTGGCCGGCCACCCCCGAGGTGCCGACCGCACCCCCGGTCATCGCCAGCATGATCGGTGGCCGCTTCGTCTGGTAGGGGTGGTGGATCGCGACCCGCCACGGCCCGCCGTGCGGCGCGTGCCCGCGTACGGTCAGGTCGGCCCCGCTGACCACGGCGTAGTCCTCGATGCCGGCGGCGCGCAACCGGGCCGCGGCCCGCTCGACCGCCCAGCCCTTGATCAGGCCGCTGGGGTCGAACCCGCCCGGCACCGCCCAGGCGTCGAACCAGCCGTCGGTCGCCGCCCGCATCGCGTTGCACCGCTCGACGATGTCGAGCAGCGGCGGGTAGGCCTCGGGGGCCACCTCGCCGCGGCGCAGCCGGGACACCAGGCTGCCCTCGCGCAGCGGGCTGTAGGTCACGTCGATCGCCCGCAGTTCGGCGACCGCGTCACCGATCGCCTCGCTCAGCATCCGCCGGGTCATCCAGGCCGGCCCGTTGAGGACCAGCGAGTAGTCCGCGGTCGAGGTCTGCACGGTGTGCCGGGCGACCAGCCGGTCGGGACCGGCGCCGGCACTCGTTGGCCGGGACCTCGCGGCCGGGCCGCCGAGGCGTACGTCGGGTCTGGCCGGTTGGTCACCGGGAGCGATGGTTCGGACGGTGTCGGTGTTACGGATGGTGCGGTGGATCGGCATTGCCTTCGGCCCCCCTCTGCCGGACGTCACCCAACCTAGGCGCCGGACGTGACCTCGTGGTGGATTTTCGCTGTGAAGCTTCTGTACGGCAGAACTTTCCAAACCTTGGGAAGCGCGTACCGGAGGACGGGACGATCGCCTAACGTTCGGTAAACAGCGAGGGTTAAGGAGTTCGACGTGTCGGTGGCACGGATCGCGGTGGTGGCCGGTGACGGCATCGGGACCGAGGTGGTCGCCCAGGCCCGCAAGGTCCTCGACGCCGTACTGCCCGGAGTGGAGGCGACCGAGTACGACCTCGGGGCCGCCCGCTACAACCGCACCGGCGAGGTGCTGCCCGACTCCGTGCTGGCCGAACTCGCCGGACACGACGCGATCCTGCTCGGCGCCGTCGGCGACCCCAGCGTCCCGCCGGGCGTCCTGGAGCGCGGCCTGCTGCTCAGGCTCCGCTTCGCCTTCGACCAGTACGTCAACCTGCGCCCCTCCCGGCTGTGGCCGGGCACCGCGAGCCCGCTCGCCGGTGTCAAGGCGGGCGAGATCGACCTCGTCGTGGTCCGCGAGGGCACCGAGGGGCTGTACACCGGCGCGGGCGGCTCGCTGCACCGCGACACCCCCGCCGAGGTCGCCACCGAGGAGAGCCTCAACACCCGGCACGGCGTCGAGCGGGTCATCCGGGACGCGTTCGCCCGCGCCGAGCGCCGCGAGCGCCGCAAGGTGACCCTGGTCCACAAGACCAACGTGCTGACCCACTCCGGTTCGCTGTGGGCCCGGGCGTTCCAGGCGGTCGCCGCCGAGCACCCGGACGTCACCACCGAGTACCAGCACGTCGACGCCGCCGCGATGTTCCTGGTCACCCAGCCGCAGCGCTACGACGTCGTGGTCACCGACAACCTCTTCGGCGACATCCTCACCGACATCGCCGCCGCCGTCAGCGGTGGCATCGGGCTGGCCGCCAGCGGCTGCATCAACCCCGAGCGGGCCTACCCGTCGATGTTCGAGCCGGTACACGGTTCGGCGCCCGACATCGCCGGCAAGGGCGTGGCCGACCCGGCCGCCGCAGTACTGTCCGCGGGGCTGCTGCTCGACCACCTCGGCCACCCCGAGGCGGCCCACCGGGTATCCGAGGCGGTCGCCGCCGAACTCGCCGCCCGCGTACCCGGAGCACCGCTGCGTACCGAAGAGGTCGGCGACCGGCTCGCCGCCCACGCGGCCGGCTGACCCGCCCCGCAAACCGCCGGCCGGGCCGGCCGGACCACGGTCCGGCCGGCCCGTACCGATCTGTTTCGCCCACCCCGACCGGGGACTCCACCGGCCGTCCGCGACCGTCACCGCGCCGTCGACGCACCTGGCCGGGCCATCGCCCATGAACGACCGTTCGGGGTAGATTCCAGGCACCAGTCCCGTTCCCCTGGCGTGCCCGTGTTCGCACGCGCCCAGCAATCTGGAGGTCAAACGCGATGAGCGGTGGTGACAAGCTCGACTTCGAGATCCGTCCGAATCCTGCGCCGGTATCCGCCGCCGAACGAGCCGCGCTGATGGCCAACCCGGGATTCGGCCGGATCTTCACCGACCACATGGTCACGATCCGCTACGCCGACGGCAAAGGCTGGTACGACGCCCGGGTCGAGGCCCGCGCGCCGATCCCGATGGACCCGGCCACCGCGGTCCTGCACTACGCCCAGGAGATCTTCGAAGGGCTCAAGGCCTACCACGCCGGCGACGGCGGGGTGACGCTCTTCCGCCCGGAGGCCAACGCCGCCCGGTTCACCGCCTCGGCCCGCCGGATGGCGATGCCGCCGCTGCCCGAACCGGCGTTCCTGGACTCGCTGCGGCACCTCGTCGAGGTCGACCGCGAGTGGATCCCGGCCGGCGACGACGGCAGCCTCTACCTGCGCCCGTTCATGTACGCCAGCGAGGTCTTCCTCGGGGTCCGGCCGGCCGCCGAATACCTGTACGTGCTGATCGCCTCGCCGGTCGGGTCGTACTTCTCCGGCGGTGTCAAGCCGGTCACCGTCTGGGTGTCGCCGCACTACACCCGGGCGGCGCCCGGCGGCACGGGGGCCGCGAAGTGCGGCGGCAACTACGCCGCCTCGCTGGTCGCCCAGGCCGAGGCGATCGAGCACGGCTGCGACCAGGTGGTGTTCCTCGACACCGTCGAGCGTCGCTACGTCGACGAACTCGGCGGGATGAACATCTTCTTCGTCTACGACGACGGCACGCTGGTCACCCCGCCGTTGACCGGGACGATCCTGCCGGGCATCACCCGGGAGTCGGTGATCACCCTGGCCCGCGAGGCCGGGCACGAGGTGGTCGAGCGGCCGGTCGCCTTCGACGAGTGGCAGGCCGACGCGACCAGCGGCAGGCTGCGGGAGGTGTTCGCCTGCGGGACCGCCGCGGTGATCACGCCGATCGGCCGGGTGCGGTTCCCGGAGGGCGAGTTCGCGGTCGCCGACGGCGGGCCGGGCGAGGTCAGCATGGGAATCCGGCAGCGGCTGGTCGACATCCAGCGGGGCCGGACCGACGACCCGTACGGCTGGGTCCACCGGGTGTTCTGATCCGCGTGATCAGGGACCTTGTCGCGCGGCGCGCCGACGACGCGCCGGAAAAGGTCCCTGATCACGGGGATCTTCGTCATTCGAGGAGGTGGGTCCGCATCGCCTCCAGTTGGGCCGGGGTGACGCCGGCGCCCAGCAGGTAGTTCTCGATCGAGCCGTGCCGGGTCCGCAACTCGGTGAGGAACAGCAGGATCGCCTGGGCCGGCGACGCCAGGAACGGCGCCGGGATCGGGTGGTCCGGGAACTTGCCGCGGATCCAGGCGGCGAACCGTTCCGACGCGGCCGAGGTCAGCGCGTAGTCGGCGGCGATGTCCTCGTCGCTCACCCCGAGCGTCGACAGCGTCAGCGCGCACACCACGCCGGTCCGGTCCTTGCCGGCGACGCAGTGCACCACGGCCGGCGCGGTGTCGGCGTCGGCGACGATCCCCACCGCCCGGCCGACCCCGGCCGCACCCGTCTCGGCGAGTTCGAGATAGCGGTCGGCGAGGTAGCGGCCGACGCCCAGCGTCTCGTCGTACGGGATCTCGATCCAGTCCCGGTGCTCGGGATGGATGTGCCGGTAGTCCAGGCCGACGAAGTCGGGCACCCGCCCGTCGCGGCTCACCTCGGTGGGCCGCCGCAGGTCGATGACGGTCCTGACGCCGAGCAGCGCGAACGCGTCGCGGTCGGCACCGTCGAGGCGGTGCAGCGAGTCGGAGCGGTAGAGCCGTTTCCAGCGGACCGTACGGCCGTCGAGACCGGCGTAGCCGCCGATGTCGCGGAAATTGAACATGGTCGAGAAGGACAGGGAACGGTTGACCGGGGTGACATCCACGCCCTCACCGTAGCGCCGGCCGGGTGTGGTGCGGGACACCGGAAAACGGAATGACCGCGGCCCCGTCCGGTGCTTACCGTACGTCGTGCACAGCTATCGCCGGGACCTGCAACTGCTGCGCGACAGGCGCTTCGCCCTCCTGCTCGCCGCCCGTACGGTCTCCGTGCTCGGCAGCGCCTTCGCCCCGGTGGCGCTGGCCTTCGGCGTACTGGAACTGGCCGGTGCGAACGCCACCACCCTGTCGGTGGTGCTGGCCGCCCAGGCCATTCCCCAGGTCGTGTTCATGCTCGCCGGCGGGGTGCTCGCCGACCGCTTCCCGCGCTACCGGGTGATGATCGCCGGTGAGGTGCTGTGCGCGGCGGCGTACACGGTGCTCGCCGCGATGCTGGTGACCGGGTGGGCGCCGCTGCCCGGCCTGGTCGTCGGCGCGGTGCTGTCCGGGATCGGGGTGGCGCTGTTCTACCCGTCGCTGGTCGGGATCGTGCCGGAGGTGGTCGCCGCCGAACGCCTCCAGGCCGCCAACGGGCTGCTGCGGCTCGGCACGAACTTCGCCCGGATCGCCGGGTACGCCCTCGCCGGCGCCACCGTCGTGCTGGTCGGGGCGGGGCCGGCGCTGGCCGTCAGCGCCGCGATGTTCGCCGGGTCGGCCCTGCTGATCGCCGCGCTGCGGCTGCCGGCGCGGGTACGGTCGGCGACCGGAACGGGGACGAACCCGCTCGCCGATCTGCGCGACGGCTGGCGGGAGTTCGTCTCGCGGCAGTGGATCTGGGTCATCGTGCTCCAGTTCGCGTTCCTCGTCATGGCGCTGCAGGCGGCACACGGGGTGCTCGGCCCGGTGGTGGCCAAGGAGGAGATGGGCGGGGCGGCGGCCTGGTCGGCGGTGCTCGCCGGCGAGGCGGTCGGCATGGTCGTCGGAGTGGTGATCGCGATCCGCATCCGGCCGCGCCGGCCGATGCTGGTGTCCGTGCTGCTGACCGTGCCGACCGCGTTGCCCTACCTGCTGCTCGGGATCTATGCACCACTGTGGATGGTGGTGCTCGGGGCGGTCGTGATGGGCATCTGCTTCGACATCTTCGGCGTGCTGTGGGAGACCAGCCTCCAGCGGGAGATCCCGCCGGACGCGCTGAGCCGGGTCAGTTCGTACGACGCCCTGGGCTCGCTGATGTTCGGGCCGGTCGGGCTGCTGGTCGCCGGCCCGGCGGCGGCGGTGTTCGGCGCCCGCCCGACGCTGATCGCCTGCGCCGGGCTGATCGTGCTGTCGACGCTGGCGGCCCTGTGCTCGCCGGGCGTACGCAACATGCGCCTGAGCGATTCCGGGCCGGCCGTCATACCCGCCGACCAGCCGCCCGCGAAGGTCGCCGCGCCCGCGGTCTGAACCGCCGGACGGGAAGACAGCGACGGCCGGTCGGGGCGGATGCCCCGGCCGGCCGTCGGATCGTTCGGTCCGCCGCCTACATGATCTGCGGAGGCAGGGCGGTCGTGCCGGGGGAGCCGTACGAGTCGCCGTAGTGGCCACCCAGCTTCTCCCGGTACGCCGGATCGTGGTGCCGGTCCGGGTCGAACTCGGGTGCGGCCTTGATGTGTGCCTTGTCCTGGTTGACGTAGACCTTCTGGTCATCATGGTCGACGTGGTTGACCACGCCGGCCGGCAACATCACCTTGTTGCCGAAGATCCACGGTCCGGTGTCGACCACGAGGTAGCTCGAGTTCACCTCGTAGCTCGCGGAATCGATCTTTCCGATCCCGCCGTCGGTGGCCTCCACCTTGTAGCCGACCAGGTCGGCACCGGTGACCCCGGCGTCTTCGCGGTAGCTCCATGGATCGAAGGCGCCCGCGGGAGGACCGCCCGGAACGACGCCCTGGGCGCCGTCGTACATCGGGTCCTGTGTCGGGTGCACCGGATCCTGGGTGCCGTACGGGGTCGTCTGAGGGTCGAGCCGGGTCATCTGGCTGCCTCCTCTTCTCGACGTTGACTTTCCTCGGTCGAGAGGATTCCTACCCCGGTCCGGCCGCGGCGACACATCTTCATCGACGGACGTGTCGCCGGGCCGGGACGCGTCGGGGTCAGGCCAGGGCGGTCTCGGCGTCGAGGGTGACCGCGGCGGCGTGCACGACGGCGGCGATCCGCAGCGCCTCGTGCACCTGCTCACGGGTGAATCCCGTGCCGCGCAACGTCTTCTCGTGCGACTCCAGGCACACCCCGCAGCCGGTGATCGCGGAGACGGCCAGGCACCACAGTTCGAAGTCGCCCTTGTCGACGCCGGGCCGGGCGATGATCTGCATCCGGAGCCGGGCCGGGATCGTCGCGTACGACTCGTCGCCGATCAGGTGCTTGGCCCGGTAGTAGACGTTGTTCATCGCCATGATGGCCGCCGCGCCCTTGGCCGCCTCGACGGCTTCGGGCTTGAGCGTGCCGGCGGCCTCGGCGGCGATCTCCCGCAGCACGACCGGGTTGCGGGCGGCCACCGCGCAGGCCAGTGCGGTGCCCCAGGACTGTTCCGGGCTCAGGGTCGAGGTGCCCACGGTGGAGCCGAGGTTGAGCTTGATGTCCTTGGCGTAGTCCGGCAGGGCCGCCTTGATGACGTCGAGGCCCATGGATCAGGCGCCCGCGAGGAGTTTCTTGGCGTCGAGGGTCTCGCCGCCCTTGTTCCAGTTGCACGGGCACAGCTCGTCGGTCTGCAGCGCGTCGAGGACCCGCAGCACCTCGGAGACGTTGCGGCCGACCGAACCTGCGGTCACCATCGCGAACTGGATCTCGTTGTTCGGGTCGACGATGAACGTCGCCCGCTGGGCCACCCCGTCCTCGCCGAGCACGCCGGCGGCGGCGGACAGTTCCCGCTTGATGTCGCTCAGCATCGGGAACGGCAGGTCGCGCAGGTCCGGGTGGTCCTTGCGCCAGGCGTAGTGCACGAACTCGGAGTCGACCGAGACGCCGAGCACCTGGGCGTCGCGGTCGGCGAACTCGCCGTTCAGGCGGCCGAACTCGGCGATCTCCGTCGGACAGATGAACGTGAAGTCCTTCGGCCAGAAGAAGACGACCCGCCACTTGCCCTCGTAGCTCTTGTTCGTGATCGTCGTGAAGGCGTCGTCGGCGTCGAGCGAGACGCAGGCGGCGAGTTCGTACTGCGGGAAGTGGTCACCGACGGTGAGCACGGTACCTCCTGGTGGGCCGTATCTGGATTCGATCCAGATTTTGCCCGGCTCCTGTTTCGGTCCGATGGCGCAGTGATGAAGTGTGAATCCTGTCACGGACTGACAAAACGGACCGATCGACGGGGTCCACTGCGTCCCGAATCGGGCTTCCCGAAATATGGATTCCTGCTCTCGAATCCTGGCGGAGGTGGCAGAGTGTGACGGGTGAACAGCCTCGCCCTCATTATTGGCACCTAGCGCGCCGGCAGCCCCCTCGCCGAGCGCGCAGACCTCCCGCATCCGCGGGGGGTCTTTTTGTTGGTCCGGACCCGCCGCGAACCGCCGCCCAACCGGCTCGAAAGGAACCTCCCATGACCTACCAGGTGTACGACACGACGCTGCGCGACGGGGGACAGCGCGAGGGAATCAGCTACTCCGTCGCCGACAAGCTCGCCATCGCCCGCCTGCTCGACGAGTTCGGCGTCGGCTTCATCGAGGGCGGCTGGCCCGGGGCCATGCCCAAGGACACCGAGTTCTTCCGCCGCGCCCGCACCGAACTCGACCTGAAACACGCCGTCCTGGTCGCCTTCGGCGCCACCCGCAAGGCCGGCGTCGCCGTCGGGGACGACCCCCAGGTACGCGCCCTGCTCGACGCGCAGACCCCGGCGGTCTGCCTGGTCGCCAAGTCAGACATCCGGCACGTCGAACGGGCCCTGCGCACCACCGGGGCGGAAAACCTCGACATGGTCCGCGACACCGTCGCCTGGTTCGTCGCGCAGGGCCGCCGGGTCTTCCTCGACTGCGAACACTTCTTCGACGGCTACCGCCACGACCCGGCGTACGCCGGCTCGGTCGTCGCCACCGCGCTGGCGGCCGGCGCCGAACGGGTGGTCCTGTGCGACACCAACGGCGGCATGCTGCCGTCGCAGGTGACCCGGGTGATCGGCGAACTGGTCGACCGGCTCGGGGTACCCGCCGAACGGTTCGGCATCCACTGCCAGAACGACACCGCCTGCGCCGTCGCCAACACCGTCGCCGCCGTCGAGGCCGGCGTCACCCACTTCCAGGGCACCGCCAACGGATACGGCGAGCGCCCCGGCAACGCCGACCTGTTCGCCGTCGTCGGCAACCTGCAACTCAAGCTCGGGCTGCCCGTCCTACCGGACGGCTGCCTGGAACAGATGGTGCGCGTCTCGCACGCCATCGCCGAGATCGCCAACATCGCCCCCGACACCCACCAGGCTTACGTCGGGGCCGCCGCCTTCGCCCACAAGGCCGGGCTGCACGCGAGCGCGATCAAGGTGGATCCGCTGCTCTACAACCACGTGGACCCGGCGGTGGTCGGGAACGACATGCGGATCCTGGTGACGGAGATGGCCGGCCGGGCCAGCATCGAGCTGAAGAGCCGCGAGCTCGGGCTCGACCTGGCCGGCCATCCCGAAGCCGTCTCCCGGGTCACCAACCGGGTCAAGGACATGGAGGCCGGCGGCTGGTCGTTCGAGGCCGCCGACGCGTCGTTCGAACTGCTGGTCCGCTCCGAACTCCCCGGCGCCGAGGTGGTCCGGCCGTTCACCTTGGAGTCCTACCGGGTCATCGTCGAGCACCGCGAGGACGGCGCCGTCGTCTCCGAGGCGACCGTCAAGGTCCGGGTACGCGGCGAACGCGTCATCGCCACCGCCGAGGGCAACGGCCCGGTCAACGCCCTCGACGAAGCGCTGCGGCTGGCCCTGCTGCGCCACTACCCGCAGCTCAAGGGCTTCGAACTCGCCGACTACAAGGTCCGCATCCTGGAGGGCACGCACGGCACCGGCGCGATCACCCGGGTGCTGGTCGAGACCGCCGACGACGGCGGTCGGGACTGGACCACGGTCGGCGTGCACGAGAACGTGGTCGAGGCGAGCTGGTGGGCGCTGGTCGACGCGCTGACGTACGGGCTGGCCCGGACCCCGGCGGCCTGACGCCCACGGCCCTGCCGGTCGGACGGGCGTTATCCGGCCGGCAGGGCCAGCTCGGCCAGCACCGCCCGGTGGTCGCTGCCGGCCACCGGGTGCACGGCGACCGCGCGCACCCCGATCCGCCGGTCGACCAGCACGTGGTCGATGGCCACCGGCGGGATCGGGTCGCCGTCGTACGGGCCCCAGGTGCCGAGCAGCCCGGCACCCCGGGCGGCGGCCGCGTCGACGTACCCGGTGTCGATCAGGTCCCGCAGCGGGGCGTGGTCGAGGGTGGCGTTGAAGTCGCCGGCCAGCACCCGCAGCGGCCCGTCCGGGGTGGCCACCGGCTGCGCCGCCAGGTCGGTGCGCCAGTCGTCGATCACCGACAGGGCGTACGGCGCCGCCGGGTGCACCGACTCGGCCACCACCGCCGGCCCGCCCGGCACCAGGACCGTGCCGTACGCCTGGCTGAAGCCGCCGTCGTTCCACCGGATCCCGGTGTCGGTCAACGGGAACCGGGAGTAGAGCGCGGAACCCTGCGTGCCGACCATCGGGTTGGTCACCCGGTGCGGCAGCACGTCGGCGACCCCCAGCGCGTCGAGGGCGGCCTGCGTTTCCGGGCTGAACTCCTGCACCGCCAGCACGTCCACCCGCTCCGCCCGCACCAGCGCGAGCACCGCCGCCGGATCGCCCGCCCCGGCGAGCACGTTGCTGGTCAGCACCCTGAGGACCGGACCGTCCGGCACCGGTCCACGGTCCGGCACGACCCGCGGCACGACCACGCCCAGCAGCACCAGCGCGGCGACCGCCGCCACGCCGGCGGCCCACCACCGGCGCAGCGCGAGCGCCAGGACCACCGGCAGCACGCTCCACGCGGCCACGTACGGGGTGAAGGCGAGCAGTTGCACCAGCGGCCCCCGCTCCAGCCCGAAGAGCCGGACGACGGCCCAGAGCAGCCCGGGTACGGCGACCAGCCAGCACAGCACCGCCAGCGCCCGGGCGCCCCGGCGGGCCGGCCGCGCCGACACCCGTTCGACGCCCGCCCGGCCCACATCCACGCTCACCCGGCGAACGGTAGCCGACCCCGCCATCCGCCCGGCCGGGAAACCGTCCCGCTTCCTTCGGCCCGCTTTCGGTCCCTCCTGGTGACATGTGGCAGACGGGCGCACCGGCCTGCCGGCCGGGGGCGCCACACGCGCGACGGAGGGGAACCGACACGATGCGGATCAAGACCATCGCCGGGCTGGCGTTCGCCGGGGCGGCCGCCGCGGCCGGGACCTTCGGCGGCATCGCCCACGCCGCCGACCAGTGGCACCCGGAACCCGTGCTGCAGATCGTGACCGACGCGCCCGAGCCGGGCGCCGGGCGCGACTGCCCCGGGAAGGCCACCGACACCCCGGCGGCCGACCTGTGAGCGCCGCCGACGCGACCGGCGAGATCCCGGTCGCCACCATCGACCGGGCCAAGACCGACGGCCGTACGGCCACCGAACTCGAACAGACCCTCTTCGAGGTCAAGCGGGTCATCGTCGGGCAGGACCGGCTGGTCGAGCGGCTGCTCACCGCGCTGCTCGCCGAGGGGCACTGCCTGCTGGAGGGCGTACCCGGGGTGGCCAAGACGCTGGCCGCGCAGACCCTGGCCACCGCGGTCGGCGGCACCTTCTCCCGGGTCCAGTTCACCCCCGACCTGGTGCCGTCCGACATCGTCGGCACCCGCATCTACCGGGCGTCCAAAGAGGACTTCGATGTCGAGCTGGGCCCCGTCATGGCCAACCTCGTCCTCGCCGACGAGATCAACCGGGCCCCGGCGAAGGTACAGTCGGCGCTGCTGGAGGCGATGGCCGAACGCCAGGTCTCCATCGGCGGCCGCAGCTATCCGGTGCCCGACCCGTTCCTCGTCCTGGCCACCCAGAACCCGATCGAGTCCGAGGGCGTCTACCAGCTCCCGGAGGCGCAGCGGGACCGGTTCCTGATGAAGGTCGTCGTCGGCTACCCGAGCGACGAGGAGGAACTCGGCATCCTCTACCGGATGGGCACCGCCCGCCCGGCGTCGCGCCGGGTCCTCGACACCGACCGGCTGCGCACCCTCCAGGAGGCGGCCCGTGGTGTGTTCGTGCACCACGCGCTGGCCGAGTACGTCGTACGGCTGGTGCTCGCCACCCGCGACCCGGCCCGGTTCGGCCTGCCGGAGGTGGTGCCACTGCTGGCGTACGGGGCGAGTCCCCGGGCCACCCTCGGGCTGGTCGCCGCCGCGCGCGGCCTGGCCCTGCTGCGGGGCCGCGACTACGTGCTGCCGGAGGACGTCAAGGAACTGGCCGTCGACGTCGTCGCGCACCGGCTGGTGCTCTCCTTCGACGCGGTCGCCGACGGCGTCGCCGCCGAGTCGATCGTGCGCCGCGTCGTCGAGGTCGTCCCGCCGCCCCGGATCGCCCCGGCCCAGGACGTCCGCCGCGTCGGTATGCCGGCGGCGGCATGATGCCCGGGACGGCCGGCCGCGGCCCGGCGGGGACCCGCGGCGGTGGCGCGGCGGGCGGCGACGGCCCGGCGACCATCCACGAGCTGGCTCCCGAACGGCGGCTGCGCCGGCTCGAACTGACCATCACCCGGCGGCTCGACGGGCTGCTGCACGGCCAGTACCTCGGCCTGCTGCCCGGCTCCGGCAGCGAACTCGCCGGCAGCCGCGAGTACCGGCCCGGCGAGGACGAGGTGCGCCGGATGGACTGGGCGGTCACCGCCCGTACGGCCGTGCCGCACGTCAGGCAGGTCGACGCCGACCGCGAACTGTCCACCTGGCTGCTCGTCGACGGCACCCCGAGCATGGACTTCGGAACCGCCGACCTGGAGAAACGCGAACTCGCGGTGGCCGCCGTCGCGGCGGTCGGCTTCCTCACGGCCGGGATCGGCAACCGGCTCGGCGCACACGTGGTGACCCAGGAGGCCGTACGCCGGTTCCCGGCCCGCGGCGGCCGCAACCACCTGCTCGCCGTACTGCGGTTGCTGCTCGCCGCCCCGCGGCTCGACGGGGCCGGGCCGGCCCCGGCGCTGGCCGCCGCGATCGACGGCCTGCACCGGTCCACCGCCCGGCGCGGGCTGATGGTCGTCGTCTCCGACTTCCTCGACGGCCTGCCCGACGACGACATCGGTGAACCGGCGTGGGAGACACCGCTGCGCCGGCTCGACGCCCGGCACCAGGTGCTCGCCGTCGAGATCACCGACCCGCGCGAACTCGAACTGCCCGACGTCGGGCTGATCACCCTGGTCGACCCGGAGAGCGGACAGCGGCGCGAGGTGTCGACCGGCGACCGCCGGCTGCGCGAGCGGTACGCGGCCGCCGCGACCCGGCAGCGCCAGCTCGTCCGCCGGGCACTGCGCCGCAGCGGCGCGACCCACCTGGCGCTGCGCACCGACCGGGACTGGGTCGCCGACCTCGTACGGCACGTGCAGGCACAGCGCCGCCTCGCCGGCACCCCGCGCGGCCGTACGCCCGGCTCTGATCCCGGCGGTGCGGCATGAGAGGGGGATCGAGATGAACTGGCAGTCACCCGAGCGGCTCTGGCTGCTGCTCGGCGTGCTCGCCCTGGCCTGCGGGTACGTCCTCATGCAGCGCCGCCGCAGCCGCTACGCCGTGCGGTTCACCAACCTGCGGCTGCTGGACCGGGTCGCCCCGAAACAGCCCGCCTGGCGCCGGCACGTGCCGGCCAGCCTCTTCCTGGCCATGCTGGCCCTGCTCGTCGTCGGCTTCGCCCGCCCGATGGACGACGTACAGGTGCCGCGCGAACGCACCACCGTCGTCATCGCCGTCGACGTCTCCACGTCGATGCTCGCCACCGACGTCAGCCCGGACCGTCTCGCCGCCGCCAAGTCGGCCGCGCTCAGCTTCGTCGAGGGACTGCCCGACCAGTTCAACGTCGGACTGGTCGCCTTCGCCGGGAACGCGTCCGTCTTCGTCGCACCCGGCACCGACCGGGAGGCGATCGCCGGCGGCATCGACCGGCTCGCCGAGGGCAGCACCGGCATCCAGGGCACCGCCATCGGGGAGGCGATCAACACCTCGCTGGAGGCCATCCGCTCGCTGGACGCCAAGGCCGCCGACGACCCGCCGCCGGCCCGGATCGTGCTGCTCTCCGACGGCGCCAACACCTCCGGCCGGGAACCGGACGAGGCGGCGACCGACGCCGTCGCGGCCGGCGTACCGGTCGACGCCATCTCGTTCGGCACCGACTCCGGCTACATCAGCCAGGGCACCGGCCGGCCGATGCGGGTACCGGTCGACGGCCAGAGCCTGCGTGACGTCGCCGAACAGACCGGCGGCGGCTACTACGAGGCCGGCAGCAGCGAGGAACTGCGCGCCGTCTACGCCGACATCGGCAGCTCGGTCGGCTACGAGGTCGAACGCCAGGACGTCTCCGCCCGGTTCATCGGGTTCGGGCTGCTGCTCGCGCTCGCCGCCGGGGCCGGCTCGATGCTGTGGTTCTCCCGGCTGCCCTGACCCGACCCGGCCGGTCCGCCCGGCCGCCCTGACCCGACCCGGCCGGTCCGCCCGGCTGCCCTGACCCGACCCGGCCGGTCCGCCCGGCTGCCCTGACCCGGCCCGGCCGCCGGACAGAACCCGCCCCGCCGCCCCCACGGCATCCCACGAAGGAGGGGATCGATGAGCACACCAACCGGGCTCGGCGAGCCGCGTGGTCCGTGGTTCGTCTCGCCCCGGATCGACCCGTACGGGCCGCCCCGCGTCGACGTACCGGAGGAACAGCCGGCGGTGGCGCGGGCCGCGCGGTGGCGGCGGACCCTGCTCGCCGGCCTGGCCGTGGTCGCCCTGTCGACGGTCTCCGGCGCGCTCGCCGGCGGCTACGTCGCCAGCGGCGGCGACCCGCCCCGGCCCGGGGCCAGCGTCGCCGCCCAGCCGAGCCCGACGCCGGCGGTCGCCAACGTGCCACCGGACCTGGTCGCGGCCGCCGCGACCGCGCTGCCCGGCGTCGTCTCGGTGCAGGTACGCGGCAACGGCGGCACCGCCGGCGGATCCGGGTTCGCGATCGACGACAAGCAGCACATCATCACCAACGACCACATCCTCGACGCCGGCAGCGGTGACGACGTCATCGTCGTCGCACCGGACGGGCGGACGTTCCCCGCCGAGGTCGTCGGCCGCGACCCGGGCAGCGACATCGCCGTCCTGCGCGTCGACCCGGCCGCGAACCTGACCCCGCTCGCCATCGCCGCGCCCGGCACCACCAGCGTCGGCGAACCGGTCCTGGCCGTCGGGTCACCGCTCGGTCTGTCCGGAACCGTCACGGCCGGCATCGTCAGCGCGTTGGACCGCGAGGTGAGGCTCGGCACCGGCGGGCGGCAGAAGGCGGTCCAGACCGACGCGTCGATCAACCCGGGCAACTCCGGCGGCCCGCTGGTCAACGCGCGGGGCGAGGTCGTCGGGGTGAACACGGCGATCGCCACCCTGGAGGGCGGCGGCTCGATCGGAATCGGCTTCGCGATCCCGATCGAACGGGCCCAACAGTCGGCGGACGGCATCATCGGTCGGGGCGGCTAGTTTCGGAAGGTCCCCGGGTCCGCCGCCGTGCGGCGGCGGACCGGGTGGTGCGACGGCCCGGGAGCGGGGCGGTGCGGAAGGCGAGGGTTGCGCGGATGCGCCTGCTGGTGGTGGAAGACGAGGAAGACCTGGCGGAGGCGGTCCGCCTGCGGCTGGTACGCGCCGGCTACGCGGTCGACGTGGCCGGCGCGGCCGCCGGCGCCCGGGACCGGCTGGCCGTCAACGCGTACGACCTGATGCTGCTCGACCTGAACCTGCCCGACGACAACGGCTTCGACCTCTGCCGCGAGATCCGCTCCGGCGCCATCGAGGTGCAGGGCGGTGCCGACCTGCGGGTGCTGATGCTCACCGCCCGCGGTGGCCTCGACGACCGGGTCCGCGGCCTCGACGAGGGCGCCGACGACTATCTCGTCAAACCGTTCGCGCTGGCCGAACTCCTGGCCCGGGTACGCGCCCTGCTGCGCCGGGACACCGGCGGCACCACCGCCGTCGTGCAGGTCGGGGCCCTGCGGCTCGACGCGGCCCGGCACGCGGCCAGCCTCGACGGCGACGCCCTGCACCTGACCCGGAAGGAGTTCGGCGTGCTCGAGTATCTGATGACCCGGCCCGGCCACGTCGTCTCCGCCGAGGAACTCCTCGAACACGTCTGGGACGAGAACGCCGACCCGTTCACCCAGACCGTACGGGTCACCGTCGGCACCCTGCGCCGCAAGCTCGGCCCGACCCAGCTCATCGAGACCGTGGTCGGGCGTGGCTACCGCCTCAAGGAGGCGATGTGAGGACCCCGCGCCTGTTCCAGTCGATCCGGTTCCGGCTGACGCTGCTCTACTCGACGCTGCTGTTCGCGCTCGCCGCCACCGCGCTCGGTGTCACGTACGTCGCCGTCGAACGCACCACCGACCCGAAGCCGATCACGGCCCAGCAGGCCCGCATCGTCAAGGAGAAGTCCGACGGCCGGGTCATCCCGGTCGGCACCGTCGATGTCGCCGACGTCGACGAGATCGAGTCGGCGGTCAACTTCAACACCTTGAAGACCATGCGCAACTACTCGGCGATCGCGCTCGGCGGGCTGTTCGTCGCCAGCCTCGGCATCGGCTGGGTGCTGTCCGGCCGGGCCCTGCGCCCGGTCGGCGCCATCGCCCGTACCGCCCGCGAGATCCAGGCCACCGACCTGTCCCGGCGTATCCGGCTCGACGGCGCCCGCGACGAGCTGCGCGAACTCGCCGACACCATCGACTCGATGCTCGACCGCCTCGACGACGCCTTCCGCGCCCAACGCCAGCTGATCGACGACGCCTCCCACGAACTGCGTAGCCCGCTCGCCATCATCCGGGCCAACCTCGACGCCTCCCTGATCGACGCCGCCGAGGCGACCGGCCCCGAACGTGACCGCGCCATCGCCGTCATCGACCGGGCCACCGACCGGATGTCCCGGCTGGTCGAGGATCTGCTCGCCACCGCCCGCCGGGACGCCACCGGCCTCGCCGACACCGACGTCGACCTCGGCGCCGTCGCCCGGGAGTCCGCCGACGAGTTCGCCGCCGTCGCCGCCGAACGCCGGATCGACCTGCGGTACGCCGTACGCGACGGCCTCGACCTCATCGGCGACCACGACGCGCTGCGCCGCGCCACGGGAAACCTGCTCTCCAACGCCGTACGGCTCTCCCCGGCCGGTGGCGCGGTCACCGTCACCACCGGACGGACGGGCGGCTGGCTGTGGCTCGCCGTCACCGACGAGGGGCCGGGGATCGCCGACGCCGACCAGCCCCGCGTCTTCGACCGGTTCTGGCGCGGCGAGAGCGGCCCGTCGGGTTCCCGGGAGCGGCGTACCGGGCTGGGGCTGGCGATCGTGCGGCAGATCGCCGAGTCGCACGGCGGGCAGGTCGCGGTCTTCTCCACGCTGGGCCGCGGGAGCACGTTCCTGCTGTGGCTGCCGGCCGCGGACCGCGCGGACGAGCTGCCACCGCCGGCGTCGTCACCGCTGGACGGGACGCGGGGTCCCCGCCCGGACGCCGTGATCGACCTCGGCCGCATCCCCGCCCAACCCTCCGGCTGACCGTCTTCTCGCGCGTCGATCGAGGAGCAACCGTGGGGAATCCCGCCCGCTTCGGGACGATGATCCCCTTGATCAGCGCGGCGGTCGGGCGCGCGGTTAATCACTGGCGGGGTAGGGCATGCTCGGAGCATGGCCGACGAACTGAGGATCAACGACCGGCTCACCATCCCCGGTGGTGAGCTGCGCGAGCGTTTCTCTCGGTCGTCCGGTCCGGGCGGCCAGGGGGTGAACACCACCGACTCGCGCGTCGAGCTCTCCTTCGACGTCGGCTCCTCGCCGACCCTGCCCGACTGGATGCGGGAACGGGCCCTCGACCGGTTGTCCGGCCGGCTCGTCGACGGCGTACTGACCATCACCGCCCGCGAGCACCGCGCCCAGCTCGCCAACCGGGAGGCGGCCCGGGCCCGGCTGGCCGCCCTGCTCGCCGACGCCGTCGCGCCGCCCCCGCCGGCCCGCAAGCCGACCCGGCCGAGCCGGGCCGCCAAGGAACGCCGCCTGGAGGCCAAACGCCGCCAGTCCCAACTGAAGCGCGGCCGCGGGGCGGTGGGCGAGTAGCGGCTACCCGTCCGACGCGGGAAGGTGCCGCCGGCACTCCGCGACGAGACGTTCCCGCAGAGGGGCGGCGCGTTCGGCGAAGCCGCGTTGCAGTACGGCGTACTCGGAACGGCCCTCCGGGGTCTCCACTCGGACCGGCGGATGACCGAGCGCCGCCAGGTCGTACGGCGACGCCCGCATGTCGAGCGTCCGGATCTCGCGGGCCAGCTCGAAGCAGTCCGCCACCAGTTCGGCCGGCACGAGCGGCGACAGTTTGTACGCCCACTTGTAGAGGTCCATGTTGGCGTGCAGGCAGCCGGGCTGCTCGTTGGCGGCCTGCGCCGCCCGGGTCGGCTGCAACAGGTTCAGCGGCCGGGCCGGTGCGGTGAAGAACCGGAACGCGTCGAAGTGGCTGCACCGGATCCGGTTCGCCTCGACCGTGGCCGCCGTCTCCGCCGGCGACAGCCGCAGCGGCCAGGCGTTGTGGCGTATCTCGTCCTGGGTCTGGCGGTAGACCATCGCCCACTCGTGCATGCCGAAACAGCCGAGGTGCGCCGGCCGGCCGGCGGTGCGGGTGAGCAGGTCGTGGATCCAGGCGACCGACTCGCCCCGGCGCCCCCGCAGCGCCTCGGTGTCGACCGTCACCCCGTCCGGGGTGACCCGGTAGTCGCGGCCGAACCCGGCCACGTCGGCGTCGTCGAGCGCCACCCCGGCGCCGGGATGCCAGCGCCGCAACTGCGCCGGCCGGTAGGAGTAGTAGGTGAACAGGAAGTCCTCGACCGGATGCCGCACCCCGGTCCGGCGACGCTCCAGGTGCGGCGTGAGCCACCGGTCGACGCGCTCCTCGTGTGCGGCGCGCCGGGCCCGCCACACTGCCGGTGGCAGCACGGCGACGGTCGCGGCGGGAGCGGTCACCCACCCAGGGTACGGCGGGCGGATCGCCGTACCCGGCGGGCCTTTCCGGCACCGGCGGGGCGGGCCTTGCGTCCCATGGGCAGCGTGGCCGGCGGTGCCGCGCCTACGGCAGGCGGACGGTGACCCCGGCGGAGAAGACCCCGCCGCGCAATTCGATCCGGTCCGGCCGCGTCCCGCCGTCGACGGTGAACGCGAGCGGGAAGAGCAGTTTCTCGCCGGCGGGTACCGGGGTGGCGAACAGGTCCCGGCCGCCGTTGACCGCCCGGGTCGCCTCCTCGTCGACGCTGACCCAGTTGCCGTTCGGCTGGTACGCCCGCTGGAGCATGCCGTACCAGGGTTGGCTCTCGCCGCTGACGTTGCGCAGCCCGACGACCGCGAGGCACCGGCCCTTGCCGCCCGCCGGCGGCTCGCAGGTGATCCGGTAGACGGCGAACTCGAAGTACTGCTCCCGCATCGGTGCGCCGAGCTGGCCCAGCGTGGTGTCGCCGATCCAGCCCTTGCCCTCCTCCAGCGCGGCCCGGGTCGTCTCGCTGGCCCGGTTGAACCGGACCACGCCCTGCCAGGCGGCGAGCGCGCCGACGGCGGTCACCAGCGCGGCCGACAGCAGCACGAGTGTCCACACCGGAGGGCCGTACCGCCAGGTGTAGCGGGGCATCTCGCGGCGGAACCGTTCGGCGCGGGCGAGCCGGCGGGGCTTGCTCCACCGCCGCCAGGTGAGAATCGCGGCGGCGAGCAGCACCACGCCGATCGAGGCGATCAGGGCGGGCAGCGTCATCCACCACGGTGGCGCCGCTTTCACGACGGGGAGCGGGGGTGCGGCCCAGGTCGCGGAGGCACAGTCGTACGGCTGGTCGCCCTGTGTCGGGTACGCGCAGACGGGTACGACGACCTCGCGCATGGTGCCGGCCGGGGCGAGCGACGTACTGCGCTGGAGGGTTTCGCCCGGCACGAGCCGGACCCGCCAGGTGACCTCGTCACGTGCGGAGTAGCCGCCGTCGCTCACCGCGGCGACGGCGGTGCCCGCCGGCACACCCTGCCGTACGACCACGTCGAGCGGCTCCGGGCTCTCGTTGTGTACCTCGGCGCGGTAGTACGGGGCGGAGCCGCCGCTGCTGGAGACCTTGACGGTGACGGCGTGGGCGCCGGTCCGCGCCGCGCTGGTCGGTGTCTGGGTGGAGCCGGCCGCGACGGCTGTGGCCGGGATGGCGACGGACGCCAGGACGGTCAGCGCGGCCAGGCGGAGCGAGGATCGGGTCATCTCGGTTCGGGACCTCCCGCACCGACGCTAGGCCGGACGTCGGTGCGTTATGCGAGAAAGGTCTGTTCCGGAAACCGCCCGGGGCCCCGCTGGTACGCTCCGCCGCCCAGGCCACCGGCCCGGCGGACTAGATTGGGCAGGTGCGAATCGCTCGTTTTGCCCATGCCAGTGGAATGTCGTTCGGGGTCGTCGAAGGCGAGGCCGGAGCCGGCCCGGAAGGGCTGACCGTCGCCGAGATCGAGGGACACCCGTTCGGCCGGATCACGTTCACCAACCAGCGGTGGGCGCTCGCCGACGTACGCCTGCTCTCGCCGATCCTGCCCAGCAAGGTCGTGTGTGTCGGGCGCAACTACGCCGACCACGCCGCCGAGCACGGCGCGGAGGTCCCGGCCGAGCCGCTGCTCTTCCTCAAGCCGTCGACGTCGGTGATCGGCCCCGGCGACGCGATCCGGCTGCCGGTCCAGTCGAAGCAGGTCGAGCACGAAGCCGAACTCGGCGTCGTCATCGGCCCGCCGGGCGCCCGTCGCGCCGACCGGGCCGCGGCCGAGAAGGCCATCTTCGGGTACGTCGGCGCGAACGACGTCACCGCGCGGGACCTGCAACGCTCCGACGGCCAGTGGACGCGGGCCAAGGGGTTCGACTCGTTCTGCCCGCTCGGGCCGTGGATCGTCACCGGCCTCGACGTCAGCGACCTCGAGGTCCGCTGCGAGGTGGGGCGCAAGCCCGAGGAGATGGAGGTACGCCAGCTCGGCCGGACCAAGGACATGGTCTTCGACGTGCCGGCCCTGGTGTCGTACATCTCGCACGTGATGACGCTGCTGCCCGGCGACGTGGTGCTGACCGGCACCCCGGCCGGGGTGAGTCCCGTCACGGCCGGCGACACCGTGGTCGTCCGGATCGAAGGGCTGGGCGAGCTGGCCAACCCCGTCGTCGCGCTCGACTGAGTCGGGCCCGTGCCCCTGCCGGCGCGGTGCGCCGGCGCAGGCCACGGTGGTTTGGGGGCCGGTGGGGGGATCGGATTTGGCACCCTCCACCGGGTCCGGTAAAGTTCACCCCCGGTGCCGCAAGCAGCAGGACCACGAGTTGCATCAGTCGCGTTGCATCAAGTCACACCGACTTGAGTAACAGCGCAACAAGTGGGAACGCTGTGAGCAGGAAGGCCATAGGCACCAATGGGGTATGGGGTAATTGGCAGCCCAACTGATTCTGGTTCAGTTAGTCTAGGTTCGAGTCCTGGTACCCCAGCAACCGATGTCCGAATAGGGCGCCGGCGCTGGCCTCTGATAGAGTTCAGCACCGTTGGACCGCAAGGGAAAACGGCAAAAAGTGAAGAAAGTCCTGGCCCCGTCGTCTAGCGGCCTAGGACGCCGCCCTCTCAAGGCGGTAGCGCGGGTTCGAATCCCGTCGGGGCTACAGTCGACAGTCCGTGCCACTCCGGTGGCACGGACTTTTCGGTTTCTCTGGACTCCCTCGCGTCCCCCTCATACCCCCTTCACCCCCGTTGATCCGCGTGATCAGGGATTAAGTCGCGTGTGTCGCCGGTGTGTCGGGTGTCGTACTCCCTGATCACCGGGATCAAGGAAGGCTGAGCTGGCGGGGCGTCCGCGCCCCGAGGTGCTGCCGAGGGCCGGCTGGTCCGGTGGCGGCTGGGCTGGACCGCTCCTGTGGGCCGAGGCGGGCCGGCGGCCCAGCGGTCCGGCGGGCCGGGGTCAGCGGTTCGGCGGGCGGTCTGGCGGTCCGGCGGCCCAGCAGCCCGGCGGGCCAGCCGGTCGGCGGGCCGGTGGCCGAGGTGGCAGGGCGGTGGTGGGTGGTGTCCTCCTTGATCCCGGTGATCAGGGAGTACGACAGGCGCCGCGCCGGCGACACGCGCGATTCAATCCCTGATCACGCGGATCAAAGAGGGGGAGTGTCAGAGGCCGCTCAGGCGTTGGCCGGCGCGGACGACCGCCATCGCGTGGCGGTCGCCGGGGCGGCGGCCGAGGCGCTCCAGCGGACCGGAGACGCTGATCGAGGCGATGACCCGGCCGGTCCGGTCGCGGATCGGGGCGGAGACGCTCGCCACACCCGCCTCGCGTTCGGCGACCGACTGGGCCCAGCCGCGGCGGCGTACCTCGGCCAGGGTGCGGCCGGTGAACTTGCAGCGGGGCAGCAGCGGCATGACCGCCTCCGGCGGCTCCCAGGCGAGCAGGATCTGGGCGGCGGAGCCGGCCGTCATCGGCAGTACGGAACCGACCGGGACGGTGTCGCGCAGCCCGCTGGCCCGCTCGGCGGCGGCGACGCAGATGCGTTCGTCGGCGCGGCGCAGGTAGAGCTGGGCGCTTTCGCCGGTGGCGTCACGTAGCGCGGCGAGCAGCGGCTCGGCGGCGGTCAGCAGCACGTCGGGGGCGGCGTTGGCGAGTTCGCCGAGCCGGGGGCCGGGCCGCCAGCGTCCCTGGGTGTCGCGGACCAGCATCCGATGGATCTCCAGCGCCTGCGCGAGGCGGTGCGCGGTGGCCCGCGGCAGCTTCGTACGGTCGACGAGTTCGGCCAGGCTGGCGCCGTCGACGCAGGCGGCGAGGATGACGACCGCCTTGTCGAGAACGCCGACACCGCTCATACTGTGTCCCACAAGCCGAAACATACCTCCCAGAATTTAGGATGTCCAGATGGTGGGAGTCACTCCGAAGCCAACATCGCCCAGGACCCTGGCCGAGAAGGTCTGGGACGCTCACGTGGTGCGATCCGCCGAGGGTGAGCCGGATCTGCTCTTCATTGATTTGCATCTGCTCCACGAGGTGACCAGCCCGCAGGCGTTCGACGGCCTGCGGATGGCCGGCCGCCGCGTGCGACGTACGGATCTCACGCTCGCGACCGAGGACCACAACACCCCGACCGGGTACGACGATCCGTCGTTCAACGCCCGCCGCGGTGACCTGCTGACGATCGCCGACCCGACGTCGCGTACCCAGATCGAGACGCTGCGCCGCAACTGCGCCGAGTTCGGCGTCAAGCTGCACGCGCTCGGCGACGACAACCAGGGCATCGTCCACGTCATCGGCCCGCAGCTCGGCCTGACCCAGCCCGGCCTGACGATCGTCTGTGGCGATTCGCACACCGCCACCCACGGCGCGTTCGGCGCCCTGGCGTTCGGCATCGGCACGAGTGAGGTCGAGCACGTGCTGGCGACCCAGACGCTGCCGCAGGCCCGGCCGAGGACGATGGCGGTCAACGTGGTCGGTGAACTGGCGCCCGGCGTCACGGCGAAGGACCTCGTCCTCGCCCTGATCGCCCAGGTAGGCACCGGCGGCGGCCGCGGCCACATCGTCGAGTACCGCGGCGAGGCGATCCGCGCGCTGTCCATGGAGGGCCGCATGACGATCGCCAACATGTCGATCGAGTGGGGTGCCAAGGCCGGCATGATCGCGCCGGACGAGACGACGTACGCGTACCTCAAGGGACGGCCGAACGCGCCGCAGGGCGCGGACTGGGACGCCGCGCTGGAGTACTGGCGCAGCCTGCCCACCGACGAGGGGGCGACCTTCGACACCGAGGTGACGCTCGACGCCGGCCGGATCAGCCCGTTCGTCACCTGGGGCACCAACCCGGGCCAGGGCGCCGCCCTGAACGCCGCGGTGCCGGCGCCGGAGGACTTCGACAACGACGCGGAGCGCACCGCCGCCCAGCGGGCCCTGGAATACATGGACCTGCGGCCCGGTACGCCGCTGCGCGACGTGCCGGTCGACGTGGTCTTCGTCGGCTCGTGCACCAACGGCCGGCTGGAGGACCTGCGGGCCGCCGCCGACGTGCTGCGCGGGCGCAAGGTCGCCGACAGCGTACGGATGCTGGTGGTGCCGGGTTCGGCCGCGGTGCGGGAGGCGGCCGAACACGAGGGGCTGGACAAGGTCTTCATCGACGCCGGTGCCGAGTGGCGCTTCGCCGGCTGCTCCATGTGTCTGGGCATGAACCCCGACACGCTCCGGCCCGGCGAGCGATCGGCGTCGACGTCCAACCGCAACTTCGAGGGCCGGCAGGGCCGTGGTGGGCGTACCCATCTGGTGTCGCCGCCGGTCGCCGCGGCCACCGCCGTGACCGGCCGTCTCGCCGCTCCCGCCGACCTGTGAAGGGCTGAGAAGACGATGGAAAAGTTCACCGTTCACACCGGCGGCGCGGTGCCGCTGCGGCGCTCCAATGTGGATACAGATCAGATCATCCCGGCGGTGTATCTGAAGCGGGTGACCAGAACCGGCTTCGCCGACGGTCTGTTCAGCGCATGGCGGGAGGATCCCGCATTCGTGCTCAACGATTCGAGGTATTCCGGTGCGTCGATCCTCGTCGCCGGGCCGGAGTTCGGCACCGGATCGTCGCGCGAGCACGCCGTGTGGGCGCTGCGCGACTTCGGGTTCCGGGCCGTCGTCTCGCCGCGCTTCGGCGACATCTTCCGCGGCAACGCGCTCAAGGAAGGTCTTCTGCCGGTCGAGCTGGAATTGGCTGTCGTCGAAGAATTGTGGACCCGGCTGGAGGCCGACCCGGCCACCGCGGTGACCGTCGACCTGACCGCCCGCGAGGTCCGGGTCGGCGACGCGGCCTGGTCGTTCCCGCTCGACGACTTCAGCCGGTGGCGGCTGCTGGAAGGCTTGGACGACATCGGTTTGACGCTCCGGCACGAGTCGGCGATCGGCGCCTACGAGGAGCGGCGGCTGCCCTTCCTGCCAGTGGTCGCCTAGGCCGTACGCCTGACCGCACAGCGGTTTTCGCCCCCGTCGGCCTGGCCGACGGG
The DNA here is from genome assembly GCF_040683055.1 of Polymorphospora sp. NPDC051019. NCBI lineage: Bacteria > Bacillati > Actinomycetota > Actinomycetes > Micromonosporales > Micromonosporaceae > Polymorphospora > Polymorphospora sp. NPDC051019. The sequence continues at coordinate 385,424 of NZ_JBFBCH010000002.1, read as the reverse complement.
GGCGAATCCGTTACGACACAACGACTTTTTTCCGGCGGATGTTTGTGTACTGGTGGCAAAGGGCATACCGTGCGCGCAGAATGGCTCGCGTTGAGTCCAGAAGTACATTCGGGAGGGAAAGTCGTGAACAAGGCCGAGCTCATCGAGGCGCTTGCCGCTCGCCTGGGGGACCGGAAGACGGCGACTGCGGCGCTCGACGCGGTTCTCGCAGAGGTCCAGGCGGCGGTCACCAAGGGCGACCGCGTTGCACTGACCGGTTTCGGAGTCTTCGAAAAGCGTGTGCGGGGACCGCGAACAGCCCGCAACCCGCGCACCGGCGAAGCGGTGAAGGTCAAGAAGACGGCGGTGCCGGCGTTCCGGCCGGGCGCCGGCTTCAAGGACATGGTCGCCAGTGGCAAGGCCCCGAAGGCCGCCGCGGCACGCAAGACCGCCGCGGCCACGAAGACCACGGCGGCGAAGGCCACAACGGCGAAGGCCACGACCGCGAAGGCCGCCCCGGCCAAGACGGCCGCGGCGAAGAAGACCACCGCCGCCAAGACCGCCACCGCTGCCAAGACCGCCGCCGCGGCGAAGACCACCGCCGCGGCCAAGAAGACCACCGCAAAGGCGGCGCCGGCCAAGACGGCGGCCGCGAAGAAGACGGCGCCGGCCAAGACGGCCGCCGCCAAGAAGACCGCGACCAAGGCGGCCACCAAGGCCACCGCCACCAAGGCCGCCGCGACCAAGAAGGCCGCGCCGGCGAAGAAGTCCGCCACCGCTGCCAAGAAGGCCGCGGCGACCAAGAGCACGACCCGTACCACCGCCGCGAAGAAGGCCCCGGCCCGCAAGGCCGCGGCCCGGAGCTGACCCGGCGCGTACGGCGTAGAAGGCGCTCATCCCCGACGGGATGGGCGCCTTCTCGCGTGCCGGGGCCGGCCGCCCCGGATCGCGGCCCTTGGCCGGCGGGGATCGCGGCCCTTGATCGGTGGGGAATCGCGGCCCGTGGGTGGCGGAAAACGCGGCCCCTGATCGGTGGGGAATCGCGGCCCGTGGGCGGCGGAAAACGCGGCCCTTGATCGGTGGGGGATGGAACACGAGAATGACTCGGGTTGTCCCGCCCGTCCGAGAGGGACCGCCAACCCGAGGGGGAACCGTGCGCCGGTCGTCCATGTCGGTTGCCGCCACCGCACTTGGCATCGCCCTGCTCGTCGACGTCCTGCGCGTCTGGCTGCCCTCGATCATCACCATCTTCGGCCAGGCCGCCGCCACGCCCGCCGAACTCATGGGCGCCTTCGCCCTGATGTGGTTCGTCCTCGCGCTCGGCGCCCCGCCACTGGTCCGCCGGGTCGGTCCACGTCCCGTGCTGCTCGCCGCCGCGATCGTGCTCGGCGGTTGCCGGGCCGGCCTCGGCGCCACCGACGGCGGTCAGGTGCAGCTCTACGTGGCCAGCTTCGGCCTGCTCGCCGGACTGGTGTGGCTCGCCGCCACCGCCGCCGGAACCGCCGATCCGACCCCCGGACTGGTCCTCGGCCTGGCCGCCGGCACCGTACTGCACACCGCCCTGGACACCCTGGACCTCACCTGGCGGACCGATCCGCTGTCCTGGGTGCTGACCGGTGCCATGGTCGCCGCCTTCCTCGCCCTGAGCTGGCGGGCCGAATCCGCACCCGGGCCGGTCCGGGCCGCGCCGTGGCTGCTCGTCGGGCCGGCCCTGCTGCTCTCCGGGATGATCGCCGGATCGCCGGCCCTGGCCACCACGGCGGTGTCCTATCTGTACGGCGGCGCGGCCGGAACCGCCGGATCCAACCCGCTGGGCGACACCTGGCCCGGGGTGGTCACCGCGGCGGCGGTCGCGCTCTTCGCCGGCGCCGGGCTGGCCCGCCCGCCCCGCGGCCCGATGCGCTGGCTGGCACCCGTGCCGTTGCTGGCCGGCACGGTCATGTTCGTCGTGCCGCCGACCACCCTGCTGATCCCGGCGATCCTGCTGACCGCCGTCGGGCTCGGTGCCTGCCTGGCCCAGGCCGCCCCCGCTGCCCCCGTCGTCCCGGCGGCCCCCGCCGCCCCGCAAGCCCCCGCCGCTCCGGAAGCCGCCGCTGCCACCGGTTCCGCTGCCGCCGCCACCACCCGGGGACCGGCCGGGGTGCCGGGCTCCGGGCGACCCGGAATGCGCGCCGGATTCGCCGTCGTGGGCGGGATGGTGGTCTTCGCCGTCGGCGCGGTGCTCTACTACTCCGCCTACGACCTCGGCTACCCCAACCAGTGGGTACCGGTCGTCCTGGCCCTGTTCGTCGCGGCGGTCGTGATGCGGCGCCCCGTACGCCGACCGGGATCCGCGGTGCGCCGGCCCCTTCTCGTGACCGTGGCGGCGGCCGTCGCCACCCTGCTCGCCGCGGTCGCCGTACCGAACAACGCGGTGCAGGTCCGCGAACCGGAACCCGGCCCGGTCCGGGTGGTCGCCTACAACGTCCGGATGGGCTTCGGGCTCGACGGGCGCTTCGACCTCGCCGGGCTGGTCGACGTCGTCGCCGGGCAGCGGGCCGACGTCGTCGCGCTCAGCGAGGTCGACCGGGCCTGGCTGCTCAACGGCGGCCACGACACCCTCGCCCTCATCGCCGACCGGCTCGGCATGCGGTACGTCTTCGCGCCCGCCGCCGACGCCGTGTGGGGCGACGCGATCCTGACCCGGCTGCCGGTGACCGAGACCCGTACCGTGCGTCTCACGCCCGTCGGCGCTCCCACCGGGGCGCAGGCCCTGGCCGCCGTCCTGGACACCGGCATCGGCGAACTGGTGGTCGTCTCCACCCACCTCCAGCCGCCACCGGACGACGGGCCGGTCGTGCAGGCCGGCGAGGTGGTCCGCTTCGCCACCGGGTACGCCGCCGGGCGGCCACTGGTGGTCGCCGGCGACTTCAACACCGAGCCGGGCGATCCGGCGTTCCAGGTGTTCACCGACGCCGGCCTGGTCGACGCGCTGGCGCCGGCCCGACCACTGCCGACCGCGCCGGCCGACGCCCCGGACGAGCAGATCGACCACATCTTCGTCTCGGCCGGGCTGACCGCGACCGACGCCGCCGCGCCGCCCAGTACCGCCTCCGACCACCTCGCGGTCGCCGTCACCCTCGACCGCGCCCGGACGTGACGCCGCTCGCCCGATCCGCCCGCCCGCCGCTCGCCTGACGGCGCCCGACGGCCCGCCCGCCGCTCGCCCGGACCGGTACCGCTGTTCGACGCCACAGCGAATTCGGCGTACGCACAGCGAATTCGCTGTGCGCCCGGGCGGCACACCCGCCACCGGGCGGACACCCGACACCTGGGCGGGCCGAAGCCGGACGCTGTCCGGGATCAGGCCGCGTCCGGGATCAGATCGCGTCCGGGATCAGGCCGCGCGTCCGGGGTCAGACGGCCGCCGGGTCGAGTCGGTCGGCACCGACCAGACGCTCACCGGCGAACGCCAGCAGCCAGCCGGTGCCCTTCGGCGTGTAAAAGTCGCCCGCAGCCCCACCGGCCAGGGCGGCCAGCGCCGCCGGCAGCACCTTGCCCTGACTGCACACCACCGACCGCCGCCCGGCCGTCGCCAGCTCGACCAGCCGGCCGGCGGCGGCCAGGGCGTTCTCGTCCCCGTCCTGACCCGGCACCGGCTCGTCGAAGCCCGAGTCGACCTCGATCGGCAGGTCGAGCCGGTCGGCGAGCGGGGCGAGCGTCTGCACGCACCGCCGCGGCGCCGCCGACACCAGCCGCTCCGGCCGGACCACGGCCAGCAGTCCGGCCAGCCCGGCCGCCTGGACCCGCCCGGCCGCGTCCAACTCCCGGGCCACGTCCGGACCGGTCCAGGTCGCGCGTTTGCCAGCCCTGGCGTGCCGTACGACGGCCAGCACGGCCGTCACCCGGGGCAGCAGGGCGAACTCGCGTACGACGGTCGCGTCGTGCGCGTACGTCAGCAGTCCCGCCGCTGCCCCGACCGGCAGCCAGCGCATCGCGTCGACCTCGGTCTCGTGCTGGAAGCCGCCGCGGTCGACGGCCCGCACCGACCAGTAGTCGACCGACTTCGGTGTGCCGTCGCGCATCCCGTAGCGGATGCCCGACAAGCGGACCTGCGGCACCCCACCGACGTCAGCCTCTTCGGCGATCTCCCGTACTGCCGCGAGCAGCGGATGCTCACCCGGTTCGAGCTTGCCCTTCGGCAGGGTCCAGTCGTCGTAGCGGGGCCGGTGCACCACACAGACCTCGACCTCGCCGGAGCCGGCCGGCCGCCACACCACGCCGCCCGCGGCGCGGATCGGGACGGTCACGGCAGCCACGCGACGAGCTGATGCTCGGTGGCCTGGCTCCACCGCTGCGGGAACTCGGCCCGGACCCGGTGGATGATCTGGCGTTCCCGCTCGGCGAGTCGCCCGGCGGTCACCGCGAGCGCGTGGTCGGCGGGGTGCTCGGCGGCGATCGACAGCCAGGCGTCGGCGGCCACCGCCGCGTCCTGGTGCTCGCCGAGCAGATCCTGCACCTTCGACAGGGCCTTGCCCAGGTTCCGGGCCGGTGCGCCGACGACCGGCTTGACGGCGTTGACCGCGTACCTGGCCTTCTTGCCGTCGATCCGGGTGTCGTGCCAGCGCTCGTCGGGATCGGTCGGGCCGAGTTCGCCGGCACCGTCGACGCCGTCCGCGCCGAACACCAGCCGGCGCCACGGCTTGGCCACCAGCCGGGGGAGTACGTCGGCCGCCGGCTGCCCGGCCCGCTTCGTCAGCCGCGGCTCGCGGGCGGCGGCCACCAGCTCCTCGACCAGGGCGGCGTAGCGGTCGGACGTCAGGACCTCGTCGAGGGCCGCCAGCGCCGACTCCTGCCGTACGGCCAGCACCTGGTCGATCCGGGCGACCGCCGCCTCGTCGAGCGGGCTGAGCGGGTCGCCGGTGGCCGTGCGGCGCAGCCGGTCGCGCAGCACCTCGGCGTCGCGTGGCCCGCCGAGCGCGTCGGCGAGCCACTTCACCTCGTCGCGCAACGCCCGCGACCATGACGACTTCGTCAGCGGCCGGAACGTACGCAGGTCGCTACGCAGCCGCCGGCAGCCGACCCGCATCTGGTGCACGGCGGTGTCGTCGCCGACCGGCACCCGCAGCCGGACGAGCGGGTCGTGGGCGAGGATCCGCCGGACGTGCTTGCGAACCGCGTCGGTGACCACGTCGCCGGCCGTCGGCTCGTCCGGCAGCCCGGCCGGGGCGACCAGGTCGGGACCCTCCTGCGCGGCGGGGCCGAGGGCGCGTACGAGCTTGGGGGTGAACCCGCCGGACCGCGCCCCGGCCGCGCACAACACCTCACCGACCCGGTCGAGCAGTTCGGCGTCGCCGTCCCCCAGCTCGACCTCGATCTCGCGGAACGTGGCGCGGACCTTGCGCCCGTCCAGCACGGATACCGCGTCGTCGGCGACCTCGGCCAGCAGCCGGTCGTCGGCGTCCCGCAGCTCGTACGCCCGGCGGACGGTCCGCACGACCGCGACCGGGGCCAGCGCCGCGCCCCGCGAGTAGGCGGTCACCAGCGCGGACAGTTCGGCCGGCAGCTGGCCGGGCCGGCCGGGCCGGGACACCTCGTGCCGCCGGCCCGGCAGGTCGGCCGGGAACTTCACCGTCCACGGCAGCGGGTCGCCCTTACGGTGCCGGAGCGACGCCCCGGCCCGCGCCAGCCGCAGATCGGACGTGTCGAGATAGGTCGCGGTCAGGGTGGCCGGCGACCGCTCCACCACCCGTCCCCCGTCCGGCAGGGCCGGGGCCAGGTCGGGGACCGCGTACGCCGGATCGGCCTCGTACTTGCGTTCCTCCTCCAGCATGTCGGCCAGCCTAACCAGATCTTCCGGCCCGCCGCTCAGCTCGCGCCGCCGACGACGCGGCGCAGCAGCGCCTCCTGCAGGTGCACCAGCGGGGTGTCGTCGCTGCTGACCCGCCGGGCCCAGGTGCCGTCACCGGCCAGCTCGAACGCCTCCACGTCGTCACTCATGCACGACGAGATGATGTGGTCCAGTTCGGCGCGGGCGACCGGGTCGGTGACCCGTACCAGCGCCTCGACCCGCCGGTCGAGGTTGCGGTGCATCAGGTCCGCCGAACCGATCCAGAACTCGGCCGACTCGTCGGCGCCGAACCGGAACACCCGCGAGTGCTCGAGGAACCGGCCGAGGATCGACCGGACCCGGATGTTGTCGGAGAGCCCGGGTACGCCCGGCCGCAGCGTGCACATCCCGCGGATGACCAGTTCGACGCGTACGCCCGCGCGCGACGCCCGGTAGAGCGCGTCCACGATGTCCTCGTCGACGAGCGAGTTCACCTTGATCTGGACCAGGCCCCGGCCGCCCCGCCGGGTCTGCTCGATCTGCTGGTCGATGCGCTCGATGATGCCGCTGCGCACCCCGTGCGGCGCGACCAGCAGCCGGCGGTAGGCGGTCTGCCGGCTGTAGCCGGTGAGGACGTTGAACAGGTCGGTCAGGTCGGCACCGACCTCCGGGTCGGCGGTCAGCATCCCGAAGTCCTCGTACAGCCGGGCGGTCTTCGGGTGGTAGTTGCCGGTGCCGATGTGGCAGTAGCGGCGGATCTGGTTGCCCTCCTGCCGTACGACCAGCGCGGTCTTGCAGTGCGTCTTGAGCCCGACCAGGCCGTAGACGACGTGGCAGCCGGCCCGTTCCAGCATCCGCGCCCAGCCGATGTTGGCGACCTCGTCGAAGCGCGCCTTCACCTCGACCAGCACCACCACCTGCTTACCGGCGGCGGCGGCGTCGATCAGCGCGTCGACGATCGGCGAGTCGCCGGACGTACGGTAGAGGGTCTGCTTGATCGCCAGCACGTTCGGGTCGGCGGCGGCCTGCTCGATGAACCGCTGCACGCTGGTGGAGAACGAGTGGTAGGGGTGGTGGACCAGGATGTCGCCGTCACGGACCACGGAGAAGACGCTGCGCGGCACCTCGCCCTCGACCAGCCGGGGATGGGTCGCGGGTACGAACGGCCGCTCCTTGAGATCGGGCCGGTCGACGGCGTCGTAGATCTGCCACATCGACGACAGGTCGAGCAGGCCCGGCACCCGCAGGACGTCGTGGCTGTCCATGTCCAGCTCACGTACGAGCAGGTCGAGCACGTGGTCGGAGACCGACGCGGCGACCTCCAGCCGGACCGGCGGGCCGAACCGGCGCCGGGCCAGTTCCCGCTCCAGGGCCTGGAGCAGGTCCTCGTCGCGGTCCTCGTCGACCTCGACCTCGGCGTTGCGGGTCACCCGGAACAGATGGCACTCGACGACCTGCATGCCCGAGAAGAGCTGCCCGAGCTGGGTGGAGATCAGGTCTTCGACCGGCAGGAACCGGGCCGGCCGGCTCGGACCCACCGGTACGAACCGGGGCACGTTGTTGGGCACCTTGACCCGGGCGAACAGTTCCGACCCGCCATCGGGGTCACGCACCACCACGGCCAGGTTCAGCGAGCGGCTGGAGATGTACGGGAACGGGTGCGCCGGGTCGACCGCGAGCGGCGTCAGCACCGGGAAGATCGCCTCCCGGAAGTAGGTCCGCAACTGCTCACGCTCGCCGGCGTCCAGGTCGGCCCACCGCACCAGGTGGACGTCCTCGGCGGCGAGCCGCGGCAGTACGTCGTCGACGAAGCAGCGGGCGTGCCGGGCGACCAGGCCGGCGGTCTTCTCGGCGATCAGCTCGAGCTGGGTGCGCAGCGGCAGCCGGTCGCCGCCGCGCATCGGCAGGCCGGCCTGGAGGCGGCGCTTGAGACCGGCGATCCGGACCATGAAGAACTCGTCGAGGTTGCTGGCGAAGATCGCCAGGAACTTCGCCCGCTCCAGCAACGGTGTCGCCGGGTCCTCGGCGAGGGCGAGCACCCGGGCGTTGAAATCGAGCCAGGACAACTCCCGGTTGAGGAACCGGTCCTCCGGCAGCGGCTCCAGCGTCGCCGGGTGCACGCCGTCCGGCGGCGGCGAGTCGGTCGGGTCGTGCGCGACCGACGGCGCCCGGTCCGGGTCGGGATCACCGGTGCCGGCCGGCGGCTCGGGGCGCGGCGGAACACCCGGGCTCAGCGCCGTCGTCGAGTTGTCGCGCCGGACGAATCGCCCGTTGGAACCACGCCGTCGGACCTGGCCACGCGGCACCGGCGGGCGCTCGTCGTCGGGCGTCGGTGACTGGTCGGCACGGGACTGGCGCTGGTGCGGGGGGCGGCGGCCGGCTGGATTCGTCACCCATTCATCATCACCCGATCCGGGTGACCGCCAAATCAACATGCCACATTTCGATCATTGAAATGTAGGTAACGTGACCCTGCTGACCTGCCCGGACTCGTCGTGCTCGACCCGGACCCGCTGACCCGGGCGCAGCAGCCGCAACCCCGACGCGTCGAAGGCCGGCGCCCCGAACGCGATCTCGTCGCCGTCGTCGAGCAGCAACGTCCCGGAGCGGGTGAGCGGATCGTAGGTGGCGACGGTCCCCTGCATGCCAGCACCGTACCCGCGCGCCTCGTGCCCCGCACCTGTCACGCGTCGCGCCCCGCCCCTGCCGCGCCCCGCCGCCTGCCGCCTGCCGCGCCCCGCCGCCTGCCGCCTGCCCCCCGCCGCCTGTCGCCCCCAGTCCGCCGATCATGGAGAAAACGTGGCGTTTCCCGCCCGACTTGTGAACATCATCCCCATGATCGCGTGTCGGGTCGCGTGAACGATGTGCGTGGATGGGGCGGGTCACAAGGAGACGCGGTTGATCTGGGCGGGAGAGACCTTATCGAGCCTGGATAAGGTCTCTCCCGCCCAGATCAGCAAGGACCACCAACGGGCGCTTCCACGACAACCGCCCCAGTCCTCCGTAGTCGGGCGGTTCTCGCCGTCACCTTCGCTCATCTCCGAGGTGTCCGGCGGCGGCCGGGACGAGGGCGGCGCTGTGGCGACCCAGGCCGAGGCCGGCGGCGGCGGCGAGGTCGGCGGGAGTGTCGACGTCACGGCGTAGGGTCGGCCACCCGCCGGTGAGCGGCAGCGCGCCCGAGGCGGCGTGCCGGGCGGCGGAGTCGACCCCGAAGCGTGGATCGAGGGGTACGCCGGGCGGGGCGGTGAGCAGCACCGTGCCCGTGCCCGGCGCGTCGGCCAGGAACCGGCGCCCCGGCCGGCCCGGCGCCGGCCGCCGCGCGGTGGGGGGAGCGGAGCCCCACCCGGCACCGCCCAGGTCGACCGCCCCGCCCATGGCCGCCCCACCCTCGCCCGCCCCGCGCACGGCCACCGTGCCCTCGCCCGGCCCGCCGACGGTCGGCCCGCCGACGGTCGGCCCGCCCACGGTCAGCCCTCCCAGGGCCTCCCGCAGCGCGCCGGCGAGATCGGCCGGGCGTAGTGCCGGCAGGTCGGCGGCGAGCGCCGCCACCCACCGGTCGGTAGCCAGCGACGCACCGTGGGCCACGGCCGCGTTGAGGCCGGCGTCCGGGACGTCGGGCACCACCGAGGCGCCCAGCGCGGCCAGGGCCGGCCCGGCGATCGGGTCGTCGGTGACCACCAGCACCCGGTCGACCGGCGGGCAGGCGAGCACCGCGGCGACGGTGTCGAGGGCGATCGCCAGCGCCAGCCGCGCGTGCGCCTCGGCGCCCGGGTCGGCCAGCGCGCCGCGCAGCCGGCTCTTCGCCGTGGCCAGACGCTTGACCGGCACCACCACGACCCACGTCGGCTCCCGCACGCGCCAATCCTGCCAGCCCGGCACGTGGCCGACCCTGCCTGGTCGTACCCAGGTGGAACGGGCATGATTTCGCTTCGAGCCCCCGGTACCCGGAGAATCGGCCGCGGCAACGATCGCGGCACCGGTCGGACCGTGGCCGGTGTGGAAACGAGGAGGCAGCGTGGCGCGGCGCAGGCTGGGGTTCTGGCGGCGTTTGGTGGTGGTCGTCGTCAAGCCGGTCCTCACCCTGTGGACCCACCGGACCTGGTCGGGTGCGGAGCACCTCGCCACCGGCGGCGGCGTCATCGTCGTGGCCAACCACATCTCGCACGCCGACCCCCTGGTCTGCGGGCACTTCGTCTACGACGCCGGCCGCTGGCCGCAGTTCCTCGGCAAGGCGAGCGTGTTCCGGGTCCCGGTCGTCGGCCGCATGTTGCTCAAGGTCAAGCAGATTCCGGTCGAGCGGGGCACGACCGACGCCGCGAAGTCGCTCGACCTGCTGGTCGCGGCGGTCAAGGCCGGCGGTGCCGTGGTGGTCTATCCCGAGGGGACGACCACCCGGGAGCCCGAACTGTGGCCGATGCGGGGCAAGACCGGCGCCGCCCGGCTCGCCCTGGCCACCGGTGCGCCGGTCGTGCCGGTGTCGATGTGGGGTCCGCAGCAGATCTTCGACCCGCGGACGAAGAGGTTCAGCCTCCGGCCGCGTATCCCGGTCGAGGTGAAGGCCGGGCCGCCGGTGGACCTCGAACGGTGGACCGGTGCCGCACCGACCAAGGCGACCCTCGACGAGATGACAGAGGAGATCATGTTGCACTTGCGTGACCTGCTCGCCGAGATCCGTGGCGGCACACCCCCACCGCTGTGGCAGCCGACCGCGCCGGAATCCGGGGCGGGCCGGTGAGCGAGCGTAGCGGGCGGGCCCCGGGTGGGCACGTGGCGGTCCTGGGGGCCGGCTCCTGGGGAACCGCCTTCGCGAAGGTGCTCGCCGACGCGGGCAACGAGGTGACCATCTGGTCGCGGCGCGAGCAGGTCGCGGCGACGATCCGCGCCACCGGCACCAACCCCGACTACCTGCCCGGCCTGCGGTTGCCGGCGAACGTGACGGCCACCGCCGACGCCGGCAAGGCCATCTCCGGGGCGTGGCTGGTCGTGCTGGCCGTACCGTCGCAGACCCTGCGGGGCAACCTCGCGGAGTGGGCCTCGTTCGTCGGTTCCGACGCCACCCTCGTCTCGCTGATGAAGGGCATCGAACTCGGCACCACCAAGCGCATGAGCCAGGTGATCGTGGAGACGGCCGGGGTGGCCGCCGACCGGGTCGTCGTGGTCTCCGGCCCCAACCTGGCGCCCGAGATCGCCGCCGGGCAGCCGGCCGCCACCGTGGTCGCCTGCACCGACACCGACCGCGCCACGCTCGTGCAGAACGCGGTGACGACGTCGTACTTCCGCCCGTACACCAACGGGGACGTGATCGGGACCGAGCTGGGTGGGGCGGTCAAGAACGTGATCGCGCTCGCGTACGGCATCGCGACCGCGATGCGGCTCGGCGACAACACCAAGGCCACCCTGATCACCCGTGGGCTGGCGGAGACCGCCCGGCTCGGTGTCGCGCTGGGTGCCGACCCGCTCACCTTCGCCGGTCTGGCCGGCCTCGGCGACCTGGTCGGCACCTGCACCTCGCCGCTGTCACGCAACCGGACCTTCGGCGAGCACCTGGGCCGCGGTGAGAGCCTGGAGCAGGCGCAGGCCGCGACCCGGCAGACCGCGGAAGGGGTCAAGAGCTGCCTCGCCATCCGTGACCTGGCCCGCGCCCACGGGGTCGAGATGCCGATCACCGAGCAGGTCGAGCGGGTCTGCCACGAGGGGGTCGATCCCCGGGTGGCGCTGACCGCGCTGATGAGCCGTACCACCAAGCCAGAGTGACGCCGACGGACCGGGAGCGACGATGAGCCAGACCGACGGGTACGGCGACGGCACCCGCTGCGTGCACGCCGGGTTGCCCGAGCCGGCGCCGGGGGAGCCGTTCCTGCCCGGGCCGGTGTTCGCCGCGCCGTACCACCTCGATCCCGCCGGCGGCGACGCGGCCGCGGGCCGGGACTGGTACGGCCGCCCCGGCAACCCGACCCGGCGCAACCTGGAAGCCGCCATCGGCGAGCTGGAGGGCGGCGACTGCCTCGCCTTCGCCAGCGGGCAGGCGGCGCTGACCGCGCTGCTGCTCTCCCTCGTGCGGTCCGGTGACACCGTCGTGCTGCCGGCGGACGGCTACTTCACCGTGCGGGCGTTCGCGGACTCGGTGCTGGCGGCCAACGGGGTGACGGTGCGGACGGTGCCGACAGCCGGTCCGCACCCGTCGTTCGAGGGCGTACGGCTGGTGTTGCTGGAGACCCCGGCCAACCCCGGCCTGGACGTCTGCGACATCGCCGACCTCGCCGCGCGGGCGCACGCCGCCGGCGCCCTGCTCGCCGTCGACAACACCACCGCGACACCGCTCGGCCAGCGCCCGCTCGACCTCGGCGCCGACCTCGTCGTCGCGTCCGGCACCAAGGCGCTCACCGGCCACTCCGACCTGCTGCTCGGCTACCTGGCGACCCGGTCACCGGAGCTGCTGGCAACGGTCCGCACCTGGCGGGACACCACCGGCTCGGTGCCCGGCCCGTTCGACGCCTGGCTCGCCCACCGCTCGCTGGCAACCCTCGACCTGCGGCTGGCCCGGCAGTCGGCCAACGCGGCCGCCGTCGCCCGGGCGCTGCGGTCGCGCTCCGACGTCTCCGGCGTACGGTGGCCCGGCCTCGAGGACGACCCGGCGTATCCGGTGGCGAGCACCCAGATGCGGCGGGTGCCCGGGATCGTCGCGTTCGACCTCGGCAGCGCCGAGCGGGTGGCGCGCTTCCTGTCGGCCGCCGAGCTGGTGTTCGCCGCCACGTCGTTCGGCGGCCTGCACACCACCGCCGACCGGCGCGCGCAGTGGGGCGACGACACCGCACCCGGCTTCGTACGCCTCTCCTGCGGCGTCGAGGACACCGCGGACCTGGTGGCCGACATCGGCCGGGCGCTGGACCGGTCGGCCTAGCCGGTGCCGGACGTCGCCGCGATCGTCGGTCGGCTGCGGGCCGCCGGCTGCGTCTTCGCCGAGGAGGAGGCCGCGCTGCTGGTCGCCGCCGGCGGTGGCGCCGCCGACCTGGCCGACCGGGTCGCCCGCCGGGTCGCCGGCCTGCCCCTGGAGCACGTGCTCGGCCGGGTCGACTTCGCCGGCCTGCGGCTCGCCGTCGAACCCGGGGTGTTCGTGCCGCGCCGCCGTACCGAACTGCTCGTCCGCCGTGCCGTCGAGCTGACCGGGCCGGACGCGACCGTCGTCGACCTGTGCTGCGGCTGCGGCGCGGTCGCCGCCGCCGTGGCGCACCGGATCCGGCCGGCCCGGCTGGTCGCCGCCGACGTCGATCCGGCCGCCGTCGGCTGCGCCCGGCGCAACCTCGCCCCGTACGGCGGGCGGGTGTACGCGGGTGACCTGTTCGACGCGCTGCCGGCCGGGCTGGCCGGCGACGTCGACCTGCTCGTGGCGAACGTGCCGTACGTGCCGACCGACGCGGTGGCGCTGCTGCCGCCGGAGGCCCGGCTGCACGAGCCCCGCGCGGCGCTCGACGGCGGCCCCGACGGCCTGGACGTGCTGCGGCGGGTCGCCGGTCGGGCCACCGGCTGGCTGGCGCCGGGCGGGCACCTGGTCGTGGAGACGGGTGCGGCGCAGGCGGTGGCGGCCGCGCGGATCATGGCGGACAGCGGGCTTGCCGCCGCGGTCGTACATGATGAAGATCTTGGAGCCACCGTCCTGTCCGGCCGTCGCCCGGCGGATGGGCTTACTCCGGTCATCGACCCGCGGACCGAGCACGCAGAGTAGGGTCTGCCGGGTGGACGCGGGTAGCGCCGCGACGGACCGGCTGCGCCAGATCCGGGCAGCCGAGAACGAGTAAGGAGCCTGCGTGACGAGCCCACGGAAGACCCGGGTCGCCATCGTCTTCGGCGGTCGCAGCACCGAACACGGGATCTCCTGCGTGAGTGCCGGTGCCGTGCTCGCCGCCCTCGACCCCGACGAGTTCGAGGTCGTGCCGATCGGCATCACCCGCGACGGCCGCTGGGTGCTCACCGACGGTGACGCTTCGCAACTCGCCATCGCCCAGCGCCGGCTGCCCGAGATCACCGTCGACTCGGGTCAGATGGTGGTGCTGCCCGCCGACCCGGTCGGCAACAACCTGCTGATCCTCGACCCGATCCGCGGCGGCCAGGCACTCGACGGCGTCGACGTGGTGTTCCCCACCCTGCACGGCGCGTACGGCGAGGACGGCACCATCCAGGGTCTGCTGGAGATGGCCGGCATCCCGTACGTCGGGGCGAACGTCTTCGCCTCGGCGGCCGCCATGGACAAGGAGTTCACCAAGAAGCTCGCCGCCGTCGAGGGCATCCCGGTCGGGCCGTACGCGGTGCTGCGCAACGGCGTGACCCTGTCCGAGGAGGACAAGGAGCGCCTGGGGCTGCCGGTCTTCGTCAAGCCGTCGCGCGCCGGTTCGTCGTACGGCATCAGCAAGGTCAGCGACTGGGCCGACCTCGACGCGGCGGTGGCCGCCGCCCGGCAGATCGACCCGAAGGTGCTGGTCGAGGCGGCGATCGTCGGTGCCGAGGTGGAGTGCGGCGTGCTGGAGGGCGAGGCCGGCGGGGCGCCGGAGGCGTCGCTGCTCGCCGAGGTGCGTGTCGTCGAGCAGGGGCACGACTTCTACGACTTCGAGGCGAAGTATCTCGACAACTCCTGCGAGTACGACATCCCGGCCAACCTGCCGGAACACGTGGCCCGACAGGTCCAGGAGTACGCCTGCCGTACGTTCACCGCGCTCGACTGCGCCGGACTGGCCCGGGTCGACTTCTTCGTCACCCCGGACCACACGGTCTATCTCAACGAGATCAACACGATGCCGGGGTTCACGTCGACGTCGATGTTCCCGCGGATGTGGGCGGCCACCGGGCTGGAGTATCCGAAGCTGGTCAGCCGGCTGATCCGTACCGCCCTGCGGCGCGGCTCCGGCCTGCACTGAGCGACCGGCCCGCCGGGCTTTCCCGGCCAACGGGATACGCGGGCCGGCCGGGCACGCGGGCCGGCGGGATACGCGGGCCGGCGGGATACGCGGGCCGGCGGGATACGCGGGCCGGCGGGATACGCGGGCCGGCGGGATACGCGGGCCGGCCCGCGGTCAGCCGGTGCAGCCGGACGGGATTCCGGACGTCGCCGACGGGACCGACTCGACGATCGAGTCGGACAGCGGCGCCAGCCACTGCAACGCCTCCGGGTAGGCGCGCGGCACGGTCACCCGCACCGGCACCTCGCGGTCGACCGTGGTGAGGACCACCGCGTCGGTCTGCTCGACCGAGTGCCAGCAGACCCGGCTGACGACCCAGACCGGGTCGGTGGGCGGGAACTCGGCGGCCGGCACCCCGCAGGCGACCGTGATCGGCGGCTCGCCGTACGCCGCGTTCTGCTCCGCGCCGGCGGTCACCGGCCGCTGCCGCAGATCGCGCACGGTCGGCGGGATCTGCGACAACAGGGCACGGCAGACGACGGCGGGCCGCTCGGCCAGCTCCGGTGCGGCCATCTCGACCGGCGTCGCCAGCTGCCCCGCGGCCGGGTCGGCAGACGGCGAGGGGCCGGCGATCGGTCCGCCGCCGTTGATCTGGGAGAAGGCGAAGAGCCCGACGAGGACGGCGATCGGCAGCGCCACGACGGTCGCCCAGATCGCCGCCTGCCGGGTGGTGCGGTCCGGACCCGCGTCGCGGTCCGGTTCATGCGTGGGAGTGATCTGATCCACCACCTAGAGATGCACCACCGAACAGGTCAACGTGCGGGTGATCCCGGGCACCATCTGTACCTTGCTCACGATCAGCTTTCCCAGCTCGTCGACGGTGTGCGCCTCGCAGAGCACCACCACGTCGTACGGCCCGGTGACCGCGTCGACCCGGACCACGCCGGAGATATCCGTGATGGTTGCGGCCACGTCACGTGCCTTTCCGACCTCGGTCTGGATGAGGATGTACGCCTGGACCACGACCCCACTCCTGTCCGCCGCCGAGCGGCTCGCAGGTGAAACTACCGTACGGAGTAGGGGCTAACCATCACGGTAGCCAAGGGAGGCCGTCGCGTGAGTGTGGCGAGGACCGGTGAGTTCGGGCTGATCGCCCGGGTCACCGCCCGGTTGCAGGTGGGGCCGACCGCGCTGCTGGGCCCGGGCGACGACGCGGCGCTGGTGGCTGCCCCGGACGGGCGCGTCGTGGCATCGACCGACGTGCTCGTGGAGGGGCGGCACTTCCGGCGTGACTGGTCGACCGCCGAGGACATCGGGCACCGGGCGGCGGCGGCCAACCTCGCCGACATCGCGGCGATGGGGGCCGGCCCGACCGCGCTGCTCGTCGCGCTGTGCGTACCGCCCGGGCTCGACGTGCGGTGGGCCGAGGACCTCGCCGACGGGCTGGCCGCCGAGGCGGCGAAGGTGGGTGCCTGCGTGGTCGGCGGCGACATGTCGTCGAGCCCGACCCTGACCATCGCGGTGACCGCGCTGGGTGACCTGCACGGCATCGCCCCGGTGCTGCGCGGCGGGGCCCGGCCGGGCGACGTGGTGGCGCTCGCCGGCAGGGTCGGCTACGCGGCGGCCGGATACACCGTCCTGTCCCGTGGGTTCCGTACCCCGAAGCTGCTCGTGGAGTCCTACCGGCGGCCGGACGTGCCGTACGCGGCCGGGCCGGCGGCGGCGCGGCTCGGGGCGACGGCCATGATCGACGTGTCGGACGGGCTGCTCGCCGACCTGGGCCACATCGCCACCGCGAGCCGGGTGGCGGTCGACGTGACGCGGGACGCCTTCGAGATCCCCCGGCAGATGCGGGACGCCGCACACGCCCTGGGTGTCGACCCCTACCAGTGGGTGCTCGGCGGCGGCGACGACCACGCGCTCGCGGCGACGTTTCCGGACACGCTGGCGTTGCCGCCGGAGTGGAAGGTGATCGGCCGGGTCGTCGAGGGGGATGGCGTCACGGTCGACGGCCGGCCGTACAAGGGGCCGTCGGGCTGGGACCACTTCCGCTAGGCCCGCCGCCGCCTCCGGGCCGGCCGCGCTGCCGCCTCCGGGCCGGCCGCGCTGCCGCCTCCCGGCCGGCCCCGCCGGGCGGTCGGCCGGGGCGATCGTGACCCCCACCCCACAGGGGTAAGGGCCTTTGGTCCATCTACCCTTTACCGGTGAGTGACATCGAGATCCGCACGGTCCGCTACGGCTCGCTGGTCGCGCAGCAGCTCGTGGCGAGCGCGCTGGCAGACCTGGGCCAGCGGTACGGCGGCAGCGGCGACGACACCCCCGTCGACGCCGCCGAGTTCGACCCGCCGGCCGGTGCCTTCCTCGTCGCGTACGTCGACGGGGAGCCGGTCGCCTGCGGCGCGTGGCGCAGTCACGGCGACAGCGGCGAGGTGGGCGAGATCAAGCGCATGTACACCGCGCCCGCGGCCCGCGGTCGTGGCCTGGCCCGGGTGGTGCTGGCCGCGGTGGAGCGGTCGGCGCGTGAGCACGGCCGGAAGCGACTCGTGCTGGAGTGCGGCGACAAGCAGCCCGAGGCGATCGCGCTCTACGAGTCGTCCGGCTTCGAACGGATCCCCAACTTCGGCTACTACCGGGACGCGCCCGGCTGCATCTCGTTCGCGCGCGCCCTGTAGTCAGCGGTTGCCGGTCCGGACCGGCAACCGCTGATTCGGCGCACGCGAACAGCCGCCGGGTCGTGGTGACCCGGCGGCTGGCCGGAAGAATGCGGTGACGCGGACGCGTCAGGCGCGGGTGACCTTGCCCGCCTTGATGCAGGAGGTGCACACCTTCAGCTTGCGGGTGGTGCCACCACCGGCCGGGGTACGCACCGACTGGATGTTCGGGTTCCAGCGGCGGTTGGTCCGCCGGTGCGAGTGGGAAACGTTGTGGCCGAAGCCCGGTCCCTTGCCACAGACGTCACACACGCTAGCCACGGGATACTCCTGGGGAATCTGCTCGTTCGGTCGATCGCCGGCGGGAACCTGGCCGGTCACCGTCCCGCTCGCGGGCACGGATGACCAGGGTCGCCGGGCAACCTGGTCAGGTTACCCGATACCCCGGCCGACCAACGAATCGC
Organism: Polymorphospora sp. NPDC051019; assembly: GCF_040683055.1. Lineage (NCBI taxonomy): Bacteria > Bacillati > Actinomycetota > Actinomycetes > Micromonosporales > Micromonosporaceae > Polymorphospora > Polymorphospora sp. NPDC051019. Next base: position 367,630 of record NZ_JBFBCH010000002.1, on the reverse strand, counting down.
CCCCGGCCCACCAACATGATCCGCGTGATCAGGGGCCTGGCACCCCGACCCGCCGACGACACGCGGGACGCGTTCCCTGATCACGCGGATCGTGGCGCTGGACGGCGGGTGTCGGGCGGCGCAAGTAGGCTCATCGCCGTGCTGGACACCCTGGACGCCGCGGCCGTGCGTCGATGGTGTGCGGACGGCCTGGCCGCGCTGCGGCGCCACCAGGAGGAGATCGACCGGCTCAACGTCTATCCGGTGCCCGACGGCGACACGGGCACCAACCTCGTGCTCACCCTCGCCTCGGCGCACCAGGCGCTCACCCTCGACCTCGACAACTCGCCCGAGGGATCGCGCCCGCCGCACAGCCGGGTGCTGCGGCTGATGGCGCGCGGGGCGCTGCTCGGCGCGCGGGGCAACTCGGGCGTGATCGTGTCGCAGATCCTGCACGGGCTGGCCGACGCGCTGGCCGGCGCCCCCGAGGTCCGTGGCCGTGACCTGGCCGGGGCGCTCGACGTGGCGGCCTCGGCCGCCTACGCGGCGGTCGCGAGCCCGGTCGAGGGCACGGTGCTGACGGTCGTGGCCGCCGCGGCCCGGGGCGCGGCCACCGCCGACTCCGACGACCTGGCGACCGTGGTCCGGGCGGCGTCCCGGTCGGCCGCCGAGGCGCTCGCCCGCACGCCGGAGCAGTTGCCGGTCCTGGCCCGGGCCGGGGTGGTCGACGCGGGCGGACGCGGCCTCTGCGTCCTGCTGGACGCCCTGACCGCGGTGGTCACCGGCACCGGGCCCGAGCCGCCCGGAACGCGGCCGACCGAGACGACCCCGCCGGCCCCGACCCCGCCGGCCCCGGAGCCGCCCGCCGCCGCGGACCCGCCCGCCGACGGCAACCGGACGTCGGTCCGGGCGCCGGCCGTCGTCGCCCGCGAGGCCGGCTCGCCGGAGTTCGCGTACGAGGTCCGATTCCTGCTCGACGCGCGGCCGCCCGCCCTCGAGCGGATGCGCGCCACCCTGGCCGCCCTCGGCGACTCGCTGGTCGTGGTCGGCACCGGCGCCGACGACGAACTGCCCACCTGGCACGTGCACGTGCACGTCAACGACATCGGCGCGGCGATCGAGGCCGGGATCGCCGCCGGCCGGCCCTACCAGATCGCGGTCACCCGCTTCGCCGACCAGGTCGACGCCGCCCCGGCGGTGGAACCGACCGGCCCGCCGGCCGGCCCGGCGGGCCGGGGCGCCGTCGTGGTCGCGGCCGGTGACGGCCTCGCCGCCCTGTTCGTCGCCGAGGGGGCGGTGGTGGCCGCCGGCCGGCCGTCGACCGGCGAACTGCTCGACGCGATCCGGGCGACCGGGGCGATCCACGTGGTGGTGCTGCCCAACGACCCCAACGCCCAGGCGGTCGCCCGCGCCGCCGCCGAGGAGGCCCAGCACCTCGGGTTGCGGGTCAGTGTGGTGCCGACCCGGTCGCCGGTGCAGGCACTCGCCGCGCTGGCCGTACGCGATCCCGGTCGCCGGTTCGACGACGACGTGATCGAGATGGCCGAGGCGGCCGGGGCGTGCCGGTCGGCGGAGGTCTGCTTCGCCAGCCGGGAGGCGTTGACGATGGCCGGCCGGTGCCAGCCGGGCGACGTACTGGCGCTGGTCGAGGGTGAGGTGCACGTGATCGGCACCGACCTGCTGGCGACCTGCGAGGCGCTGCTGGACCGGATGCTCGGCGGCGGCGGCGAGCTGGTGACCATGCTGCTCGGCGCCGACGCCCCGACCGGCCTGGACGAGGCGTTGCGCGGCTACGCGGCACGCCGGTGGCCGTTCGTCGAGGTGCAGACCTACGACGGCGGCCAGCCGTTCTATCCGTTGCTGGTGGGGGTGGAATGACCGAGCCGTCGACGGCGGACACGCCGCTGAAGAAGCTGGTGGGCGACAAGACCGCGCGGGCGCTGGCCGACAAGCTCGACCTGCACACCGCCGGTGACCTCGTCTACCACTTCCCGCGCCGTTACGACGAGCGCGGCGAGCACACCGACATCCGGTCGCTGGAGGTCGGCGAGGACGTCACCGTCCTCGGCCAGGTCCGGCAGGCGACCGTACGCCCGATGCGGCAGCGGCGCGGCAACCTGCTGGAGGTGACCGTCGGCGACGGCTCCGGCGGGGTGCTGACGCTGACGTTCTTCGGCAACCAGGCGTGGCGCAGCCGGGAACTGACCCCGGGCCGGTGGGGGCTGTTCGCCGGCAAGGTGACGGAGTTCCGCGGCAAGCGCCAGCTCAACGGGCCGGAATACGTGCTGCTCGGCGACGGGCCGGCGGACGGCGAGGTGGCGGCCGCGGGCGAGATCGAGGAGTTCGCGGGTGCGCTGATCCCGGTCTACCCGGCCGCGGCGGCGGTGCCGACCTGGACCATCGCCCGGTGCGTACGGGTCGTCCTGGACACCTTCACCCCGCCGGACGACCCGCTGCCGGCGACCGTACGCGCCACCCGGAACCTCGTCGGGCTGGGCACCGCGCTGCGCGAGATCCACCGGCCGTCCACGAAGGAGGAACTATTCCGGGCCCGGCGGCGGCTGAAGTGGGACGAGGCGTTCGCCGTGCAGTTGACCCTGGTGCAGCGCAAGCACCGGGCGGCCGACCGGCCGGCCCGGGCCCGGCCCGGGACCGACGGGGGCGTGCTCGCCACCTTCGACGGCCGGCTGCCGTACGAGCTGACCGCCGGGCAGCGCCAGGTCGGCGACGAGATCGCCGCCGACCTGGCGACGGCCCACCCGATGCACCGGCTGCTCCAGGGCGAGGTCGGCTCCGGCAAGACCGTCTGCGCGCTGCGCGCGATGCTCCAGGTGGTCGACGCGGGCGGCCAGGCGGCGCTGCTGGCCCCGACCGAGGTGCTCGCGGCCCAGCACCACCGGGGCATCCTCGGCCTGCTCGGCCCGCTCGGCCGGCCGGGTGAACTGGACGGCGACCCGGCCGGCACCGGCGTCGCGCTGGTCACCGGCTCGCTGGGCGCCGCCGCCCGCCGGCAGGCCCTCGACGAGGTCGCCAGCGGCCGGGCCGGGATCGTGGTAGGCACCCACGCCCTGCTCTACGAGGGCGTCGAGTTCGCCGACCTCGGCCTGGTGGTCGTCGACGAGCAGCACCGGTTCGGGGTGGAGCAGCGTGACGCCCTGCGGGCCAAGGCCGAGCAGCCGCCGCACGTGCTGGTGATGACGGCCACCCCGATCCCGCGCACGGTGGCGATGACCGTCTACGGCGACCTGGAGGTCTCGACACTCTCCCAGCTGCCGCGCGGCCGGTCGCCGATCGCCTCGCACGTCGTACCGGCCAGCGAGAAGCCGGCCTACCTGGAGCGGGCCTGGCGCCGGCTGCGCGAGGAGGTGGCCGCCGGCCATCAGGCGTACGTCGTCTGCCCGCGGATCGGCGAGGACTCGTCGTCGCCGGAGGAGGCGGCCGCCGAGGTCGACGAGTCGGGGCGCCGGCCGCCGCTGGCCGTGCTCGACGTCGCGCCGCTGCTCGCCGACGGGCCGCTGCACGGCCTGCGGATCGGGGTGCTGCACGGCCGGCTGCCGGCCGACGAGAAGGACGCGGTGATGCGGACGTTCGCCGCCGGTGATCTCGACGTGCTGGTCGCGACGACGGTGATCGAGGTCGGGGTCGACGTACCCAACGCGACCGTGATGATCGTGTTGGACGCCGACCGGTTCGGGGTGTCGCAGTTGCACCAGTTGCGCGGCCGGGTCGGCCGGGGCCAGGCCGCCGGGCTCTGCCTGCTGGTCACCGAGATGGCCGAGGGATCGTCGGCCCGGGAGCGGCTCGACGCGGTGGCGTCGACGACCGACGGATTCAAGCTGGCCGAACTCGACCTGGAACAGCGCCGGGAGGGCGACGTGCTGGGGGCGACGCAGTCGGGGCGGCGTTCGCACCTGCGGCTGCTGTCGTTGCTGCGCGACGCGGACCTGATCCGCGACGCGCGGGCGGAGGCGATCGCGCTGGTCGAGGAGGATCCGGAGCTGCTGCGGCATCCGGCGCTGGCCGCATCGGTGGCCGCCCTGGTCGACGAGGAACGCGCCGAATACCTGGAGAAGGGCTGACGGACGGGAGGGCCGGTCCGACCTCACGACAAACGGGGCGCGTCGGTCCGACCGGACCGACGCGCCCCGTGGCACGTCATGCTCAGGCGGTGAAGGTCACCCGACGGCGACGGGCCAGGTAGAACAGGACGCCACCGACGGCGAGCAGCAGCGCGGCACCGGCCGCGATGCCACCGGCCGCGGCACCGGTCAGCGGCAGGTCACCGCCGCCACCGCCGCCCGGGGCGGGGCAGTCCTCGGGCTTCTCCTCGTCCCAGGCGAAGGTGACCACGTCGTCCTCGTAGCCCTCGATCACGGCGTCGATGGTGAGGCCGGCGGAGCCGGCGAACTTGACGCTCTTGGACTCGCCCGGGGCGACAGTGATCTTCTGGACGTCACCGGTGCTCGGCGTGAAGACGGCGGTGAACGGCTCGCTGCCGTCCTCGGGGTTGGTCAGGCTGAAGGTCATGTCCTCGCAGCTGACCTCCAGGCCGGCGGTGGGGCAGCCTTCCGCCTCGGGCGCCGAGCCGGTGAACAGCGGCTTCTCCTGGCCGGCCTCGGTGACCGTGATCTCGCCGGCCTGCTCGGCCGGGATCTCCACCGTGTTCTCCTCGCCCGGGGCGACCTCGACGGACTTCTCGAAGCCCTCGGCGGTGACGACCTTGAACTTGGCCGGAGCGGTGGCGTCCTTGCCGTTGGTCAGGGTGACCTCGACCAGGCCGTCACAGTCGGTGACGATCGTGTACGTCGGCGCGGCCGTCGCCGGCGGCGGCTCCTCCTTCTCGCACACCCCGCCGAGGGTGATCGTCTTCTTCTTCCACTTGGTGTCCTCGTGGCCGCTGTCCCAGGCGCCCTTGACCTGCAGCGAGGCCGTCTGGGTGGTGCCCGGCAGGCGCTGGGTGCCGGTCAGCGGGGTGTGCGGGTCGAGCGGGTAGCCGTCGCCCTCGGTGACGGCGATGCCGGTCACCGGGACGGGCTTGGCGAGGACCTCGTAGAGCCGGTAGCCGGTCGACTCGGCGGGAGCGACGCTGGTGACGGTCCAGTCGACGACCCATTCACCGGTGGTGGTGTCGCAGGCGGCCTTGCCGTCGACCACGCTGTGGTGGGCGCTGGCGGGCGAGGCGACCGCGACCGCGGCGGCTAGGCCGAGGAACGCGGCGCCGACGACGGCGAGCGGTCGCCGCAGCGACAGCTTGGAAGAGATCACGCGTACTCCTGGGGTGGAAGCTCTCAGGCACGACGCCGGGGGGTGGTGGCGCGCTCACCGAACGGGCGCGACCAGCGGCGGCGACGTGCGCCGGCGGCGAACATGCGCCGGCACAGCGCCAGACCATATCGGCTCGCGGCGCGCACCGGTGGCCCTCATGGACCGCTAAGGACGCTGATACGCATCCGAGATCTTTGATCTACGGAAAGCTGCCCGCCGCGCACCGAGGGTGGCATGGTCATCGTCCGACCGGCGGCCGGACGGCGCTGCTCGTCGCGTAGCGTCGAGGCGGTCCTCGCCCGTGTGGACGGCGACGGGACGGACGGTTGGAGGTGTCATGACGCGGATCGTCGCCGGGACGTTCGGCGGACGGCGGATCGCCGCACCGCCGGGTGGGCAGACCCGGCCGACCTCCGACCGGGTCCGTGAGGCCCTGTTCAGCGCGTTGGACACCCGGGTCGACCTCGACGGGGCCCGGGTCGCCGATCTCTACGCCGGGTCCGGCGCGCTCGGCCTGGAGGCGCTGTCGCGGGGCGCGTCCCACGTGCTGCTCGTCGAGTCCGACCAGCGGGCCGTCCGGACCATCCGGGAGAACGTGGCCGCCCTGCGGGGCGGCCCGGCGGTCCGGGTCGTGACCGGCAAGGTCGGCACCGTGCTGGCCGCCGGGCCGCCGGACGGGGAGCCGTACGACGTGGTCCTGGCCGACCCGCCGTACGCCGTGCCGGACGACGAGGTCACCGCGATGCTGGCCGCCCTCGTCGATGGCGGTTGGCTGGCGGCGGACGCCGTCGTGGTGGTCGAACGGGCGACCCGGGGCGGCGCGGTCACCTGGGTGGAAGGCGTCACGGGCGAGAACGTCCGGCGTTACGGCGAGACCACGCTTTGGTACGGTCGCCGATCATGAGACGTGCGGTGTGCCCAGGCTCGTTCGATCCGGTGACCAACGGACACCTAGACATCGTCGGCCGGAGCAGCCGGCTCTTCGACGAGGTGATCGTCGGAGTGTTGATCAACCAGTCCAAGCAGGGCCTGTTCACCGTCGACGAGCGGATCGAACTGCTGCGCGAGGTCACCGCCTGCTACGGCAACGTACGGGTCGAGTCGTTCCGCGGCCTGCTGGTCGACTTCTGCCGCGCGCAGGAGGCGAGCGTGGTGGTCAAGGGGCTGCGCGCGGTCAGCGACTTCGACTACGAGTTGCAGATGGCCCAGATGAACATCGGGCTGGCCGGCGTCGAGACCCTCTTCATGCCGACCAACCCGCTCTACTCCTTCGTCTCGTCGAGCCTGGTGAAGGAGGTCGCGAAGTGGGGCGGGGACGTGTCGGCGCATCTGCCGGAACCGGTCCTCGCCCGCCTGGCCGACCGCCTGCGCTCCGCGGGGGCGTGACAGGTCCGACGGGTGGTTTTCCGGCGGAAGGTCCCCGTACGGTCCGGGGTGCTCGCTTCGTCCGGCGACGCGCCGTGTCGGCCCGGGTCGGTCCTCCTGTCGCTCCCGCACCGCATGATTGGTTGAGCAGGGATCTGGGTCGACCCCGCATCATGTAGGTCGGCCGACGAACTACAGGGGTGAGGTGCCGGGTGGACCCGCTCGACCGCATCGACGAGATCATCGCCATCCTGGAGACGGCGCGGTCCGTCCCGATGTCGCGCAACAACTGCATGGTCGATCGTGGGGAGATGATCGGCATCCTCGACGAGCTGCGCGCCGAACTCCCCGGTGACCTGCGCAGGGCGGCGGCCCTGCTGGAGGAGCGCGACAAGATCATGGACGCCGGCAAGCGCGAGGCGGACCGGATCATCAGCGAGGGCGAGGCCGAACACGCCCGTCTCGTCTCGGTCAACGAGATCACCGTCTCGGCCGAGCACGAGGGCGCCCGGATCGTCGCCGAGGCCCGCGCCGAGGCGCAGCGGCTGCGTGAGGAGGTCGACGACTACGTCGACACCGCGCTGGCCAACTTCGAGCAGTTCCTCACCCGGGCGCTCGCCTCGATCGAGCGGGGGCGGGACAAGATGCACGCCCTGCGCGAGATCGGCAACTTCGGTGGCGAGGACACCGAACGCCCGCTGACTTTCTGACCACCCGTTCGGGGCCGCTGCTACGGTGCCCCGGTTCGACGCTGAGGTCCCTGCTCAGGTAACCTTCAACGTCGGCCTCGCACAGGCCGGAGTCTGACTATGCCCAAACATTCGCCGATCCACCTCGACCCCAGGTCGCCGCTGGTCCTCGACACGAGGGAGCTGCCGCGCCGGCCTGGCGCGTTGCGTACGGTCAAGCGGGTGGTGCCGGCGCCGGCAGACCTCGGACTGGAGCTGATCGGTGTGCCGGAAGGCGCCGACCTCGATCTCGACCTGAGACTCGAATCGGTGTCCGAGGGTGTGCTCGTCTCCGGAACCGTCAGCGGTTCCGTCCAGGGCGAGTGCGGGCGGTGCCTGCGCGCGATCGGAGACTCGCTGACCGTCACGGTCCAGGAGCTGTACGCCTACGAGAACAGCACCACGGACGAGACGACCGACGAGGACGAGGTGGGCCGGCTGCAGGGCGACCTGATCGACCTGGAGCCGGCGCTGCGGGATGCGGTGGTGCTCGCACTGCCGACCAACCCGCTGTGCCGAGACGACTGCCCAGGGCTGTGCCCCGAGTGTGGGGTGCAGTGGGACGAGCTGCCGGCTGACCACAGCCACCAGCAGATCGACCCGCGCTGGGCGAGCCTGTCGCAACTGACCCGTAAAGAGGAGTAGGAACCGTGGCCGTCCCCAAGCGCAAGATGTCGCGCAGCAACACCCGGTCCCGCCGGGCGCAGTGGAAGGTCGCGGCGGTCGCGACTGTGGCCTGCCCGCAGTGCCGGTCGCCGAAGCTGCCCCACACCGCCTGCACCGTGTGCGGCACCTACAACGGCCGCCAGGTCATCGAGGTCTGACGCCGGCCAGCGTGACGCCTCCGACTTCCGGTCAGGCGGCGCGCAGGCCCTGGCCATCGCCCGGTGCCCCGGCTCCCGCCGGCCGCGACTCGACGGCCGGGTCCGTGGAGCCGGGGACCGTGCGGATCGCCGTCGACCTCCTCGGCGGGGACAACGCTCCCGCCGTCGTGGTTGACGGCGCTCTGCGGGCATGCGACGCCGATCCTGGACTGCATCTGCTACTCGTCGGGCCACCCGAAACGGCCGACGAGGTCTTCGCCGTGCTCCCGCCGGCCCAGCGTGACCGGGTCGCCGTACGCCCGGTCAACCACGCGGTCGGCATGGCCGACGCACCCACCCGGGCCAGCCGGACCGACACCACCGTCCGGGCCGCCGTCGCCGCGGTCGCCGAGGGTGCCGCCGACGCCGTCGTGTCGGCCGGTGCCAGCGGGGCGACCGTCACCGCCGCCGTACTCGGCCTGCGCCGCTGGCCCGACGTCCGGCACCCCGCGCTGGTCGCGAGCCTGCCGGCCGTACACGGCCCGGTCGTGTTGCTCGACGTCGGCGGCTCCCTGGAGGCCCGGCCGACGACCCTGGCCAGGCACGCCATCCTGGGTGCCGCCTACGCCGCCGTCGTCCACGACATCGCCCGGCCCCGGGTGGGCCTGCTCTCCGTCGGCGCCGAGCCGGGCAAGGGCGACCGGGTACGCCGGGCCGCCGACCCGCTCCTCGCCGCCGTCGGCCTGCCGGGCGACGCCACCTACGTGGGACTCGTCGAGGGCTACGACCTCGGCATCGGTGACCGTGCCGATGTCGTGGTGACCGACGGGTTCACCGGGAACGTGCTGCTCAAGGGCATCGAGGGGGCGTACGCCATGGCGGGCGGGCCACCCGCGGCCGGCGGTGTGCCCCGCGCCGCCGCCCTGCTCGGCGTGCCCGGCACGGTGGTGGTCTGCCACGGTGCCGCCGACGGCGCCGACGTCGCCTCCGGCATCGCGCTCGCCGCCCACCTGCACCGCCGCGCCGCGACCCGCACCGTCGCCACCCTGCTCGCGGCCTCGGCCGAGGTGACAGCATGACCGAGCGAAGCGAGGGGGGCGCATGCGAGCGAAGCGAGCGGAGCGAGGGGACCGCATGACCTCGACTTTGACGGCACCGGCCACGGTGCACCCGATCCACGGCGACCACAGCGGCGAGGTGAGCACATGAGCAACGACAGGCGCAGACGGCCGTCGATCGGCGACCTGGAGGCGGCCTTCGGGATCTCCCTCGACCCCGAACTCCTGGAGCGGGCCCTGACCCACCGCTCGTTCGCGTACGAGAACGGCGGCCTGCCGACCAACGAGCGGCTGGAGTTCCTCGGCGACTCGGTGCTCGGCGTGGTGATCACGGCGGCGCTTTTCCACAACCACCCGGACCTGCCGGAGGGGCAGCTCGCCAAGCTGCGGGCCAGCGTGGTCAACATGCGGGCCCTGGCCGACGTCGCCCGCGGCCTCGGGCCGCAGGGCCTCGGGCCTTACCTGCTGCTCGGCAAGGGCGAGGAGACCACCGGCGGCCGGGACAAGGCGAGCATCCTCGCCGACACCCTGGAGGCGCTGCTCGGCGCGATCTACCTCCAGTACGGGCTGGACACCGCCTCGATCGTGATCCACCGCCTGTTCGACCCGTTGATGGCGGACTCCGCCGGGCGCGGCGCGGCGCTGGACTGGAAGACCAGCCTCCAGGAGCTGACCGCGGCGCTCGGGGTCGGGGTGCCGGAGTACCGGATCGACGACGCCGGCCCGGACCACGCGAAGACGTTCACCGCGTGGGTGGTGGTCGCCGGCGAGCGGTACGGCGGCGCCGACGGCCGCAGCAAGAAGGAGGCCGAGCAGCGGGCCGCCGAGGCGGCCTGGCGGACGCTGTCGGAGCAGGTCGCCGAGCCGACGGAGGTGCCGCCGGACCGGCCGACCGCGGCCCCGGACGCGACCGGCCTGGACGCGACCGCCCCGGCAGACGCCGTCCCGGTGGGGGAGCCCGGTGCGGCGGCCGGCCCCGTCCCGGCGGCCGCCGACGGGGTGTCGATCCCGGATCCCGACCCGTCCGGCAGCCGGCGTGCCTGAGCTGCCCGAGGTCGAGACGGTCCGGCTGGGGCTGGCCCGGTGGGTGACCGGGCGCCGGTTCGCCGCCGTCGACGTACGGCACCCGCGGGCGATCCGCCGCCACCTGCCCGGCGCCGCGCACTTCGCGGCGGTCCTCGCCGGCCAGCGGGTGGTCGACGTCCGCCGCCGGGGCAAGTACCTGTGGCTGCCGCTGGACAGCGGCGACGCGGTGATCGGGCATCTCGGCATGTCGGGGCAGCTGCTGATGCAGCCGGCGGGGACGCCCGACGAGACGCACCTGCGGATCCGGTTCACCTTCGACGACGGCGGACCGGAACTGCGCTTCGTGGACCAGCGCACGTTCGGCGGACTGTCGTACTCCGAGGGCGGCGCCGACCTGCCGACGGAGATCGCGCACATCGCCCGTGACCCGATGGACCCGGAGTTCTCCGACGCGGACTTCGTGACCGCGATGCGACGGCGGCGCACCGAGGTCAAGCGGGCCCTGCTCGACCAGACGCTGATCTCCGGCGTCGGCAACATCTACGCCGACGAGGCACTGTGGCGCGCGGGGCTGCACGGGTTGCGGCCGACCGCCGCGCTGACCGGGCCGGCCGTGAGCCGGCTGCTCGGGCACGTACGCGACGTGCTCGGTGCGGCGATCAAGGCCGGCGGCACCAGCTTCGACGCCCTGTACGTCGACGTGAACGGCGAGAGCGGCTACTTCGAGCGGTCGCTCGACGTGTACGGCCGGGAGGGGCTGCCGTGCCACCGGTGCGGGGCCCCGATCCGCCGCGAGCCGTTCATGAACCGCTCCTCCTTCAGCTGCCCGCGCTGCCAGCCCCGCCCGCGCCTCCCGCGCCCCTGACCGGGCGCCGGGCCGGGCCGCCCCGGCCCGGCGATCGGAACCGGCCCGGCGATCAGCAGAGGCCCGGCGATCAGAAGAGGCACGGCGCGCGCCAGGCACCCAGTTCGCGACTCTTGTGTATCGACGCGAAACCCAGCGCGCGCGTCGTCGGGCAGAACTCGGTGGTGTCGGCGTCGTACTCGACGTGGAAGACCGGCTTGTCGGCCGCGACGAACGGCAGCAGCCGGTCGCACTCGGCCGCCACGTAGCACTCCTCGTTGACGGCGAAGTCGAAGTCGGGTTCCAGCGCCGCGACCTGGTCGATGTCGTTGACCAGGCCCGGCGAGAGCCCGAGCGAGCGGGCCAGGTCGGCCAGCCGCCGGTTGAAGACGATCTGGTCGTCGAAGGTCAGCGGCAGGCCGGGGTCGTGCGCGTAACCGTCCACGTCGTACGGCGCCACCGCGTGGAAACCCTTGCCCCGGCAGAGCCGGAACCGGTCGGTCAGGATCGGTTCGAGGACCCCCCACTGCCGTATGTCGACCCACCACTCGCCCGGCCGCCCGGTGGGTTCGCCGAGCAGTTGGGGCGGGAAGCGGCCGGCGTCCGGTCGCGACGTGCGCAGCACTCCGGCCTCGACGTGGCAGACGGCCCGCTTGCCCCGGGCGCGTAGCCGGTCGACCTCGTCGGCGGTGGCGGTGAACCCGTCGAGGGCGAACACGTCGGCGTCGACGGTGACGTCCGGTTCGCCGGTGAGCTGCCACTGCCAGGTCAGCGCCGTCTGCGTCGGCCAGGGGCGGGGGACCGGCGGGTCGCGGTCGTCGCCGCAGGCCACCCCGGCCACCAGTACGACCAGCACCACGGCCACCGACCCGGCGGTGCGGGTACGCGGCGCGCACGCCCCGGGCATGTCAGCGCGCCGGGGTGGGAACGTCCAGGCGGCTGGGGAGCCCGCCGTACGGGTGCGGCAGCCCCCGGTCGGTGACCAGCCCGAACCCGGCGCCCCGCCAGTCCATCAGCCGCCGCGCCGCGGCGAGCTGCGCCGGCGGCACCGAGTGCACCAAGTGGCCGTCGCCGAGTTCGCCGCCGGCACCGGTCCACCGCCGGTAGTCCGGCCAGCCGCCCTCGAAGGTGCAGATGGCGACGCCGAGCCGGCGGTAGAGCGGGTCGGTGGGGGCCCCGGGGTTGAGGACGACCTCGGTCAGCCCGGCCCGCCGGGCCGCCCGTACCGCCAGCGCGACCGGGCCGACGGCGGCCGGGCCGGTGGGGGCGCGGTCGAGGAAGACGCCGGCGACGGGGTGGCCGGTCCAGCCGTCGACGTCGGCGAGTACGTCGGCGAGCGGCCGGGCGGCCCGTGCCAGGTCGACGTACCCGAGCACCGGCACGCCGGCCGCGGCCAGCCGGGCGGTGACCCGGCAATAGGCGGGGGCGTCGTGCCCGTCGACCACGACGGTGGCGCCGCGCAGCCGGTCCGGTTCCCACGCCGCCGGGTCCACCGCCGGATGGACGTAGAGAGGCAGCAGTACGGTCATCGATGAGCTCCCCCGGGCTCTGGAACGGCGCGGGCCGTGCTGGCCAGGCCGGGGCGGGGTGCCGCCGACGACGCCGCCCCGCCGTCCGGCCGCGGCACACCGCTCCACCCGGGGTCAACGAGCCGGAAGTGTCCGGCGGCACGGCCGCGGGCGGCCCGGCCGGGCGCGCGATCCGGACGGCGTGGGCACCGGGCGCGGGCGGCGCGACCGGGGGAGCCGGCCGCCCGGGGGATCAGGCGACGGAGCCGAACATCTGGGTCCAGTAGATGGTGCCGTCGCCCGACCGGGCGATGCCCATGCCGATCGCCTTGGCGTCGCAGTTCAGGATGTTGGCCCGGTGGCCGGGGCTGTTCATCCACCCCTCCATGACCGCGGCCGGGGTCCGGTAGCCGGCGGCCACGTTCTCGCTGATCGCCCGCTGGTAGCCGGCCTGCTCGGCGCGCTGCCACGGCGAGCTGCCGTTGCTGCCCTCGTGCGACATCCGGTTGTGCGCCGCCTGGTCCTCGCTGTGCAGCCGGGCCGCCTTCGCCAGGTCGGCGTTGGTGCGTACGGCGCCGCAGCCGGCCTCGGCCCGCCGCTGGTTGACGATCGCGACGACCTGTTCCTCCTGGCTGCCGCCGCCGGATTCGGTGCGTGTCGTGGGCGTACGGCTCGGCGTGCGCCGGGGCGTGGCGCTGGTCTTCGACGCCTTCGGGGTGGGGCTGGGGCCGGCCGAGGTAGGGGTGGCACTCGGTGACGGGCTGCCGCTCGGGGTGGCCGGGGTCGACGGCTCCCCGGTCGGGGTGGCCGGGTCGGTCTGCAGCGGCAGTTCGTCCGGGCTGACCAGACCGTTGCCGGCGCCGTCCCCGGTGGTGACCCCGGTCGAGGTCGATTCGGGTCCGCCGGCGAGGTACGACGGCAGCAGGGCCGCGCCGACGCCGAGCCCGACCAGCAGCACGCTGACCACGGCGGCGAGCCCGAAGAGGCCGGGCAGCCGGCGCGGGCCGCGGTGCCGACCCCGTCCGCGCAACGCCGGTCGCCGGTCGGTGTCGTGGCTGTCGCCGTACACGCTGTCGCCTCCGTCTGCTCGGGTCGGCCGGGGTCGGGGCCGGTGCGACCGTACGCAGCCGGCCGTCGCCCGGGCAATCCGGCTAAGGAAGACATAAGGCTGGGAAGAGATCATCGTTAGCGGGCCGGAAACGTCCGGTCGGTAGCATCGGCGGCGTCCGGACAGTGATCTCTGTCTGTACCCGGAGGTGGCCGCCACGGCCGGGCGGGGTGCCGTGAGAGTGATCCGTGCCCCGCGCAGCTTGACGTTGCCCCGACATCGGCGGACTATAGAGGTGTCGCCAGTCGCGCCCGATCCTGTCCCCGTGTGCCCGGGGACTTCGCCGCGACCAAGCTGGGCGCGCGTTTGACCGGCCTTTCCGGCAGCGCATTACAAGGAGTTGATATGGCGAAGGCCCTCTACGGCCACGTTGGCGTGGCGCCCGACCGGCGCCTGCTCGACGAGGTCACCCGACTGCGTGCCAGGGTCGAGGCACTTGAGTTCGAGATCACCCGCCTGCGCGCCGACAACGATCGGCTCGCCGCGGCTGCCGCCGAAGCAGACGAACTGCTGCGGCTGGCAGAGCCGGCAATGGCCTGATCCGAACTGCGGAGGCCGGTGACCCCGGCGCCGTTGCCCGCACATCTGAATCGCACCACACGAAACGCGCGCCGACCATTCCGTGTCGGCGCGCAGCTTTTTGCCCTCGGCCCGGCCGGCCGGCGCGTGCCGTTCCGTCGACCGTGCCGATGCGGGTTACGCTGCGCAATGGCCGGGACCGTCCGCCCCGGTGACGGGCCGACCGGTGGCCCCCGACGAGCTGAGGAGTGGGCACCGCGGCCGCCCGCCCGGCCGGCGGCCAGCGCCGGGCCGGCAGCCCGGCGGCCACGTCGACGAGGATCGGAAGCGTGCATCTCAAGAGCCTGACGGTGAAGGGCTTCAAGTCCTTCGCCTCCGCCACGACATTGAAGCTGGAACCGGGGATCACCTGCGTGGTCGGTCCCAACGGGTCCGGTAAGTCCAATGTCGTCGACGCGATCGCCTGGGTGCTCGGCGAGCAGGGCGCCAAGGCGCTGCGGGGCGGCAAGATGGAAGACGTGATCTTCGCCGGCACCGCGGGCCGGGCGCCGCTGGGCCGGGCCGAGGTCACCCTCACCATCGACAACACCGACGGTGCGCTGCCGATCGAATACACCGAGGTCTCGATCACCCGCCGGATGTTCCGGTCCGGCGAGAGCGAATACGAGATCAACGGCGACTCCTGCCGGCTGCTCGACATCCAGGAGCTGCTCAGCGACTCCGGCATCGGCCGGGAGATGCACGTCATCGTCGGGCAGGGCCGGCTCGACGCCGTACTGCACGCCAAGCCGGAGGACCGGCGCGCCTTCATCGAGGAGGCCGCCGGCGTACTCAAGCACCGCAAGCGCAAGGAACGCGCGCTGCGCAAGCTCGACGCGATGCAGGTCAACCTCAACCGGCTCACCGACCTGACCGCAGAGCTGCGTCGCCAGCTCAAGCCGCTTGGTCGGCAGGCCGAGGTGGCCCGGCGGGCCGCCGGCATCCAGGCCAACCTGCGCGACGCCCGGCTGCGGCTGCTCGCCGACGACCTGGCGACCCTGCGTTCCACGCTGGACAAGGAGATCGCCGACGAGGCGGCGCTGCGCGAGCGTCGCGAGATCGTCGAGGCCGAGCACGCCGTGGTGCAGGAGCGGCTGGCCGAGGTGGAGGCGGCGCTGGCGCAGGACGCCCCGCTGCTCGCCGCCGCCCAGGACACCTGGTACCGGCTGTCCACGCTCCAGGAGCGGTTCCGGTCCACCCAGCAGCTTGCCGGCGAGCGGCACCGGCACCTCAGCGTCGCGCCCGAGGACGAGCGCCCGGGCCGTGACCCGGACCAGCTCGCGGCCGAGGCCGAGCGGGTCCGGGCCCAGGAGGAGGACCTGCGGGCCGCGCTGACCGAGGACCAGGTACGCCTCGCCGAGGCGGTCGAGGGCCGCCAGGAACTGGAGCGGCAGCTCGCCGAGGCGGAACGGGCGCTGGTCGTCGCCGCGAAGGCGATCGCCGACCGGCGGGAAGGGCTGGCGAAGCTCACCGGCCAGGTCAACTCGGCGCGGGCCCGCAGTGGCTCGGCCGCCGAGGAGATCGCCCGGCTGGCCGCCGCGCACGCCGACGCGCTGGGCCGGGCCGAGAAGGCGCAGGCCGAGGTCGACGCGGTCGCCGCCAGTTCGTCGGAGGCCGACCGCGACAACGCCGACCTCGACGCCCGGCACGACGAGGCGGTGGCCGCGCACGAGGCGGCCGGCGCGACCGTACGGCAGCTCTCCGACGCCGAGCGGGCCGCCGAGAAGGACGCGGCGACCTGGAAGGCGCGCGAGGAGGCGCTGGCGATGGGCCTGCGCCGCAAGGACGGCGCCGGGGCGCTGCTGGCCCGCGCCGACCAGGTGCCGGGCCTGCTGGGCAACCTCTCCGCGATGCTGACCGTCGAGCCGGGGCACGAGGCGGCGCTGGCCGCCGCGCTCGGCGGGCTCGCCGACGCGGTCGCGGTCAGCGGCGTCGACGAGGCGACCGAGGCGATGCGGCTGCTCAAGATCTCCGACGCGGGGCGGGCCGACCTGCTGGTCGGTGGTCCCGACGGTCCCGGGATGACCGGGTCGGCCGACGCGCTGCGCCCGGCCCTGCCCGAGGGCGCCCGCTGGGCGCCGGACCTGGTCAAATGCCCCGAAGAGGTACGACCGGCCGTGCACCGGGCGCTGCGGGACGTCGTACTCGTCAATGATCTTGAGGCGGCGGCCCGGCTGGCGGCCCGCAACCCGGAGCTGCGCGCGGTCACGCCCGACGGCGACGTGGTCGGCGCCTACGCGGCGGCCGGCGGCTCGGCGAAGGCGCCGAGCTTCATCGAGGTCCAGGCCGCCGTCGAGGAGGCCCGGGCCAACCGGGTCGCCGCCGAGGCGACCAGCGCCGAACTCAAGGAGCAACTCGTCGCGGCCCGGGCCGAGGTCGCCGACCGCAAGGAGGCCGTCTCGGTCGCCGCGGCCGCCAAGCGCGAGGCCGAGGGGCAGCGCAACGCCGCCGCCCGCCGGCTCGCCGAACTCGGCGCCGCCGCCCGGTCCGCCAAGGCCGAGACCGAACGGCTCGCGGCGTCGCGTGACCGGGCCGAGCAGGCCCGCGACCGTGACCTCGCCGGCATCGCCGAGCTGGAGGAGCGGCTGCGGCTGGCCGAGGCCACCCCGATCGACGAGGACCCGTCGACCGACGAGCGCGACCAACTCGCCGCCGCGCTGCCCCGGGCCCGGCAGAACGAGATGGAGGTACGCCTCGCGGTCCGCACCGCCGAGGAGCGGGTCGCCTCGATCGCCGGCCGGGCCGACTCGCTGCTGCGCCAGGCGAACGCCGAACGGGCCGCCCGCGAACGCGCCGCCGCCCGCAAGGCCGCCCGGGTCCGCGGCGCCGGCATCGCCCGCGCCGTCGAACTCGGCGCCCGGGACGCGCTCGCCCGGCTGGCCGGCTCGCTGGCCACCGCCGAACGGGCCCGCGACGAGATCGCCCGCGCCCGGGCGCACCGGGAGGCGGAACTCCAGCAGACCCGGGCGACCGCCAAGCGGCTCGGCGCCGACCTGGAACGGCTGACCAGCGAGGTGCACCGCGACGAGGTGGCCCGGGCCGAGCAGCGGATGCGGATCGAGCAGCTGGAGGCCAAGGCCGCCGAGGACTTCGCCCTCGACGTGGCGACCCTGATCGCCGAGTACGGCCCCGCCAACCCGGTGCCGCCGACCCCGGCCGACGTGGCCGCCGCCGAGAAGGACGGCAAGCCGGTCCCCGAACCGGTGCCGTACGACCGGCCGGCGCAGGAGAAGCGGGCGGCGAAGGCGGAGCGCGAACTCACCCTGCTCGGCAAGGTCAACCCACTGGCCCTGGAGGAGTTCGCCGCGCTGGAGGAACGGTTCAAGTTCCTCTCCGAGCAGTTGGAGGACCTCAAGGCCACCCGCCGCGACCTGCTCACCGTGGTCAAGGACGTCGACGACCGCATCCTGGAGGTCTTCGCCAGCGCGTACGCCGACACCGCCCGCGAGTTCGAGCAGGTCTTCACCGTGCTCTTCCCCGGCGGCGAGGGCCGGCTGGTGCTGACCGAACCCGACGACCTGCTCACCACCGGGGTCGAGGTGGAGGCCCGGCCGCCGGGCAAGAAGATCAAGCGGCTGTCGCTGCTGTCCGGCGGCGAACGGTCGCTGACCGCGGTCGCGATGCTCGTGGCGATCTTCCGGGCCCGGCCCAGCCCGTTCTACATCATGGACGAGGTGGAGGCGGCGCTCGACGACGTCAACCTCGGCCGCCTGATCACCCTGATGGCCCAGCTACGGGAAAAGAGTCAGCTCATCATCATCACCCACCAGAAGCGCACCATGGAGGTCGCCGACGCGCTCTACGGCGTCACCATGCGCGGCGGCGTCACCCAGGTCATCAGCCAGCGGATCAACACCGGAGGCGGGGAATGAGCCAGCGCAAGCGCGTCACCGCCCTGTTGCTGGACCTCGACGGCGTGCTCCGCCGCTGGGATCCGGCGGTCACCGCCGGCGTCGAACGCGAGTACAGCCTCGCCACGGGCAGCCTGCACGGCGCCGCGATGGCACCGGAGCGGCTGAACCCCGCGGTCACCGGGCAGGTCAGCCACGCCGACTGGATGGCCGGGGTGGCCGAGGCGCTCGCCGAGCAGGCCGGTGGCGTGGACACCGCCCGGGCCGCCGTCGGCGCCTGGCAGGCGTACCGGGGCGAGGTCGACCCCGACGTGCTCGCCCTGGTCCGCGAGGTCCGGGCCGCCGGCGTACGGGTCGGGCTGGGCACCAACGCCACCGACCTGCTCGACGCCGACCTGGCCGCGCTCGGGCTCGCCGGTGAGGTCGATCTGGTGGTCAACTCGTCGGTCGTCGGGGCGGCCAAGCCGTCGCGGGAGTACTTCCACGCCGCCGCCACCGCGCTCGCCACCGTGCCCGACCAGGTGCTTCTCGTCGACGACGACGACCGCGCCGTACGCGGTGCCCGCGCCGCGGGCCTGTCGGCCCTGCGCTGGAGCGGTCCGGCCGACCTCCCGTACGTCCGCGCCGCGCTGGCCGCCTGACACTCGTCGGGCGCCGCCTGACACTCGTCGGGCGCCGGTGGCGCCCCGCGTCAGTCGCCGGTGGCGCCGTCGATGCGTTCGCGGATGAGGTCGGCGTGGCCGTTGTGGCGGGCGTACTCCTCGATCATGTGCAGGTAGATCCAGCGCAGGCTCATCTCGGCCCCGCGACGCTGGTGGAAGAACGTCTCGTCGAGGTCGTGGCCGGCGGCCGCGGCCCGGGCCAGCTCGATCTCCCGCTGGAACGCCGCGAGGTCGGCCGCGGCGTCGGCGGTCGCCACGTCGTCGAAGTCGCCGTCGGGGTTGGCTTCCGAGCAGTGGACCTCACCGATCGTCTCGCCGGCGAACCGCCTGCGGAACCAGGCCCGCTCGACCTCGGTCATGTGCCGGACGAGGCCGAGCAGGGTCAGGTTGGACGGTTCGGCGCTCGCCGTACGCAACTGGTCGGCGGTGAGCCCGGCGCACTTGGTCAGCAGGGTCTGCCGGTGCCAGTCGAGCCAGCCCTCCAGCATCGGGCGTTCGGGTCCCGTGTACGGCTCGGTGGCGCGTTCGGCGGGTGGGGCGGTCCAGGTCATCCCGGCATCCTTCCACCTGCCGCCAGGGCCTGCTGTGCCACGATCCGCAACTCGCCGTCCTTGCGGGTGCCCTCGACGGTCACCCGCGCCGACCGGCCCTCGTGCAACAGGGTGCTGATCGCGTTGCCGAAGTAGGGGCCGGCGAGCTTGCGCCAGCCGACGACCGGGCGCCGCAGCCCGGCGGAGCGGGCCAGCGCCCCGGCCGCCGACGCCGGCCCGCGCCACCAGCCCAGCCGCATCACCGGCCGCATGAACGCCGGCACCTGGTTGTGGATCGGCGAGCAGGTCAACTGGTGCACCGGGGTGGTCACCTCGACGGCGAAGTGCGCCCGGGCCACGTACGAGTGGTGCACGTCGCCGCCGAGCACGCTGATCGACGCCGGTGGCGGGTAGGCCGGCCCGGCCCCGACCCGTTGCCCGCCGGCCGTACCGCCCCCGGCCTCGGCAGCCTCACCGGCCCCGCCGGCCCCGCCGGTCCCAGGCCCGGCGGTCCCGGACGCGGCGTTCCCGGCCCCCGCCCCGGCGCCGACCCGGTCCGGGGCCGCCGCGCGCCCGCCGCTGCCCAGCCGGGCGAACAACTCGGCGAGGTCGTCGAACGAGCGGTGGAAGGCCGCCCAGTGTTCGAGGTCGAAGACCTGGCGGATCTTCTCCGACAGGGCCGCGACCCGGGGCCGCGCCGACCCGGCCAGCCGCTCGTTCCACGCCTCCAGGTGGTGGATGCCGGGCGGCAGCAGCCACGGCAGCGACGCCCCGACGACCAGGTGGTCGTAGTCGCCGTGGGTCTGGTCGACGAACCACGACCACTCGTCCGGCGGCAGCATCGCCCGCGACCCGTTGTCCAGCACCCGGCTGCACCGGTTGTCGAGCACGACGATCCGGGTCCGTCCGACGTCGACCCGGTAGCTCCACCGGTAGCCGCGCGCCGGCGGCGACGAGTCGGACTCGGCATCGACCCGCGCGCCGAACTCCCGCAGCACCCCGGTCGCGTCGTCGGCACCGACCACCGCGGCGTAGACCGGGTCGGTGGCGATCTCCTCCGGTTCGAGGTTGCCCAGGTGCTGGTAGACCCAGTACGAGGCGAGCCCGCTGGCGATCCGTTCGGCCCACCACGGCTCCCGCCGTACGTCGTCGCGCCACGACCGGGAGGTGTTCCAGTCGTCGATCACCTCGTGGTCGTCGAAGATCATCACACTCGGTACGGTCGCGAGCAGCCAGCGGATCTCCGGGTCGCGCCACGACTCCAGGTAGAGCTTGGTGTACTCGTCGTAGCTGACCACCTGGTCGGCGGGGGCGCCCGCCGGCCGGTTCCGCCGCCCGCGCAGCAGTTGGCGGACCTTCGGCGACGTGTTGTCGGCGTAGACCTGGTCGCCGAGCAGCACCATCAGGTCCGGCCGCTCCGGCGAGTCGGGGCCGCGCGTCATCAGCCGCCGGGCGTAGGCGTCGAGGGCGTCCGGCCGCAGCCGCCGGGTCGTCGAGTGCTGGGTCGTCTCCCGGCAGGAGCCGAAGATCAGCCGTACGGCACCCGCGTCGTCGCCGTCGCGCCGCCGGGTCCGGATCACGCTCGCCGGGTACGGCGAGTCCGGCAGCGGCCAGACCCGTTCGTCGTCGATGAAGACCTCGTACGGCGTCACCGCGTCCGGGGCCAGCCCGTCGACCACGACCAGCGCGTAGTGGTGATCGAACGCGGTGAACGTGGCCGCGGAGCCGCCCGCCCCGTCCGGCGTACGCACGCTGACCGTGCCGGGGCCGCTGGTCTCCACCCAGACCGTGGCGCGGGTGCCGACCACCCGCCGCAGCAGCGGCCCGATCAGCAGTTCGGCGGTGGCGCTGGGCATGGGCTGGACACCCATGGTGGACCTCCGGGGGTGGGGGCTTGGAAGCCCATCCTTGTTACCCCGGCGCCCCGGCCGCTACCCCTGCCCGACCGTGGGGGTGACGTTTACCGCCCGACGGGTGCGGTGCCCGACACACACCGGGCGCCATCTGACAGGATTTCCCGCATGGATTACGTCGTCCTCGCTCTGATCTTGCTGGGCGTCCTGGTGCTCGGTGGTCTCGGACTGATGGTGCCCCGGCTGCGCCGGCGCCCCGGCCCCCCGCCCGGCGGGACCACCACCGGCACCAGCGTCGAGGACCGGCCGGTGCCGCCACCGGTGCTGACCCCGGAGGCCGAGCAGGACGTCCTGGTCGCGCCGCCGCCGGTCGAGACGCCGACCGTGCCCGCCCCGCCGGCGCCGCCACCGGTCGCGCCACCGACGGTGGAGAAGCCGGAGCCGACCGCCGGCCGGCTGGTCCGGCTGCGGGCCCGGCTCGCCCGTTCGCAGAACGCCTTCGGCAAGAGCCTGCTCGGTCTGCTCTCCCGCGACCACCTCGACGAGGACGCGTGGGAGGAGATCGAGGACAGCCTGATCACCGCCGACGTCGGGGTGGACGCCACCCGCGAGATCGTCGACCGGCTCCGCGAGCGGACCAAGGTGCTCGGCACCCGGTCGGCGACCGAGTTGCGGGCGCTGCTCGCCGCCGAGCTGGTCAACGCCCTCGACCCGGCGATGGACCGCTCGCTCAAGGTCAATCCGACCGCTGCCGGTGACGGCGTCCGTAACCCGGCCGTCGTGCTGGTCGTCGGGGTCAACGGCGCGGGCAAGACGACGACCTGCGGCAAGATCGCGCGGGTCCTGGTCGCCGACGGCCACAGCGTGCTGCTCGGCGCCGCCGACACGTTCCGGGCCGCCGCCGCCGAGCAGCTCACCACCTGGGCCGGCCGGGTCGGCGCCGAGGTGGTCCGTGGCCCGGAGGGCGCCGATCCGGCGAGCGTCGCGTTCGACGCGGTGCGCCGGGGGATCGACACCGGCGTCGACGCCGTGCTGATCGACACCGCCGGCCGGCTGCAGAACAAGGTCGGCCTGATGGACGAGCTGAGCAAGGTCAAGCGGGTGGTGGAGAAGCACGGCCCGGTCGACGAGACGCTGCTGATCCTCGACGCCACCACCGGGCAGAACGGGCTGAGCCAGGCCCGGGTGTTCACCGAGGTCGTGGACGTGACCGGGGTGGCGCTCACCAAGCTCGACGGCACCGCCAAGGGCGGCATCGTGATCGCCGTACAGCGGCAGTTGGGCATCCCGGTCAAGCTGGTCGGGCTGGGTGAGGGCCCCGACGATCTGGCCCCGTTCGACCCGGCGCAGTTCGTCGACGCGCTCCTGGGTACCGAGCCGCTTGGCACGGACGCGTAACCTCGGGTGACTTACCGCGATCAGGCGCTACGCCACGGGAGACCGCACGTGACTTCGCAGGAGATCCCGCTCCACGGCGGCAACGTGAGCACCGTCGTGCGGGTGGGTGACACCGTCCGGCGCAACGTCGGGCCGTGGACCCAGTCGGTCCACGCCCTGCTGCGCCACCTGGAGTACGTCGGTTTCACCGGCTCGCCCCGCGCCCTGGGCATGGACGAGCGCAACCGCGAGGTGCTGTCGTACCTGGAGGGGGAGTGCGGCGAATACCCGCTGGCGCCGCACTGGGTCACCGACGAGGCGCTGGTGACCGTCGCGACGATGCTGCGGATGTTCCACGACGCCCAGTACGGCTTCCAGCCGCCGCCGAACGCGGTGTGGCGCTCGTTCGGGCCGCCGCCGCCGGACACCGAGGTGATCTGCCACCACGACGCCGCCCCGCACAACGTGATCTGGCGGCCGGACGGCACCCTCGCCCTGATCGACTTCGACCTCGCCTCGCCCGGCGCCCGGATCTACGACGTGGCGTACGCGGCGTGGACGTGGGTGCCGCTCTTCTCCGACCGGGACTCCTACACGCTGGGCTGGAAGCGCCCCGACCGGCCGCGCCGGCTGCGGCTGTTCGCCGACGCGTACGGGCTGATCCCGCGCGACCGGCACCGGCTGGTCCGCACGATCCGCAAGCGGGTCGTCGACCACGTCGAGGGCATCCGCCGGATGGCGGCGGCCGGTGACCCGGCGTTCGTGCGGATCGTGCACAAGGGGCATCTGCGCCGTCCGATGCGCGACCTGCGGCTGCTCGACTACGAGCGGCACACCCTCGAATACGCACTGCGTTAACAAGCGCGGTACACCTGTCACCTCTTCGACAGCTGGCATGGGCTATTCGGTTGATATGCCCCTGTCCGTTCCCGCTGTTGTGAGGTTTTCTTCACACGTGCGAAACAACCCGTGACGTGGTCGAAACCGCGTGGTGACGGCGGGTGAAACAGCGGCGCCGGAAGCTTCCCAGCAACCGGCGTCGGGCGATGCTGCCTCATAGGCCGGTGGTTATCTCACCTGAGAGGAGGCAGCGTGCCGGAGCTAGATTCTGGTGCCACCGCCTGGATTTTGACGTCCGCCGCCCTGGTGTTGCTCATGACACCCGGTCTGGCGCTGTTCTACGGCGGCATGACGCGTTCCAAGTCCGTACTCAACATGATGATGATGAGCTTCGGCGCGATCGGACTCGTCAGCCTGCTGTGGGTCTTCTACGGCTACAGCATCGCGTTCGGCGAGGACATCGGCGGGATCACCGGTGACCTGTCCGCCGCCGGCCTGCGCGGGATGCTGGAGTCCGGCACCGAGGGCGGCATCCCCGACCTGCTGTTCGCCGGCTTCCAGCTGATGTTCGCCGTGATCACCGTCGCGCTGATCAGCGGCGCCATCGCCGACCGGGCCAAGTTCGGCCCGTGGCTGATCTTCGCCGGCCTGTGGGCCACCCTGGTCTACTTCCCGGTCGCGCACTGGGTGTGGGGCGGCGGCTGGATCTTCGAGATGGGCGTCCTGGACTTCGCCGGCGGCACCGCCGTCCACATCAATGCCGGTGCGGCGGCCCTGGCCCTCGCCCTGGTGCTCGGCAAGCGGGTCGGCTGGCCGAAGGACAAGTTCAAGCCGCACAACCTGCCGATGGTCCTGCTCGGCGCCGGCCTGCTGTGGTTCGGCTGGTTCGGCTTCAACGCCGGCTCCGCCGGTGCCGCCAACGGCACCGCCGCCATCTCGCTGATCAACACCCAGGTGGCCACCGCCGCCGCGGTGCTCGGCTGGATCGTGGTCGAGTGGCTGCGCGACGGCAAGCCGACCACCCTCGGCGCGGCCTCCGGCGCCGTCGCCGGCCTGGTCGGCATCACCCCGGCCTGTGCCTACCTGGAGCCGCTGGGCGCCATCGCCCTCGGCCTCATCGCCGGTGCCGTCTGCGCCGCCGCGGTCGGCCTGAAGTACAAGCTCAAGTACGACGACTCGCTCGACGTCGTCGCGGTCCACATGGTCGGCGGAATCATCGGTTCGCTGCTCATCGGCTTCCTCGCCGTCGAGGTCATCGCCGGTGAGGGCAACGCCGGACTGCTCTACGGCGGTGGGATCGGCCTCCTCGGCAAGCAGGCACTCGGTGTCGTCGCGGTGATGGTCTACAGCTTCGTCGTCGCCTACGTCATCGGCTTCGCCATCGAGAAGACGATCGGCTTCCGGGCCAGCGCCGAGGCCGAGGTCGAGGGCATCGACAACGCCGAGCACGCCGAGTCGGCGTACGAGTTCTCCAGCACCGGTGGCGGCTTCGCCTCCATCGTCGGCAAGCCGACCAGCGCCGCGCCGACCGCGTCGACCGAGCCGGCGGAGCCGGCCGCCCCGGCCACCGAAAAGGTCGCCGGTTAAGTTCCAGCGATGGAGGGACTGGACATGAAGCTGGTGACCGCGGTCATCAAGCCGCACCAACTGGACGCCGTCAAGGAAGCACTGCACGCCCTGGGCGTGGCCGGGCTCACCGTCAGCGAGGTCCAGGGCTATGGCCGGCAGAAGGGGCACACCGAGGTCTACCGGGGTGCCGAGTACACGGTGGAGTTCCTGCCGAAGATCCGGGTCGAGGTACTGACCGACGAGATCGACGTCGACAAGGTCGTCGACGCGGTGGTCGCCGCCGCCCGTACGGGCAAGATCGGCGACGGGAAGGTCTGGGTCACGGCCGTCGAGGACGTGGTCCGGGTCCGTACCGGTGAGCGCGGGCTCGACGCGCTCTGAAAACCCCCGCGATGACGAACGCCATCGGCGCCGCCGCACGTGTCGAACGTGCGGCGGCGCTCGACGTCTGGCTCAACTCACTCCTGCCACGCGGCGTCCCCGGCGTCGCGCTCGTGGCCGTCGGCGGGCTCGGCCGGCTGCAGTGCGCCCCGTACAGCGACCTCGACCTGGTCCTCCTGCACGACGGAGTGCCCGGGACCGACCAGCTCGCCGCCGCCATCTGGTATCCGATCTGGGACGCCCGGGTCGGTCTCGACCACTCCGTACGCACCCTCCCCGAGGCGCTGTCCGTCGCCCACGACGACGTCAAGGTCGCCCTCGGCCTGCTCGACGCCCGGCACGTCGCCGGCGACCGGGAACTGACCGGCCGGCTGCTGGCCGCCGCCACCGACCAGTGGCGGCGCACCGCCGTCCGCCAGCTGCCCGCCCTGCGCGAGGTCACCGCCGCCCGCTGGAAGGCCCACGGCGAACTGGCCTTCCTGCTCGAGGGCGACCTCAAGGAGGCCGCCGGCGGGCTGCGCGACGTCGGCATCCTGCGCGGCATCGCACTGGCCGGCATCAGCGACGCGATGCGGCCCGCCGTACAGGCCGCCCAACTGCGCCTGCTCGACACCCGCGACGCCCTGCACGTCGCCGTCGGCCGGCGTGTCGACCGGCTCCTCGCCCAGGAACGCGACGCCGTCGCCAAGCTCCTCGACCTCGACGACGGCGACGCCCTGCTGCGCCGGGTCGCCGGGGACGCCCGTACGGTCCGCCACGCCCTCGACGACGCCTTCCGCGCCGCCGACCGGCTGCGCACCCGCCGCCGGGGCGCCGACAACCGCCCGGTACGCCGACCCGTCGCCCGCGACGTCGTCGAACACGACGGCGAACTGGTGCTGGCCCGTACCGCCATCGGCGCCCGGCCCGACCCCAGCCTGTCGCTGCGGGTCGCCGCGGCCGCCGCCGTCGCCGGGCTGCCGATCGCCCGCGCCACCTGCGAATGGCTCGCCGCGTACTGTCCGCCGCTGCCCGCGCCGTGGCCGGACGCCGCCCGCGCCGCCCTGGTCACGCTGCTCGGTGCCGGCGACGGCCTGGTGCCCACCTGGGAGACCTGCGACCGGTACGGCCTGATCGACGGCTGGCTGCCGGAATGGACCCGGATGCGCAGCCTGCCCCAGCACAACCCGGTGCACCGCTACACCCTCGACCGGCACCTCGTGCAGACCGCCCAGGAGGCGACCGCGTACACCCGCGAGGTCGACCGGCCAGACCTGCTCCTGCTCGGCGCCTTCCTGCACGACGTCGGCAAGGGACTGCCCGGCGACCACAGCGTCGCCGGCGCACCCGTGGCCGGGAAGATCGCCACCCGGATCGGGCTGCCGCCCGCCGACGTGGCCATGATCGAGAAACTGGTCCGGCTGCACCTGCTGCTGCCCGAGGTCGCCACCCGCCGCGACCTCGACGACCCGGTCACCGTCGCGGGCGTCGCCGAAGCCGTCGGCGACACCGCCACCCTCAACCTGCTGCACGGCCTCGCCCGCGCCGACGCCCGCGCCACCGGCCCCGCCGCCTGGTCGGACTGGAAGGCCCGGCTCGTCGCCGGCCTGGTCCGCCGCGTCCACACCGCCCTCGACACCGGCGCGCTGCCCGAACCGCCCGTACCCGACCCGGCCCTCGTGGCCGGGCCGCTGCCCGCCGTACACCTCGACGGGGAACGGGTCGCGGTGGCCGCCGCCGACCGGCGCGGTCTGCTCGCCGCGGTCGCCGGCTGCCTCGCCCTGCACCGCCTCGACGTCCTCACCGCCGACGCCTCCACCGTCGACGGGACGGCCCTGGTCGAGTTCCGGGTCCAGCCCCGCTACGGCACCCCGCCCGACTCGATCGCGCTCACCGTCGACCTGCGGCGGGCCGTCACCGGCGACGTGTCGGTGACCCAGCGGCTGCGCGGCCGGGCGATGGCCGCCCGGGCCGGCGGCGCCGCACCGAAGATCGTCTGGCACCGGGCGGCGGCGACGGACGCGGTCGTGCTGGAGCTGCGGGCGGCGGACGCGACGGGGCTGCTCTACCGGGTCACCAGCGCACTCGACGAGGCCGGCGTCCAGGTCCGGGCCGCCCGGATCTCGACGCTCGGCGGCGACGTGGTCGACGCGTTCTACCTCGTCGGCACCTTCGACGACGCCGAACTCACCCGCATCGAGACAGCCGTCCTGGCGGCGATCTGACAACGCCCGGCGGGGCCGGTGCGATCGGCCCCGCCGCCCCGCCGACCCGCCCCGCCGCCCCGCTGCGCCGTCGTGCGCCCCGCCCCGTCGTGCGCCTGCCCCGCCGCGCCGCGTGCGTCCCGCCGCCCGCCGCGCCGATCAAGGTGATACTTGCCGCAGAACGGGCACGAATCACCATGTTTTCTCCTCGATCAACGCGATCACGCGGTGCGGTCCGGCCGACGGCGCCCGTATCGGGCACGCGATGCGCTGATCAAGGGGATGTTCGCGACAAAGCGGGCAGGTTTGGGGACGACTTCTCCTTGATCGGCCCGGCGGAGAGAAGCGGCTCCGACGGCGGCTGATCGGTCCGGCGGAGAGGCCGCGGCCCCGACGGCGGCTTATCGGCGCGGCAGGGGGCGGCTCGGTGGCAGCGAGGGCGGCCCGGCGGCCCAAGTGGCCCGGCGGCGGGAGCGTGGGGTGGATGGTCGGGGGTGTCGTGGCGGGGGTGCCGGGGTGGGTGGTGGGTCGGTGGGTGGGGACCGGGTGGGGGGTGGGCGGTTACTCTTGCGACGTCGGTCTCCAACGCGACCCGGCGCCCGGTCTCCGTCGGGACCCGGGTGTCCGGTGCCGTTGCGGCCGGGTGCCGGTCTCCGCCGCGGCGCGGCGCCCGGTTCCCGTCGCGGCCGACGAGGTTCTGCCCGCGGAAATCTGACGAACGGGATGTTGCGTCGTGTTTGACACCTTGAGTGACCGCCTCAACGGGATCTTCGGCAAGCTCCGCGGGAAGGGCCGGCTCAGCGACGCCGACATCGACGCGACCGCCCGCGAGATCCGGCTCGCGCTGCTGGAAGCCGACGTGGCGCTGCCGGTCGTCAAGGGGTTCATCGCCAAGGTCAAGGAGCGGGCGCGGGGTGCCGAGGTCTCCCAGGCGCTCAACCCGGCCCAGCAGGTTGTCAAGATCGTGCACGAGGAGCTGGTCGGCGTACTCGGCGGGGAGGCCCGACGGCTCCAGTTCGCCAAGCAGCCGCCGACGGTGCTCATGCTCGCCGGTCTCCAGGGTTCGGGTAAGACGACGCTGGCCGGCAAGCTGGCCCGCTGGCTCAAGGCGCAGGGGCACCAGCCGTTGCTGGTCGCCGCCGACCTCCAGCGTCCCAACGCCGTCGGCCAGTTGCAGGTGCTCGGCGGCCGGGCCGGTGTCGAGGTCTACGCGCCCGAGCCGGGCAACGGCGTCGGCGACCCGGTGCAGGTCGCCAAGGCGTCGATCGAGCACGCCCGGCGGGCCGCCCGCGACATCGTCATCGTCGACACCGCCGGCCGGCTCGGTATCGACGCGGAGATGATGGCGCAGGCCGCCGACATCCGCGACGCCGTCGACCCGGACGAGGTCATCTTCGTCATCGACGCGATGGTCGGCCAGGACGCGGTGACCACCGCCGAGGCGTTCCGCGACGGGGTCGGCATCACCGGCGTCGTGCTGTCCAAGCTCGATGGTGACGCGCGCGGTGGTGCGGCGCTGTCGGTACGGCAGGTGACCGGGCAGCCGATCCTGTTCGCCTCGACCGGCGAGAAGCTGGAGGACTTCGACGTCTTCCACCCCGACCGGATGGCGAGCCGCATCCTCGGCATGGGCGACGTACTCACTCTGATCGAGCAGGCCGAGCAGGCCTTCGACGCCGATCAGAAGGAGAAGATGACCGCCAAGCTGATGGGCGGCGAGCAGTTCACCCTGGAGGACTTCCTCGACCAGCTCATCGCCGTACGGCGGATGGGGCCGATCGCCAACGTGCTGGCGATGATGCCCGGCATGGGGCAGATGAAGGACCAGTTGGCGGAGGTCGACGACAAGCACTTCGACAAGGTCACCGCGATCATCCGGTCGATGACGCCGGGGGAGCGGACCAACCCGAAGATCATCAACGGCTCGCGCCGGGCCCGGATCGCCAGCGGTTCCGGCGTCACCGTCATGGACGTCAACCAGCTGCTCAACCGCTTCGCCGACGCGCAGAAGATGATGAAGCAGATGGGCGGCATGATGGGGCTGCCCGGTTCGCGGCGTAAGGCGACCAAGTCGCCGAAGAACAAGCGCAAGGGCAACAAGGGCGGCGGGCGGCCCCGCGCGGCCGGTCACGCGGCCGGTGGCGGCTTCCCGGGTGGCATGCCGCAGCTCCCGCCCGGCCTCGACCCGGGCGCGCTGCAGGGTGGCCAGGGCCTGCCGCCCGGCTTCAAGCTGCCGAACCTCGACTTCAGCAAGCTCACGAAGCGCCCCGACGGCAAGTAACCGGCCGGCCGCCCGTCGGGGCGGCGGGTCGACGGGGCGGCGGGGCGACATCGGGCGAGCGGAACGGCGGGTGGCGATGACGGCTTGGCACGTACGCGGGGTGGTGCTGCCCGACGACGAGGTACGCGACCTGTGGCTGGTCGGCGACCGGGTGACGTACGAGCCGGTCGCCGGGGCCACCACGATCGTCGACGGCGGGTTCGTCCTGCCCGGCCTGGTCGACGCGCACTGCCACATCGGCATCGCCCCGGGCGGCGCCCCGATCGACTCGCTCGACCGGGCCCGGGAACTGGCCGCCGTCGACCGTGACTCCGGGGTCCTGGCGATCCGGGACGCCGGTTCGCCGTACCCGTACCCGGAACTCGACGACGAGCCCGGGCTGCCGCGACTGGCCCGCGCCGGCCGGCACGTCGCGCCACCCCGGCGCTACCTGCGCGACATCGGTGTGGAGGTGGCGGCGGCGGACGTGCCGGCCACGGTCACCGCGCAGGCGCACGCCGGCAACGGGTGGGTGAAGCTGGTCGGCGACTGGATCGAGCGCGACGCCGGCGATCTCGCCCCGGCCTGGGACGACGCGACGTTGGCCGCCGCGGTCGACGCGGCGCACGCCGCCGGGGCCCGGATCGCGGTGCACACCTTCTCCGAGTCGGCCGTCGAGATCATGGTGCGGGCCGGCGTCGACTCGGTCGAGCACGGCACCGGGCTGAGCCTCGACCTGATCGACGTGATGGCCCGGCAGGGGACCGCGCTCGTCCCCACCATGATCAATATCGCGACGTTCGGCAACATCGCCGACCGGGCGCGGGACAAGTTCCCCGGGTACGCCAAGCACATGCTCGCCCTGCGCGACGGCTTCCCGGACGTGGTCCGGGCGGCGTACGAGGCGGGCGTGCCGGTCTACGTCGGCACCGACGCCGGTGGCGGGATCGCGCACGGGCTGGCCGCCCGGGAGATGCTGATGTTGCACGAGCGGGCCGGGATGCCGGCCTCCGACGTGCTGCGGGCCGCGTCGTGGGGCGCCCGGGAGTGGCTGGGATTCCCCGGCCTGGTCGAGGGCGGCCTCGCCGACCTGGTCGCCTACCCGAGCGACCCGCGCCGCGACCTGCGGGTGGTCGAGGCGGCGCAGCGGATCGTGCTGCGCGGCCGGATCGTCCGCTGAACGCCGGTGCCGGGCGCGGGCTCACCGGGCCCCGGCGCGGAACATCCGCACCGCGGGACGGGGAGCGTCCACCCGCCGGTCTAGGATGTGCGGTCATGGCACGCGTGCTCACTCCCCGCGCGGAGGACTTCCCCCGCTGGTACCAGGATCTGATCGCCAAGGCTCAGCTCGCCGACAACGGGCCGGTCCGCGGGACCATGGTCATCCGACCGGCGGGCTACGCCATCTGGGAGCGGATGCAGTCCGAGATGGACGCCCGGATCAAGGCGACCGGCGCGGAGAACGCGTACTTCCCGCTTTTCATCCCGGAGAGCTACCTCAAGCGCGAGGCCCAGCACGTCGAGGGCTTCTCGCCGGAGCTGGCGGTGGTCACCCACGGCGGCGGCAAGCAGCTCGCCGAGCCGGTCGTGGTCCGGCCGACCTCGGAAACCGTGATCGGCGAGTTCATGGCCAAGTGGGTCGACTCCTACCGCGACCTGCCGCTGCTGCTCAACCAGTGGGCCAACGTCGTCCGCTGGGAGCTGCGCCCCCGGATCTTCCTGCGCACCAGCGAGTTCCTCTGGCAGGAGGGGCACACCGCGCACGCCGACGAGGCCGACGCCCGGGCCTACGCGCGGCGGATCCTGCACGAGGCGTACGAGGACTTCATGGTCAACGTGCTGGGCATCCCGGTCGTCGTCGGCCGCAAGACCGCCCGCGAGCGCTTCGCCGGCGCGACCAGCACCTACACCCTCGAAGGCATGATGGGTGACGGCAAGGCGCTCCAGATGGGCACCAGCCACGAGCTGGGGCAGAACTTCGCCAGGGCGTTCGACATCACCTACAGTTCGGCCGACCGGACCGTCGAGCACGCCTGGACCACGTCCTGGGGGACGTCCACCCGGATGCTGGGCGGACTGATCATGGCGCACGGCGACGACGACGGGCTGCGGGTGCCGCCGCGGATCGCCCCGATCCAGGCATACGTCATGATCGTCAAGGCCGGTGACGGCGTCGGTGAGGCGGCGGGCAAGCTGCGCGACGCGCTGCGCGACGCCGGGGTCCGGGTCGCGCTCGACGACCGGGTCGACACCCCGTTCGGCCGCCGGGCCGTCGACGCCGAGTTGAAGGGCTACCCGGTACGCGTCGAGGTCGGCCCCCGCGACCTCGCCGCCGGCAATGCGGTCGTCGTGCGCCGTACCGACGGCTCGAAGACCCCGGTCCCGGTCGGCGACGTGGTGTCGACGGTGCTCGCCGCGCTCGACGCCGACCAGAAGACGCTGCACGACAGCGCGTTGGCGTTCCGCGAGTCCCGCACCGTCGACGTCAAGACCCTCGACGAGGCGCTGGAGGCGTCGGCGACCGGCTGGGCCCGGCTGCCCTGGGCGGCGGTCGGCACCGAGGGTGAGACCCGCGCCAACGGCCAGGGCGTGACCGTGCGCTGCCTGGTCCGTCCCGACGGCTCGGTTCCGGACAGCGAGGACGAGCCGGACCTCGTCGCCATCCTCGCCCGCGCCTACTGACCGGTCGCCGCGCCGCACGCCCGCCCGGGGCCGCGCACCGGCCCGGCGCGGCGGGGTGCGGCCCGGCGGTGCCGGGTCGATAGGGTCGGCGCATGCGTTTCGAGCCGGGCCAGTTGATCGTGCACCGCAACGTACGGCGCGGCCGGATCGGCTGGGTGCGTACGGCGCGGGTGGTCAGCGACGAGCCGCGCGGCCTGCTGCTCTGGATCGACCGGGGCTCGGCGGTGGCCAACGAGGTCGCCGACGACGGCCGTGGGATGCGGGCCATGCCGTTCGCCGAGTGGACCCGCCGGTCCTACCGGCTGCTCCCCGGCCGGTGGAGCGGCCCGCCGGTGCTGAAGTTCCTGCCCTCCGGCGCGGCCCACTCGGTCTGGTGGTTCCGCGACGAGGCCGGTGTCTTCGCCAACTGGTACGTCAACCTCGAGGAGCCCGGGGTCCGCTGGGACGACGGGCTCCTCGCCGGGATCGACATGGTCGACCAGGATCTCGACGTGGTCGTCCGCCCGGACCTGTCCTGGCAGTGGAAGGACGAGGAGGAGTTCGTCGAGCGGCTCGCGTTCCCGGATCACTACTGGGTGCGGGACGCCGAGGAGGTGCGGGCCGAGGGCAAGCGGGTGATCGCGCTCGCCGAGGCCGGGGCGTTCCCGTTCGACGGCACGTGGTGCGACTTCGTACCCGATCCGGGCTGGCATCCGCCGGCCGCCCTGCCGGACGGCTGGGACCGGCCGCCGGTCGAGCGCTGAGCCGCGGCGGCGGATTCCGGTCGCGGTTCGTGGTCCGGTGTGAGCACGCCGGGGTGGATCTGGCAGAATGGTTTGCTGGTATCCGGCACGCGTGCGGCGCCCTCTAACCCGGGCGCGTTGCCAGTCCATCCGAGCAGTCACCGGCCCAACCCCACTGTGCCGGTCGGCTCTCACCCGTGCACACCGCCCGTCCGGGCAGGTGCGACTCGCAACAGGAGCGAAACACGTGGCCGTAAAGATCCGGCTTCTGCGGATGGGCAAGATCCGCAACCCGCAGTACCGCATCGTCGTCGCCGACGCGCGCACCAAGCGTGACGGTCGTGCGATCGAGTACGTCGGGATCTACCACCCGAAGGAGCACCCTTCGGTGATCGAGGTCAAGTCCGACCGCGTCCAGCACTGGCTGTCCGTCGGCGCCCAGCCGAGCGAGGCCGTCCAGCGCCTGCTCGAGAAGACCGGTGACTGGCAGAAGTTCAAGGGCCTGCCCGCGCCGCCGCCGCTGCTGACCAAGGCGGAGAAGGCCGACCGCAAGGCCACCTACGAGGCCGAGGCCCAGGCCGCCGCCGGTGTCGCCCCGACCCCGGCGAAGGCCAGCAAGAAGAAGGCCGACGAGCCGGCGAAGGCCGAGGAGCCGGCCGCCGCGGACTCCGGTGAGCAGGCCTGACGTGGCGTTGCGGCCCGCGCTCGAGCACCTGGTCAAGGGCATCGTCGACCACCCCGACGACGTGCGGGTGCGGCTCGTCGACTCCCGGCGGGGCAAGCGCCTCGAGGTCCGTGTGCACCCGGAAGACCTGGGCACCGTGATCGGCCGGGGCGGGCGCACCGCGAAGGCCCTGCGCCAGGTGATCGGCTCGATCGGTGGGCGCGGCGTGCGCGTCGACATCGTCGACTCGTACTGATGCGCCTCATCGTCGGCCGGATCGGCCGGCCGCACGGCATCCGCGGTGAGGTCACCGTCGAGGTGCGGACCGATGAGCCCGAGACGCGTTTCGCCGCCGGGTCGGTGTTGGCCACCGATCCGGCGGCGTCGCCGGTCACCCCGGCGCCGTCCGTTCCCGGTCACCTCGTACGGGTTCCCGACCGGTTGACCGTCGAGTCGATCCGGTGGCACCAGGGCCGGCTGCTGGTCTGCTTCGAAGGGGTCGTCGACCGTGACGTCGCCGAGGTGCTGCGCGACACGATCCTGACGGTCGACAGCGCCGACGTGGCCGCGCCGACCGACCCGGACGAGTTCAACGACCACCAGCTCGTCGGGCTGACCGTGGTCGACCCGGCCGGCGAGACGCTGGGCGAGGTGGCCCGGATCGACCACGCGCCCGCCTCCGACCTGCTGGTCGTGCGCCGCCCCGACGGGCGTACGGCGCTGATCCCCTTCGTCAAGGCCATCGTGCCCGAGGTCGACCTGGCCGGTGGCCGGGTCGTGGTCGACCCTCCCGGCGGGCTGCTCGACCTGTAGCCCCGGTCACTTCCGGAGGCAGTGATGCGTGTCGACATCATCTCGATCTTTCCCGAGTACTTCAGCCCGCTCGACCTGTCGCTGATCGGCAAGGCGCGGGCCACCGGCCTGCTCGACCTGGCAGTGCACGACCTGCGCACCTGGACCCACGACGTGCACCGTACGGTCGACGACACGCCGTACGGCGGTGGCCCGGGCATGGTGATGCGGCCGGAGCCGTGGGGGGAGGCGCTCGACGCCGTCCTGCCGTCCGGCCCGCCGGCCCGGCTGGTGGTGCCGACGCCGGCGGGGGAGCCGTTGCGGCAGTCGCTCGCCCACGAGTTGGCCGCCGAGCCGCACCTGGTGTTCGGCTGCGGCCGCTACGAGGGCATCGACCAGCGGGTGCTCGACGACGCCGCCGCCCGGGCCCGGGTGACCGAGGTGTCGCTGGGCGACTACGTGCTCTTCGGCGGCGAGGTGGCGGTTCTGGTGATCCTGGAGGCGGTGACCCGGCTGCTGCCCGGTGTGCTCGGCAACGCCGATTCGCTGGCCGAGGAGTCGCACGCGCACGGGTTGCTGGAGGGGCCGGTCTACACCAAGCCGCCGGTGTGGCGGGAGCGGGAGGTGCCGCAGATCCTGCGGTCGGGTGACCACGGTCGGATCGCCCGCTGGCGACGCGACGAGGCGTTGCTGCGTACCGCGCGGCGCCGGCCCGACATGCTGGCCGCGCTGGCCCCCGACGAACTGGACAAACGGGATGTCGCGGCGCTGACCGGGGCCGGGTTCCCGGCGCCGGCCGAGCGTATGGCAGAGTAGTGAGGTTGCCGTGGTCGGCCGCGCCGCGGTCGGCTACGAGGATCTCCGGGCCCGCCTCCTCCCCACCAGCAATCCGGGGTGGACCGATGCCGGGGATCAGAATCACCCATCCGCGCACCGACGACCGGTGCGCCGTGATCTTCGAGGATGCAGCGATGAACACCCTGGACGCGTTGGACGCCCAGTCGCAGCGGACCGACATTCCGACTTTCCGGGCTGGTGACACCGTCAAGGTGCACGCCCGGGTCATCGAGGGCAACCGGTCCCGGGTCCAGATCTTCCAGGGCGTCGTGATCCGCCGCCAGGGATCGGGCCTGCGTGAGACCTTCACCGTACGCAAGATCAGCTTTGCGGTCGGGGTGGAGCGGACCTACCCGGTGAACAGTCCGGCCATCGACCGCGTCGAGGTGGTGACCCGCGGTGACGTCCGTCGGGCCAAGCTCTACTACCTCCGCGAGCTGCGGGGCAAGAAGGCCAAGATCAAGGAGAAGCGGGAGAAGGTCACCGCTCCGGTCGCCTGACGGCGGGGCGAGACTTTCAGCCTTCTCACAGTGCCGTGATCGCTCGATACCTCTACGCTATGGAGAGTGACAGGCGAGACTGTGCTGCGCGGCGCTGAGGAGACATCGAACGCCGCCAGTCAGTGAGTGGCGACGAACGCTACGTCCGCGGTGCGAGCCGCGGGAGCGGGACAGAATCGCTCTACCGCCCGTGGCGCCCTGACGGGGCCGCCGCGGGCGGTAGAGCTGTATATCGGGACCGGGGAGATTCGTAGCGTGGACGCGGAAGACGACCTGCGGGACGAGGTCGAGCCCTGGCGTCGCCGGGCCGACCGTCGACGCCAGCGCAAGCCCATGCCGCTCTGGCAGGAGTTGCCGCTCCTCCTCGTCGTCGCGTTCTGCCTCGCGGTGCTGATCCGCACCTTCCTGCTCCAGGCGTTCTACATCCCGTCCGGGTCGATGGAAGACACCCTCCTCGTCGGTGACCGGGTCCTGGTCAACAAGGTCGTCTACGACATGCGGGACCCCGTACGCGGCGAGGTGGTGGTGTTCCGGGGCACCGAGGCGTGGGCGCCGCAGCTGGAGGAGGAGCCGGCGGGCGGCTTTTTCGCCCAGCTCGGCCGTACGCTCGGCGACCTCGTCGGGGTGGGCCGCCCCGGCGAGAAGGACTTCATCAAGCGGGTCATCGGGGTGCCCGGTGACCGCGTTCAGTGCTGTGACGAGCAGGGCCGGCTCACCGTCAACGGCCATCCGCTCGACGAATCCAGCTACGTGTTGCGGAACTCGCCGCTCGAACTGCCGCCCAGCGCCGGCGACTGCGGGCCGCGGCGGTTCGAGGAGGTCGTCGTACCGCCGGGGCAGCTCTTCGTCATGGGCGACCACCGGCTCGTGTCGCAGGACGCCCGCTGTCAGGGGCCGGTGCCGATCGACAACGTGATCGGCCGCGCGTTCGCCGTGGTGTGGCCACACTCGCAGTGGAGCAGCCTGTCGGTGCCGGAGACGTTCGAGACCGTGCCGCAGCCCATTGCCCTGGGGGCCGACGCGACACCCAGCAAGTCCGAGAATCCGGGAGGTATCGCCGTTGTTGTGCCTATTTTGGGTGGTTTCCTGTTCGCCGCGCGTTCCCGACTCCGGCCGCCGTCCCGTCGTCGTAGGCTCGTCCCGTGATTGACGAGCAGACCGACAAGCCCAAGAAGAACTCGTTCTGGCGCGAGCTGCCCATTCTGCTCGGCGTGGCGATCCTCGTCGCCGTCCTGGTGCGGGCGTTCGTCATCCAGACCTTCTACATCCCGTCGCAGTCGATGGAACACACCCTCGACATCAACGACCGGGTGCTGGTCAACAAGCTCGTCTACAACTTCCGGTCGCCGGAACGGGGCGAGATCATCGTCTTCCGGGCACCCGGCGCGTGGCACGGGGGCGAGGAGGGCTCGGACTTCATCAAACGGGTCATCGCGGTCGGCGGCGACCGGGTGGTCTGCTGCGACCCGCAGGACCGCTTGATGATCAACGGGCACTCGCTCGACGAGCCCTACATCTTCTCGGAGGGCGGCGTCTCCGACCCGGCGGCCAGCCAGGAGTTCGACGTCACCATCCCACCCGGACGGCTGTGGATGATGGGCGACCACCGGTCCGCCTCGGGCGACTCGCTGGAGCACTGGAACCGCTCGCAGGACATCGACAACGCGACGATCCCGGAGGACGCCGTCGTCGGGCGGGCGTTCGTGCTCTTCTGGCCCTTCGGCCGCGCCACCTGGCTGTCGATTCCCAGCACCTTCGACTCGGTGCCCGGCCCGCAGAGCTGACCGGCGCCGGCCCGCGCCGCGCCCCGGCCGGCGCGGGCCGCCCACCGGCCGCCCCGGCTCGGCGTCCCGAGCCGTACGGCCGGCACACCGGGGGTCCGGCCGGTCGCCAGATCCACCACCTAGGCTGGTGCGGTGCCTGACTTCATCCTCCGGCGGGCGGCCCGGGTGCTCCTCGTCGACCGGGCCGGACGGGTGCTGCTCTTCAACGGGTTCGATCCGGCCCGGCCCGACCACCGCTACTGGTTCACGCCGGGTGGCGGGCTGGAGCCGGCCGAGTCGCCGGCGGCCGGTGCGGTGCGCGAGTTGGCGGAGGAGACCGGCCTGCTGCTGACCCCGGCCGAACTCGGCGACCCGGTTCGGCACGAGGAGGTCGAGTTTCCGTTCGACGGCCGGTGGTATCGCCAGGAGCAGGACTTCTTCCTGGCCCGGGTCACGTCCTGGCAGGTCGACACGAGAGGGTTCGACGAGGTGGAACGACACAGCATCGAGTCGCACCGGTGGTGGTCGGCCGACGAACTGGAACGGACCGCCGAGCGGTTCTATCCCGAGGATCTGCCAGGCCTGCTGCGCCAGTTGACCGCCGTACCGTGGGAGCCGGCGTGCTGACCCCGCCGCGCGCCGTGGTCCGCCGGGAGAGCGGCATCTACGCCCTGGAGCGCGTGCTGCAGCGCCGGGGTTTCCCGTACGTGGCCGGGGCGGACGAGGCCGGGCGCGGTGCCTGCGCCGGCCCGCTGGTCGCCGCCGCCGCGGTGCTGCCCGAGGGGCGGCGCGGCGAGATCGACGGGCTGACCGACTCGAAGCTGCTCACCCCGGCCAACCGCGAGCGGATCTACGCCGAGGTGGTCCGGCGGGCCCTGGCGTACGCGGTGGTGGTGATCCCGGCCGAGGAGGTCGACGCGCTGGGCCTGCACGTCTGCAACCTGGCCGCGATGCGCCGCGCCCTCGCCGCGCTGTCGACCCGGCCGGACTACGTGCTCACCGACGGGTTCGGGGTCGACGGGCTCGGCGTACCCGGCCTCGCGGTCTGGAAGGGCGACCAGGTGGCGGCGTGCGTGGCCGCCGCCAGCGTGCTCGCCAAGGTGACCCGGGACCGGATCATGGTCGAACTCGACGCCCGTTTCCCCGGCTACGGGTTCGCCGAACACAAGGGCTACGTCACCGCCGACCACAACGAGGCGTTGCGACGGCAGGGGCCCTGTGCCGAACACCGTTTCTCGTACGTCAACGTCGCCACCGCCTCGGGGCGTGCCGGCAGCCCGCCACGGGCCCGCCGGCCGGAAGGGCTCGGTCGACCGGGCGGCGGGGCCGGTAGCACGGGTGGGGCCGACGGCGTGGACGAAGCTGGCGCGGCCGGTTCGGGCGCGGGTGGCGCGGTGGGTTCGGGCGCGGCTCCGGCCGCCCGCGATGGAGGCGAGCCGATGGAGCGCAGCGGCCTCGCAGGGAGTACCGTCGGCGTGGCGTTCGGGGAGCACCCTCGGCTGCCGGCGCCGGTGGGGGAAGATGTGGCAATGGAAGGCGGAGTGCGATGAGCGCGGAAGATCTCGAGAAGTACGAAACCGAGATGGAGCTGCAGCTCTACCGGGAGTACCGCGACATCGTCCGTCAGTTCTCCTACGTGGTCGAGACCGAGCGACGCTTCTATCTCGCCAACCAGGTGGACCTGCACGTGCGCAACTCGGAGGGCGAGGTGTACTTCGAGGTCGAGATGCACGACGCTTGGGTGTGGGACATGTACCGCCCTGCGCGGTTCGTCAAGAATGTCCGAGTGATGACTTTCAAGGATGTCAATGTGGAAGAGTTGGAGAAGCCTGATATCTCCCTTCCCGCAGACTCCGGATTCGGTAGCTGACTCCTTGTAACACTGCCATCACTGTCCGGATGGCGCAACGCCCGTCCCACGTTCCGGCGCCCTCCACAGTGTACGGACCGGGCACCGGCGATCCACAATGGACCCGTCGCTGGTCGCCTGTCGCCGTCCCCCTCCGTGCGGCGTTGCCCCCGCCATAGCAGATCCACCCGCCGGACAGCGGTTGTCCACAGTCCGCCCACCGTCCACAGGGCGTAGCCGGCGTCGTTGCGCCCGTGCCGGCCGCCGGCCAGGCTGCTCGACCATGACCCGGTACCTCTCCCGGCCGCCCCTCTTCCCGTCCCCGTCCCGCGTCGGCCGGCCGCCGGCGGGGTGCGTACCGCCAGCCCGGCGGAGGGTGCCCGCATGGCGGCTGCTCCTGGTCGCCGGGCTCGCGGTCGTGATGGGTGTCGCGACACCGGTGCGGCCCGGTGCGGCCGGCCCGCCGGACACCCCGCAGCCGGCCGTGCAGCGGCCCGCCGGGGCCTTCCGCTGGCCACTCGACGGCACCCCACGGCCCGTACGACGCTTCGACCCGCCGCCCCGCCCGTGGCTGCCCGGCCACCGGGGCGTCGACCTGGCCGCCACGACCGGTGTCCCCGTGCTCGCCGCCGGCGCCGGCACGGTGTTCTTCGCCGGCCGGATCGCCGGGCGGGGCGTGGTCAGCGTGGTGCACGGCAACGGCCTGCGCACGACGTACGAACCGGTGCTGCCCGCCGTCACGGGAGGCGCGACGGTCCGGGCCGGCGACCCGATCGGGACCCTGGAGGCCGGACACCCGGGCTGCCCCGTCGAGGCGTGCCTGCACTGGGGCCTGCGCCGCGGTGACGAATACCTCGACCCGCTGGCCCTGCTCGGCCTCGGCCGGGTCCGGCTGCTGCCGCAGTACCTGGCGGGGCCGTCGACGGTCGACGGGGCCGCCGGCGGCCGTCGGGGGCGTCGACGGTCAGCGGAACGGCCGGCGGGCCGGTGAGGGGCCGCTCGGGCGGAGTGGCGGCGGTCAGCGGCCGGCGAGGAAGGCGGGCAGTTGCCGGGCCAGCCGGTCGAACTCCTCGGCGCGGTTGTAGACCTGCGCGCTCAGCCGGAGCAGCCCCTGCCCGCGCCAGGCGTTGATCGCCACCTCGACGGCCAGTTCGTCCGCGATCCGCTGGCGCAGGGTGTGCGCCTCCCGATGGTCGGTGACCAGGCCGGTCGGCAACGGGACGAGCCGCATCGCGACGGAGTCACCGCCGGGGCGGGGCAGCTCGTCGGCCGGGATTCCCAGCGCGGCACCGACCACCCGCTGCCCGTACGCGGCCAGTGCCGCGTTGTGCGCGCGTACCGCCTCGACGCCGAGGGTGCGCAGTGTGAAGAGCCCGGTCGGGGCGGCCAGCCACGGCGAATAGTCGAGGGTCCCCTGAAACTCGACCGACCCCGGGAAACCGGCGGGCTGTTCCCACGAAACGACCAGCGGCTCGATCTGTTCCCGCCACTTCGCCGCCACCACCAGCACGGCGGTGCCGCGTGGCGCGTACGCCCACTTGTGGAAGTTGCCGACCCAGAAGTCCGCCCCGATCGCGTCGACCGCGACCGGCAGGTGACCCGGCACGTGGGCGCCGTCGACCAGCACCGCGACGTCGTGCGCCCGGGCCACGGCGGTGATCGCCGCGACCGGCAGCAGGCGGGCGGTCGGCGAGGTGATGTGGTCCACGATCAGCAGCCTGGTCCGGCCGGGGCGCAGCGCGGCGCGTACCGCGGCCACGATCTCCTGGTCGTTGGCCCGCAGCGGCACGGGCACGGACCGGGCCACCGCCCCGGTGCGGCGGCATTCCCGTTCGACGGCGAGCGACACCGCGCCGTATCCGTGGTC
This sequence comes from Polymorphospora sp. NPDC051019, assembly GCF_040683055.1. Classification (NCBI taxonomy): domain Bacteria; kingdom Bacillati; phylum Actinomycetota; class Actinomycetes; order Micromonosporales; family Micromonosporaceae; genus Polymorphospora; species Polymorphospora sp. NPDC051019. The sequence goes on along the minus strand of NZ_JBFBCH010000002.1, from coordinate 326,206 downwards.
GGTGTGCAGGATCTCGTCGCCGGGGCGCAGCCGCATCGACCCGAGCACGATCGCGGCGCCGGTGGTGGCGTTGCCGACCAGGGCGGTGCCGTCCGGGTCGGCGCCGAGGAAACCGGCCAGGTGCCGACGGGTGTGCGTGATCCGCTCGACCAGGCCGGACTGGAAGAACCGCATCGGGTTGACGTCGACCTCGTCACGGATGCGCTGCTGGGCGCGCTGCACCCCGATCGGCACCGCGCCGAACGAACCGTGGTTGAGATACGCGACGGCCGGGTCGAGTGAGAACAACAGCCGGGCGCCGGTGATCGGTTCGGGTGGTCGCGGTCCGTCAGCGGTCACGGCGCGATCGTAGCTTCTGGCGATCAACGGCCTCCAGGTCTTGCCGGCGGCGTGCTCGGCAGCCCGGGGCTGGCTCGGAGCGGTCGGCGCCCACGGTGCGAAGACGGCGCGTTCGGTGTCCGCCGGTGTGGGCCGTGGTCCGGTGCGCGGGTGGACCTGGAGTGCGGCCGGCGAGATGTGCCGCCGGCTGGGTCCCGGTGTGCCTGCTGGGCGCCGGTGCCCCGGCAGCCCTCGGTGTGCCGCCGGCCCGGCTCGGCGGTCGAGAACGAGGCTAGGCGCGCGGGTGGGCCTGCCGGTAGGCGGCGCGCAGCCGCTCCACCGACACATGGGTGTAGATCTGGGTGCTCGAGAGCGACGAGTGGCCGAGCAGCTCCTGCACCGCCCGCAGGTCGGCACCGCCCTCCAGCAGGTGGGTCGCCGCGGAATGGCGCAACCCGTGTGGGCTGGTGTGCGGCAGGCCGGCGGCCCGGGCGTAGCCGCCGACCACCCGGCGGGCGATCGTCGGTTGCAGCCGCCCGCCCCGGGCACCGAGCAGCAGGGCGTTCCCGCTGTCCGGGGTCGCCAGGTCGGGCCGGCCGAGCCGGAGCCAGTCGTCGACCGCCTCCTCGGCCGGCAGGCCGTACGGCACCGCGCGCTCCTTGTCACCCTTGCCGATGACCCGTACGACCCGCCGCCCCCGGTCGACGTCGGCGATGTCGAGCCCGCAAAGTTCGCTGACCCGGATTCCGGTCGCGTACAGCAGCTCCAGCAGTGCCCGGTCGCGCAGCAACACCGGCGCGGCCTCGTCGCCGGGGGCCCGCACCAGCGTGGCGGCCTGGTCGGCGCGCAGGACGGTCGGCAGTTCGCGCCGCCCCTTCGGGCTGGCCAATTGGGCGCCGACGTCGGTGGCGAGCAGCCCGTTGCGGTGGGCCCAGGCGCTGAACGTGCGCCCGGCCGCCGCCCGGCGTGCCAGCGAACTGCGGGCCGCGCCCAGCGTGCGCAGCCTGGCCAGCCAGCTACGCAGCACGGCGATGTCGAGTTCTTCCGGTGCGGTGCAGCCCATCGCGCTGGCGTGGTCGAGCAGTGAGACCACGTCGGCGACGTACGCCCGTACGGTGTGCGCCGACCGGTTGTCGACCCGGGACAGATGGCGGGCGAAGTCGTCGACCGCGTCCCGCATCGCCGGCGGCAGCTCTTCGTGGGTGACCTGCGTGCTTCGGCTCATCACCGTGACGGTGTCCGGTGCCGGGCACCGCGTCAAGCGGCCACGCCCCGGACCCGGGCACGCCGCCGGGTCACCGGGACGGGCGTCGGCCGCTCGCCGCACGGGTCACGCCGGTCGGCCGCCGGGTGCGGGTCATGCCGGTCGATCAGCGGGTGCGGGTCGTGCCGGTCGGTCGCCGGGCGGGCCCGACCCGCGGGACTTCGGGGCCAGCGCGTAACCGTCGTCGTGGCGTACGACGAAACCGAGCTGTTCGAGCAGCGCGACCTTGCGCATCGCGGTCCGTACGTCGACTCCGGCCCGGGCGGCCAGCGGGTCGAGCCCGATCGGACCGCGCCGGGGCATCGCCTCCAGCAGTTGCGCGGCCTGGTCGTCGAGCCGGTCACGGGGCTGCTCGGGCGCGCGAACGGGCGGGGCCAGGTCCGCGCCGATTCGTCCGACCTCCTCGAGCACGTGCGGCACACCGGTGACCAGGCGGGCGTCGGGCTGGTCGCGCAGCAGCTCGTGGCAGCCGACGGACATCGCCGAGGTGACCGGTCCGGGCACGACCATCGCGCGGCGACCGATGCCCAGCGCCCGGCGCATCGTCTGGGTGGCACCGCTGCGGGCCGCCGCCTCGACCAGCACCGTGCCGGCGGTGCCGGCCGCGATGACCCGGTTGCGGATCAGGAAGCGGTGCCGCAGCGGCTCCTGGCCGGGCAGCCACTCGCTGACCAGCAGCCCGGTGTCGGCGATACGGTCGAAGAGCGCGGTGTTGCCCGCCGGATAGGGCCGGTCGAGCCCGCAGGCCAGCACCGCCACCGTCGTACCGTCGGCGTTCAGGGCGGCCCGGTGCGCCGCCGCGTCGATGCCGAACGCACCGCCCGACACCACGGTCCAACCGCGCTCGGCGAGACCGAAGCCGAGTTCCCCGGCGACGTGCAGGCCGTAGGGGCTGGCCGCCCGGGCACCCACGACGGCGACCGCGCGGTCGAGCGCGTTGGCGAGGTCGAGGTGGCCGCGCACCCAGAGGCACAGTGGCGGCGCGGTCTCCCGGTCGACCCTGCGTTCGACGTCGAGGGCCAGCCGGGTGAGATCGCCGACCGGCCCCGGCCACTCGTCGTCGCCGGGCACCACGATCCGGGCGCCCAGCCGTCCGGCCCGTTCGGCCGCGGCCTCGGCCACCGCCCATGGATCGCCGCTGGCGAGCCGGGCCCCGACCGCCGTACGCAGCCCGGGGTCGGGCACATCGCCGTCGACCATCCGCTGTAGCGCGCGTACCGGGCCGTCGGTGGCCACCATCCGGTAGGCCGCCCAGTTGCCCGGCTCGGCGAGCCAGTTCACCGCGACCCGGGCCAGCCGGGTCCGGTCGATGCCACCCATCGTGCACTCCCTTCGAAGGCGGCCGGCGGGGCCGGCCATGGTGGGTACCGGGTGCCGGTCAGGCCGACCGGCCCGAGCGGAGCTGGCTCGCCTCGGCAACGTCGTCGGCACCGGGGCGGTCCCGCCCGTCGAGGTCGGCGATCGTCCAGGCCATCCGGATCACCCGGTCGTAGCCGCGGGCGGACAGCGCCCCGGTGTCCAGCGACCGGCGCAACTGCTCGGTGTCGCGGGCCGGCAGCCGCCAGCGGGTCCGTCGCAGGTGCGGGCCGGGTACGTCGGCGTTGACCCGCCAGCCCGTGCCGGCCCACCGCTGCGCGGCCGCCGAACGGGCGGCCCGGACCCGCTCGGCGACCACCGCCGACGGCTCGGCCGGGGTCGCGGCGGCGACCAGGTCGGCGGCCCGCAGCGGCACGAGCGGCACCTGCACGTCGATCCGGTCCAGCAGCGGCCCGGACAATCGCCCGATGTAGCGACGCCGGGCCAGCGGGGTGCACTCGCACGCCAGGTCGCCGGACGGCTTGGCGCACGGGCACGGATTCGAGGCCAGGACGAGCTGGAAGCTGGCCGGGTATTCGGTCGCGCCACGGCTGCGGGTGATCAGCACCCGGCCGCTCTCCAGCGGCTGCCGTAGCGCCTCCAGGGCCCGGACGTTGAACTCGGCGGCCTCGTCGAGGAAGAGGACGCCCCGGTGGGCCAGCGACACCGCGCCGGGGCGGGCGAGGCCGCTGCCGCCTCCGACCAGCGACGGGACCGTCGCGGTGTGGTGCGGGGCCTGCAACGGCGGCCGGCGCAGCAGCCGGCCGCCCGGCGGGAGCAGACCGGCGATCGAGTGCAGGGCGCTGACCTCGAGCGCCGCCTCGTCGTCGAGCGGCGGCAGGATCGACGGCAGGCGTTCGGCCAGCATGGTCTTGCCGGCGCCGGGCGGCCCGATCAACGCGACGTGGTGCCCGCCGGCCGCCGCGATCTCCAGCCCGCGCCGGCCGAGCCCCTGCCCGGCGACCTCGGCGAGGTCGGGCCCAGCCGGCGGGGACACCGGGTCCGGCTCGGGCGGTTCGAGCAGCCGGCCGCCGTCGCGGACGAACGCCACCAGCCGGTGCAGCGAGTCGACGCCCTTGACCCGTACGCCGGGCACCACGGCCGCCTCGGCGGCGTTCGCCAGCGGCACGACCACCCGGGTTATCCCGGCCCGTACGGCGGCGACGACCATCGGCAACACCCCGCGCACCGGGCGTACGGCCCCGTCGAGCCCGAGTTCGCCGAGGATCGCCACCCCGTCCAGCGGGGCCAGCGGCAACTCCCCGGAGCCCCCGAGCAGTGCGCAGGCGATGGCGACGTCGAACCCCGAACCGTGCTTGGGCAGGGTGGCCGGCAGCAGGTTGACGGTGATCCGCCGGTTCGGCCAGCTCTGGCCGGAGTTCACGATCGCCGCGCGGACCCGGTCCCGGGCCTCGTTGAGCGCGGTGTCGGGCAGGCCGGACAGTGCGACCGCCGGCAGGCCGGCGGCCAGGTCGGCCTCGACCTCGACCAGATGGCCGGTGACCCCGACCAGGCCGACCGAGAGCACGCGGGCGTAGCTCATCGCCGCCACCCGCCCGCCGCGCCGCCGACGGGCCACGGACCGCCCGCCGCCACGCTGCCGGCGGCCGTGTCGCCCGCCCCCACGCCGCCGGCCGGCCCGGTGCCGACCGCCCGGCCCGACGGAGGTTCCCGGCGAGGACCCGGCATCAGAACGCCGCCCGCACATGTTCCACCGCGGCCGGACCGCGCCCGGTGGTGTGCACCGCGACGACGTCGAAGCGGACCTCGCGCGGGTGTGTGGCGGTGCCGGCGAGCCAGGTGGCGGCGAGCCGGCGCAGGCGCCGTGCCTTCGCCGGCACCACCGCCGCGGCCGGTGGCCCGTACGTGGTGCTCCGCCTGGTCTTCACCTCGCAGAACACCAGGGTCTCGCCGTCCCAGGCGATGATGTCGACCTCGCCGTGGACGCACCGCCAGTTGCGAGCCACCACCCGCAGCCCCGCCGCGACCAGGTGCTGCACCGCACGGCGTTCGCCGTAGGCGCCGACCGCCCGTCTCACCAACGTCATGCCACGAGGCTGGCCGTCCGGGCCGCTCAGGGGTAGGGCGGCCGGTCCGCCTGTGGACGGCGGGCATCCCTGTGGACAGCCGGACGATCAAGTGGTCGCCGTGCTATGGCGTACCGCTCCGGTCGTGCGGGCCGGTCCGGGGCAGGATCTCGACGGCGCCGCCGGTCGGTTCATCCTGCGACGCGGCGGCCCGACATCGGCCCGGCGTCCGAAAAGGCGTGGACCCACCTATCCGCGGCGATTGGCCGTCCGACTCGCACCGTGCGTGGCGCCGGGACGTATCGGCCGGTTCGGAGTGTTCGCCGCGGATGTACGGAAGATCCGGGCCGGCGATCCACCCCCGCCTTGAGGCCGGCGCCCGCGACACGTGACAGGCGGCGGGCCGGTACGGGCGACCGGTTGGCGATGATTGCCAGGGTCGAATACGGTGCGGGACCGTGGACGGTCAACGTAACTACCCCGATGAGCAGGAACCCCGCTGGTACGCCGGTGAACGCGGCTACTCCGAGTCCGGCTGGCGTGGCCGGGCGGACGAGCGCTACCCCGACGACGGCTACCGGGTGCCCGAGCAGCGCTCCGGCGAGGTCGAGGAGAACCGCTACGCCGCGCTGGCCGACCCCGGGCCGCGTCATGCCGGACCGGGCGGCTACTCCGACGGTGACCGCTACACCGACAGCGACCGCTACGCGGGCGGTGACCGATACGCCGACGACGACCGGTTCGGGGCCGATCGGCACCGGGAGCCGGAGTCCCGGCACGCCGAAGAGCTCCGCACGCAGCTCGACATCGAGGTGCGCGACGACCAGGGGCGTGCCGGCTACGGAAGCGGCGAGGCGGCCCGGGGCGCCCTCGGCTCGATCCGGCTGCCGCTGGAGCCTCCGTCGCGTGGCACCGGTGGCGGCGCAGACCTGCTGGACAGCGGGCGTGGCGAGCCGCTCGACACGCGGCGTGGCGGTCCCGAACGGACCGGGCTGGTGGAGATCGGACGCCGGCCGACCGAGCCGGGACGGCCGGTGTCACCGGCGGGGCCGCCGGCCCCGGAGCCGGCCCGGTCCGTGATCGACGTACCGGTCTCGCCGGTCGAGCCGGGGCCGATGGCCGAGCCGCCGCGCGCCGCCGAACCGCAGCACCGGCCGGAGATGCACCACCACGCCACCGAGGCGTTGCGGGCACCCTCCGACGCACACCGCATTCCGGACGCTCCCCGTGTTCCGGACGCCGGCCGGACGATCGACGCGAACCGGGACGCCGATGCGCACCGGCCGCTGGAACTGCCGACCGGGCCGATGCCGGCCGTCACGATGCACCAGGCCGAGGCACCGCCCGGTGACGGGCCGCGATACCCGGGCGACCCGTTCGACCGCGCCGCGCCGCGCCGCCCCGGCGGCACCGCGCCGGTCGGCGACGGCGTGTACCGAACCCGCCGCCCCGGCCTGGCGGTCGCGTACGCCCTGCTCGTCCTGATCTTCGAGGTGCCCGCCCTGGTGCTTCTCGCCAGTGCGCTGCTCGCCGACCCGATCTCGTTCGGCGGGGTGGTCGCGGGCGTCATGCTGGTCCTCGGGCTGCCGGTGTTCGGTGCCGGCCTCTACGCCCTGGCGACCGGCGCGGCCGGGCTCGCCGAGCCGGGTCGTGCCTGGCTACGGCCGCCGACCGCCTACCTCACGGTCGGCCTGGTGCTCTTCGTCGCGGCGGCGCTCGCGGCCGGCTGACCCCAGCCGGGTCCGGCCGGGCGCGGGCGTCCGGCCGGGCCACCAGCCGGGTCGGTCCGGCGCCGGTCACCGGCGGGTACGGGTCGGGGCCGGAGCGGCCACGTCAGGGCGTACACTTATCGACTGGCGACCGCCATGCGGTCGACCTCGCGCGCCCTCCCCGCGGTCATCCGTGGGGCGACGGCCCCCTGGTCCCGACTCCGTTCGGGTCCGCCATGGCCGACGACCAGGTGCCAGGATGCCCGGCCGGCCGGCCGGGCGTGACAACCAGGGACCATAGAAGGAGCACCCCACCATGGCCGTAGTGACCATGCGTCAGCTGCTGGAGAGCGGCGTCCACTTCGGGCACCAGACCCGGCGCTGGAACCCGAAGATGAAGCGCTTCATCTTCACCGAGCGTAACGGCATCTACATCATCGACCTGCGCCAGACCCTCGACTACATCGAGAAGGCGTACGAGTTCGTGCGTGGCACCGTCGCCGAGGGCGGCAGCATCCTCTTCGTCGGCACCAAGAAGCAGGCGCAGGAGGCCATCGCCGAGCAGGCGACCCGGGTGGGCCAGCCCTACGTCAACCACCGCTGGCTGGGCGGCATGCTGACCAACTTCCAGACGGTCTACAAGCGGCTCCAGCGGATGAAGGAGCTGGAGGCGATCGGCGACCTCAGCGGCACCGCGCAGGGCTACACCAAGAAGGAGACGCTCCAGCTCTCCCGCGAGAAGATCAAGCTCACCCGCACCCTGGGTGGTCTGCGTGACATGCAGAAGGTGCCGGCCGCGATCTGGGTCGTCGACACCAAGAAGGAGCACATCGCCGTTGACGAGGCCCGCAAGCTGGGCATCCCGGTGATCGCCGTGCTCGACACGAACTGTGACCCCGACGAGGTCGATTTCCCGATTCCGGGCAACGACGACGCGATCCGCTCCGCCGAACTGCTCACCAAGGTCATCGCCGCGGCGGTCGCCGACGGCCTGATCGCCCGCTCCGGACGGCAGCGCGGCACCGACGAGAAGCCCGAGCCGGGTGTGGTCGCGGCCGACGAGCCGCTGGCCGAGTGGGAGCGCGAGCTGCTGGAGACGCCGGAGAAGAAGGCCGACGAAGAGCAGAAGGCTGCCGAGCCCGCGGCGGCTGCCGCCGAGTGACCTCACCATCGGGCCGGGCCGGACGTGGACCCGCGGCCGGCCCGCCCGATCGGGTACGAGGGCACGGTGCGCCCCGGATTGGGTAATCCCCAACTGACCACCCCACCCACAGCCTCAAACATCGAAGAGAGAGTCATGTCCAACTTCACCGCCGCGGACGTCAAGAAGCTCCGCGACCTCACCGGCGCCGGCATGATGGACTGCAAGAAGGCGCTCACGGAGACCGAGGGCGACTTCGACAAGGCTGTCGAGCTCCTGCGGATCAAGGGTGCCAAGGACGTCGACAAGCGTGCGGGTCGCACCGCCGCGAACGGCCTCGTGGCCCACTCCGGCAAGGCGCTGCTCGAACTCAACTGCGAGACCGACTTCGTCGCCAAGAACGCCGACTTCATCGCGCTGGCCCAGCAGTTGGTCGAGCACGGCGAGCAGGCCGGCGTCGCCGACGCCGAGGCGCTGCTGGCGTCGACGCTGCCGGACGGCCGTACCGTCGCCGACACCGTGCTCGAGCAGTCGGCCAAGATCGGCGAGAAGCTCGTGCTGAACCGCTTCGCCAAGGTCGACGGCACGGTCGCCGTCTACCTGCACCGCAAGGCGCAGGACCTGCCGCCGCAGGTCGGCGTGCTGGTCGAATACGCCGGCAAGGCCGACGAGGCGGGCGACGCCGACGCCCGTGCCGTGGCGATGCAGATCGCCGCGATGCGGCCGAAGTTCCTCACCCGTGACGAGGTGCCGGCCGAGACGGTCGAGTCCGAGCGGCGCATCGCCGAGCAGAGCGCCCGCGAGGAGGGCAAGCCCGAGGCTGCCATCTCCAAGATCATTGAGGGTCGCGTCAACGCCTTCTTCAAGGACTTCGTCCTGCTGGAGCAGGCGTCTGTCACCGACAACAAGAAGTCGGTCAAGCAGGTCATCGGCGAGGCCGGCATCGACGTGACGCGGTTCGTCCGGTTCGAGGTCGGCCAGGCCTGACCGAGCCCGACCGTGCGGTTCTCCCGCCCTCGCGGGCGGGACGGCCGCGTGGGTATAGACAATCCGAGGAGGCCGCTGGTGTACGTGATAGGCACCGCGGCCTCCTCGTCCCATAAGGTGGGCGGCGGCACCCTCCGGTGCCACCGCGCGGCGGGCTTGCCCCGCGCATGAGAGGCGGGTCGGATGACGCAGACCGTGAATGAGCAGACCGCTGTGCAGGACGATCCCACCGCACCACCCCCCGGCCGGTCCCGACGGGTCGTCCTGAAGTTGTCCGGCGAGGTCTTCGGCGGCGGGGAGGTCGGCGTCGCTCCCGACGTCGTACAGGCCGTCGCCCGGCAGATCGCCACCGTCGTCCGGCGTGGGGTGCAGGTCTCCGTGGTGATCGGCGGCGGCAACTTCTTCCGCGGCGCGGAGTTGCAGAAGCGTGGCATGGACCGCGCCCGGGCCGACTACATGGGCATGCTCGGCACCGTCATGAACTGCCTCGCGCTGCAGGACTTTCTCGAGAAGGAGGGCATCGAGACGCGGGTACAGACCGCGATCACGATGGCCCAGGTCGCCGAGCCCTACATCCCGTTGCGGGCGATCCGTCACCTGGAGAAGGGCCGTGTGGTCATCTTCGGTGCCGGCGCCGGAATGCCCTATTTCTCTACCGACACGGTCGCTGCCCAGCGGGCGCTGGAGATCCGTGCCGACGTGGTGCTGATGAGCAAGAACGGTGTGGACGCCGTCTACACCGCCGACCCGCGCACCGATCCCGATGCCCGCCGACTCGACACCGTCACGTTCGCCGAGGCGCTGAGCCGCGGCCTGCGGGTCGCTGACGCCGCGGCGTTCAGCCTCTGCATGGACAATGGCCTGCCGATGCTGGTGTTCGGCGCGGAGGGCGAGGACACCATCATCCGGGCGGTCGGTGGCGAGCGGATCGGGACCCTGATCACGGCCTAGGCCGTCCGACGACCTACGAGCAAGAGAAGGAGGCGACGGAGCAGGTGATCGACGACACGCTCCTCGAGGCCGAAGAGAAGATGGACCGCGCGGTCGAACACGCCAAAGAGGAGTTCGGCGCGATCCGGACGGGGCGGGCCAGCCCGGCGATGTTCTCCAAGGTCATCATCGACTACTACGGCACCCCCACGCCGCTGACCCAGATGGCGTCGGTGGGTGTGCCCGAGCCCCGGATGGCCATCATCAAGCCGTACGACGCGTCGCAACTCCAGGCGATGGAGAAGGCGATCCGCGACTCCGACCTGGGGGTCAACCCCAACAACGAGGGCAACCAGCTCCGGATCCTGCTGCCGCAGATGACCGAGGAGCGGCGCCGCGACATGATCAAGGTGGCCCGCAACAAGGGCGAGGAAGCCAAGGTCGCGATCCGCAACGTGCGGCGCAAGGCGAAGGAAGAGCTGGACCGCATCGTCAAGGACGGCGAGGCCGGCGAGGACGATGGACGCCGTGCCGAGAAGGAACTCGACGACCTCACCCACCGCTACGTGACACACGTCGACGAGCTGGTCAAGCACAAGGAAACCGAGCTGCTCGAGGTCTGATGTCCTACCTCGACCCTCATCCCGGATCGGGCACCGACGCACATCGGGCGCGGCACACCGGTGCCGCGCCCGATCCCTACGCCCGGCACTCGCGCCCCGACGCCAACCCGTCGCCCAGCCCCGACGACTGGCCGCCGCGTAACGGCAACGGGTACGCCGTACCGGGTCGGCCGCCCGGTGGGCATGGCGGGTACACGAACGGTGCCGTCCCCGCGTACCCGCCGGGTGCCGGTGACGATCCCGAGCCGGTGGTGGACGAGCAGACGGCCGCCTACCCGATGGTGGACGCCGACGCGCAGACGGCCGCATACCCGGTGGTGCAGCCGCCGGAACCGTCGGAACCGCCGCGTCGACGGCAGCCGGGGAAGCGCCGGGCCGGCCGCGCGGGTACGGCCGCCGGGCCGAAACCGCCGAGTCGGGCCGGCCGCAACCTGCCCGCCGCGATCGGGGTCGGCGTCACCCTCGGCGCGGTGCTCGTCGGCACCCTGTTCGCCTACCGGCCGGCGTTCCTGGTCGTGATCGCGCTGGCGTTCAGCGTCGGAATCTGGGAGATGACCCGCGCGGTACGCGCCGTCGACGCCCGTCCACCGATGGTTCCGCTGCTCGCCGGCGGCGTACTCATGACCGGTCTGGCCTGGCAGGTCGGTCCGGACGGGCTTCTTCTCGGGCTCGTGGTCACGGTGCTCGCCGCTCTCGTGTGGCGGATCGGCGACGGGTGGGCCGGCTACCGGCGCGACCTGACCGCCTCCGTGCTCATCGCGGTCTACGTGCCGTTCCTCGGCGGGTTCGCCGCGCTGATGGCCGCCATGCCGGACGGTGACTGGCGGATCTTCGTCATCCTCGCGGCCGTGGTCCTGTCCGACACCGGCGGTTACGCCGTCGGTGTCCTCCTCGGCCGGCATCCGATGGCCCCGTCGATCAGCCCGAAGAAGTCCTGGGAGGGGTTCGGCGGCTCGGTGACCGCCGCGGCCGTCGGCAGCGCTCTGCTGCTCTACTTCCTGCTCGATGTAGCGCCCTGGTGGGGAGCGGTCTTCGGGGTGGCGGTCTCGGTGGCCGCGGTCCTCGGCGACCTGGCCGAGTCGATGATCAAACGCGATCTCAACATAAAGGACATGAGTAACCTACTGCCCGGGCACGGCGGTCTGATGGACCGGCTCGACTCGGTCCTCTTCGCGGTGCCGACCGCCTACTTCCTCCTGACGCTGTTCGCCCCACCCGGCTGAGGGATGGTGCACGTTTGGGGGTCCTCGGGGCCGGGTGGTCCGGCCGGCGCGTGGGACACTGGACAGGCCATGAATAGCCTGCCAGTGATCCCGATCAGCCCCACCGGCACTGCCGGCACGACCAGCCCCGCCGGTTTCGCCGACCCGGCCGGCCCCGCCGGCACGCCCGGCCCGGCTCCCGGTGCCGCCCGCCGGGCCTCGATGCCGCCCCGGCACCTCGCCGACCTCGACCTCGCCGGCCGGCGGGCACTCGTCACCGAACTCGGCGAGCCCGCCTTCCGGGCCCGGCAGATGTCGACGCACTACTTCGGCCGGCTGGTCCGCGACCCGGCCCTGATGACCGACCTGCCGGCCGCCGCCCGGGACCGGCTGGCGGCGGAGCTGCTGCCCACCCTGCTCACCCCCGTACGCGAGATGGCCTGTGACGACGGGGCCACCCGCAAGGCCCTGTGGCGGCTGCACGACGGAGCGCTCGTGGAAAGCGTGCTCATGGGTTATTCCGACCGGGTCACGGTCTGCATCTCCAGCCAGGCGGGCTGCGGGATGGCGTGCCCGTTCTGCGCCACCGGGCAGGCCGGGCTGACCCGTAACCTCTCGACGGCCGAGATCGTCGACCAGGCCGTCTACCTCGCCGGTGTCGCCGCCTCCGGTGTGGTAGCCGGCGCCCCACCCCGGTTGTCGCACGTGGTGTTCATGGGCATGGGGGAGCCGCTGGCCAACTACGCCCGGGTCGTGGCGGCCGTACGCCGGCTCTGTGCACCGGCACCGGAGGGGCTCGGGCTGTCCCAGCGGCACATCACCGTCTCCACCGTCGGGCTGGTCCCGGCGATGCGCCGGCTGGCCGACGAAGACCTCTCGGTCACCCTTGCGCTGTCGCTGCACGCGCCCGATGATGAGCTGCGCGACGAACTCGTGCCGGTCAACCAGCGCTGGAAGGTCGCCGAGGTGCTCGACGCGGCGTGGGCCTACGCCGACCGGACGGGGCGCCGGGTATCGATCGAATACGCGATGATCAAAGAGGTGAACGACCAGCCGTGGCGAGCCGACCTCCTTGGCCGGCTGCTGGCTGGGCGGCTGGCCCACGTGAACCTCATCCCACTCAACCCGACCCCGGGCAGCCGCTGGGACGCCAGCCCCAAGCCGGTGGAGCGGGAGTTCGTCCGCCGCCTGCGCCAGGCGGGCGTCTCGACGACCGTACGCGACACCCGTGGCCAGGAGATCGACGGCGCCTGCGGGCAGCTCGCCGCCGCCGAGGTGGACCGGTGAGCGGGCGGAACGGGCGGACCCACGACCGCTGCCGGCGCGGCGGATGGGCGTCAGAATGGCACAGTTGGCGTGCGGGCCGGCCCGGGCCCGCCGGCCGGTTGCCGGGTGACCAGGCGTGACGAGCGAGCGAACCAGGAGACATAGTGGCGAGTCAGGGTCAGCGTTTCCGGCGTAAGGCGCTCCGTCGGGGTTACAAGGTCGACGAGGTGGACACCTTCCTCGACCGGGTCGAGGCCACGCTCGCCGGTGAGCCGGTGGGCTCGCCGGTCGCCTCGCAGGAGGTCCACGACGTGGTCTTCCGGGTCCGGTTCGGCGGCTACGACGAGTGGCAGGTGGACCTGCACCTCGACCGGGTGGAGCGGCAGCTCGCCGAGTTCGAGGAGCGCGGCGGCCCGGCCCACGCGCCGGAGCCCCGCGCCGTCGAGCGGTTCGACCGTGGCGGCCCGCCCGACCGTAAGGCCCCCGACCGGATGGGTCCGCCGGACCGGATGGGTCCGCCGGACCGTCTCGGCCCGCCCGACCGGATGGGGCCGCCGGACCGGATGGGTCCGCCCGGACCCGACCGGATGCCTCCGGTCGGTTCCGCCCCGCCGCCCCGCGCGATGCCGGCACCGGCCGGCCCGCCGCCCGGCGACCCCTACGGTCGCTACGACGAGCCCACCGGGTCGTTCGGCGGTGGCTACGACGGCCCCCGCGGCTACGACGGCCCGCCCGGCCCGGCGGGTCCTCCGCCGGGTGCCGGCCCGCGCCGGTTCGACGAGCCCGATGACCGGTTCGACGGTTTCGAGCCCGGCCGGCACGGCCGCATGGACATGACCGCCGAGATCCGGATGCCCGACCGTGACCCGCGCGCCGCCGGCCCGCGTACCGGACCGGCCGGCCCGCCGCCGGACCGGCCCCCCTACGATCGCCCACCGGTGGCCCGCGCGCCGTTCGACGGCCCGCCGGTCGACCGCCCGCCGCTGGACCGGCCGCCCTACGACCGGCCCCAGTTCGACGGTCCGCCGCCGCTGGACCGGCCCCAGTTCGACGGTCCGCCGCCGCTGGACCGGCCGCCGTTCGGCGGCCCGCCGCCCGCCGGTGGCGACGCGCAGCGGGTCGACGAGATCCGGCGTACCTTCCAGGTTCGCCGCTTCGGCAGCGGATACGACCCGGTGCAGGTCGACCGGCTCTTCGACGGGATCCTCATGGCGATGTCCGGCCGTGGCCCGATGCCGGTCGACCCGGCCGCCCTGGACAACACCCGGTTCGAGTTGGTGCCGGGCGGCTACTTCGAGGCCGAGGTCGAGGCGGCACTCAAGGAGGTCCAGGACATCCTGCGCCGGCACTGAGCCGCACGCACGAAGGGCCCGTTCCGGTACGTACCGGAACGGGCCCTGTGTGTTCCGGGGCCGGTCTGGTGCCGCGACCCGGCACGGGCCGACGGCTGGTGCCGCGAGGGTGGTCGCGGCGCGGAGCGGCCGGTGTCAGTTACGCAGGCCGTTGCGGCGCAGCACGATGTCGCCGACGACGATGAGCAGCAGCAGCGCGGCGAGGCCGACCAGCCAGATGTCCTCGACGCGGCCCTCGTGGTTACCGATGACCATCGACAGCAGAAGCAGTGCGGACACCACCGCACCGATCTGGCCCGCCTTGCGGTGGCCCGGCTTGCGCTGGTCGGGTGAGGTTACCGGCTCGCTTCCCGCCACGGTGAGGTCCTTTCCCAGGTGATGCGATCTGGGTAAGAGTCTGGCACGGGCCACCCGGCCCGCCGCCAGTGGGCCGTACGACCCGTTCGGTGGCGTCGGCGAACCGCGGCACCGTCGGCTCCGGTAGCGTTTTGCCGTACACCTTGATGGTCTTGATCTAGGAGGTCTGTGCGGTGCGAGTGACCGGTACGGGGCACGCCAGCATGCGGATCGACACGGCCGCGGGCAGCATCCTGTGCGACCCGTGGGTCAACCCGGCCTACTTCGCCTCCTGGTTTCCCTTCCCGGACAACTCCCAACTCGACTGGGAGACGCTCGGCGACGTCGACTACCTCTACGTTTCGCATCTCCACCGTGACCACTTCGACGCGGCGCACCTGCGCCGCTTCATCTCGAAGAAGGCGACGGTGCTGCTGCCGGAGTATCCGACCACGGAACTCGAGGACGAGCTGCGCGAGGTGGGTTTCACCCGGTTCATCCGGACCAAGACCAACGAGGTGACCGAACTCGGCGGCGGCCTCAAGGTGCTGATCCAGGCGCTGACGTCGCCCACCGACGGTCCCATCGGGGACTCGTCGCTGTGGGTCGAGTACGACGGCGTCCGGCTGCTCAACCAGAACGACGCCCGCCCGACCGACCTGACCATGTTCGCCGAACTCGGACATGTGCACGCGCACCTGCTCCAGTTCTCCGGCGCTATCTGGTACCCGATGGTCTACGAGCTGCCGAACGCGGCCAAGACCGCGTTCGGCAAGCAGAAGCGGGAGCGGCAGTACGACCGCACCTGGCGCTACATCGACGACCTGAAGGCGTCGCACGTCTTCCCGATCGCCGGTCCGCCGTGCTTCCTCGACGACGAGTTGTGGCAGTTCAACGACATCCACGGCGACGAGGGCAACATCTTCCCCGACCAGTCCGACTTCCTGCGCGAATACGCCAAGGTCGGCGGCAGCAACGCGATCGTGCTGCTGCCCGGCACGGTCACCGAGCTGACCGCCGACGGTGGGGCGCGCACCGAGCACCCGGTGGCGGACCTCGACGAGTTCTTCGCCAACAAGGAACAGCACCTGCGCGAATACCAGGAGCGGCAGCGGCCGGTGATCGAGGCGGCGAAGCAGTCCTGGCGGCACCCCGAGGTCGACGTGCTCAAGGAGATGAAGCGGCGGATCGAGCCGCTGCTCGAGGAGTCGGTCTACCTCGCCAAGGGCGTCGGTGGCCCGGTCCGGTTCGACCTGGTCGGCTACGACGGCGAGTCGATCGAGTCGGTCGTCGTGGACTTCCCGGGCAAGCAGGTTCGCCCGTACGCCGACGAGAAGGTCCGCTACCGATTCCGCACCGAGCGCGCCCTGATCGAGCAACTGCTGCACTCCGGCGAGGTCGACTGGGTCAACTCGCTGTTCCTGTCCTGCCGGTTCTCCGCCGCCCGGATCGGGCAGTACAACGAGTTCGTCTACGCGTTCTTCAAGTGCCTGTCGGAGGAGCGCCTCCAGTACGCCGAGGGCTGGTATGCCGAACAGAAGCCGGACGCCGAGGACATCAAGCTGGGCGACTGGATCGTGCAGCGTCGCTGCCCGCACCTGAAGGCGGACCTGACCCGGTTCGGGATCGTGGAGGGCAACCAGTTGACCTGCCAGCTCCACGGCTGGCGGTTCGACCTGCCCAGCGGGCGCTGTCTGACCAGCGTCGGCCACGAGGTCCGGGCCCGCCGCGCCGGGACGCCGGCACCAGCCGAGGCAGAACCGGCTCCCGCCGACCCGGCGGCCGGCTGACTCGTCACCGCGTCCGCCTCTTGACGGCGGGTGCCGTGCGCGCCAGCCGGCGCGACCGCGTGGAGCGGAACTGCGCGCCGGCCGGCACGTGACCAGGTGGAGAGAGCGAAACGGAGAGAGTGGCCGTCCGGTGCGGGGAGGCCACTCTCTCCGGCTTCGCGCGAGTTCGGGGTCGGCCTGAACTCGGCGCTTTTGCCCATTCAACGCAGTGTGTCCGGAGTTGCGGGCACTAACAGGGGTTTGTCAACCGGTTGGCCGCCAGGTCGGGCCGATTTCCGGTCCGACCTGGGGTGATCAGGGATCTTCGGTAGCGACACGCCCGAGACTCGCCCGCTGCCCGCTGCCCGCCGGCTGCCGTGCGTTCAGGTGGCCAGCGTGCGCTCAGGTGGCCAGGTCGGCGAGGATCCGCTTCGCCGCGTTGTGGCCGGCCGCTCCGATGACGCTGCCGGCCGGATGGCAGCCGGCGCTGCCGGCGTAGAGGCCGTCCAGCCCGGTCGCGTAAGGCATCCGGTCGGTGAACGACACCGTGTTGTCGACGTGGTGGATGTGTCCGCCGGTGATGCCGAAGTGCTCCTCGATGCCGGGCGGCGTCAGCGGCATCATGTCGGCGACCAGTTCACCGGTGCCGGGGGCGTAGCGTTCACAGACCGCGAGCAGCTTGTCCACGTAGGACGGCAGGGCGTCGGCCCAGGTCCCGTCGGCAAGCTCGTACGGCACCGACTGCACGAACAGCGCCGACGAGTGGTGGCCGGCGGGGTCCTGCAACGAGGGGTCGACCGTGGTGTGCAGGTACCACTCCATCGTCGGCTCCTCGGGCAGGCGGCCGGCCTGCACGTCGGCCCACATGGCGCGCAGCGCCGCCATCGGCGACTCGCCCGCCCCGTCACCGACCAGCGACGCCGAACCGGGCAGCAGGTGGATCGTCGAGCCGAAAGGGCTGGGCGCGTCGTCCGGCAGGCAGGCGAACCGCGGCAGCCCGGAGAGCGCGAGATTGATCTTCAATGTGCTGCCCGGTCGCCGGGCCGCCGCCATCCGGGCGGTCAGTTCGGCCGGCAGCGCGTTGTCGGGCACCAGGTCGATCAGCCGGTAGGGATCGCAGGCGCCGAGCACCACCCGCGCGCCGACCGTACGGCCGTCGGCCAGCACCACACCGCTGGCCGCGCCGCCATCGACGGTGACCGACCTGACCGGCGTGCCGGTGAAGATCTGTGCCCCGGCGGCGCGGGCCGCGTCGGCGAAGGTGCGCGACACCGTGCCCATCCCGCCCCGGGCGATCATCCACGTGCCGTCGGCCCCCGGCAGCCGGCACATGTTGTGCACCAGGAAGTTGTGCCCGGTGCCGGGATCGTCGGGACCGGCGTTGAGGCCGGAGAGGCCATCCGTCACCGCGTACATGGCGACCAGCAGTTCGGAGCGGAACTCGAACCGGGCCAGGTAGTCGGCGACCGAGCCGCGTACGAGGTCGACGAAGACCTGCCGCAGCGCCGGCCGGACGTATCGCTGCGCGGTCTCCTCGACGGCGGACGGCTCGGCCAGCCAGGCCGGTGCGAGATCCTCGCGCAGGGCCGCCAACTCGGCCTGCATCGCGTCGTCGGCGGCGATGTCGGCGGGCGAGAAGAAGGCCGCCATCTGCTCGCGGGTCGCCGCCCGGTCGGATCCGAACAGCAGGTAGGGCGAGCCGGCGCCGCCCGGCGTCGGCAGGAAATAGTGCGGATCGCGGCGCAGGACCGGGATCTCGACACCGAGTTCGGTGATCAGCTCCGGCGGCATGAGGCCGAGCAGGTAGGAACCGGTGGAGTGGCCGAGGCCGGGGACCTTGGCGAACGGCCGCTCGGTGCGGGCGGCTCCGCCGACGGCCTGCGCGGCCTCCAGCACCACCACGTCGAGGCCGGCGCGGGCCAGCAGGACGGCGGAGACCAGACCGTTGTGGCCGGCGCCGACGACGACCACGTCGGCACGGGAGGGCAGTTGGGCGCTCGACCGCTCATTCATGCCCGGCAGCGTAACGGCGCGGGCCGTCTCACTGCGATGCCCGGCTATGCGATCAAGGGATCTTGGTGGGGGAGCGGAGCTGCTCGGCCAGGCTGGCCAGTTCGGCCTCGAAGAGGGGTTCGGGATCGGTGACGGCCCACCCCAGGTGGTCGAACACCTCCATCGCGACCAGGCCGTAGAGGCGGGTCCAGGCGGCGAGGAACAGGTATCCGACCTCCACCGGCACCTCGCCGTGCCGGCTGCGCAGCGGCGCGAGCGACCGCTCCAGCGCCTCTCCGGCCGGCGCGCCGAACGGGGCGCCTTCCCACAGCACCGTCAGCTGCCGCAGGAACGTGGCGCCGAGCCGGGCGCCCGGGTGCCCGGCGTCGGCGCAGGCCGCCTCGGACGCTCCGGTCCCACCGGCGGGTTGGCCCATGATCAGGGTGAACTCGTCCGGGTGGGTCACCGCCCAGCGCCGGAACGCCCGAGCCATGTCCAGCAGTTGCGCGAGCGGGTCCGCCCCGGCGGCGTCCCGGGCGGCCTCGACGGTCGTACGCACCTCGTCGTACAGGTCGCCGGCGAGGGCGGCGGTGAGCGCGTCGAGGCTGGGGAAGTAGCGGTAGATCGCCGGGGCGGTCATGCCCATGTCGCGGGCGATGGCCCGCAGCGAGATCGCCGGTGGCCCGCCGGCCCTCAGCAGTCGGCGGGCCCCCTCCTTGATCTCGGTGACGGTCGCCGTACGAAGGCGTTCGCGTCGCGTCGGTGCCGTCGTCAACCGCCACCTCCTCGTCGCCACGGGCCGCGTCGCCGGATGAACGCTGTTCACTGCGCTAACCGGCTCTAACAGACTATCCGTTCCCGATCCCGGTTCCGGCCGGCCGGAACCACCGGCGCGGTGAGGCGGTCGGCGCCACCGGTGGCCCGCCGGACCCACCAGGCGCTGCCCGCCAGCGTCGCCGAATAGCCGGTGAGCACGATCACGTGGAAGAGGTACAGCCACAACAGCACCGCGACGACCGCGCCGATCCCGTCGAAGCCGCCGAACGGTACGCCGAGATCCAGCGGCAGCGAGCAGAAGAGGACGAACCCGTGCAGGAAGCCGGACAGGTTGGCCGCGGTGAACGAGCCGACGACGGCGGTCGACGCCCAGTCCGGCCGGGCCGGCCCGACCACCCGGAACACCCAGACCAGCACCGGCGTCAGCCCCAGCCAGACGGCGAGGAAGGACAGCACCACCCCGAGTACGCCGGCCCAGCCGCCCTCGCCGACCAGCCCGGTGGTCAGTGGCAGTGTCAGCAGCACCGACAACAGCAGCGCCGGCGCGGCGGCCAGGACCGGCAACAGCAGCAACCGGCCACGCCAGCCGATCAGCCGCCCGGCCGGTGGCGCCGGGCGGGCGACGGACCCGAACGCCCGACGCAGCCCTTCGCCGTACAGCGACGCCGGCAGGAGGGCGGCCAGTGCGAACAGGGGAGTCAGCCCCAGCCCGGCGTCGATCAGCGCGGCGGCGGCCCGGTCGGCGCCGATCTGGTCGGGCAGGGTCTCGATCGCGTGACCGGCCAGCCGTCGTACCCGGTCGGCGCCGGCGACCAGGCCGGTCGCCCAGACCGCCAGCAGGGCCACCGGCACCACCGCCACCGCGCCGTAGAACGTGATCGCCGCCGCGTGCAGTGCCAGGTCCCGGCCCCGGACCGGCCGCAACGCCGCGCGGGCCAACCGGCGCGGCCACCTCCAGCCGGATTCCATCACTCCTTCATTCCCCGACCCGGCCGTCCGCACGCCCGTACGCTGGCCGGCCCTTGATCGAGGGCGGCTCCCCACCGGCTCCCAATCCCGCTCGGCCACAATGGGCGGCGTGAGTTCACCCCGCGACATCGTCCTGCTCGGCTCGACCGGCTCGGTCGGCACGCAGGCCATCGACATCGTCCGCCACGCACCCGACCGGTTCCGGGTCGTCGGGCTCGGCGCGGGCGGCGGCAACGTCGCCCTGCTCGCCGCCCAGGCGCTGGAACTCGGCGTCGAGGTGGTGGGCGTGGCCAAGGCGTCCGCCGCCCAGGACCTGCAGTTGGCGTTCTACGCCGAGGCGGCCCGGCGCGACTACCCCGCCGGCGGCTTCAAGATCCCGAAGATCGTGGCCGGCCCGTCGGCGATGGCCGAGCTGGCCGAGCTGCCGGCCGACATCGTGCTCAACGCGGTCGTCGGCTCGCTCGGGCTCGCGCCGACCCTGGCGGCCCTGCGCGCCGGGCGGACCCTCGCCCTGGCCAACAAGGAGTCGCTGGTCGCCGGCGGCCCGCTCGTGAAAGCCGCGCTGGCCCGCCCCGGGCAGATCGTGCCGGTCGACTCCGAGCACTCGGCCCTGGCGCAGTGCCTGCGCGGCGGCTCCCGCGAAGAGGTGCGCCGGCTGGTGCTGACCGCGAGCGGCGGCCCGTTCCGCGGGCGGCGCCGCGAGGAGCTGACCGGGGTCACCGTCGAGCAGGCGATGGCCCACCCGACCTGGAACATGGGGCAGGTCGTCACGATCAACTCGGCGACCATGGTCAACAAGGCGCTGGAGGTCGTCGAGGCACACGAGCTCTACGACGTGCCGTACGCCGACATCGAGGTGATGGTCCACCCGCAGTCGGTGATCCACTCCATGGTCGAGTTCGTCGACGGCTCCACCCTGGCCCAGGCCAGTCCGCCGGACATGAAACTGCCGATCGCGCTGGCCCTGGGCTGGCCAGACCGGGTGCCGGGAGCGGCCGCCGCCGTCGACTGGACCGCCGCGCACACCTGGGAATTCGCCCCGCTCGACGACGAGGCGTTCCCGGCCGTACGGCTGGCGAAGGCGGCGGGCGAGGCCGGCCGCTGCCGCCCGGCGATCTACAACGCCGCCAACGAGGAGTGCGTGGCCGCGTTCGTCGCCGGTCGGCTACCGTTCCTCGGCATCGTCGACACACTCGAGCGGGTGCTCGGGGCGGCCCCCGATTTCGCCGAACCGGGTACCGTCGAGGACGTGCTCGCCGCGGAGACCTGGGCACGGGCGCAGGCGCGGCAAATCATCGGGGCGTCTGCGGAGGGAGCTTGATGGCGTACCTGCTCGGGGTTGTGCTGTTTGCCCTGGCCATCCTTGTCTCGGTGAGTTTGCACGAGGCCGGGCACATGCTCACCGCCAAGAAGTTCGGCATGAAGGTCAGCCGTTACTTCGTGGGCTTCGGCCCCACCATCTTCTCGTTCCGGCGCGGTGAGACCGAGTACGGACTCAAGGCCATCCCGCTCGGCGGATTCTGCAAGATCGTCGGGATGACCCCGCAGGACGACGACGTCGAGCCGGGCGACGAGCACCGCGTGATGTGGCGCTACCCGGTCTGGAAGCGCACCATCGTGATGGGCGCCGGCTCGGCGACGCACTTCATGCTGGCGATCGTCGCGCTGTGGCTGGCCGCCATGTTCATGGGACTGCCCAACAAGGCCCTCGCCGGTCCGCTTCCCGCCCACGTGAAGATCACTGACTGTGTCGTCGTGGCCAACGAGTCGCGCGAGTGCCTGCCGAGCGATCCGGCGGGCCCGGCCCGCCAGGCCGGCCTCCAGGACGACGACAAGATCACCTCGATCAACGGCACCCCGGTCGCCACCTACACCGACCTGGTCAACGTCGTCCGCGGACTGCCGCCCGGTCAGGCCACCATCGGCTACGAGCGCGCCGGCGTGGCGGGCCAGGTGACCGCCGACCTCGCGGCCGTGCAGCGGACGCCGCTGGACAACCCCGAGGGTGCCGCCGTCACCGTCTCCGCGCTGGGTGTCGCCGGCCCGGTGCCGCCCCCCGGGGTTCCGCTGATGGTCACGTACGGTCCGATCGAGGCGATCGGGGCCACCGCCGAATACACCGGCGACATGGCGGTCGGCACCGTCCGGGCGATGCAGCGCATCCCGGAGAAGATCCCGGCGCTGTGGGCGGCGATCACCGGCGACCAGCGCGACCAGGACACCCCGATCAGCGTCGTCGGCGCCAGCCGGCTCGGCGGCGAGGCGGTCGAGAACGACGCGTGGGAGATCTTCGTCCTGCTCTTCATCTCGCTGAACTTCTTCGTCGGTGTCTTCAACCTGCTGCCCCTGCTGCCGCTCGACGGCGGGCACATCGCGATCGCCTGGTTCGAGCGGGCCCGCTCGTGGCTCTTCGCACGGCTCGGCAAGCCGGATCCGGGGCGGGTCGACTACTTCAAACTCATGCCAGTCACATACGTGGTGATCCTCGTCGGTGGTGCCTTCACGCTGCTGACCGTCACCGCCGACGTGATAAATCCGATCACGCTCTTCTCAAGGTGAGTACCCAGTGACCGCAGTCAGCCTCGGCATGCCCGCCGTACCGCCCCCGCCGCTCGCCCCGCGCCGACACAGCCGCCAGATCATGGTCGGCCAGGTGCCGGTCGGAGGCGGCGCCCCGGTGTCGGTCCAGTCGATGACCACCACGCTCACCGCCGACGTCAACTCCACCCTCCAGCAGATCGCCGAGCTGACGGCGTCCGGATGTCAGATCGTCCGGGTCGCCGTGCCGTCGCAGGACGATGTCGAGGCGCTGCCGGCCATCGCGAAGAAGTCGCAGATCCCGGTGATCGCCGACATCCACTTCCAGCCGAAGTACGTCTTCGCCGCGATCGACGCCGGCTGCGCGGCCGTACGCGTCAATCCCGGCAACATCCGGCAGTTCGACGACAAGGTCAAGGAGATCGCCGCGGCGGCCTCGGCGGCCGGCATCCCGATCCGGATCGGGGTCAACGCCGGCTCGCTCGACAAGCGTCTGCTCGCCAAGCACGGCAAGGCCACCGCCGAGGCGTTGGTCGAGTCGGCGCTGTGGGAGTGTTCGCTCTTCGAGGAGCACGGCTTCCGTGACATCAAGATCTCCGTCAAGCACAACGATCCGGTCGTGATGGTGCGGGCCTACCGGCAGCTCGCCGAGCAGTGTGACTACCCGCTGCACCTGGGCGTCACCGAGGCCGGGCCGGCGTTCCAGGGCACGATCAAGTCGGCGGTGGCGTTCGGTGCCCTGCTGGCCGAGGGGATCGGGGACACGATCCGGGTGTCGCTGTCCGCCCCGCCGGTCGAGGAGATCAAGGTCGGCAACGCCATCCTGGAGTCGCTCGGGCTGCGCGAGCGGGGTCTGGAGATCGTCTCCTGCCCGTCCTGCGGCCGGGCCCAGGTCGACGTCTACACCCTGGCCGAGCAGGTCACCGCCGCCCTCGAGGGGCTGCCGGTGCCGTTGCGGGTGGCGGTCATGGGCTGTGTCGTCAACGGGCCGGGGGAGGCCCGGGAGGCCGACCTCGGGGTGGCCTCCGGCAACGGCAAGGGCCAGATCTTCGTCAAGGGCCAGGTGATCAAGACCGTGCCGGAGTCGCAGATCGTGGAGACCCTGGTCGAGGAGGCGATCCGGCTCGCCGACGAGATGGGCGCCGAGCTTCCCGAAGAACTGCGTGACCTGGTCAGCGCCCCGTCCGTGACGGTCCACTGACCCACGCGGATCCGCCGACGGCCCGCCACCGATGGTGGCGGGCCGTTCCGCTGTCCGGGCCGGGCACCGTGCCGGCAGGCGCCCTCACCGCCGCGGCCGGCAGCCGCCGCCACCCGTGGCCGACGGCCGGCAGCCGCCACCGCCGTGGGCGATGGTCGGCCGCGGCTGCGAGATCCCGGTGATCAGGGGCTGGTGACCGCGGCACGCCGACGACACGCCCGCCCTAGTCCCTGATCACCGGGATCAGGGCGGTGAGGAACCCGGAAGCCGTGCTCACTTCTCCTCGGCGAGGATCGCGTAGAGCTTGCGCCGGGTCTCGTCGAGCACCTGGGCCGCGCGGGCCCGCTGGTCGTCGGTGCCGGTCGTCATCACCTGCCGCAGCGCCTGCATCGCCTGCATGCTGGCGTCGCGGATGTCCTGCCAGCTACCGACGCTCTCCTCGAACTCCGCCCACGGCGGAGCCTCGGCCGCGGTGGCCGCTTCCTCCCGTCCGGCCTCGGTGAGCGCGAACCGCTTGCGCCCGCCGCCGGACTCCTCGGTGCTGGCGACGATCAGGCCCTCGTCCTCCAGCAGTTGCAGCGTCGGATAGATCGAGCCGGGGCTCGGGCGCCATGCCCCGCCGGTGCGCTGGTCGAGTTCCTGGATCATCTCGTAACCGTGCATGGGCCGCTCGGTGAGCAGGGCGAGCACGGCGGTGCGGACGTTGGGCCGCCGGCCCCGCCCGCGCCCCCGGCCGTGACCGTGTCCTGGACCGAATCCCGGTCCCGCGCCGAAGCCGGCGCCGAACCCGGGGCCGAAGCCGCCGGGCGGGAACGGCCGGAAGCCCCGCATCCGGCCCTCGTGGGCCGCGTGGAAATCGCGTCGGAATCCCATTTCAGTCTCCCCTCAGACTGTCGTTGATGGCTCGACGATATATCGGAAAACTATCGCCGACAAGACGACAGAGACGTCCACCACGCGAGGCCGGGCTTCTTGATCCCGGTGATCAGGGGATTCGAACCACGACACGCCGGCAACACGCCCGACTTGGTCCCTGATCACGGGGATCGTCGAGGGGGGAGTGGGGAGTTGGCGGCTGACCGCACCTGGGCGCCGCGAATCTGGCACGCTGGTAAGCGTGCTCATGGTGCCCGTACGGCAGCTCGGGGAGACCGAGCGCGGTGCGGTCGAGAGGCTCCTCGACCTAGACCCGTTCGCCGCCGCCCAGGTCGCCGAGCGGGTCGCCGCGCACGGCCTCTCCTGGTGGCGGGCCGACGGGCGGATCTTCGGCTACGGCTCGCGCCGCCAGGTGGAGTCGCTGTGCTGGCTCGGCGGCCACCTGACCCCGGTTCTCGCCTCGAAACCCGCGGTCGCCGCCTTCGCCGAGCGGATCGGCTCCGAGGAACGGCTCTGCTCCTCCATCGTCGGCCGCGCCGACGCGGTGCTCGGCCTGTGGGAGCGGCTGGAGAGCCGGTGGGGACCGGCGCGGGACGTACGCCCGAACCAGCCGTTGCTGGCCGCGGAGGGTCCGGCACCGGTGCGCCCCGACCCCGACGTGCGGCTGGCCCGCTCCGACGAGATGGACCTGCTCTTCCCGGCGGCGGTCGCGATGTACACCGAGGAGGTCGGCGCGTCGCCGCTGGTCGACGACGGCGGGCGCGGCTACCGGCGCAGGGTGCTCGACCTGGTACGCGCCAGGCGGGCGTACGTGAAGGTCGTCGACGGTGAGGTGGTCTTCAAGGCGGAGTTGGCCGTCGTGACCCGGCGCACCGCGCAGATCCAGGGGGTCTGGGTCGCTCCGGAGTGGCGGGGGCGGGGGATCGCGACGGCGGCGATGTCGGCGGTAATGCGCGACGCGACGGGCCGGGTCGCCCCGACCGTGAGCCTCTACGTCAACGACTACAACGTGCCGGCCCGCCGGGTGTACGAGCGGTGTGGTTTCCGTTCGGTGGGCACGTTCGCAACCGTCCTCTTCTGACCGGTTTCCCGTCATTTGGGAGAATGGTAGCTATTTTCAGTATGCTGCCAGCCGGGTGATCCCGCTGATGCCTACGCTTCGTAACGATCGTTGAGGGAACGGGTTACGGTCAGCGAGGTGAGGGGCCGAAATGGGGCGGATCGTCAAGCAGGTCTCCGAGGGCACCACCAAGTACTACTGGTATCCGGGCGACAAGCGGGAGTGGATCCGCGCCGCCGTCGCCCTCGGGCTCGGAGCGCTGGCGTTCGGGCTGCTCCTGCTGCTGGCCCGGGACCTGCTGGCCGCGACCGTCGTCGGCACGTCGGTGGCCGGCGGGGTGGCCGGGGTCAACTTCGGCCGCCGGGACGCCCGCGCCCTGGCCGGCTTCCCCGACCTCGGCGACCGGGCCGCCCGGCGGGCCGCCGTCGGCCACACCGGCCGCGCCGTCTGGCGCGCCCTGGCGCACGGGTTCGGCGGCGCCGCCGCCGCGGTGCTGATCCTCAACCTGCCGCACCGCGGCATCGTCGCCGACTGGATCCTGCCGATCGTGCCCACCGTCGTCGGTGCCCTCGCCCACCAGGGCGGGATGCTCTACGAGCGGCTCGGTACGTCGGCGGCCACCCCCGGCCCGGCCGCCCAGCCGGCACCGACCCTGGAGGCGGCCAAGTAGGGGACAGCGGCGATCAGGTCAGGATCGCCACCGCGAGGATCAGCCCGCCGCTCACGACCGCGCCGATCGCCGCGCCGGTCCAGCGCACCCACGGCGTGCCCCGGCCGGTCACCGGCAGGCCCGGCCATCGGAACACCGCCAGCACCACGCCGGCGACCGCGAACCCGACCGCCACCGGCCACAGCACCGCCGGAACGTCGAGCCACGCCCCCGCCCGGTGCGCCAGCACCAGCGACGCCGTCGCCGACAGCATGCCGCCGGCCAGCCCGAGCCGGTCCGGTGCGGGCCGCCAGGTGCTGCCGGTGCCGGTCGCCGTCGCGACCAGGCCGAGCCCGCCGCCGACCAGCAGTACGACGGTGACGGCGATCAGCAGCCAGTTGGCGTCCGGGCCGTCGGTCGGCCGGTCGACGCCGAGCAGTCGCAGCCCGACCGCCTCGACACCACGGTCGGTGTTGCCGAGCAGCACCACGCCCCGGCCGGTCGACCGCTCGAACCCGACGTACGTGCTGAAGCCGCCGGTCGCGCCGTTGTGCCAGACGATCTCGCGGTCGTCGTACCGGGTGGTGAACCAGCCGTACCCGATCCGCTCGTCGTCCGGGCCGTACCTGGGGGTGGTCGCGTCGGCGCCCGGCGCGGTTCCGGCCATCGTCGCGGCCAGCAACCGGGCCAGGTCGTGCGCGGTCGTCCACATGCCGATGCCGGCGGCGGCCAGCCCGCCGGCCCGCCACGCCCGCATGGGGCGACCCGCACCGGTGCCGCCGGTCGCGGCACCGCCGGCAGCGGATCGCCTTCGCCGACGAAACCGGTCGCGGTCATGCCGAGCGGGTCGAGCAGGCGCTGGCGCAGCAGCTCCGGGTAGGCGGTACCGGCCCGTTCGGCGAGTGCCAGGCCGAGCACCGCCATGCCGAAGTTGGAGTACGTCACCTCACCCCGGTGGTCGCGGACCCGGGTGCCGGACAACGCGTCGAGTACGTGGGTGGCGTCCTGCCCGGCGTACGGGTCGGTGCCGCGGACCGCCGCGACGACGGTGCTCAGTGGCCCGCCGGGCGCGGGGGCCAGCCGGGGCAGCCCGGAGGTGTGACCGGCCAGCTCGGCCAGGGTGACGTCGCCGACGGCCGGGTCCTCGAAGGCGCGGCCGGGGAACAGTTGCCGCAGCGTGTCGTCGGGCGTCACGACGCCGTCGGCGACCAGGTCGGCGAGGAGCATGCCGGTCATGACCTTGGTGAGCGAGCCGGACTCGAACCGGGTGCCGGCGTCGACGTCGCCGCCGGCGGTGCCGCGTTCGCCGATCCCGGCGACCCGTACCTGGCCGCCGTCGACGGTGGCGACGGCGAGGCCGCGGTAGCCGGCGGGGTCGTCGACAGCGTCCCGGACCCGGGTGGCGGGTCCGGTGTCGCCGGTGCGGTCGCCGGCCAGCCCGGCGGGTGAGGGGGCGGCGAAGGTCGCCAGCCCGGCCGCGACCAGCCCGGTCAGGGCGGCGGCGACCAGTGGTCGGGTGATCTTCATCGGGTCGCCGCCGTCAGGATCGTGAGGAGCGGCACCACCCGCTCGGGCGGCACCGTGTAGTGGCCCCGCGACGACGGGCGCAGCCAGCCGGCGCCGACGAGCTGGCGCAGGTGGTGGTAGAGCTGACCGGTGGTGCCGAGCCCTTCCTGTTCGGCCAGTTCGGCGGTCGTACGGCAGCCGAGCAGCACCTGGCGCAGCAGGAGCAGGCGTACCGGGTGGCCGAGCGCGGCGAGGGTGCCGGCGTGTTCGGACCAGTCGGTGCCGAGCAGGTCGTCGACCGGCCGGCCCAGTTGCCACTCGTAGTGCTCGCCGGTGGGCAGGTCGACGGTGCCGGTGAAGAGTACGGCGCCGGCCTCGGCTTGCGGCGGCAGCCGGTCGCGCAGTCCTTCCAGCGCCCAGAAGGTGTCCGGGCCGGTGGGGCCGGTACGCGGCTCCGGCGTGGCCTGCCGGGTCAGCCGGGCCACCGCCTCCTCCAGGGCGGCCACCCGGGCGGCGAGATCGTCCTTCGACATGTCTCCAGTATTACGTACCTACGTAATTTCGCATCTTGGCGGGGCGGGACCGGAGCCGCCCGACCCCGACCAGCACGCCGCCGGCGAGCACCCAGGCGGCCGCCTCGACCAGCAGCACCCGCTCCACCAGGGCGACCACGGAACTGCGGCCCAGCACGAGCATGGCGATCCCGACCGTGGCCGACAGCGGCAGCGCCACGGCCGCCGCGACCGCCGACAACCGGCGCAACGCCCGCGGGGTGGCCGGCGACCAGGCCAGCGCGACCATCGCGAAGACGCACGACGCGACCGCGGCGATGCTGGCCGCACCGTGCACCAGGTCGGCGGTCGTCGCCGGCTCGAACGGCGGCAGCGGGCAGCCGGCACTGCACGTCACCGCGCCGGACAGCACGGTGCAGGCGGCGCTGGCGACCAGCAGCGCCCCGGCGGTGCGGACCAGGTCGGGCAACACGACGCCACCGACCCGCACGGCCGGCCCGCCCCGCACGGCCGGCCCGCCCCGCACCGCAGGCCCGCCCGGCACCGCCGGGCCGTCCCGCATCGCCGGCCCGCCCCGGCTTCCCGCGCCGCCCCGCACCGCCGGGCCGCCGGCGGGCGCCCACGGCAGGGCCAGCGCGAACAGCAGCAGGCCGGCGGCGAGCACGAAGATCCCCAGCCGGTACGTCGACGCGTACCCGCTGGATTCGACCCCGGCCTCGCTGACGTACCCGGTCAGGCCCGGACCGGGCCCGGCGACCACCGCGACGGTGACCGCGACCGTGCCGGCGACGGCGCAGGCCGCCGCCCCGAACCCCGCCGCCGCCCGGAGCGGTTCAGCCACGCCCGTGCGGCGTGGTCCAACCGGACAGGTCGGGACCCAGCGGCACGATCCCGGTCGGGTTGATCGCCGGGTGCGTGCCGTAGTAGTGGCGCTTGATGTGGTCGAAGTCGACGGTGTCGCCGAACCCCGGCGTCTGGAAGAGATCGCGGGCATACGCCCACAGCACCGGCATCTCGGTCAGCTTGCGCTGGTTGCACTTGAAGTGCCCGTGGTACGCCGCGTCGAAGCGCACCAGCGTCGTGAACAGCCGTACGTCCGCCTCGGTGATCGTGTCGCCCATCAGGTAGCGCTGCCCGGTGAGCCGTTGCGACAGCAGGTCGAGCCGGGCGAACAGGTTGGTGAACGCCTCGTCGTACGCCTGCTGCGTCACCGCGAACCCGCACCGGTACACGCCGTTGTTGACGTCGCGGAAGATCTCCGCCATCAGCGCGTCCAGTTCCGGCCGCAACGCCTCGGGATAGAGGTCCGGGGCGCCCGGCCGCTGGTATGCCCGCCACTGCGTGCCGAAGTCCAGCGTGATCTGTGGATAG
Organism: Polymorphospora sp. NPDC051019; assembly: GCF_040683055.1. Classification (NCBI taxonomy): domain Bacteria; kingdom Bacillati; phylum Actinomycetota; class Actinomycetes; order Micromonosporales; family Micromonosporaceae; genus Polymorphospora; species Polymorphospora sp. NPDC051019. Next base: position 296,475 of record NZ_JBFBCH010000002.1, on the reverse strand, counting down.
TCGTTGGTCACCACCCGTCCGGTGACCGTGTCGACCAGCGCCGGCACGGTCACCCGGCCGGCGTAGTCGGGATCGGTCGCCCGGTAGACCTCGGCCAGGAATTCCACGCCCAGCACCGGGTCGCGTCCGCCCTCGTCGAGGGTGAACCGCCAGCCGGCCTCGTCGCGGATCGGGTCGACGGTGCCGACCGAGATCACCTCGTCGAGTCCGAGCAGGCCCAGCACGATCCGGGCGCGGTGCGCCCACGGGCAGGCCCGGCACCAGACCAGCCGGTAGCGGCCGGGTTCGACCGGCCACCGCCCCCGCGAGTCCGGCCCGCCACCGGGCGGTGACTGGGAGTCGGCCGTGATCCGGTCGGTGAATCGGTTGGGCTGGCGGACGAACTCGCCGCCGCTGCCGGTCTCCCGGGTGAACTGCGCCTGCGCCATACCGCCAACCTATCCGTGCCCGGCGGGCGCGCGCCGCCGATGATCGAATGACGGGTATGGGGCAGCGCAGGACGGTGGTCGTCACCGGTGGCAGTTCGGGGATCGGGCTCGCGGCGGCCGTCGCGCTCGCCCGTGCCGGCGACGACGTGGTGCTGCTCGGGCGGCAACCGGCGAGGCTGGCCCACGCCGCGGACCGGGTCGCCGCAGTCGCCGGCCGCCCGCCCCGCACCTACCGGGGCGACTTCGCCCGGCTCGCCGAGATACGCGAGGTCGCCGACCGGTTGCGGGCCGACCTTCCCCGGGTCGACGTACTGGTCAACAACGCCGGCCAGCTCGCAGCCCGGACCCGTGCCACCGTCGACGGCCACGACGTCACGATGCAGGTCAACCACCTCGGCGGCTTCCTGCTCCCCGGCCTGGTACGGACCCGGTTCGGGCGGGGCAGCCCGCTGTCACCCTGGCCCGCCCGGTCCCGCTGCTGTTCCGTACGCCGGAGCGGGGCGCCGACACACTGGTCTGGCTGGCCACCGCCGACGACGCGCTGGTACCCGGCGGTTACTTCGCGTTCCGGGCCCCGTTCGCCGCCTCGCCCCGCTCGACCGACCCGGACCGGGCCCGCCGGCTCTGGACGGCGAGCCTGCGCGCGGTCGGGCTGCCGGCGACGGCCGGGACGGCATGACCACGGTCACCGCACCTCGGCGCGGGGCGGTTATGCTCGGGCCGGCCAGGGACCCCCTCAGATTCCCCGGACTACCCGAAGGCGACAGATGGACCAGTCGAGTGGACCGCCGACCGAGATCGACATGAACCGGCCCAGCGCGGCCCGGGTCTACGACTACTTTCTCGGCGGAGCGCACAACTTCGAGATCGACCGCCAGCTCGCCGCGCAGATCGCCGGCATGACGCCGAATCTCGCCGACACGATGCGGGCCGGTCGGGCCCTGCTGCGCCGGGCCGTACGCGTCCTGGTCGCCGAGGGGATCGACCAGTTCCTCGACATCGGCTCCGGCATCCCGACCGTCGGCAACGTCCACGAGGTCGCCCAGGCCGCCAACCCGGAGGCCCGGGTCGTGTACGTCGACATCGACCCGGTCGCCGTCGCGCACAGCCGTTCCATCCTCGACGGCAACGACCGCTGTGCCGTGCTGCACGCCGACCTGCGTGAACCGGAGCGGATCCTGGCCGAGGCGACCGCCACCGGGCTGATCGACCTGGGGCGCCCGGTCGCGATCCTGCTCGCCGGCGTCGTCCACTTCGTCCCGGACGCCGACGACCCGGGCGCGATCCTGGCCACCCTGCGCGGGGCGACGGTGCCCGGCAGCTACCTGCTGATCTCGCACTCGACGTTCGAGGACCAGCCGCAGGAGATGCTCGACGCGCAGCGGCTCTCCGCCCGCACCTCCACCGAGATCACCCTGCGGTCCAAGGCCGAGGTCACCGCGTTCTTCGGCGACTTCACCATTCTCCCGCCCGGCGTCGTCCACATGCCGCTGTGGCGGCCCGACGTACCGTCCGACGTGGACGATCATCCGGAGCGGTTCGGCGCGTTCGGCGCGCTCGGCCGCAACGACCGCGCCGACGGGTAGCCGTGACAGGGCCCGCGGACGATCCAGCCGGCGCGACACCGGGTCGGTCCGATGTGGACGGCTTCAGCCACGCCGGGGCGGAGCTGTTCGCCCGGGACTGGGCCGCCGCCGTCGGGCGGCTCGGCTTCGTGCCGGTCAGCTCGGTCGAGATCGAGCAGATGCTCCTGGCGCACACGGTCCGGCTCGCCCGGGCGACGCTCGCACCGCAGTTCACCGACCGGCCGGGGCACGACGTCGGGACGGCCCTGGTGGAGGCGCACCTGACCGAGCCGGCGGTGCTCGGCTGGACCGTGCGCGCGCTCGGCGAACGGTTCGTCACCCACGTACTGCCCGACCTGGCCGACTCCCCGGCGGTCCGGCAACGGGCCACCGCGCTGCAGGGCGCGCTCGCCGCCGGCTTCTCCGCCGCGCTGCGCGACCGGACCTTCGTCCAGCAGGAGCGGCTCAGCCGCTCGGTGTGGGCCGCCCGCAACGAGGCGGAGCAGGCCCTGCGCGACAGCGAGGCACGCTTCCGCGCGATCTTCACCGGGGCCGCGATCGGTATCGGCATCGCCGACACCGACGGCCGCATCGTCGAGGTCAACCAGGCGCTCGCCGACATGTTCGGCTACACCCCGGCACAGATGCGGCAGGTCAACGTCGCGCAGCTCTTCCACACCGACGACCCCGACGGGATGTGGCAGCACTACACCGACCTGATCCAGGGCCGCCACGACGCGGCCCGGATGGAGAAGCTCTACCACCGCAGCGACGGCACCGCCTTCTGGACCAACCTGGCCGTGTCGCTGGTCCGCCACGACGACGGCCGGCCGCGCTTCACGGTCGCGATGATGGAGGACATCACCGACCGCTACGAACTCCAGGAGCGGATGCGGTTCCAGGCCCAGCACGACCCGCTGACCGGGCTGCCCAACCGCACCCTGTTCTTCGACCGGCTGACGGCGGTGCTCGGCCGGGCCGCGCCCGGCGACCGGATCGGGGTCTGCTTCATCGACCTCGACGGCTTCAAGGCGATCAACGACAGCCTCGGGCACGACCTGGGCGACCGGCTGCTCAGCGTGGTCGCCAACCGGCTGGCCGACTGCGTGGCCGACGGCGGGCACCTGGTGGCCCGGATGGGCGGCGACGAGTTCGTCATCCTGGTCGAGGGCAGCACCGGCCGCCAGGACGTGGTCGGGGTCGCCGAGGCGGCGCTGTCCGCCGTCGCCGAGCCGGTCCGCATCGGCGAACACCAGCTCGCCGTCTCGGCCAGCATCGGCATCGTCGAGCGTCCGGTCGCCGACACCGATCCGGCCGACCTGATGAAGGCCGCCGACACCACGCTCTACTGGGCCAAGGCCGACGGTCGCGGCCGCTGGGCGGTCTTCGACCCGGTACGCAGCGCCCGCGACCGGGCCAAGTCGGCACTCGCGACCGCGCTGCCGGCCGCACTGGAGCGTGACGAGCTGGTCCTCGAATACCAGCCGATCGTCGCGACCGGCGACCGGCGGCTGATCGCCGTCGAGGCGCTGGTGCGTTGGCAGCACCCGCAGCTCGGCCGGCTGGGGCCGGACCGGTTCATCGCGCTGGCCGAGGAGACCGGGCTGATCGTCGACCTCGGTGAACGGGTGCTGGCGACCGCCTGCGCCGACGCGAGTCGCTGGCTGGCCGAGTTTCCCGACGCCCGGCTGCGGGTCAGCGTCAACCTGGCGGCGCGGCAGGCCAGCGAAGCGGCGCTGGTCGGCAAGGTCGCGGCGGTGCTGAAGCGCACCGGCCTGCCCGCGGAGCTGTTGCAGCTGGAGCTGACCGAGAGCGCGGTGATGGCCACGACGGGGGAGCCGTTGCGGTCGTTGCGCCGGCTCGCCGCGCTGGGCGTACGGCTGGCGATCGACGACTTCGGCACCGGCTACTCCAACCTGGCCTATCTGCGCCGGCTGCCGATCCACTCGCTCAAGCTGGCCGGTGCGTTCGTGGAGGGCATCCGGGGCGACGATCCGGTGAGCCGGGTCGACGAGCGGATCGTCGACGCGTTGGTGCGGTTGGCGCACGCGCTCAACCTTTCGGTGACGGCGGAGGCGGTGGAGACCCGGCACCAGGCCGACCGGCTGTCGGCGCTGGGCTGCGACACCGGTCAGGGCCGTTTCTACGGGCCGCCGCAGGAGGCGGGCGGCATCACCGCCCTGCTGCGTGGCGCGGCCGGCGTCGCCTCCCGCCGCTGAGCCGTAACTCAGCGCCAATGTCGGCGAATGCTGCACATGGGACAAGTCCGATATGTAAAAGTTTCTCTCATCTCAAGGTGTCCGGTCGGATGCCCGTACGGAGGGAGGCGTCATGGCGGTGACAGCGGATCTTGCCAAGTTGCTCGACAAGTCGTACGAGGACAAGGAACTCGCCGAGCTGGTCGACGCGCCGGTGGCCGCACTGGCCGGCGTGACCGACGACGACGCGAAGCTGCTCAGGGAAGCGCTCAACATCAAGACGATCGGCGATCTCGGCCGCAACAAGTACTTCCGCGCGGCCACCGCCCTGGTCACCCTCGCCGACGGCGCCCGGTAGCCAGGGTCCGGTGCCGGCCCGTCGTGGCCGGCACCGGCAGCCGGTGACCCATCTTCGGGACAGACGGTCTTCGCTGAAGAACGTCGCGAATTGTGATCTTCTGGCTGGACAGCAGGGCTTGTTAGGGTCGTCGGTATGGACAACACCCCGCCCGCCTCCGCCCTCGGTGCCCCGGCGGGCGCGTCGCTCGCCCACGACCTCGGGTTCAACCTCGGGGTGCTGTTCCGCGCGTACGTCAAGGCGTCCAACGAGGTGGTCAGCGACATCCCGGGCGGGCCGCGCGGATACCAGGTGCTCGCGGCGGCGGTCCACGGCGACGCCGGCAGCCAGTCCGCCCTCGCCAAGCGGCTCGGCATCGACCGCACGGTGATGACCTACCTGGTCGACGATCTGGAAACCGCCGAGCTGGTGGCCCGCCGGCCCGATCCGGCCGACCGGCGCAACCGGCAGATCGTCGCCACCGACAAGGGGCACCTCGCCTGGAAACTGGCCGAGCGTCACCTGCGGGCGATCGACACGCACCTGCTCGGCGAGGTCTCCGAGGACGAGGCGCGGGTGTTTCGCGACGTGCTGCGGCGCCTCGCGGTGCGCGCCAACGAGGCCGACCGGCTCGACAACGCCTGCGAGCTGGTCCAGGACCTCGGTTCCGGCCCGGCGCCGACCCCGAAGCGACGTGTTCGGCGCGGCTCGGCCGACCGTCGGGCCGACGCGGCCTCCTGACGCTTCCTGTGACGAGCGTGACGGCACGTGCTGGTCGCAAAATGAGTGGTCCGACATACGATTGGCATCCCAGACAGTCGTCATCACCACTCGATCGGAGGGCGTCATGGACTACGGGCACCCGCTGCAGTTCGGCACGTTCATCACCCCGACCGTCACCCCGCCGGACGCCGCCGTCGCGCGTGCCCAGCTCAGCGAGGAACTCGGCTACGACCTGGTCACCTTCCAGGACCATCCCTACCAGCCGGGCTTCCTCGACACCTGGACCCTGATGACCTGGGTCGCCGCGAAGACCCGATCCGTGCACATCTCGGCGAATGTGCTCAACCTGCCGCTGCGCCCACCGGCCGTCACCGCCCGCGCCGCCGCCAGCCTCGACCTGCTCTCCGGCGGCCGGTTCGACCTCGGCCTCGGCGCCGGCGGATTCTGGGACGCGATCGAGGCGATGGGCGGCCGCCGGCTGACCCCCGGGCAGTCGGTCGACGCCCTCGACGAGGCGATCGACATCATCCGCGGGATCTGGGCCGCCGACGAACCCGGCATCCTGAAGCACGACGGCGACCACTACCGGGTACACGGCGCCAAACGCGGCCCGCTGCCCGCCCACGACATCCCGATCTGGCTGGGCGCGTACAAGCCCCGCATGCTGCGCCTGGTCGGGCGCAAGGCGGACGGCTGGCTGCCGTCGCTGCCGTACCTGAAACCGGGTGACCTGGCCGCCGGCCAGGCGGTGATCGACGAGGCGGCGCGGGAGGCCGGCCGCGACCCGCGCGAGATCCGCCGGCTGCTCAACATCAGCGGCACCTTCGCCGCGTCCCGGCGCGGCTTCCTCGACGGCCCGGCCGACCAGTGGGTCGAGGAACTGCTGCCGCTGGCGCTGCGCGACGGCATCGGCACGTTCATCCTGATGGCCGACGACCCCGACGTCGCACGCAGGTTCGCCGAAGAGGTCGCGCCCGCGCTGCGCGAGGCCGTCGCCCGGGAACGCGGCCCGCGGGCCGAGCCCGAGCGGCGCGGCGCCGCCGCGCTGGCCCGCCGCCGCACCGGCATCGACTACGACGGCGTACCCCCGTCGCTCGCGGCGGTGACCGTCGAGCCGGGCGACTTCGGGTACGCCCGCGTCCGCTCGTCGGCGATGCGGGCCGGTTCGCCCGGGCTCGTCATCCAGCCCCGGAACCCCGCCGAGGTGGTCGACGCGCTCGCCTTCGCCCGCGAGCAACCGGTGCCGCTGTCGGTCCGCAGCGGCGGGCACGGCATCGGCGGACGCTCCACCAACGACGGCGGCATCGTGATCGACCTGGCCCACCTCGACACGATCGAGGTCGTCGACCGGGAAACCCGCCGGGTACGTATCGGGCCCGGGGCCCGCTGGGGCGACGTCGCCACCGCCCTCGCCCGGTACGGCTGGGCGCTCACCTCCGGCGACTACGGCGGGGTCGGGGTCGGCGGGCTGGCCACCTCGGGCGGGATCGGCTGGCTCGTCCGCCGGTACGGGCTCACCATCGACCACCTGCTCGCCGTCGACCTCGTCCTCGCCGACGGCACGACGGTGCGGGCCAGCGCCGACGAGAACCCCGACCTGTTCTGGGGCGTCCGTGGCGCCGGCGCCAACCTCGGCATCGTGACGTCGTTCGAGTTCGTCGTCGACAAGGTCGGCGACGTCGGCTTCGGACAGTTCGCCCTGGACGCGAGCGACACCGCCGGCCTGCTGGAACGCTTCGGCGCGGTGCTGGAGGCGGCACCGCGCGACACCACCGCCAACCTGATCATGGGCGGGGCGCGGCGCGGTCGACCGCCGGTCGCGCAGATCCTCACCGTCGTCGACGCCGCCGACCCGGACACCGTGGGCGAGCGGCTCCAGCCGATCGCCGGGATCGCGCCGGTGCTCGACCAGGCCGCGCAGATCGTGCCGTACGCCGCGCTCATGCACCACGTCGAGGGCTCGCACCAGGGGCAGGGCGAACCGGTCGCCCGGTCCGGCCTGCTCGAGCACCTCACCCCGGAGTTCGCCAACGCGGCGGCCTACCTGGTCGCCAGCGGGGCGGTGTACTTCTTCCAGATCCGCGCGATGGGCGGCGCCGTCGCCGACGTCGACCCCGACGCGACCGCCTTCGCGCACCGGTCGGCCAACTTCCAGGCGGTCGCGTTCGGGACCGACCGCCGGCGCCTCGACCGGCTGTGGGACGACCTGGCCCGGCACTTCTCCGGGCTCTACACCAACTTCGACACCGACCTGCGCCCGGAACGGATCACCGACGCCTTCCCGCCCGCGACGCTGCGGCGACTGCGCGAGCTGAAGCGGCGCCACGACCCCGGCAACCTGTTCCGCGACAACTTCAACGTGTCCTGACCCCGCCGGCCGGTCCGCTGGCCGGCGGGTCGGGTCGGTCCGGTGCAGTCCGGTCCGGTGCGGGCCGGGCCGGCGGGTGCGGGGCGGTGCAGGCGTACAAGAGGCTCGGTCCCGCCGATTGATACATATCGCCCGACGCTTTTTCCATTCGCGTTTTCCCGCATTCGACAAATGGCCACTCCCCGGCAAAAGTGGGCACGTCCCCCAATTGCTTTTATGCAGTTATTCCATTGCCGTCCGTCGCTGAACTACAGTATTCCCGCCGGCTCTAGAGAGTGCTCCCCGCTGCTCGACACCCCAGTTCTCGACGGGAAGGAAAACCCATGAACGCATCAGTTCCGCGCGGCCGCAAAGCGGTGGCGCGGCTGTTGTTCGGCGCGGCATTGGCGGCGCTGATGGCCGTTTCCACCGGTGGTGCCGCCACGGCCGGCACCACCGTCGACGCCGGCCCGGGCTCCGGCTCGACGGTGTCGTCGCGCACCGACGCCTACCTCAAGGACAGCTCCTCGGACGTCGGCTTCGAGCCTCACGGCGCGATCCTCTCGTCCTTCTTCAACAGCCCGGACGTCAAGGTCTGCCCGAATACGTCGCCGGGCTGCGTCCACTCGAACCCGGTCGTCGGGTCGACGAGCTACATCCACGCCAACCTCCGGGCCAACGGGCCGTACGGGGCGGGTGTGAGCTTCGGGACGCTGAAGGCCTACTACACCACGTCCGGTGGCGGCGCGAACTGGCCGGGCGACTGGACCCCGATCGGCTCCCGCACCATCGCGGTCGCCCCCGGCGGGGTCACCTCGACCTTCATCACGTGGCCCAACGTGCCCTCCCTCGGCCACTTCTGCATCCTGCTCCGCTGGGAGTCGGAGACCGACCCGATGCTCTTCGAAGGGCCGGCCACGTCCATCAACACCCAGTACAACAACAACATCGTGTGGAAGAACGCCAACACCGTCTCGGTCGGCGGCGGCGGGATCATCATCGACCGGCCGTTCGCGGTGGCGAACGCGCTCAACGTCGCCGCCCCCTTCGACATCGCGGTCCGGCCACTGGCCGAACCCGTCCCGGGGCTGCGGCTCGTCGCCGACCTCGGTCCGGAGCTGTTCGCGCGCTGGCAGCGGGGCGGCCAGCAGGGTGAGGGCATCCGGGTGGTCGGCCGCACCCAGATCGAGTTCGCCGACCCGCAACGGGCCACGATCAAGGGCATCCTGATCAACCCGGGTGAGCGTCCCGTGCTGAAACTGAGCTTCTCGGCGGCCCAGCCGTTGCAGAAGTCGTACGGGCTCCAGATCACCCAGGTCGGGCCGCTGCGTGAGCCCGGCGAGAGCTTCGTCGTCGGTGGCGTGGACTACACCATCGAACCGGGCAGGCCGCAGGCCTAGCCAGCACGTGAAGGTGGGCCGGGAGTCGTGGATCGCATCCTCGGCACCCGGCCCACCGGCGTGCGAGCCGGGGGCGAAAGGGCGGCGGCGCGGGGCGGGCGCTGGCACGGCGAACGCCGTACGGGTGAGAGAGGTGAGCACGCCCCGCGCCGCCGCGGTGCCGGGTCGGCCGAAGACCCGGCGGGGAAGTCGTCAGGCGACTCCCGGGGAGGGACCGGGCCCTGCCGGGCCCGGTGCGCTAACGACGCCTGAGGACCCTTCGCAGGACCACGCTGCGTGTGCGCCGGTGCCGGCGCGCTCCGTGGTGCCTTGTCATGCCAACGAGCATGCGCCGGCCCGCCCCGATCGGCAACGCAATTACGCCGCGGCGGGGTGCTGAGCAGGGCGACAAGCCGGCCGTAAGAGACCCGCAAGTGTGGCCGGGCGCAATTGGCGGCACCACACGAAGGAGAAGATGGTGGACTTTCGTCGCCGTCGCGGCCACCGGCACCGGTGGTACGCGATGACACTCTGTGCGGCTCTGGTGCTGGGGCTCGCCGCCCCGGCCCGGGCCGCGGACCCGGTCGCCTACGACGAGCCGGGCACCCACGACGCGCTGTTCGCGGCCGCGGTCGGCGTACGCGGTACCGGCACCACCGCACTGGTCGACACGGTGGTCGCCGCCGAGCTGCTGGACTGGCGGGCCAGGAACCCGAGCGCCGCCCGGCCGGAGATCCAGCAGCACCTCACCGTCACCACCACGGCGGTGACGCAGGCCGTCCGCGCCGACGACGAGTCGCCGGCGAAGCTGCTGCTGCTGGCGGCGTCGATGGCGAAACTGGCCGAGACCGACGGGGCGTACCTGGGCGGGCCGACCGTCGGCGCGCTGCTGCGCACCACCACCGGCGAGGAGTTGGGCGGCATCGTGCCGCCGATCGAGCAGATCCGCACCGGCACCCAGGAACACGTCTGGGAGATCCTGTTCCGGGGTGCGCAGACGCAGGTGTGGCGCACCTTCCACCGGCAGGGTGCCACCGACGCCGACCTCGCCGCCGTCTGGAACGGCGCGTACGGCGACCGGCTCGGCGTCGCGCTGGGCGCCAGCGCCACCGAACTGGCGGCCCTGCCGGAGCTGGCCGGGCACCTCGACCTGGCGGCGATCACCGCCGAGCGTGGCGACAAGGAAGCGTACGACGCGGTCGTCCGGGCCCAGCTCGACGCGGCCCTCGCGGCCCTGAAGGCGCGGGCCGAGGCGACGGTCACGAGCGTGGTCGCCGCGTCGGACAGGTTCCCCGTCGACGGCCCGAACAAGCCGACCAGCACCGACGAGGCGGCAGCGAAGGCCGCGGCCGAGGCGAACAAGAAGGCCCTGGAGGGCCTGGGGCAGGCGGTCTCCGTGCTGTCCTTCCTGGCCGGCCTGGTCGACAAGCCGTTCGGCAAGCAGATCGAGATCATCGGCAAGGCCGTCGTCGGCGCGGTCAGCGCGATCAGCACGTACGTGACGACGATCTCCGCCGCGACGATGACCGCGGCCAGCCTGGCGCTGGCCTCGATCACCCTGGTCGGCGGACTGGTCGGTGCCGCGATGCTGCTGCTGCCGCTGTTCACCGGCGGCGGCACCGACTCGGCGGTCAGCCAGCAGATCGCGCAGCTGCGGGACCAGGTGACCCGGCTCGCCGCCGGGCTCGACAAGCGGTTCGACCGGATCGAGAAGATGCTCGGCGCCATGTACGACGCGCTGTCCGCCCAGCTCACCGCCCTGTCCCGGAGCGCCGCCGAGGTACGGGCCCAGCTGACCGTCATCGCCGGCCAACTGCTCGTCCTCGACCAGCGGGTCGACGCGCTCGCCCTGGCCAGCCAGGCCGCGTTCGAGGAGGTGGCGCAGAAGCCGCTGAAGACCACCATCGACCGGTACGTGCACCGGCAGGCGCGCGGCGTGCCGGCGATCGGCTCGTACGAGATCTACTTCGACGAGGCCGACTCGCCGACCCGTACGTTCGCCGTCGACGACGCCCGGCGGGCGCCGTACGTGGTGCCGGTCGGCGCGTCGTTCGCCGACCCGGTCGCGACCGTCGACCTGCACCTGCCCAGCGGTTCGATCGACTACCTGGCCCGGTGGGCCGGCCAGCGCGGGATCGCGCTGACCCCGGCGCCCGGCGACCAGCCGGCGGCGGAGGTGGCCAACCCGGCCGCGTGGCTGCTCGGCGCCCGGGCGAACCTGGTCATCGCCCTGCAGAACCCGGTCTACGCCGGGCAGCTTCCGGCGACCGAGACCGGCACCACGATCTCGGCCGGCGAGGCGATCAACCGGCGGGTCCGGCAGTTCAGCGCCCCGGCCGCCGGTGGCGACACCAACGCGCTGTTCAAGACCCTGCTCGCCGACTACGACTCGGCCATGACCGGCTGGTCGGTGGCGCTGGCCGAGGTGGGCCGGGCGGTCCGCTGGGTCGAGACCGACCGCGAGTACGACATGTGGGGCAGCCCCGACCAGGCCATCCCGGCCGGCGGTCGGGTGGCGGACGTGGCGACGATGCCGTACTGCGAAAACAACGGCCGGGCCGTGTCCACGCCGACCAACGTGAACCGCTCGGCCCTGCCGAACGTCTACCACCTCGGCAACTACGGCATGCCGCCCGGGCACCGGCCCGAGCTGCGCAGCTGCCTCGAGGCCAGCTACGAGAACCTCCGGACCACCACCGGACCCCGGTCCGAGATCACGTCCGGGACGCTGAAGCTCGTCGCCCGACAGCAGGCGAAGTGGGTCGGCGGGCAGTGGCGGGACGTCCGCGCCGTCACCTGGCGGACCGGGCTGAGCGACATCTGCACGTGGACCGTCCGGGACCCGATCCCGACCGGCTACTGCAACGAACCGGACCACTACGTGACCAAGAACTGGGCGTCGACGTACCGGTCGAAGATGGAGGCGGTGGGGACCGTCGTCGACGACCCGGCCGTCCTCGAGGAGGCCCGGGTCAAGGTCCGGGCGATGCTCACCGGCAAGCAGAAGTACTTCTACCGGGTCGCCGCCCTCGGCACCGGCACCGAACGGCCGCCGGCCGGCAGTTGGTCGCCGTCCCAGCAGCTCTGGGACGCCGGACACAAGGTCAGCGACGCGGTACGGATGCTGCAGATCTTCACCGAACTCGGCTGGGCCTCGGCCCTGGAGCGGGACGACGTCATGAACGCCCAGCTCTTCGGTGACCGGCCGCTGCCGGCGGACTTCGGCCTGCCGCCCAGCCAGAACAGCCACGACCCGGGTTCGCAGTACCTGCGCAACGCGTTCCACCGGGCGGTGGCCAACTACGCCCCCTGCCAGCAGTATCTGGACTGGGATCCGTGCCAGGGCGACCTGACCGGGCACGACCCCCGGTACGACCAGGAGCGGTTCGGTCCGGCCTGCGCGCTCTCGACCGCGGCCGACCGGCCGATCGACCCGCTCGGCTCCTGTGTCTTCCAGGCCGCGCGGACCGGGACGGACACCCTGGCGGCGCAGTACCGGTACTGGTCGGGCCGGGTCGGTGCCGGCACGCACCGGGAGGGGTTGCCGGCGGTGACGACCGTCGTCGACCTGTTGCGGGCGACGAACGAACACGTGCACGCCGCCACGAACTGACGTGGCCGCCCGATCGGGGACCCGGGACACCGGGTCCCCGATCCGCGTCGTGTGCCCGGTCGCGGCCGGTCAGGGGAGGGCGGGCCGGCCGGGGTCGTGACAGGATCGGGTCAGGGGGCGGCCGTGGCGGGGCCACGACCGCCGCGACCGGGGAGTGGATGCCGTGAAGTTGCACGAGGAGATCGGCGGCCGGCTGCGGGACTTCATCGAGGCGCAGGTGATGTTCTTCGTGGCCACCGCGCCCAGCGGTGCCGACGGCCACGTCAACGTGTCACCGAAGGGCATGACCGGCACCTTCGTGGTGCTCGACGCGCATCGGGTCGCCTACCTCGACTACCACGGCAGCGGCGCCGAGACGATCGCCCACCTGCGCGACAACGGCCGCATCACGATCATGTTCTGTGCCTTCCAGGGCCCGCCGAACATCGTCCGGCTCTACGGCCGGGGCACCTTCGTCGCGGTCGACGATCCGGCCTGCGCCGACCTGCTCGCGCTCTTTCCGGACCCACCCGACCTGCACGGGCTGCGGGCGGTGATCACCGTCGACGTACACCGGATCAGCGACTCCTGCGGCTACGCGGTGCCGCTGATGGCGTACGAGGGCGACCGCGACCTGCTGGTCCGGGCGCACTCCCGGCGCACCGGGGCCGATCTGGTCGAATACCGGGCCACCCGCAACGCGGCGAGCATCGACGGGCTGCCCACCTTCTCCTGACCCCGCGCGGTCGGGGCGGTTCCCGCGCCGGCGTGCCGTGTTACTTTCCCGGGCGGCCAGGGTAGAAGCCGCAGCCGACGGGCCTGAGGGTCCGTCGGTTCGTGCTGCCGTCGGTTGGAGGTGCCATGGGACCGGATCCGCTTCCCGCCGATCTGGCTGCCGCGCTCGACGCGGGCGGTGAGATGGGCGCCCGGATCCGTGACCTGGACTGGGCGGCGACGCCGATCGGGTGTGACCTCGCCGACTGGCCGGCCCCGCTGCGCCACGCGACCATACGCATGCTCGCCTCCCGTGCCCAGATCGTCATCTTCTGGGGGCCGGAGCACGTCGCGCTCTACAACGACGCCTACGTGCCGACGATGGGCGACAAGCACCCGGACTGGCTCGGGTGCCCGGGGCGGGAGATGTGGAGCGAGGCGTGGGAGGTGCTCGGCCAGCTCTTCGCCGAGGTGGCCGCCACCGGCCGGTCGTTCTGGGCCACCGACCACCCGTTCATGCTGCACCGGCACGGGTTCCTCGAAGAGACGTACTTCGACATCTCCTACGACCCGATCCGCGCCGACGACGGTTCGGTGGTCGGGGTCTTCTGCATCGTCAGCGACACCACCGGCCGGGTCCTCGGCGAGCGCCGGGTCGGCGCGCTGAGCGCGCTCGGCGTCCGGCTGGCGGACGCCTCCGGGCAGGCCGACCTGGGGGACCGCGTCGCGGCCGTGCTGGGTGAGCACCCGAACGACGTGCCGTTCGCCCTGCTCTACCTCGACGACGCCGGGACGGCTCCGCCCGCCGGTCCCGCACCGCAGCCCGCCGCCGACGCCCCGGAGCCGGCCGCCAACGAGCCGGCGGTGGCGCTGGTGTCAGCGGCCGGCGTGCCCGCACCGACGGTCCGCGTCACCACGGTCGGCCCACACACCCGGGGGGCCGGAGCGGCCCTGCTGCGCCAGGTGGTGGCGCGGGGGCGGCCGGCCGAGGCCCCGGTGTCGGCGTTCCTGTCGTCGGTGCCCGACCACACCGCCGACGAGGTGCTCGTGCTGCCGGTCACCGGTGGCGGGCGTACCGTCGGCGCGCTGGTGCTCGGCGCCAGCCGCCGGCTCGCCGTCGACCAGCGTTACCGCGACTTCTTCCGGCTGCTGGCCGCCCAGGTGTCGGCGGCCGTGACCAACCAGCGGGCGTACGAGCAGGAGCGGGCCCGGACCGCGCAGCTAGCCGCCCTCGACCAGGCGAAGACCAACTTCTTCTCCAACGTCAGCCACGAGTTCCGCACCCCGCTGACCCTGATCCTGGGGCCGCTGGAGGAGGCGCTGGCCGCCCCCGACCTGTCCGTCGCCGACCGCGAGGCACTGGAGCTGATGCACCGCAACGCCCTGCGGCTGCTCAAGCTCGTCAACACCGTCCTCGACTTCTCCCGCATCGGCTCGGGCCGGATCGACGCCAGCTACCGGCCGACCGACCTGTCGGACTACACCGCCCGGCTGGCCGGCAACTTCCGGTCCGCGGCCGAGCGGGCCGGGCTGCGGCTCGACGTCGACTGCCCGCCGCTGCCCGGTCCGGTGCACGTCGACCGGGAGATGTGGGAGAAGATCGTCCTCAACCTGCTGTCCAACGCGCTCAAGTTCACCTTCGCCGGCCGGATCACCGTACGGACCCTCGCGTCCGGTGGGTCGGCGGTGCTCGAGGTCTCGGACACCGGCGTCGGTATCCCCGAGGCCGACCTGCCGCTGGTCTTCGAGCGGTTCCAGCGGGTCGTCGGCCGGCGGGCCCGCAGCCACGAGGGCACCGGCATCGGCCTGGCCGTGGTCCGCGAACTCACCGAACTGCACGGCGGCCGGGTCGCGGTGCGTAGCCGGCCCGACGTCGGCAGCACGTTCACGGTCACGCTGCCGTTCGGTGCCGGGCACCTGCCCGCCGACCAGGTGGGCACCGGCGACACCCCGGTGGACGAGAGCGACACCGCCCGGCTCTACCTCGCCGAAGCGGTGCGGTGGGCGGGCGGGGAGGTCGTCCCGGCCCCCGCGGTGGCCCCGGCCGGGGGTTCCCGTCCGGTGGGCGGCGACGACCGTACGGCCGGGCGTGGCGGCCGGATCCTCGTCGCCGACGACAACGCCGACCTGCGTGACCATCTGACCCGGCTGCTGTCGCCGGCCTTCGAGGTGGTGGCGGTCGCCGACGGCGTGGCCGCCGCCCAGGCCGCCGCCGACAGCGCGTTCGACCTTGTCATCACCGACGTGATGATGCCACGAATGGACGGGTTCGAGCTGTTGGCGGCGTTGCGCGCGGATCCGCGCACCCGGCACCTGCCGATCGTGATGCTCTCCGCCCGTGCCGGTGAGGTGGCGGCTGTCGAGGGCCTGTCCGCGGGCGCCGACGACTACCTGGTCAAGCCGTTCTCCGGGCAGGAGCTGATCGCCCGGGTCCGGTCCAACGTGGAGCTGGGACAGCTCCGGGGCCAGATCATCCGGCAGTTGCGGGCCCTCACCGACGCGGCGGTGGCGGTCAACACCGCCCAGTCGACGGCCGAGGTGACGAAGGCCGCGGCCGAGCACGCGCAGCTGGCCGTCCGCGCCGCCCGGGTCGTGGTCAGCGTCCCCGGCGCCCGCTTCGAGGCGGACGGCGGCGGCGAACTGCCCACGGACCCGCCGCTGGTGGTGCCGCTGTCCGGCATGACCGGCGAACCGTTCGGCGAACTGCGGGCCTGGCCGTACCGCGGCCCGGTCACCGACGCCGAGGAGGAGGTGCTCGCCCAGCTCGCCCGGCTCGTCGGCGTACGGCTCGACAACGCCCGCCTCTTCGAGGCCGAGCACCGGATCGCGATGACCCTCCAGCACAGCCTGCTGCCGCAGTCGCTGCCGCAACTACCCGGTGCGATCGTCGCCAGCCGCTACCTGGCCGGCAACAGCGAGGTCGAGGTCGGCGGCGACTGGTACGACGCGATACCGGTCGACGACGGCCGGCTCGTGCTGGTCATCGGCGACGTCGTCGGCAAGGGGGTGGGGGCGGCCGCCGCCATGGGGCAGCTCCGCAACGCGCTGCGCGCGTACATGCTGGAGGGGTTCGACCCGGGCGCGGCGCTGACCCGGCTGAACCGGCTGGTCGGCACGGTCGGCCGGCGCTCCTTCGCCACCGTGGTGTGCGTACGCTTCGACCCCGTCACCGGCCGGCTCCGGTATGCCAGCGCCGGGCATCCGCCGCCGGCGCTGATCGAGCCCGACGGCACGGCCCGATTCCTCTACACCAGGGCGCTCGGCCCGCCGGTCGGCGCGCTGCCCGACGCCGAGTACGCCACCGTCGACGGGCAGCTCGATCCGGGCGCCCGGATCCTGCTCTACACCGACGGCCTGGTCGAGGACCGGCGGCAGGGCATCGACGACAGTCTCGCGCAGCTCCTCACCGACGCGGCCCGCCCGACCGACCACGTCGACGACCTGGTGAACGCGATGGTCGGGCGGGTGGCCGGCCGGCCCCGACGCGACGACGTCGCGGTGCTGGCCCTGGAGGCCGCCGAGCCCGACCGGCTGGTGCTGCGCCTGGCGGCCGACCCGGCCCGGCTCAGCGTGCTGCGCCGGCGGCTGGAGAATTTCCTGACCGGGCACGGGGTGCCGGAGAACGACGTGTTCGACCTGGTCGTGGCGGTCTCCGAGGCGGCCGCCAACGCGATGGAGCACCCGGTCGGGCCGGCCGAGGAAACGATCAGCATCGAGGTGACCATCGGCCGTGACGAGGTCGCCGCCGTCGTCCGGGACAGCGGCCGGTGGCGGGAATCCGACGGCGCCGGGTTCCGGGGTCGGGGCCTGGCGCTCATCGGCGCGCTCGCCGAGCTGACGGTGCACCGGTCCGACAGCGGCACGACGGTGACCGTACGCCGCCGGCTGGGCGGGTGAGCGCCGCCGGCAGGTCGGTGGGTGCCGCCGTCAGTCGGCGAGCCAGGGCTGGTCGCCGAGGCCGGAGATGTCGAGCACCCGGCGCACCTGTGGGGACGGCAGCACCGTCAGCGCGTCGGCGTACCGGGCGCCGAGCCGGACCAGGGCATGGATGGCGGCCGAGTCGAAGAACGTGACCGCCCGCAGGTCGAGGGTCAGCCGGGCGGCGCCGGACGGTGTCGCCGCCGCGTACATCGTGTCGGCGGTGGCCATGTCGACCTCGCCGGTGACATTCACCGTCACGTGGTCACCATCTGCCTGGGCGGCGGCGGAGAAGTTGGAATCCGCACCCTGTTGATCCACGGCAAGTACCTTGGCACAGTGGTTGCCGTACGGCAACAAGCGCCCCCCCGGCTCCGTGGTTCCCGGCACCGGCGGGCGATCCGTCGGCCCCCGCCGACGGCGGCGATAGGCTTACCGCATGACCGTCCGTGCGCCGTTGACCCCTGGCACGCGCTCCCCGTGGCGACAGGTGCCCGCTCACATCCCCCGTCCGGAATACGTCGGCAAGAAGCGGCCGAAGCCGTGGACCGGGTCGCACGTCCAGACGCCCGAGACGATCGAGAAGATGCGGGTCGCCGGGCGGATCGCGGCGCAGGCCACCCAGCTCGCCGGTGAGCACTGCAAGCCCGGGGTCACCACCGACGAGATCGACCGGGTGGTGCACGAGTTCCTGGTCGACCACGACGCCTATCCGTCGACGCTGGGCTACAAGGGCTTCCCCAAGTCGTGCTGCACCAGCCTCAACGAGGTGATCTGCCACGGCATTCCGGACTCGACGGTGCTCGAGGACGGCGACATCGTCAACGTCGACGTGACCGCGTACATCGACGGCGTACACGGCGACACCGACGCGACCTTCTGCGTCGGTGAGGTCTCCGAGGAGGCCCGCCTGCTGGTCGAACGCACCCACGAGGCGATGATGCGCGGCATCCGCGCGGTCGCGCCGGGCCGCCAGATCAATGTCGTCGGCCGGGTCATCGAGTCGTACGCGAAGCGGTTCGGCTACGGCGTGGTGCGCGACTTCACCGGCCACGGCATCGGTGAGGCGTTCCACAGCGGGCTCTACATCCCGCACTACGACAGTCCCCGGCCGACCGACGTGATGGAACCCGGCATGACCTTCACGATCGAGCCCATGATCACACTCGGCACGTACGAGTACGACCTCTGGTCCGACGGCTGGACGGTCGTGACGAAGGACCGGCGGTGGACCGCCCAGTTCGAGCACACCGTCGTGGTGACCGAGGACGGCGTCGAGATCCTCACCCTGCCCTGACCGGGCCTGACCGCCCGCTCAGGCGTCGAAGAGGTCGGCGACCGTGCCGTCGACCGGCCGGCCCCGGGCGGCCAGCTCACCGGCCTGGGCACGCAGCACCTCGCCCAGTTCGGTCAGGTCGGCGCCGGCGAGCCCGGCCCGCCGTACCGCGTCGGCGCCGTCCCGGAAATAGGTGCGGGTGAGCAGCCCCACCACGTTGGCCGCGGCCAGCCGGGCCACACCGAGGCCGACCAGGGCGCCGTCGGTGTCGTACCAGGCGGCGAGCCGGCCCGCCAGCGCGTGCGCCGACGCCGCCTCGCACCACGCCTCCCGGGCGAGCGTGCTGAACTCGGGGGCCCGGGCCTGCGCGAGCCGGCCGAGGTGCGCGTCGCGGAGCTGGTCCAGCCAGCCGGTCGGATCGTAGAGCGGTCTGGTCGTCACATACCGGTCGGCGGCCAGCGGCCAGGACGTGTCGAGGGTGCGGGCGCGGCGCAGGCAGCGGTCGGCGTCGACGACGTCGAGTTTGACCAGCACCCCGTCGATCCGTCGCCGGGTCGGGCGCGGCCCGCCGGACTCCCGGTAGGTCACCACCACCAGGTCGATCCCGGTGGTCTCGTCGTCGTCGCCGTGGGCCAGCCGGCCGTACGCCCCGATGGCCAGGACGTCGGCGGGGAAACGTCGCCGGGCCGTCTCGGCGACCCGTTCGGCGACGGCCCACCGCGGATTCGCGAGGTACGGATTGTCCTGCGGCACGGCCGCAATTGTGCGCCATGAGCGGGCTCGCGGCGAGTTCGGCGGTGTCGGCCGGCCTGCGTGGCCGGTGCTGGTGGGGGAATCCGTCAGGTCGGCCCGGCCCAGAATCGCGTGTTCATCTCGTCCTCCCCGTCGGCGGCCCCGGAGGTGGGGTGCGCCGATACCAGGATGGGCGCGGCCGGCGGCCCCGAGCGGTCCGCGCGGCGGGTCTGGCACCAAGGGGGGAGAGGCCGTGATCAGCCGGCCGGCGTGAGCCGGAACACGTGTACCGGCCGGCCGCCGGCCCGGTCCACATAGGTGTCGTACGCCGGCCACTCCCGGACCAGCAGGCCCCACAACCGGTCCCGTTCGGCACCGGTGGCGAGGTGGGCGCGGACCGGGACCCGCCGACCGGCGACGGTGACCGTGGCGGCCGGATCGGCGAGCAGGTTCAGCGCCCAGGCCGGCGGGCGGGCCTGCCCCCAGTTGGAGCCGGCGACCACGAAGGCGTCGCCGTCGCGGACGTACAGCAGGGGGTTGCCGCGCGGCTGCCCGGACCGCCGTCCGGTCGTGGTGATCAGCAGTGACGGCACCAGGCCGAGCGCCACCACCCGGCCCCTGGTCAGCCGGCTGACCAACCGGTCGGCGGGCACCAGGACGCGGGCGGCGGCGGCGAACCACCGGCGGTGTCCGAGGCGACGGGTCACGTTTCGCAGGGCCGGCACCGGCACAGTCTGCCGCCCCGCGCCGCCGGAGGACAGCCCCGGCGGACGGGTCAGACGATCCGTCGCTCGACCGGCAGGCGGGACCGGGTCAGCAGGCCCGCGCCGAGCATCGCCACGACCGGTACCGCGAGCACGACCGCCAGCATCGACCACGGCACCGTCACCGGGTAGGTGCCCCCACCCGGCCAGTCCGCCCGGCCGGCCTCGTTGAGGGCGAACATGACGACGACGGCACCGGTCAGCCCGGCGACCACCCCGAGGAGCGAACCGAGCCCGGCGATCATGCCCGACTGGCAGAGCGACAGCAGCCGGCGTACCCGCGGACTGGCCCCGACCGCGGCGAGGGTCGACAGGTCCGCCCGGCCGTCGGCGGCCGCGAGCCCGGTGGCGATACCGGCGGCACCGAGGGTGACCACACCGGCGGCGATCGCCAGCAGGATCGCGTCCAGGTCGCCGTAGCCACCCGGGCCGCGCTCGACGGCCGGCACCGGGCTGCCGGGCAGTGCGCGCAGGCCGTCGCGTAGCCGGTCCTCCTGCCCGGTCGTCGGCTCGGTGGCGGTCGCCAGGACGAAACCGGTGTGGGCGGCGGCCAGGCCGAGCCGGTCGACCGCCGCCGGCGAGTAGACGACCCGCTCGGCGGAGAGGCCGGACGTGAGGGCGTAGCCGGGCAGCCGGACCGTGTCGACGACGGCGAGCCCGCCATCGGGATCCGGTGGCAGCGCCGGGTCGTAGCGACGGACCTCCACGGCCACCTGCCCGTCGACGACCAGACCGGGCTCGGTGACCACCACCCCGCCGGCCCGTAGCATCTCGGTGGCCCGGCGCAGGTCGTCCGGGTCCGCGCCGGTCAGCACCGGTAGCGCCGACCCGTCGTCGACGACGGCGTCGGCGAGCACCCCCGAGATCGTGTGGTACCCGACGGCGCAGCGCGGATCCTCGGCCGCCCGGCGGCGGTCCCGCGCCTCCAGGGCGCCGGACGGGTCGTACGGGCACGCCCGCCCGGCGGGGACCGCGACGGTCAGGCCGCAGGAGATCCGTTCGGCGGTGCCGGGCGGGCAGGTCGGCTGGTGCAACCGGGCCACCGCGCCGACCTCGATACCGGCGTCGCGGGCGGCGGCGGCGACCCGCTCGACCGGTGCCGGATCCGACGGTGGCGCGAAGCCGTCGTACCAGGCGGTGACGTAACCGTGCGGAAGGGCCGGCTGATACCCCTCGACGCTACGGGCCCGATCGCTGGCCAGGTACACGCCGATCATCACGCTGCCGGCCACCGCGGCCATCACGGCGGCGATCGCCGGCGCGGCCGCGGCCCGGTTGCGGGCGGTGTCGCGCAGCGCGATCCGGGGCGCCAGCGGCAGCAGCCGGCCGAACCTCGCGAGCAGCCCGATCAGGCTCGGTGTGCACAACACCAGGCCGAGTTCGGCGAGCGCCAACCCGGCCAGCATGACCGTTTCACTCACCCACGCCGCGCCGGCGGCCGCCAGGGCCGTGCCGGTGGCGGCCGCGACCAGGCCGACGACCAGCCACCGCCGGCGGGACCGGACCGCGCCGCGCCGGCCGCTGAGCGCGGTGACGACGTCCTGCCGAGCCGCGGTGAACGCCGGCACCATCGCGGCGAGCACCCCGGTGGCGACGGCCAGCCCGGCGACGGCGAGCAGCGCCGGCGGCAGGACCCGGTATCCGCCGGCCCGGGCCTGGGCCACGTACTCCTCGACGAGCGGGCGGCCGGCGAACGCGGCGGCGATGCCGAGGACGATGCCGACGGCCGCCCCGACGACCCCGAGCACCACGCCGTCGGCCAGCACGATGCGGCGCAGGTGGGCGGGGGTGCCGCCGTTCGCGGCGACCAGGGCGAGATCGCGTCGCCGGCGGCGGGCGCCGACCGCGAACGCCGGCCCGGCGAGCAGGACCACCTCCAGCACGCCCAACCCGGCGACCAGCACGCCCGTCCCGACGACCGTCGCGTCCGCGTCGGCGACGGACGGGTCGTAGCGGGGATCGGCCGCCGGGTCGAGCAGCACCGTCCGTAACTCGACCAGGAATCCGCGCTGGTTGAGTTGCTCGACCTGCTCCCAGGTCACCGGTTCCGGGGCGTCGACCAGCCACCGCTGCGCCGCCGGGCCCGCGTCCGGCGGCAGCGCCACCATCTCGCCCAGGTCCGCCGGGAACTCCACCACCCCGGTCACCCGGTAGACGCGCACGCCGTCGGCGCTCGTCACGTCGTCGCCGAGCCCGACGCCGAGCCGGCGCAGCGCCTCGGCGCTGACCGCCATCTCGCGGTCGCCGGCCGGCGCGCGGCCCTCGACCACCGACGCGATCCCGCGGACCATCGGGTCGGCGAGGTCGACCACGGTGGCCGGCAGCTCGCCGACGCCGGTGGTGGTACGCAGCGCCAGCCTGGTCTCGCCGAGCGGGACGACCCGGCTGCCCGGCGGCAGCACGGCCCGTACCTCGTCGAGCGTCGGCGCCGTGGTGGGCGGATCACCGGGGATCACCCATCCGCCGCCCCGCAGGTTCTGGGTCAGCGGCCCGTCGACCAGCCAGGTCAGCGACGCGTCGGCAGTGCCGAGCCGGCGTTCGGCCCGCTCGGCGGGAGTCAGCCGGAACATGTCGTAGTTGACCGCCACGTACGACAGCGCCAGCACCGGCAGCGCGATCATCGCCACCACCAGCGCCGTACGCGCCCGCGCCCGGCGGGCCTCCCGGGCGGCGATCCGCAGCGCGGCCCGCCAGGACCTCACCCGATGTCCTGGAGCAGGTGCTCCGGCCCGTCGAGCGGCCCGGACGTGTCGACGGCGAGCCCGTCCCGCAGGAACACCACCCGGTCGGCCCACGCGGCGTGCCGGGCCTCGTGGGTCACCAGCACGGCGGCCGCGCCGGCGTCGACCCGGCCGCGCAGCAGCCGCAGGACCGCTTCGCCGGTCTGGGAGTCGAGCGCGCCGGTGGGTTCGTCGGCGAGCACCAGCCGCCGTTCGCCGACCAGCGCGCGGGCGATCGCCACCCGCTGCTGCTGGCCGCCGGACATGTCGTCGGGGAACCGGTCGCCGAGGTCGGTGAGACCGACCTCGGCCAGCGCCGCGACCGCGAGCCGCCGGGAGTGCCGTACGCCCCGGCCGTCGAGTTCGAGCGGCAGCGCGACGTTCTCCACCGCGGTGAGGCTGGGCAGCAGGTTGAGGTCCTGGAAGACGTAGCCGACCGAGCGGCGGCGCAGCCGGGCCAGCCCGCGCCGGTCGAGGGTGCCGAGATCGGCGCCGGCCACCGATACCCGGCCCCGGGTCGGCCGGTCGAGCCCGCCGGCCAGGTTGAGCAGCGTCGACTTGCCCGAGCCGGACGGCCCCATCACCGCGACCAGCTCACCCGGCCGGACGGTCAGGTCGACCCCGCGCAACGCGTGTACCGCGCCCGCGCCGCAACCGTGCGTCCGGTGCACGTCGCGAAGTTCGAGCAGGTTCACCGTTCCGCCCGCGCGGGGGCGTCCGGCGCGTCCGCGCCGACGGCGGGACCGGCGGGGTACGGGCGCCCGGGAGACCGGTCGGTCGGCGCGGCGCCGCCGGGTGCGGCGGGCCGGTGCCGGACCAGGCTGACCTCGCAATGGTCCAGCCAGCGGATCTCGGCCTCGGCCTGGAAGAGCATCGAGTCCAGCACCAACCGCCAGGACAGGTCGCCCGGCCGGTCGTCGCGCACCTTCAGCCGGGTGAGTTCCTGGAGGGTACGCATCGTCGCGGTGCGTTGGGTCTGCACGACGGCCCGCACGTCGACGCCCGGGGTGGTCAGCGCCAGCGCCAGTTTGATCGCCAGTTCGTCACGGGGACGGTCGTTCCGGCTGATCGGAGTGCCGAACCAGGCGGCGAGTTCGGCCCGGCCGGTGTCGGTGATCTCGTACGGCCGCTGCCCCCCGTCGTTTTCCGGCAGGGGCCGTACGAGACCGTCCCGTTCCAGCCGGGCCAGCGTGGTGTAGACCTGCCCGATGTTGAGCGGCCAGGTCGCGCCGGTGGACTCCTCGAAGGCGGCCCGGAGCTGGTAGCCGTACATCGGCTGGCGCTCGAGCAGGGCGAGAAGACCGTGGCGGATCGTCATACTCAACCAGTATACGTACTGGGTATGCAAGGGTTCCCGGTGTCACCGGCGCCCCGTCCGGGCCACCGGTGAACGGGACGGCGCGGACCCGGAACCGCCGGGTCAGCTCACCTTGCCGGGAAACGCGACCGTGAGCGGGACGCCGCCGGCCGTACGGCGCCACCGGGTCGCCCGTACCGCGCAGTCGGTCAGCGCCGCGAGCGCCTGACCACGCTGGTCGCCGGTGGTGACCGGCAGCGCCGCCCGCCACACCGCGGCCGTACGCTCCTCGATCTCGACCGCCAGCCGGAGTGCCGAGGCGACGTCGGTGACCGGGTACGGCAACGCATACGACGGTTCCGCCGGCGGTGGCGTGACCGACGTCTCGTTCAGCAGGACCGTCAGCGCGTCCCGGCGGGTCCGGTGGGCCGCCTCGGCGGCCCGCGCGTCGGCCGCGGCGGCGTCCGCCAGCCGCACCCCGATCACCCCGTACGCGTGGATCGCCGCGTATTCGGCGGTCAGCGCCGCCGCCAGTCCCGTACTCACGGCGTCACCTCGCTTCGCTCGGCGCCGCCATGTTCATCGTGTTGCCTGATGGTTCGTTCGCTGCGCTCGCTCACGCCGTCATACTCCGCTTGCTCACAGCACCTCCAGGTGGGTCGCCCGGGCGGCCGTGATCGAGCCGAGCAGCGCCGCCCGCTCCGCCGGGGCGGCCAGGCAGGCGTCCTGGGCCAGCTTGTGGCCCGCCTCCTCGGCCGTACGCAGCTCCGCCAGGGCGGCGTCGGCTTCCGCCGGCACCTGCGGCGCCATCCCGGTGACCCCGGACGGCGACGGGGACGGTGACTCCCGGGTCACCCGGACCAGCTCCGCCTCGTGCGCGCGGTGTGCCTGCGCGATCGGCGTCAGCCGGTCGGCCAGGGCGGGATGGGCCGCGGCCGCGGCCTCGTGCCGGGCCGCGAGGCCACGCGCGTCGGCCAGCAGCGGGGCGAGCGGGTCCGGGGCCGGTGGTGGGTCGTCGCCGTCGAAGAGGCCGCAGGCCGACAGCACGCCGGTGGCCGCCAGACCGGCCGTGGCGCCCGCCATCCGCAGCAGCCATCGCCGGGAGCGTCCCGGTCCGATGTCGTGGATGTAGGTGTTCCCGCTCCGCACCGGCCAAGTCAACACCATCCGCGCCGCCCGTGGGGCGCCCCCGCCGTCTCCGGCCCGCCGGGTCGGTGCGCCGGCCGATCGGAAGAGCCGTTCGCGCGTTACGCTCTGCGCAGCCGCCGGGCGCGAACGCCCGGTGGCGTACTGGCATGGTTACCCAGCGGCATTGCCCGCCGGGGCCGACGATGGTGAAGGGGTCCGCCAGATGACGCAGCGTGGCCGCGCCTCCGGCAGGCCGGCGCCCGGATCGCGCGGCGAGGCCCGGCCGCGCGGCGGCGAGCGCCCCCGTCCCGCCGACCGGCCCCGCGCCGACCTCTCGGCCCGCCGCGCCCGGCTGCGCGCGGTGATCGAACCGGTCGTCACCGCCGCCGGCTACTTCCTGGAGGACGTCTCGGTCTCCCGGGCCGGCCGCCGGCACGTCGTACGGGTGATCGTCGACGGTGAGGCGGGCATCGGCCTGGACGCCGTCGCCGACGTCTCGCGGGCCGTCTCGGCGGCGCTCGACGCCGCCGAGGAGGACGGCACCGAGTTGCTCGTCGGCGAATACCAGCTCGAGGTCAGCTCGCCCGGCGTCGACCGCCCGCTGACCCTGCCCCGGCACTGGCGGCGCAGCGTCGGCCGGCTGGTCAAGGTCACCGCGGGCGAGCGGCAGGTGACCGGACGGGTGGTCGCCGCCGACGACGCCGGGGTGGCCCTCGACGTCGACGGTGTCACCCACGAATGGAAGCACGTCGACCTCGGCCCCGGCCGCGTCCAGGTGGAGTTCACCCGGCTCGACGAGGTGGCCGACGACGATCTCGACGAGATCGACGACGCCGACGAACCCGACGACGACGAAGTGGAGGGCGAGCAGAGGTGAACATCGACCTCGCGGCGTTGCGCGCACTGGAACGCGAGCGGGAGATCCCGTTCGACACGATTCTCGCGGCGATCGAGACCGCGCTGCTCACGGCCTACCGGCACACCGAGGGCGCGGAGCCCCACGCCCGGGTGGAGATCGACCGCAAGAACGGGGCGGCGCTGGTCTACGCCCAGGAGACGGACCCCGACGGCACCGTCGTACGGGAGTGGGACGACACCCCGCACGACTTCGGCCGGATCGCGGCGATGACCGCCAAGCAGGTGATCCTCCAGCGGCTGCGGGAGGCCACCGACGAGGTGCACTTCGGCGAGTACGTCGGCCGCGACGGCGACCTGGTGACCGGGGTCGTGCAGGCGCACGAGGCGCGGGCCGAGAAGGGCATCGTCACCGTCGACCTGGGCAAGCTCGAGGCGGTGCTGCCGCAGTCCGAGCAGGTGCCCGGCGAGGTCTACGAGCACGGCCAGCGGATCCGGTGCGTGGTGGTCCACGTGGCCAAGGGCTTCCGCGGCCCGCAGATCACGCTCTCCCGGTCGCACCCCAACCTGGTCAAGAAACTCTTCGCGCTGGAGGTGCCGGAGATCGCCGACGGCACCGTCGAGATCGCCGCCATCGCACGTGAGGCAGGTCACCGTACGAAGATCGCGGTGCGCTCGACGGCGCCCGGGGTCAACCCGAAGGGCGCCTGCATCGGCCCGATGGGGCAGCGGGTCCGGGCGGTGATGAGCGAGCTGCACGGTGAGAAAATCGACATCATCGACTGGTCCGACGACCCGGCGGCGTTCGTCGGGTTCGCGTTGTCGCCGGCCAAGGCGCTGCGGGTCGAGGTCGTAGACGCCGCGACGCGTACCGCCCGGGTCACGGTGCCCGATTTCCAGCTCTCGCTCGCGATCGGCCGCGAGGGGCAGAACGCCCGACTTGCGGCCCGGTTGACCGGTTGGCGGATCGACATCCGGCCCGATACCGAGCAGTCGGCTCCCGGCGACCGGGGCGTACGTGATCACGCCGCCGAGCCGGGCGGAGCGGTTGCCGGCGCGTAGGGGTAGACTTTCTCGTGGTTCGTCGTGCGTTGCCGGTCCGCACCTGTGTGGGTTGCCGGCGTCGTGCGCCGGCCGCCGAACTGTTGCGGATCGTCGCGATCGAGATCGGTGCTGGTCACAGCCTCTGTCCCGATCCGCGCCGCAGCCGGCCGGGTCGGGGCGCGCACCTGCATCCTGATCCGGCTTGCTTCACGCTGGCGCAGCGACGCCGCGCCTTCGGGCGGGCGTTGCGCATCACCGGGGCACCTGACACCGGTGAGCTGGCCGAGTACCTCCGCGCGTCAACCACTACGTCCGGTCATCCGACCGGACGAGGGTCGCAAGCAAGGTAGGACGACCGACATGAGCACACGATGAAGTCCCTGAAATGACCAGGCTTCAAGTGCACGAGTGAGGTCGCTGCGGGATCTGCCCGCACGACCTCGGAGTGAGGAGTGCAGTGGCAGGCAAGGCCCGCGTACACGAGCTGGCAAAAGAGCTCGGGGTCGAAAGCAAGACCGTTCTCGCCAAGTTGAAGGAGATGGGCGAGTTCGTCAAGTCCGCGTCGAGCACCGTGGAGGCACCCGTCGCCCGGCGGCTGCGTGGCGCGTTCGTCGCATCGTCGGAGCAGCCCTCGGCCCCCGCCGCCCCGACGCCCGCAGCACCGAGTCCCGGCAGCCCCGCCAGGATCTCGGCCAAGCCCATGCCGCCCCGCCGACCGGCTCCGCCGGTCCGGCCGAAGGGGCCGGTTCCCGGCCCGCCGCAGCCGCCGGCAGCACCGGTGGCCAAGCCGGCGAGTGCCCACGACATCGAGGTGGCGGCCGCCGAGGCGCGCGCCGCGGCCCTCAAGGCCGAGCAGGAGGCCGCCGTCAAGGCGGCGCAGGCTGCCCGGCAGCAGCAGCGCGAGGCGCCGGCCCGGCGGGAGCCGCCGGCCGACGGTGGCGCGCCGCGACCGAAGCCGGGTCCGACCTCGGTTCCCCCGCGTCCGGGTTCGCCGGCCGCGAACCGGCCGAGCGCGCCCGGCACGCCGGCTCCGGCGCCGGGTCGTCCCGGTGGCCGGCCGCCCGCGCGTAGCGGCGGCAACAACCCGTTCGGCATCACCCCGGGTGGTCAGCGTCCGGCACCGCAGACCGGTGGCGGCCCGCGGCCCAACCCGGCCTCCATGCCGCCGCGGCCGAGCCCGGCTTCCATGCCGCCGCGGCCGAGCCCCGCGTCGATGCCCTCGCAGCGTCCGGGTCGCCCGGGTGGCGGCCCCGGTGGCGGTGCCGGTCGTCCCGGCGGCGGTGCCGGTCGTCCCGGTGGTGGCGGCGGCGGCTTCCGTCCCGGTGGTGGCGGCGGTGGCGGTGGCTTCCGTGGCGGTCCCGGTGGTGGCGGCGGTGGCGGTGGCTTCCGCGGTGGCCCCGGTGGTGGCGGCGGTGGCGGTGCCGGTGGTGGCTTCCGTCCCGGTGGCGGCGCTCCGGCCGGTGGCGCGGGTCGCCCCGGCGGTGGCGGTCGTGGCCGTGGCGGCGGTGCCGCGGGCGCCTTCGGGCGTCCGGGTGGCAAGCCGACCCGTGGTCGCAAGTCGAAGAAGCAGCGCAGACAAGAGTTCGACAACCTGTCCGCACCGACCATGAGCTCGGGTGCCCCCCGGGGTCAGGGTCAGGTCGTACGGTTGTCGCGCGGCGCCTCGCTGTCCGACTTCGCCGACAAGATCAACGCCAACCCGGGTTCGCTGGTCCAGGAGATGTTCAACCTGGGCGAGATGGTCACCGCGACCCAGTCGTGCTCCGACGACACCCTCCTGCTGCTCGGCGAGCACCTCGGCTTCGACGTGCAGATCGTCAGCCCGGAGGACGAGGACCGCGAGCTGCTGGCCCAGTTCAACATCGACCTCGACGCCGAGGTCGCCGAGGACCGCCTGGTCAGCCGGCCGCCGGTGGTGACCGTCATGGGTCACGTCGACCACGGTAAGACCAAGCTGCTCGACGCGATCCGCAAGGCCAACGTCGTCGCGGGCGAGGCCGGTGGCATCACCCAGCACATCGGTGCCTACCAGGTGCACGTACCGCACGACGGCGTCGACCGCGCGCTGACCTTCATCGACACCCCGGGTCACGAGGCGTTCACCGCCATGCGTGCCCGTGGTGCCCAGGTCACCGACATCGTGGTCCTGGTCGTCGCGGCCGACGACGGCGTCATGCCGCAGACGATCGAGGCGCTCAACCACGCCAAGGCGGCCGACGTGCCGATCGTGGTCGCGGTCAACAAGGTCGACAAGCCGGAGGCGAACCCCGACAAGGTCCGCCAGCAGCTCACCGAATACGGGCTGGTCGCCGAGGAGTACGGCGGCGACACCATGTTCGTCAACGTGGCCGCCAAGCCGGGCATCGGCATCGACGAGCTGCTCGAGGCGGTGCTGCTGACCGCCGACGCGTCGCTGGAGCTGACCGCTCCGATCGACGGGCCGGCCCAGGGTGTCGCGATCGAGGCCCACCTCGACAAGGGTCGTGGTGCGGTGGCGACCGTCCTGGTCCAGAAGGGCACCCTGCGGGCGGGCGACTCGATCGTCGCCGGTGGGGCGCACGGCCGGGTCCGGGCGATGCTCGACGAGAACGGCAAGCCGGTCAGCGAGGCCGGTCCGGCGCGTCCGGTCCTGGTCCTCGGTCTGACCGCGGTCCCGGGCGCCGGCGACACGTTCCTCGCGGCCGAGGACGACCGCACGGTGCGTCAGATCGCCGAGCAGCGGCAGGCCCGGCGGCGGGCGGCGAGCTTCGCCAACAGCCGTGGGCGGGCCACCCTCGAGACGCTCATGGAGCAGCTCAAGGAGGGCGAGAAGACCTCGCTCAACCTGGTGCTCAAGGGCGACGTCTCCGGTTCCGTGGAGGCGCTCGAGGACGCGCTGTTCAAGCTGGACATCCCGGAAGAGGTCCAACTGCGGATCATCCACCGGGGCGTCGGTGCGATCACCGAGAGCGACGTCATGCTGGCGAGCGCCTCGTCCGAGGCGGTCACGATCATCGGCTTCAACGTCCGGGCCTCCAACAAGGTCCGGGAGATCGCCGACCGCGAGGGCGTGGAGATCCGGTACTACACCGTCATCTACCAGGCCATCGAGGAGATCGACGCCGCGCTCAAGGGCCTTCTCAAGCCCGAATACGAAGAGGTCGAGCTGGGCAGCGCGGAGATCCGCGACGTCTTCCGCTCGTCCAAGGTCGGCAACATCTCCGGCTGCATCGTGCGGTCGGGTGTCATCCGGCGTAACGCCAAGGCACGTCTCCTGCGGGACGGCGCGGTCGTGGCGGACAACCTCACGATCAGCTCGCTCAAGCGCTTCAAGGACGACGCGACCGAGGTGCGCGAGGGCTTCGAGTGCGGTCTGACCCTGAGCGGTTACAACAACGTCCAGGTCGGCGACCTCATCGAGACCTTCGAGATGCGGGAGAAGCCGCGCTCCTGACCGATCCGCGTTGATCCGGGGAGGGACCCGTACGGGGTCCCTCCCCGGATCGCGTCCTGCCCCGGCCCCTGCAGCACCGAAACGGAAGAACCCCACGATGACCGAGTACGCCCTGCTGCTGGCCCCGTCGGCCAACCGCGTCTACGCCGACGCGGCCGGCCGGATGACCCGGGCCGAGCTGGCCGTGCTGGCCGCGGCCGGGGTCCTCGACGGGCCGGTCGGCGACATCGCCGAGCGGGAGATCGCCGGCGTCGGCTACGTCACCTTCGAGGCGACCCCGAGCCGGCGCGACGTCGACCGGCTGGCGAACCTGTCGGCGGCGTACGCGCTGTTCGAGCGGGTCGGCGACGACCTGCTGCGCCCCGTACCGCTGCACCCGCTGGCGCGCTTCGACGACGACCTGATCACCATCCCGAAGTACGCCGGCAAGACCAACGAGCAGTTCACCCGGCTGCTGCTCAACGTCACCCTGCTGGCGTCGGCGTCCGCGCCCGGCATGCTCGACCGGCAGCTCGTCGTGCTCGACCCGCTGTGCGGCCGGGGCACCACCCTCAACCAGGCCCTCATGTACGGCTACGACGCGATCGGGGTCGAACTGGACGGCAAGGACGTCGACGCGTACTCGGCGTTCCTGCGTACCTGGCTCAAGCGCAAGCGGCTCAAGCACACCGCGGAGACCACCCCGGTACGCCGGGACCGGCGACTCGTCGCGCGGCGGTTCGAGGCGGTCCTCGCCGGCTCGAAGGACGACTACCGGTCCGGAGCCACCCAGCGGGTCACGGTGCTGCACGGCGACACCGTCCGGGCCCGGGAGTTCCTGCGGGCCGGCTGTGCCGACGTGGTGGTCGCCGACGCCCCGTACGGGGTCGCCCACGGCAGCCGTACCGAACAGGGGTTGTCCCGCCGGCCGTTGGACCTGCTGGCGGCGGCGGTGCCGGTCTGGGCCGAACTGCTCCGCCCCGGCGGCGCGGTAGGCATCTCGTGGAACACCCACGTCGCCCGGCGCGACGAGGCCGCCGCCGTGCTCGCCGACGCCGGCCTGGTGCCCGTGGACGGGCCGGGCTACCTCGACTTCTCGCACCGGGTCGACCAGGCCATCGAACGTGACGTCCTGGTGGCCCGCAAACCCGGGTGAGCGGGAAACCCGGGTGAACCCCGGGGACCGGTTCGCTACGCTGACCGGCGATGTTCACCGGAACCGCGGTCTTCGACCTGCTCCTGCCCGGCGACTCCCGGTCGCTGAAGGCGAAACGCTCCTACGTACGCCCCATCGTCGCCGCCCTGCGCCGGTTCGAGGTGTCGGCGGCCGAGGTGGGCGCCCTCGACCTGCACGGCCGCGCCGAGATAGCGGTGGCCGTGGTGGCCGCCGAGGCGGCCCACGTCCGCACCGTGCTCGACTCCTGTGAGCGGCTGGTGGCCGGCCGCCCCGAGACCGAACTGCTGTCGGTCCGGCGCCGGCTGCACGGCCCCGACGACTGACCGCCCGGGCCGGTGTGACCGGGGTTGCGCCGGCAGGTGTGGCCGGCCGCGGCGAAGGTAATGTTCCAGTCATGGGCACCGGCCCGGTCACCGGCGGCACGACGATCCGGTCGGCCGCCGGCCCGCAGGTACGGAATGTCCGTTGACGGTTGAGCACTGTCCTGGAACGCAGGATGCCGTGGAGGTGGCGAGATGTCGGACCCGGCCAAGGTACGTCGGCACGCGGAGCGGGTACGCGAACTGGTGGCTTCGGTGGTGCGTACCCAGATCAAGGACCCCCGGCTCGGCATGATCACGATCACCGACGCCCGGATAACCGCCGACCTGCGGGACGCGACGGTCTACTACACGGTGCTCGGCGACGCGGCGGCCCAGGCCGGCACCGCGGCCGCGCTGGAGAGCGCCAAGGGCATGCTGCGCAGCACCGTCGGCAAGGCCCTGGGGCTGCGCCACTCGCCGACCCTGACGTTCGTCCTGGACAACGTGCAGGACCAGGTGAAGCACATCGACGAGTTGCTCGCCGCGGCCCGTAACGCCGACGCCGAGGTGCAGCGGCTCGCCGCCCGGGCCCAGTACGCCGGTGAGGCGCAGCCCTACCGGGTGGAGGACACCGACGACGACAGCGACGGCGAGGGCGACGAGGACCGGGTCGGCGGCACGGGACCGGCCGACGCCGCGGAGCACCGGCGGTGACCGACGCCTCGGGCGGCGGCAACGGGGCGGCTCTGGCCGAGCCGCCCGCACCCGGCGGGCCGACGGAGGAGGACTGGGCGGCGGCGGTGGCCGCCGTCCGGTCGTTGCCGGCCGGCGGGCGGGTGCTGCTGATCTGCCACGTCAACCCCGACGGGGACGCGCTGGGCAGCATGCTGGGGTTCGGGCTGGGGCTGTGCCGGCTCGGCGTACGCCAGCTCCAGGCCACGTTCCCCGGCCCGCCCGAGGTGCCGGAACC
The DNA here is from genome assembly GCF_040683055.1 of Polymorphospora sp. NPDC051019. Taxonomy (NCBI): domain Bacteria; kingdom Bacillati; phylum Actinomycetota; class Actinomycetes; order Micromonosporales; family Micromonosporaceae; genus Polymorphospora; species Polymorphospora sp. NPDC051019. The sequence continues at coordinate 263,597 of NZ_JBFBCH010000002.1, read as the reverse complement.
ATTCCGGGCGCTGCCCGGCCTCGACCTGCTGGTGCCCGCCGCGCAGGCGATCGCCGATCCCGACCTGGTGCTGTGCTTCGACGCGGCCAGTGAGTCGCGGCTCGGCGACCTGGTCGACCGGCTCGACCGGGCGCCGGCGATCGTGCTCGACCACCACGCGTCCAACACCCGCTTCGGCGGGATCCACCTGGTCGACCCGGCCGCCGCCGCGACCTCGGTGGTCGCCGAGCGGCTGCTCACCCGGCTCGGGGTGCCGCTCGACCAGGAGATCGCCGAGTGTCTCTACGTGGCGTTGGCCACCGACACCGGCTCGTTCCGGTTCGACATGACCACCCCGGCGGTGCACGAGATGGCGGCCCGCCTGCTCGCCACCGGCATCCGGCCGGGCGAGATCTCCCGGCGGATCTTCGACACCCGCCCGTTCGGTGCGATCCGGTTGTACGGCGAGGTGCTGAGCCGGACGACGCTCGATCCGGCCGCGGCCGGTGGTCACGGCATGGTGTGGACGTACGCGACCCAGGACGACCTGGCCCGGCACGGACAGCGGCCGTACGTCCTGGAGCCGTTGATCGACTCGGTCCGGTGCGCCGCCGAGGCGGACGTGAGCTGCGTGGTCAAGCAGACCGGCACCCGGGAGTGGGCGGTGTCGATGCGAAGCAAGGGCGCGGTCGACGTCAGCCGCGTCGCGGTGGCGCTCGGCGGCGGCGGGCACCGGCTCGCCGCGGGGTTCACCGGGCGTGGCACCGCCCACGAGGTGGCGGCGGCGATCCGGGACGAGTTGGACACGGCACTGATCGATCCGGAGGTTCCGGGACAAGCCGGAGTCTGATCCGGGTTTCCGTCGCACCGGACAGCAGGTGACAATCGGTTGATGGAACAGCCGCAGGAACTCACCGCGTCGGTGCCCCGGGCCTGGGACAGACCACTGGTCACGGTTCCGGTGCTGGCGTTGCTGTCGGTGATCGGGGGTCAGTTCCCGTCGTTCTCCACCCAGGCGAACCTTTACGCGATCGGCACCGGCGGCACGCTGGTCTGGTTGGGGCTGTCCAACCGGTTGCCGCGCCGGCCGGCGCCCCGCTCGTTCGGCCGGCCCGCCGTCTGGTGGGTGCTGCCGGCGGTGATCTTCGCCGTCTTCGAGGGGGCGACGTTCTTCCTCGGGTCGTCCGAGGAGTTCCCCACCTTCTCCAAGCTCGCCGACCCGCTGCTCGAGGAGCCGCTGATCCGTTCGGCGGCCTACTTCGCCTGGCTCGCGGCGTTCTGGGGACTGGTCCGGCGATGAGCGGCACCCGTCTGCTGGCGATCGGCGGCTTCGCCGTGGCCATCGTGCTGTTCCTGGTGATGGAGTGGGCGGCGCGCCGGGAGGGTTCGAGGATTCCGACGCTCGGCGACGTCTGTGCCTACGTGATGCAGTACGAGGTCGGCCGGGTGCCGGTCGGCCGGATCGGGGTGTTCGGCTTCTGGTGGTGGCTGGGGTGGCATTTCTTCGCCCGCTGACCTGGTGATCATTCTCGCATCACGGGAATGGTGCGCAGGATGTGGACCTGAACGATAGCTTGGGTGACGGTGCGCGCCGTGCCCGTCACCGCGCTGCCCCCGTGGGCGGCGTTCCGGGCGAGGCCCACCACGTCCCGACCTCCAGGGTCGACCAGACCCGGGCCGGCACGCTGCCCCGGCAGTCCGCTTCCGGTGATCCCGGACGGCCGCCGCCGGCGACCAGCACCACCGCCCACCGCCGGTCCGGCCCGCGCCCGACACCCCCGCGTGTCCGCCGCCGGCCGGACCTCCCGGCGCACCCTGGAAGGAACCTCCCATGGCGAGCAAGCCGAAGCCCGAGACCAGCGACGAGGCCCGCGAGCAGGCCCGCCGCGCCCTGCAGACCTCGATGGACACCCGCCAGTAGCGCCGGCGTCCATCGCGGCCGGGCCGTCCCGGACACCCGGGGCGCCGGCGGCCCACCGTCGCCGTACGGCCGCCGGACGCACGCCCCGGCGATACGATCGGGCCGTGCGCCGGATCCTCGTCGTCGGCAGCGGCGGCGCGGGCAAGTCCACCCTCGCGCGGCAACTCGGCGAGCGGCTCGAGTTGCCCGTCGTGCACCTCGACCGGCACTACTGGCAGCCGGGCTGGGTGGCGACCGAACCGGACCGCTGGCGGGCCACCGTCGGCCGGCTGGCCGCCGCCGACGCCTGGGTGATGGACGGCAACTACGGCTCCACCCTCGACCTGCGGCTGCCCCGCGCCGACCTGCTCGTCCTGTGTGACCTGCCCCGACCGGTCTGCCTGTGGGCGGTGATCCGGCGTCGCTGGCGGTTCCGCGCCACCGGCCGCCCGGACCTGCACCCCGGCTGCCCCGAACGGCTCACGCCGGCGTTCCTGCGCTGGATCTGGAGCTATCCCGGTCGGCCCCGGACCCACCTTCTCGCGGCGGTCGCCGCCCACACGCCACGACTCGCCGTCGTACGGCTGCGCAGCCGGCGCGAGGTGCGCCGCTGGCTCGCCGGCGGCATGGCGTACGGGCGACCGCCCGGGTAAGTGGTCAGGAGGTTGTGACCCATTACCGGCCCGTGTGAGGATGCGGGACGATGAGTCACCCCACGGCCCTACCCGCGACATCCCGCGCCACGCTGCGCCGGATCGCCGGCCTCGCCCTGCCCGCCCTCGTCGTGCTCGCCGCCGAGCCCGTCTACGTGCTCGTCGACACCGCCGTCGTCGGTCACCTCGGTCGGGTGCCGCTCGCCGCGCTGGCCGTCGGCGGAACCGTACTGACCCTGATCGCCTGGCTCGGCACGGTCATGGCGTACGGGACCACCGGGCGGGCCGCCCGCCGCTACGGCGCCGGCGACCGGGCCGCCGCCGTCGCCGAGGGCGTCCAGGCGTCCTGGCTCGCGTTCGCCGTCGGCGTCGCCGTCGCGCTCGGCATGCAGGTCGTGGCCGGGCCGCTGGCGCGTACCCTCGCCGGCGGCGGCACCGAGGTGGCCGACGCCGCCGCGCAGTGGATGCGGATCGCCGCGCTGGGCGCCCCCGGCCTGCTCCTGGCCGCCGCCGGCAACGGCTGGATGCGGGGCGTGCAGGAGACCCGCCGGCCGGTGGTCTACGTACTGGCGGCCAACGTCCTGTCCGCGATGCTCTGCCCGGTGCTGGTCTATCCCGTCGGCCTCGGGCTGCCCGGCTCCGCCATCGCCAACGTCGTCGCCCAGAGCCTCGGTGGGCTGCTCTTCGCCCGCGCCCTGCTCGTCGAGCGGGCCGCCCTGCGCCCCGACCCCTCCGTCATCCGTCGCCAGCTCGCGGTCAGCCGGGACCTGCTGACGCGGGGCGCCGCGTTCCAGATCTGCTTCCTGTCCGCCACCGCCGTCGCGGCCCGCTTCGGCGCCGCCTCGGTCGCCGCCCACCAGATCGCCGTACAACTGTTCTTCTTCACCGCGCTGGCCCTCGACGCCGTCGCGATCGCCGCCCAGTCGCTGGTCGGCGCCGCCCTCGGCGGCGGCGACGCCGACGGCGCCCGCTGGCTGGCCCGCCGGATCGCCCTGCTCGGCGTCGCCTGCGGGCTGGTGTTCGCGGTGCTCATCGCCGTCGGCTCCGGCGTCGTGCCGGGGTGGTTCAGCCCGGACCCGGCAGTACGCGACCAGGCGATGCTGGCCTGGCCGTGGTTCGTGGCGATGCAGCCGCTGGCCGGGGTCGTGTTCGCCCTCGACGGGGTGCTGATCGGGGCCGGCGACGTCCGCTACCTGCGCAACCTCACCCTGGTGGCGACACTGGGCGGGTTCCTGCCCGCCATCTGGGCGGCGTACGCCCTCGACCTCGGGCTGGGCGGGATCTGGGCCGGACTGGTGCTGATGGTCGTCATCCGGCTGGTCGGCCTGCTGCTGCGGACGCGTTCCGGCCGCTGGGCGGTCGTCGGCGCGGTCCGCTGACGCCGCCCCCGCGCACCCACCCGGCGCCCCCGGCCGACCCGTCCCGGCCCCCCGGTCCAGCTCCTTGATCCCGGTGATCAGGGAGCGGGGAGGCCGGCGCGCCGGCGACACGCCCGACCTGGTCCCTGATCACGAGGATCACGGGTGGGCCGCGGGGAAGGGGAGACGGGGGTCTGGCAGGGTGGACGACCGTGCATAGTGACGGGCTCATCGTGGTTGACAAGGCCGGCGGGATGACATCCCACGACGTCGTCGCCCGCATCCGGCGACTGGCCAGGACGCGGCGGGTGGGACACGGCGGCACCCTCGACCCGATGGCCACCGGCGTACTGGTCGTCGGCGTCGGCCGGGCCACCCGGTTGCTGACGTACGTGATCGGGTCCGACAAGGGCTACACCGCCACGATCCGGCTCGGACAGTCGACGGTGACCGACGACGCCGAGGGCGAGGTGATCGCCACCACGGCCGCCGACACGGTCACCGACGACGCGATCCGGGCCGGGCTCGCCGCGCTCACCGGCGAGATCGACCAGGTGCCCAGCGCGGTCAGCGCGATCAAGATCGACGGGCAGCGGGCCTACAAGCGGGTACGCGACGGCGAGCAGGTCGAACTCGCCGCCCGCCGGGTCACCGTGGCCCGCCTCGACGTGCTCGCGATCCGCCGCGACCAGCCCGGCGTCGTCGACGTGGACGTCGACCTCGCGGTGTCGTCCGGCACCTACGTGCGTGCCATCGCCCGGGATCTCGGCACGTCGCTGCGGGTCGGCGGACACCTGACGGCACTGCGCCGTACGTCCGTCGGCGGGTTCACCCTGGCCGAGGCGGCCACCCTCGAGGAACTGGAGCGGCGGGCGCCGGACGTGGTGAACCTGCCGCTCACGCAGGCTGCCCGCCGCTACTTCCCGCAGCGCGAGGCCGACGCCGCCGAGGCGAAGGTGCTGTCGCACGGCGGCCCGCTGAAGCCGGCCGGCATCGTCGGCCCGTACGCGGTCTTCGGCCCGGACGGCGGCCTGCTCGCTATCGTCAGCGAACGGGAGGGGCGGGCCCGGGCCGAGATCGTGCTCGCCCCGGCATGACGCGACAGGCGGGCGCGGGGCACGACGGGGGGAAGGAAGGCTGATGCAGCGCTGGCGGGGGTATGACGCGGCACCGGGCGGCTGGGGTCGCGCGGTGGTGACGATCGGGGTGTTCGACGGCGTCCACAAGGGCCATCAGGCGACCATCACGCACGCCGTGAAACGGGCCGGCGACCTCGGCGTGAAGTCGGTGGTGGTGACGTTCGACCCGCACCCGGCGGAGGTGGTCCGGCCCGGATCGCACCCCGCGGTGCTGACCGAGCCGGCCCGCAAGGCCGAGCTGATCGAGGCACTCGGCGTCGACGTGCTGTGCGTCCTGCCGTTCACGGCCGCCTTCTCCCGGCTGCCCCCGGAGGGGTTCGTGCACGACGTGCTGGTCGAGCACCTGCACGCCGCGCTGGTCGTGGTGGGGGACAACTTCCGGTTCGGGCACCGGGCGGCCGGTGACGTCGAGCTGCTCGGTCGGCTCGGGCGCACGTTCGGCTTCGCGGTCGAGGGGGCGCCGCTGGTGTCGCAGGACGGCACGGTGTTCTCGTCGACGTACATCCGGGCCGGGGTCGACGCCGGCGACGTCGAGGCGGCGGCCCGCGCCCTGGGGCGCCCGCACCGGCTGGAGGGGGTCGTCGTACGCGGTGACCAGCGCGGCCGGGAGATCGGCTTCCCGACCGCCAACCTGCTGTGCCACCGCTACGCGGCGGTGCCCGCCGACGGGATCTACGCGGCGTGGCTGGTGTGCCGGGGACAGCGGCACCGGGCGGCGGTGTCGATCGGCACCAACCCGACCTTCAGCGGCCGGGAACGGCGGGTCGAGGCGTACGTGCTGGACTTCGACGGCGACCTCTACGGTGAGCGGCTGGCGCTGGACTTCGTGGCGCATCTGCGGGAGATGCGCCGGTACGACGGCGTGGAACCGCTGGTCCGGCAGATGGCCCTGGACGTCGAGCGGACCCGTGCGGTGCTCACCGACGGGTGACGGCGACCGGCGGCCCACCGGCCAGGCAGGACGTGCCCGGTGGGCGGTAGCGCGAAGGCGCGGTTGCGGGCTGGTAACCTGGGCGGGACGTCGGGTTACCGACGGTGGGCCTCGCGTGCCTGCACGACGCCGCGGGTGCGAGGTTTGCGATCCAAACCCACGGAAACAGGGAGAAAATGGCGCTCGACCAAGAGTCCAAGGCTAAGATCCGCCAGGAGTACGCGACCGTCGAGGGTGACACCGGTTCGCCCGAGGTGCAGGTCGCGGTGCTGACCAAGCGGATCGCGGAGCTGACCGAGCACCTGAAGGTGCACAAGCACGACCACCACAGCCGTCGTGGTCTGCTGCTGCTGGTCGGTCGCCGCCGCCGGCTGCTCAACTACCTCCAGAAGAAGGAAATCAACCGCTACCGGTCGCTCATCGAGCGGCTCGGCCTGCGTAGGTGACTTGTCGGGGGGAGCGGCCGGTGCCGCTCCCCCCGAGTCCGTCACCACGGAACACGTCGCCGACCCGGCGACGATCGAGACCACCCGTCGCCGCCGAGGCGACACTCGAGACCACCGTCGCCACCGGCGACGGCACGACAGGGCACCAGCGCCCTTGCCATCGTGAGCCGGTCAGCGCACCGGTCCTCGGTAGTGGCCCCCGGGCCAGCCGGCCGTTCCGAGCCGGCTCCCCCGGGCGCTTCGATCGAAGACCGGCTGTCTGAACAGCTCCGGCGGGGTCGTGGGCCCACGATCGAAGGAGCACGAAACACCTATGACCGAGCAGACCAATCTCGGCAACCAGCACAGCAGGGCCGTCATCGACAACGGTGCGTTCGGCACCCGTGAGATCGTCTTCTCGACCGGCCGGCTCGCCCGGCAGGCCGCCGGATCGGTGCTCGCCCAGCTCGGCGAGACCGTCGTCCTCTCCGCGACCAGCGCCAGCAAGCAGCCGAAGGAGCACTTCGACTTCTTCCCGCTGACCGTCGACGTCGAGGAGCGGATGTACGCCGCGGGCCGCATCCCCGGCTCGTTCTTCCGTCGCGAGGGCCGGCCGAGCGAGGACGCGATCCTCACCTGCCGCCTGATCGACCGCCCGCTGCGCCCCTCGTTCGTCAAGGGCCTGCGCAACGAGGTCCAGGTCGTGGCGACGGTGCTCGCCCTCGACCCGGCGCACCCCTACGACGTGGTCGCGATCAACGCGGCGTCGATGTCGACCAAGCTGTCCGGCCTGCCGTTCTCCGGCCCGATCGGGGCGACCCGGGTCGCGCACGTCGACGGCCAGTGGGTCGCCTTCCCGACCCACGAGGAACTGGCCCGGGCCACCTTCGACATGGTGGTCGCCGGCCGGGCGCTGCCCGACGGCGACGTGGCGATCATGATGGTCGAGGCCGAGGCGACCGAGCACACCGTGGCCCTGGTCGCCGGTGGCGCGCCCGCCCCGACCGAGGAGGTCGTCGCCGCCGGCCTGGAGGCTTCCAAGCCGGCCATCCGCGAGCTGTGCCGGGCGCAGAGCGAGCTGGCCGAGGTGGCCGCCAAGCCGGTCGCGGAGTTCCCGGTCTTCCTCGACTACTCCGACGACGTCTACGAGGCCGTCGCCGCGGCGGTCCGCGGCGAGGTCGCCGAGGCCCTCAAGATCGCCCCGAAGGCCGAGCGCGAGGACGCCCTCGACCGGATCAAGGACAAGGCTTACGAGCAGCTCGCCGCCACCTTCGAGGGGCGCGAGAAGGAGGTCGGCGCGGCCTTCCGCTCGCTGACCAAGTCCGAGGTGCGGGCCCGTGTACTGCGCGACGAGATCCGCATCGACGGCCGGGGCCTGCGCGACATCCGCCCGCTGACCGCCGAGGTCGGCGTGCTGCCCCGGGTGCACGGCAGCGCCCTGTTCGAGCGCGGCGAGACCCAGATCATGGGCGTCACCACGCTCAACATGCTCCGCCTGGAGCAGACGCTGGACACCCTGTCGCCGGAGAAGTCCAAGCGCTACATGCACAACTACAACTTCCCGCCGTACTCGGTCGGCGAGACCGGCCGGGTCGGTGCGCCGAAGCGGCGCGAGATCGGGCACGGCGCGCTCGCCGAGCGGGCCCTCATCCCGGTGCTGCCCAGCCGCGAGGAGTTCCCGTACGCCATCCGGCAGGTCTCCGAGGCGCTCGGCTCCAACGGCTCGACCAGCATGGGCTCGGTCTGCGCCTCGACCCTCGGCCTGCTCTCGGCCGGTGTGCCGCTGAAGGCACCGGTCGCCGGCATCGCGATGGGCCTGATCTCCGACGAGGTCGACGGCAAGACCCGCTACGTGACGCTGACCGACATCCTCGGTGCCGAGGACGCGTTCGGCGACATGGACTTCAAGGTCGCCGGCACTCCCGAGTTCGTCACCGCGCTCCAGCTCGACACCAAGCTCGACGGCATCCCGTCCGACGTGCTGGCCGCCGCGCTGCAGCAGGCGTACGAGGCCCGGCAGACCATCCTCGACGTGATGCGCCAGGCGATCGAGGGCCCGGCCACGATGTCCGACTACGCGCCGCGGGTGACCACGGTGAAGATCCCGGTCGACAAGATCGGCATGGTGATCGGCCCGAAGGGCCAGACCATCAACGCGATCCAGGACGAGACCGGCGCCGACATCTCGATCGAGGACGACGGCACGATCTACGTCGGCGCGACCAACGGGCCGGCCGCCGAGGCGGCGGTCGAGCGGATCAACGCGATCGCCAACCCGACCCTGCCCAAGGTCGGCGACAAGTTCCTCGGCACGGTGGTCAAGACCGCCGCGTTCGGCGCGTTCGTGTCGCTGCTGCCCGGCCGGGACGGCCTGCTGCACATCTCCAAGGTCGGCGACGGCAAGCGGGTCGAGCGGGTCGAGGACTTCCTCAACGTCGGCGACAAGGTCGAGGTGCAGATCGCCGACATCGACGCCCGCGGCAAGATCTACCTGGACAAGGTCCGTCCCGAGGGCGAGGAGGCTCCGGAGGCGGCCGAGGCCGAGGCCGGTGGCGAGCGTCCGCCGGCCCGGGACCGGTCCGACCGCGGCCCGCGCGACCGTGGTGACCGGGACCGCGGCGACCGCGGCCCGAGCCGTGGTGACCGGGGCGAGGGTGGCGAGGGCGGCGGCGAGCAGCCGCGCCGGCGCCGCAACCGGCACAGCTGACCCGTCGGGCCGTACGTCGAGCTAGGAGCAATGGTCACTTGAACCGGGCGGTGCGACCCACATTGCTCCCAGCTCAGCGCACCGGCGGTCGATCCGATGGCCGCGCGGCCGCCCGATCCAGGTCGGGCGGCGGCGGCCGGGCGGTCACCCGCACCCTGGGCGGCACGGTACGCCGTACCGTGCTGCCCAGCGGGCTGCGGATCCTCACCGAGGCGATCCCGACGACCCGCAGCGTCTCGTTCGGGGTGTGGGTCGCGGTCGGCTCGCGCGACGAGACCAGGCCGCAGTGCGGCGTCTCGCACTTCCTCGAACACCTGCTTTTCAAGGGCACCCACAAGCGCGACGCGTTGCAGATCTCCGCGGAGATCGAGGCGGTGGGCGGCGAGACGAACGCCTACACCACCAAGGAATACACCTGCTACTACGCGCGGGTGCTCGACGAGGACCTGCCGCTGGCGATCGACGTCGTGGTCGACGCGGTCGCCGACTCGATCCTCACCCCGGCCGACGTCGAGACCGAGCGGGGCGTGATCCTCGAAGAGATCGCCATGCACGACGACGAGCCCGGCGACGAGGTGCACGACCTGCTCGCCCGGGCGGTCTTCGGCGACCACCCGCTCGGCCGGCTCATCTCCGGCACCGAGGACACCATCTCGCCGATGAGCCGGGCCCAGATCCAGGGCTTCTACCGGCGCCGCTACACCGCACCGTCCATCGTGGTCGCCGCCGCCGGGAACCTCGAACACACCGAGGTGGTCCGGCTGGTGCGTGCCGCGCTGCGCGGCGGGCCGCTGGACACCGGACCGGCCGCGCCGGCACCGCGCCGGTCGGCGATCCGCCCGGTACGCACCCGGCGGGCCGCCACCGTCGTCGAGCACAAGGACACCGAGCAGGCCCACCTGGTGCTCGGCTGCGCCGGCTTCGGGCGGCTCGACGAGCGGCGGTTCGCGCTCGACGTCCTCAACAACATCCTCGGCGGCGGCATGTCCAGCCGCCTGTTCCAGGAGATTCGCGAGAAGCGCGGGCTGGCCTACTCGGTCTACTCCTACTTCAGCCAGTACGCCGACGCCGGCATCTTCGGCGTCTACGCCGGCTGCGCCCCGGGCAAGGTCGACGAGGTGCTGGAGCTGGTCCGGGCCGAGTTGGCCGAGATGGCCGCCCACGGCGTCACCGAGGCGGAACTGGCCCGCGGCAAGGGCATGACGCGCGGCGGCTACGTGCTCGGCCTGGAGGACACCGGGTCGCGGATGAGCCGGATCGCCAAGGGCGAGCTGCTTTTCGGCGACCTGATGACCGTCGAGGAGTTGCTGGCCCGGGTCGAGGCGGTCACCACCGCCGACGTCAACGCGGTCGCCGCCGACCTGCTGTCCCGCCCGATGTCGCTGGCCGTCGTCGGCCCGTTCGACGACGGCGATTTCACCACCGCCTGAACCGGCCCGCACGTCGTACCCGGACCGGGCCGGTGGGATAGGTTGTGCCCCGTGACTGACGAGCGTGAACCCAAGGACCGGACGGGTGGACCGATCCGGGTCGGCGTGCTGGGCGCCCGGGGACGGATGGGCCTCGAGGTGTGCCGGGCGGTCGACGCGGCCGCCGACGTCGAGCTCGTGGCGGCCATCGACCAGGACGATTCGCTGACCGCCGCCGCCGACGCCGGCGCGCGGGTGATCGTCGACTTCACCACGCCCGACGTGGTCATGGACCACCTGAGCTGGGCCGTCGACCAGGGCATCCACGTGGTGGTCGGCACCAGCGGGTTCACCAACGAGCGGCTGGACCGGGTACGCGGCTGGCTCGCGGACCGGCCGGACGTCGGCGTCGTCATCGCGCCCAACTTCGGCATCGGCGCGGTGCTGATGATGCAGTTCGCCGCCCGCGCCGCCCGCTTCTTCGACTCCGTCGAGATCATCGAGCAGCACCACCCGAAGAAGGTCGACGCGCCGAGCGGCACCGCCCTCCACACCGCCCGCGTGATCGCGCAGGCCAGGGCGGCCGCCGGATCGGCGCCGATGCCCGACGCCACCGCCGACGAGATGGCCGGCGCGCGGGGCACCCTGGTCGAGGGCGTACGCGTGCACTCGGTGCGCGCCGCCGGCCTGGTCGCGCACCAGGAGGTGCTGCTCGGTACGGCCGGCGAGACGCTGACGATCCGGCACGACTCCCTCGACCGGGCCTCGTTCATGCCCGGCGTGCTGCTGGCCGTCCGCGAGGTGTCGCGCCGGCCCGGTCTCACCCTCGGCCTCGACGCGCTCCTGGACTGACCCCCGTCGGTCCGCCGTCACCGGCCGTCCCCGGCCGTCCGGCCTCGATCGTCTGTCGTCCGGGCACTCGACACGCCGGTGCGGGAGTGCCTGAGCAGCAGACGATCACCACGACCGTGAGCCGGGCCGTGCCGGCAGGGGCCGCACTCCGGGCTGCGCCGGTCAGGGCTCGACGTCGACGGTCAGGCCGGCGGGCAGGCCGCTGATCCGGGCCGTCCCGTCCCGGTCCACGGCGACGTCGACCGGGCTGCCGGCCACCCGCAGCCCGCTGACGCTCAGCGCGCCGAACGGGCCGGGACGCAGCGGACGCAGGCGCACCCGGCCGGCCGGCACGTCGGGGTCGAGGCCGGTCGCGGCCTGCAGCAGCACGACGGCGACCGCCGCGGACCATGCCTGCGGCCGGCAGGCCGCGGGGTACGGCACCGGGCGGCCGACCGTCCGGTCGTCGCCGCCGAAGAGTTCCGGCAGCCGGTAGTCGAACGCCTCACCGGCGGCGAGCAGGCCGTCGGCGAGCCGGGCCGCCGGCACGCTGAATCCGCCGCGGGCGAGGCCGGCGAGCACGATCGCGGTGTCGTGGGCCCAGACCGAACCGCAGTGGTACGACAGCGGGCTGAACGCCGCGTCCAGGTCGGACATCGTACGCAGGCCGAAGCCGCCGGACAGCGCGACCGAGGAGAGCAGTTCGGCGACGGTGGTCGACTCGGCGCCGGTGAGCAGGCCGGTGCCGAGCAGGTGGCCGATGTTGCTGGTCAGTGAGTCGACCGGGCGTTTGCGGCCGTCGAGGGCGAGTGCCGGCTGGGGGCCGAGCGGCCCGTCGACCCAGAACCGGGTGCGGAAGCGTTCGGCGAGTCCGGCGGCGTAGCCGCGCCAGCGGTCGCTGCCGGGGCGGCCGAAGGCGTCGAGGAGGGCGGCCCCGGCGACGGCCGCCTCGTACGCGTACCCCTGCACCTCGGCGAGGGCGACGGGTGCCTCGGCGAACCGGCCGTCGTGGAACCGGACCGCGTCGAAGGAGTCCTTCCAGCCCTGGTTGGCCAGGCCGTGCCCGCTCGTGTCGACGTACTCGACGAAGCCGTCGCCGTCGGCGTCGGCGTGGTCGGCCAGCCAGCCCAGTGCCGCCTCGAGGTGCGGCAGCAGGCCGGCGACCTCGGCTTCGGGCAGGCCCCAGCGCCAGGCGTCGTGCAGCAGCGAGATCCACAGCAGGGTGGCGTCGACGGTGCCGTAGTAGGCGGCGGGCAGGGTGAGACGGTCGCCGCGCAGGTGGAACTCGTGCCGGCGCAGCTCGTGCATGATCTTGCCGGGGGCCTCGCCGGACTCGCCGTCGACCCGGGTGCCCTGGCGGCGGGCCAGCGTGCGCAGGGTGCCGCCGGCCAGTTCGGTGCCCAGCGGCAGGAGCATCCGGGCGGCCCAGATGCTGTCCCGGCCGAAGAGGGTGAGGAACCAGGGCACGCCGGCGCCGAGGAAGACGTCGTGCGGGGTGTCGGCGGTGGCCAGCCGCAGTGCGGCCAGGTCGTCGACGGACCGGTCGACCAGGCGGCGCAGCCGGTGGTCGTCGGCGGTCACGGTGGGCCGCGACCAGGCGGTGTCGCCGACCGGGCGGACGACGACGGCGCGCGGGTCGTCGACCGCGAGCCGCCAGCGCAGCGTGGTCCGGGCGCCGGGGGCGAGCCGGACCGGCCAGGTGATCCGGTACGCGCCGGTCGGGTCGGCGGCGGTGGCGGTGCCGACCGTCGCGGGCCGGACCGGACCGCTCACCTCGCCGGCTTCGGCGGTGACCGTGACGGTGGTGCCGTCGGCCGCCCAGACCAGTTCGCCGGGCCGGCCGGTCTTGGCGGTCAGCGGTTCGCCGTGGCCGCCGGACTTGACCACCTCGATCGGGGCGAGGTCGCAGGCCAGGTCGACGGTGACGGTGGCGGTCACCGGCAGCCCGGCGGTCGAGGTCACCCGGATCTCCTCGGTGAGGCCGGCCGGCGTCATCCGCCGTACCCGGTCGAGGCGGACGGTCGGGTCGGGGGTGGGGTCACCCAGCCAGCGGGCGAGCGCCACGAAGCGGGCGCCGTACGGGCCGTCGGGGGCGTGGGTGAGCGGCTCCGGCTCGCGGTCGTCGACGCGTAGCAGGGCCTGGGAGAGCACCCGGGCGTCGGCGTGGAAGACCCCCTGGACCCCGGCGGCGCGGATCTGGCCGTCCGGTCCGGCCAGCGCGCTGGTCGGGGCCAGGACGAGGCCGACGAGATCGTGCAGCAGCGGTTGCAGGCGGCGGTCTTCCATGGGCGCTCCTGTTCGCAGGGTGGAGGACAGGGTCGCGGACGCGTTGTCGGGGAGTTGACAGAACCGTGTCCGCAGTGTCAAAGTGCGAAACATTCCAGAAACTTGAACGATCTAATCATGCACTATCCGAATTGGAACGTTCAAGCAGGTCAGGAGGTGGTGAATGTCGCAGAAGGTAACTATCGCGACTGTTGCCGCGTATGCCCAGGTGTCCCGGCAGACTGTTTCGAACGTCATCAACAGCCCCGACATCGTGCGACCGGAAACCCGGGAGCGGGTGCGCGCGGCCATCGCCGCCCTCGGCTACCGCGCCAACCAGGCCGCGCGCCAGATGCGTACCGGCCGGTCCCGCCTCCTCGCCGTACGCATCGAGCCGGCCGGTGACGGCGTCAACGGGTCGGTCGCCGACCGGTTCCTGCACGGGCTGACCGACGCCGCCGGCGCGGCCGGCTACCGGGTGATGCTCTACACCGCCCGCGACGACAACGACGAGATCGCCACCTACGACGACCTGCTCCGGGCGTACGACCTCGACGGGTTCGTGCTCACCGGGACCGGGCACGGCGACCCCCGTACCTCCTGGCTGGCCCGGCGCGACGTGCCGTTCGTGACGTTCGGCCGCCCCTGGGACACCCCCGACCTGCACCTCTGGGTCGACGTGGACGGCGCCGACGGCGTCGCCCAGGCGACCCGCCGGCTGCTCGCCACCGGACACCGGCGGATCGGCTTCATCGGCTGGCCGGCCGGCTCCGCGGTCGGCGACGACCGCCGCTCGGGCTGGGAGTCCACTCTCGCCGAGGTCGGCCTCGACCCGCACGGGCTGGCCCGGGAGACCGTCGACGGGATCGCCGAGGGCGAGGCGACGGCCCGCGAGCTGCTCGACCTCGACGACCCGCCGACCGCGCTGGTCTGCGTCAGCGACTCGCTCGCGCTCGGCGCGCTGCGCGCCGACCCCGACCCGGCCGGGTCGCTGGCCGTCATCGGCTTCGACGACACGCCGGTGGCCGCCGCGATGGGGCTGACCAGCGTCAGCCAGCCACTGCGCCAGGCGGCCGCCGGCTGCGTCGACCTCATGGTCGCGATGCTCGACGGCCCGCCCGTACCCCCGACCCCCCTGCTGCTGCACCCGTCGCTGGTGCTCCGCCAGACGGCGTGATCCCACCGGAACCACCTGGAGACGACATGACCAACCGGCCACTCCGGCGGGCCGCCCTCGCGGGTGTCACCGCCATCGCGCTGCTCGGCACGGCCGCCTGCGGCAGCGGGTTCGACGACGACAGCGGCCCGGCCCAGCAGGACGGTCCGGCCGCGCTGCAGATCCTGATCGGTTCGTCCGGCGACGCCGAGACCAAGGCGGTGCAGGACGCCGCCGCGGCGTGGGCGACCGCGTCCGGCAACACCGCGACGGTCACCCCCGCCCAGGACCTCACCCAGCAGCTCGGCCAGGCGTTCGCCGGCGACAACCCGCCGGACGTGTTCTACGTCGAGGCCGGCCGGTTCGCCGACTACGCCGCCGTCGGCGCGCTGGAGCCGTACGGCGACAAGATCAGTGAGTCCGGTGACTTCTACGAGAGCCTGCGCACCGCCTTCACCCGCGACGGCCAGCTCTACTGCGCGCCGAAGGACTTCTCCACCCTCGCCCTCCAGATCAACACCGACCTGTGGACGCGGGCGGGCCTGACCGAGGCGGACGTCCCCACCACCTGGGAGCAGCTGACCGCCGCCGCCGAGAAGATCAAGGCGGCCGGGATCATGCCGCTGACCGTCGCCGACACCCGCGACCGCGTCGGTGCCTTCATGGTCCAGTCCGGCGGCTGGATCACCAGCCCCGACGGCACCAAGGCCACCGCCGACACCCCGGAGAACCTGCGGGCCCTGGAGTACGTCAAGACGCTCGTCGCCGGCGGGCTCGCCGCGTACCCGAAGCAGCTCGACGCGGGCTGGGCCGGCGAGGCGTTCGGCAAGGGCCAGGCGGCCATGACGATCGAGGGCAACTGGATCAAGGGCGCCCTGCAGAACGACTTCCCGGACGTGAAGTACGCCGTCCACCCGCTGCCCGCCGGACCCGCCGGCACCGGCACCCTGTCCTTCACCAACTGCTGGGGCATCTCGGCCAAGAGCAAGTACAAGGAACAGGCGATCAGCTTCGTCGAGGCGATGACCACCGTCGACCAGCAGCTGACGTTCGCCTCGGCGTTCGGCGTCATGCCGTCGCGGGAGTCCGCCCGGGACCGGTACCTCCAGCAGTTCCCCGGCGACAAGCCGTTCATCGACGGCGCCGAGTACGCCCAGGGCCCGGTGAACGCCCCGAAGATGGACAGCGTCCTGGTCGACTTCGACGCCCAGCTCGGTGGCCTGGCCAGCGGCGACCCGAAGGCGATCCTGCAGAACCTGCAACGCAACACCGAGGCGGTGCTCGGCGGCTGACCCGCGACCGGGGGCGGCCGGACCGGCCGCCCCCGGCGCGGTGACCGATTCGTGGGGGAGGGGAAGATGCCTGACGTCTCCGGTACGCGAGCGAAGGCGGGCCGGCGGCCGGGCTCCGGCATCCGGGGCAACGAGGCCGTCGCCGGCTGGTTGTTCGTCGCCCCGGTGGTGGTGATCCTCGGGCTGTTCCTCCTGCTGCCGATCCTGATGGCGCTGTGGGTGAGCCTCACCGGCTGGAACGGCCAGGGCAGCCCGTTCCGGGCCGGCGTGCCGTTCGTCGGCGTCGACAACTACACCCGGCTGTTCGCCGAGGACGGCCTGGCCCGGCGCGACTTCATGACCGCGATCCGCAACAACCTCTACTACGTGGCGATCGTGGTGCCGGTGCAGACCGTGCTCGCGCTCTTCCTCGCCCTGGTGGTCAACCGGCGGATGCTGAAGGGGCGGTCGTTCTTCCGTACCGCGTTCTACTTCCCGTCGGTGACCAGTTCGGTCGCGATCAGCGTGGTCTTCCTCTTCCTGTTCGCCAACTCCGGCGCGGTCAACGGCCTGCTCGCCCTCCTCGGCATCGACGGGCCGGCCTGGTTCTCCGACGCCCGCGGCGTACTGCACATCGTGTTCGGCGTGTTCGGCGTCGACAGCGCGCCGGCCGCGCTGGCCGGCGGCGGGCCGTTCGGGCTGACCTGGTGGGACTGGCTGTCCGGGCCGAGCGTGGCGATGTGCGCGATCATCGCCCTGGTCGTCTGGACCACGTCCGGCACCTTCATGCTGATGTTCCTGGCCGCGCTGCAGAACGTGCCGGAGGCACTGGAGGAGGCCAGCACCCTCGACGGCGCCGGCCGGTGGCAGCGGCTGCGGTACGTGACCCTGCCGATGATCCGGCCGACCCTCTTCCTGGTGCTGACCCTCGGGCTGATCGGCACCTGGCAGGTCTTCGACCAGATCTACGTGATGAGCCAGGGCAATCCGGCGAAGACGACGCTCACCCCGGCGTACCTGTCCTACCGGACCGCGTTCCGCGACTTCGAGTACGGCTCCGGCGCGGCGATCTCGTTCGTCCTGTTCCTGATCATCATCGTCCTGACGCTGGTCCAGCGGCGGGTCCTGCGCGAGCGCGACGGCGACCGGCCCCGACGGTTCCGGCGCCGCGCCGAGCGGAGGTCCTGACATGGCCGTGACCACCGACCCGGGACGGCGTACCGGCGGCGCGGCGAAACGCCCCCCGCGTGCCATGGGCCGGCCCGCCGGGCCGCGCGGCCTGGTGAGCAACCTCGTCGGGTACGCGATCCTGGTCTTCTTCGCCCTGGTCTTCCTCTACCCGTTCGTGATCCAGATCGCCGGGTCGTTCAAGACCGAGCCGGATGCCGCCGCCAACCCGCTGTCCCCGGTGCCCGACCCGGTGGACCTCGCCAGCTTCCAGCGGATCTTCGAGGGCACCAACTTCCCACTGTGGATGACGAACTCGCTGGTCGTCACCGTCGTGGTGACGATCGGCCGGATCCTGCTCGACTCGCTGGCCGGCTACGCCCTGGCCCGGCTGCGCTTCCGCGGCCGGGGCGCGATCTTCGCGGCGGTGATCGCGGTGATGGCGGTGCCCGGCGTGGTGCTGCTGATCCCGAAGTTCCTGGTCCTCAACCAGCTCGGCATCTACGACACCTACACCGCGCTGATCCTGCCCCTGCTCGTCGACGCGGCCGGCGTCTTCATCATGAAGCAGTTCTTCGAGTCGATCCCGGTCAGCGTCGAGGAGGCGGCCCGCATCGACGGGGCCGGCGTGTTCCGTACGTTCTGGTCGGTGGTGCTGCCGATGGCCCGGCCGGCGCTGATCACGCTGACCATCCTGTCGTTCCAGGGCTCGTGGAACGAGTTCCCGCACACCCTGGTCGCCGTGCAGGACCCGGCGCTGTTCACCCTGCCGCGCGGGCTGGCCGACCTGGTCAGCGGCTCGCTCGGGGCCGGTTCGCAGTATCCGCTCAAGCTCGGCGCGGCCCTGCTGGCGACCATCCCGGTGGCGGTGATCTTCGTGATCTTCCAGCGCTACTTCATCCGCGGCGCCAACGAGGGCAGCGACAAGGGCTGACCGGCGCTACGCCGCCGGTCCCGCCTGAGCCGGTCCCGCCTCGGCCGGCGGTGCCCCGGCCGGCCCGGTCTCGGCCGACGGTGCCGGCACCGGCTCGTCCGGCACCCGGACGTGCAGCCGGAACTGGGGGACGAGCATGTCGTCCACGTCGAGCGCCCGGGCCGCCCCGTCCGGCTCCCAGCCGGTCGAGGTCAGGAACTTCCGGGTCGCGTCGTCGCCGTCGAACGCCCAGGCCACCGCCGTGGCGAAGCCGTCCTCGCGCCACAGGTCGACGGTGGCGGCGAGCAGCCGGCTGCCGTGCCCGCGCCGGCCCCAGCGCGGCTCGACGAGCAGGTCGGTGACCGCGGCCGTGTGCGGCGGCAGCGCCGGCTCCTCCGGGGCCAGGGCCTGCTCGTCGGCCGGCCCGGACGCGGCGAAGCCGACCAGGACCGACTGCTCGGCCTGCTCGATCGCGACCAGTACCCGGTGCCGTGGCGACGGCGGCGACTCGACCGCCGCACTCCACTGCCGGGCCAGGAACGCCTCGTCGAGCCGGTCCAGCACGTGTCGCGGCAACAGCCGGCGATACGCTACCCGCCAGGTCGCGAGTTGGATGCGTGCGATCTCGCCGGCGTCCTGTGGACGCGCTGGACGGACGTACCCGAGCGCCATGACCGGTGAGCCTACGGACCAGGGGAGACGTGATGGCGAAGGGGGCGGGTTCCGGCACCGCGCGCCGGGTGCTGGTGGTTGTCGTACTCGCCGTCGCGGTCGCCGCGTTCCTCGCCGTCGCCGCCGAACGGCACGGCTTCTTCGACCTCCAGGTCTACTACGGGGCGATCAACTACTGGGCCAACGACGGCGGGCACCTCTACGACTGGATCCGCGTCAACACCCTGTACGGGTTCACCTACCCGCCGTTCGCGGCACTGGTCATGCTGCCGATGGCGCTGGTGAGCTGGCCGGTCGCGATCGTGGTCAGCGTCACCGCCTCGGCGGCGGCGACCCTGCTGCTGCTGTGGTGGCTGGTCGACCCGGTCGCCCGCCGGCAGGGCTGGACCCGCTGGTTCGCGCTGGCCGTCGTCGCCTGCCTCGCCGCCGCGTTCGAGCCGTTGCGCGAGACGGTCAACTTCGGCCAGGTCAACATGCTCCTGCTGATCCTGGTCGCCGCCGACCTGGTGCTGTTCACGTCCCGGGGCAGCCGGTGGGCCGGGGTCGGTATCGGCCTGGCCACCGCGATCAAGCTCACCCCCGGCCTGTTCATCGTCTACCTGCTGGTCACCGGCAGGTGGCGGGCCGCGCTCACGGCCAGCGGCACGGCCACCCTGGTCACCCTGGTCGCGGCCGCGCTCTTCCCCGACGCGTCGCGGGAGTTCTGGACCCAGGCGCTGTGGAACACCGACCGGGTCGGGGTGCTGTCGTTCGTCTCCAACCAGTCGTTGCAGGGCATCGTGGCCCGGCTCGACCCGGTCCACCCGAGCCGGGCGCTGTGGCTGGTGCTGGTGGCCGTCGTGGTCGCGTACTGGGTGTGGCGGGTCCGGGCCGCCGTCGCCCGCGGCGACGAGATGACCGGGCTGGCGCTGACCGGCATCGTCACCTGCCTGGTCAGCCCGGTCACCTGGGTGCACCACCTGGTCTGGCTCATCCCGGCCCTGCTGCTGCTGGTCGACAACGGGCTGGCGGCACCGGCCGGGAGCCGGCGCCGGCGCGCCCTGCTGGGGCTGGCCGCCGTCAGCTACGGATTGCTGGTCAGCCGGCTGGTCTGGCAGTGGCAGGTCGACTTCTCCGGCGTCGACGGGTTCCTCGGCAGCAACGCGTACGCCTGGATCAGCCTCGTCCTGCTCTTCGCCCTGCCGATCCGGGACCGGTCAGGCGGCGTCGACCGGACCGCGGTAGCGGATCTCGGGGAAGACGTACGGGGCGAGACCGCCGGGGCGGGCGATCCGGTAGACGCTGCGCGCCCCGTCCGGAGCTAGCCCGGCCCGCTCGTAGAAGCGGCGGGCCCGGACGTTGTCGATCAGCACCCAGAGCCGCAGTTCGGTCCAGCCCCGCTCGGCCAGCGACTCACGGGCCGCCGCGAGCAGCCGCCCGCCGACGCCGGTGCCCCAGTGGTCCGGGTCGACGTAGAGGCCGAGGATCTCGCCGTACGCCGGATCGAGGTCGTCCTCGTCCTGCTCGTTGCGGTACGGCCCGAAGCGGACGTGACCGACGATGCCGGCCGGCCCCTCGGCGACCAGGGTGGTGAACGGCTGGTCCGGGTCGCTGGTGCCGACCTCCCGCCGGCGCCGTGCCCAGGTGCCCACGTCGAGCCGGGCCAGCACCTCGTCGGGCAGGATGCCGGCGTAGCCGGCCCGCCAGCCCCGTACGTGCACCAGGGCGGCCGCCGCCGCGTCGTCGGGCCGCTCGCGCCGGATCGTCAGCACCGCTCCGGTCTACCGCCTGCCCGCCGGCCGGGCAACCCGAAACGCCGCCGCGCGGGACGGTGGAGTGTCGGGGGCATCGGCTAGCGTGCGTGCGGTGGCCGTACCCGAATCGCTCTCCCTCGCCCAGGCCCGGCGGATCACACTCGCCGCGCAGGGCTTCGCCGACCCGGTGCCCGGCGGTGTTCCCGACCTGCGGCACCTGCGCCGCGTCCTGGGCCGGATCGGGCTGCTCCAGATGGACTCGGTCAACGTCCTGCAACGCGCCCACTACCTGCCGCTCTACAGCCGGCTCGGGCCCTACCCGACGGCGTTGCTCGACCGGGCCGCCTACCAGCGCCCGCGCGAGCTGTTCGAATACTGGGGGCACGAGGCGTCGCTGATCCCGGTCGCGCTCCAGCCGGCACTGCGCTTCCGGATGGCGGCGGCCCGGGTCGAGTCGTGGGGCGGCATGCGGCGGATCGCCGCCGAGCAGCCGGAACTGGTGCGCTGGGTCCTCGACGAGGTGCGCGCCAACGGGCCGCTGACCGCCGCCGACATCGAGCACGACACCCCGAAGGCGAAGGACAACTGGGGTTGGAACTGGTCGGCGGTCAAGCGGGCGCTAGAGTTCCTGTTCTGGGCCGGCGAGGTGACCGCCGCGTCCCGCAACACCGCCTTCGCCCGGCTCTACGACGTACCGGAGCGGGTGCTGCCGAAGGCGGTGCTCGACACCCCGACGCCGGCCCCCGCCGACGCCTACCGTGAGCTGGTCGCGGTCGCCGCCCGCGCGCTCGGGGTGGCCGCCGAACCGGAGCTGCGTGACTACTTCCGGCTGCCGGTCGACGCCGCCCGCACGGCGGTGGCCGAGCTGGTCGAGGCCGGTGTGCTGACCCCGGTGCAGGTGGCCGGCTGGCGCCGGCCGGCCTACCTGCACGCGCAGGCCCGGCTGCCCCGCTGGATCCGGGCCAACACCCTGGTCAGCCCGTTCGACCCGCTGATCTGGGAGCGGGCCCGCACCGAGCGGCTCTTCGGATTCAACTACCGCATCGAGATCTACGTGCCGGCGCCGCAGCGGGTGTACGGCTACTATGTGCTGCCGTTCCTGCAGGGCGACCGGTTCACCGCCCGGGTCGACCTGAAGGCCGACCGCAGGGCCGGGGTGCTGCGGGTGCCGGCGGCCTGGGTCGAGCCGGGCGCCGACGTCGCCGGCACCGCGCTGGCGCTCGCCGACGAGTTGCGCCGGCTCGCCGGTTGGCTCGGCCTGTCCGACGTCGCGCCGCCCGTCGCGGGCGACCTGCGCGGTCCGCTCGCGGCCGTGCTGTCGAGCCCCGCCGGTGTACGGTGAGACGAGCGCGTGCCGGGCGGGAGATGCCCGGCGTGCCGGTGGGTCCGAGACGGGGTGGGATGGCGATCGTGGTTGACCCGAAGGCCGGCCTGACGACGGGCGCGCCGGCGCCGGACGTCCCCGAGCAGGGCCCGCCACCCGTGCCCGCCGGCCAGCCGACCATGATGCCGCCCGCCGGCTGGCAGCCCGGCCCGGACGGGCAGTGGCAGGCCGCCCCGGAGGGCTGGCAGCCGGGCCCCGACGGGCAGTGGCAGCCGGCGCCGGCCTTCGTGCCCGCCGAACCCGACCGCTTCACCCGCTTCATGACCAAGCTGTGGAACCGGGCGCCCCGCTGGGCGGCGCCGGTGGCCGCGCTCGGCTGCGTCGCGGCGGCGCTCGGCACCGTGCTGGTGATGGACCCGACCCGCAGCTCGCCCGACGCGATGCCGTCCTGCCTGCTGAAGATGACCACCGGGCTGGACTGTCCGGGGTGTGGCGGCACCCGTGCCGTCTGGTACCTGATGCACGGCGACCTCGGCGCCGCCGCCCGCCACCACCTGGTGTTCGTGTTCGTCGTACCGTTCCTGGTCTATCTCTACGTGGCCTGGGCGGCGCAGCACATGTTCGGTCGCCGGCTGCCGCAACTTCGGATCACCCCGAAGACGATCGGCGTGGTCCTCGCCGTCTGGTTCACCTTCTCGGCGCTGCGCAATCTGCCGTGGGCGCCGTTCGACTGGTTCTACGTCTGACCGGTTCCACGTCTGACCGGGGCCGCGTCACAGCGTCTTGGCCGGGGCGACCCGGTACACCTCGATGTCGCCGCTGGCGCTGCGCAGCGCCAGGCTGAGCTGGTGACCGTTCGGCGGCACGGGGGCGCCCATGTCGAGCCCGTTGCGGGCGGTGCCGGACAAGGTGCTCACGTCGAGCCATACCCCGGTGCCGGCGGTGACGCCGACGCCGATGTCACCGGACGTGGTGCCGACATCGACGGTGCCGCTGCGGGCCGCGCCGATGCGGACGTCACCGGAGGCGTTGCGGGCGTGCACCCCGGCCATTGCCTCCCGGATGTCGATGTCGCCGCTGGCCGCCTTGGCGACGACCTCGCCGCCGACGTACCCGGCGTTCAGGTCGCCGGACGAGCAGGTCAGGGTGAGCCGGCCGTCGACCCGCGCCGCGGTCACGTCGCCGCTGGAGCTGTGCAGGGTGGCGTCGCCGGTGACGTGCTCGACGTGGATCTCACCGGACGCCGTGTCGACGGAGGCGGCGGCGTAGCGGCCCCGGCAGTCGACGTCGGCGGAGGCCGCCTTGACCCGCACGGCGCTGTGGTGGGGCACCCGGATCTCGACGCGTACGCCGCCGGAGCGGCGGAACAGGCCGGCGCCGTGGGGCGTGGTGACGGTGAGCGTGTCGCCGCGCAGTTCGACGCTGGTGCGTTCGGCGAGCGTCCGGGACTGCTCGTTGTCGGCGTACGGCCGCACGTCGACGGTGGCGGTGGTCCGCTCTTCGGCGACGATGTCGAGTGCGCCGGCACTCAGCTTGACGACGACGGTGACCGGGGTGTCGCGCGGGAACTCGTTCATGACGTCCTCCTGGGGTCGGTGCCGCCGGCACTGGTCCGGCGGCGGGGTTCAGGCCTGGGCGAAGCCGGTGATCCGGCGGCCCGACCGGTGGCTGGACGGCGGGCCGGTGTGTCCGGTGTGTCCGGTCTGGACGGCGCCGGCGACGGCCCGGACCAGCCAGGCGTTGACCGAGACGCCCTCGGCGGCGGCGGTCCGCTCGACGGCGTCCTTGAGTGCCTCGGGCAGGCGCAGGGTGATGCGCGACACGTCACCCCCGGTGTCGACGGGCGGCGGTTGGGGGGCCGGCGCGGACGCCGGCTGGGTCTCGGTCACCACGAACTCGGCCTGCCGGCCACGCAGACGCACCTCCACGCCGGCGCCGGACAGTTGCGTGGTGATCTCGTCGGCGGCGTCGGACAGCGCGTCCAGCAGGCAGAGCCGGGCGCTCGGTTCCAGCGAGCCGGCGAGCAGTTCGGCGGCCCGGCTGATCTCGGCACCGCCGGGTGCCGCGGTCGCGGCGAGGTCGCGACGCAGGTTGTCCAGGTACGGCGTGAGGTCCATGACGTCACTATGACATCGCTGTGACGTCATAGCAAGCCGTGTGTGCTGTCTTCATGGTGCGCGCGTGGCGTCGCGGGGGGCCGTCACCCGGCCCCGCCGTTGGCGGTTACAGTCCTGGGACACCAGCCATGACATAGGGGGATCACCGTGCCGGAGATCATCGAGCCGCAGGTCAGGCTCATCGGGTGGACCCACTTCGAGGCGCCGGAGGACGTCGCGTGGTCGACCGACGCCGAAGGCGGTCAGGCCCTCGCGGAGTTCGCCGGCCGGGCCTGCTACCAGTCGTGGAAGAAGCCCAATCCGGCCACCGCCACCAACGCCGGCTACCTCGCGCACATCCTGGAGGTCGGCCACCTGTCGGTGCTGGAGCACGGCAGCGTCACGTTCTACTTCACCGGCGTGTCGCGCTCGTTCACCCACGAGCTGATCCGGCACCGGCACTTCTCGTACTCCCAGCTCTCCCAGCGCTACGTACCCGAGCGCGACGCCGCCATGGTCGAACCCCGGGTGATCGCCGAGGACCCGGAGCTGCACAAGAAGTTCGTCGAGGCGACCGAGGCGAGCGTGCGCGCCTACACCGAGCTGCTCGAGGGGCTGGAGGCCCGGTTCGCCGACGTCGAGCACGCCACCCTGCGCCGCAAGCAGGCCCGGCAGGCGGCGCGGGCGGTGCTGCCCAACGCCACCGAGACCCGGATCGTCGTCACCGGCAACTACCGCGCCTGGCGGCACTTCATCGGCATGCGCGCCACCGAACAGGCCGACGTCGAGATCCGCGAGCTGGCCGTGGAGTGCCTGCGCCAACTCCAGCGGGTCGCGCCGAACGTGTTCGCCGACTTCGTCGTCACCCGGCTGCCCGACGGCACCGAGGTGGCGACGAGCCCGTACGCCGAGCTGTCCTGACACGGTGCGGGAGCGTGGAAAACCCGCTGCCGGCGTCCGCTAGGTTGTGTGCATGACGCAGGACCCATCCGCCACGCGCGCGAGCGCACCACGCCCGTTCGGGCGGCTGCTCACGGCCATGGTCACGCCGTTCTCCGCCGACGGGGCGCTCGACCTCGACGGTGCCGGGAAGCTCGCCGGCCACCTGGTCGACGAGCAGGGCGCCGACGCGGTCGTGGTCAACGGCACCACCGGTGAGTCGCCGACCACGACCGACGCGGAGAAGGAGGCCCTGATCCGCGCGGTGGTCGAGGCGGTCGGCGACCGGGCGCTGGTGGTCGCGGGCGTCGGCACCAACGACACCCGGCACACGGCCGAGTTGGCCGCGACCGCGCAGAAGGCCGGTGCGCACGGGCTGCTCGTCGTGACGCCGTACTACAACAAGCCGCCGCAGGCCGGCCTGCTGCGCCACTTCACCGCGGTCGCCGACGCGACCGACCTGCCGGTGATGGTCTACGACATCCCGCACCGCGCCGGGGTGCCGATCGCGACCGAGACCCTGGTCCGGCTCGCCGACCACGAGCGGATCGTCGCGGTCAAGGACGCCAAGGCCGACCTCACCGCCACCTCCTGGGTGCTCAGCCGCACCGGGCTCGCCTACTACTGCGGCGACGACGCGCTCGCCCTCCCGGCGCTGTCGATCGGCGCGGTCGGCCTGGTCGGCACCTCCACGCACTTCACGGGTGCGCTGGCCAAGCGCATGATCGAGGCGTACGACCGGGGTGACACCGAAGAGGCGCTGGCCCTGCACCGGCGGCTGCTGCCGCTGTTCACCGGCATCTTCCGGACCCAGGGGACGATCCTCGTCAAGGCCGGTCTGGCACAACGCGGCCTGCCGGCCGGACCGGTACGGCCACCCCTGGTCGACGCGACCGAGGCCGAGATCGACCAGTTGCGCAGCGACTGCGCCGACGCCGGACTGGAGCTGCGGTGAGTCAGGCGCACGTCGAGATGGAGCTGCCCCCGCCGCTGCCCGAGGGCGGGCTGCGGGTGATCCCGCTGGGCGGGCTCGGTGCCATCGGCCGCAACATGACCGTCTTCGAGTTCGGCGGCAAGCTGCTGATCGTCGACTGCGGCGTGCTCTTCCCGGACGTCGAGCAGCCGGGCGTCGACCTGATCCTGCCCGACTTCGCGCCGATCCTGGACCGGCTCGACGACGTCCAGGCGATCGTGCTCACCCACGGGCACGAGGACCACATCGGAGCGGTGCCCTACCTGCTCGCGCACAAGGCCGACATCCCGCTGGTCGGCTCGCAGTTCACCCTCGCCCTGGTCGAGGCCAAGCTCGCCGAGCGGCGGATCGAGCCCTACACGCTGACCGTCCAGGAGGGCGGCCGCGAGCGGCTGGGCCCCTTCGAGTGCGAGTTCTTCGCGGTCAACCACTCGATCCCGGACGCGCTCGCGGTCGCGATCCGGACCCCGGCCGGTCTGGTGCTGCACACCGGCGACTTCAAGATGGACCAGTTGCCGCTCGACGGCCGGGTCACCGATCTGGCCGGCTTCGCCCGCCTCGGTGCCGAGGGCGTCGACCTGCTGCTGTCCGACTCGACCAACGCGGAGATCCCCGGCTTCGTCACCCCCGAGCGGGAGATCGGCCCGGTCCTGGACTCGATCTTCGCCAAGGCCCGTGGCCGGATCATCGTGGCCTCGTTCGCCTCGCACGTGCACCGGGTCCAGCAGGTGCTCGACTCGGCCGGCGAGCACGGCCGCAAGGTCGCCCTGATCGGCCGCTCGATGGTGCGCAACATGGGCATCGCCCGTGACCTGGGGCTGCTGCAGATCCCGCCGGGTCTGGTGGTCGGCCTCGACGAGGCGACCGCGCTGCCCCCGGACCGGATCGTGCTGATGTCGACCGGTTCGCAGGGCGAGCCGATGAGCGCGCTGGGCCGGATGTCCACCGGCGACCACAGGCACATCACGATCGCCCCCGGGGACACCGTGGTGCTGGCCAGCTCGCTGGTGCCGGGCAACGAGACCTCGGTCTACCGGGTGATCAACCAGCTCTCCCGGGCCGGCGCGACCGTGATCCACAAGGACGTCGCCAAGGTGCACGTCTCCGGGCACGCGCCCGCCGGTGAGCTGCTCTACCTGCTCAACGTCGTACGGCCGAGCAACCTGCTGCCGGTGCACGGCGAGTGGCGGCACCTGCGGGCCCACGCGCGGCTCGGCATCGAGTCGGGCGTGGCGCCGGACCGGGTCGTGCTGTGCGAGGACGGCGACGTCGTCGACCTGGTCGAGGGGCGGGCGTCGCTGGTCGGGCACGTCAAGAGCAGATACGTCTACGTCGACGGGCTCGCCGTCGGTGACGTCGGCGAGTCGCTGCTCACCGAGCGTCGCATCCTCGGCGACGGCGGCTTCATCGCGGCGACCGTGGTGGTCGACTCGGTCACCGGCAAGGTGGTCGGCGGGCCGACGGTGTCGGCGAAGGGCTTCTCCGACGACCCGGCGGCGTTCAACCCGGTCATCCCGTTGATCACCGAGGCCCTCAACCGGGCCGCCTCGGAGGGCATCACCGATCCGCACCAGCTCGGCCAACTGGTCCGGCGCACGGTCGGCCGCTGGGTCAACGACGCCTACCGGCGCCGGCCGATGATCGTGCCGACGGTCGTCGAGGTCTGAGCGGCCGCCACCGGCAACTCCGTACGCGTACTCAGTACCGCCCGGGTCCGATGCGTATGGCACGTCCCGCCGGCCGCCATAGGCTGGCCGGCGGGAGGACCGATGGGCTACGAACTGCTGACGACCGTGATCCTGGTGCTGCACTTCGCCTTCGTGGCGTACGTCGTGCTGGGCGGCTTCATCGCGTGGCGCTGGCCGCGGACGTTCTGGGCGCACGCTGTCGCCGCGTCGTGGGGGCTGATCGTGGTGGCCGCCGGGTTGACCTGTCCGCTCACGACCGCCGAGGCGTGGTCGCGGCGGCAGGCGGGTGAATCGGGCTACACCGGGGGATTCATCGACCGCTACATCGAGGGTGTGCTCTATCCGGAGCGCTTCACCCCGCTGGTCCAGGCCCTGGTGGCGGTCGCGGTGCTGGGCTCGTGGGCGGTGCTGCTCCTGCGTCGCCGGGCCGCCTCGAGACTCCGGGCCGACCAGCGTAGGTAGCCGGCCGCACCGGACGATGTGGCCGGTGCGGGTGGGCGCCGGAAAAAGTTGGTCACGGTGAGTATTAACATGTATGCGTTGGGTAGTGGGTCGAGGTAGGCAAGTCATCGACCCAAGGAGGTAATTCCAATGGCCAACGATCTGATCGGCGTCGTCACCGACTTCATCACCGGCCTGCTCGGCGTCATCGGCGGCCTCGTTCCCGGTGGCCTGCCGGACCTTCCGCTCTGACCGCCCGGGCCGTGACGGCGGGGCCCGCCGGGTGTCCACCCGGCAGGCCCCGCCGCCGCTCGTCTCGCGCCGGCGGCCGCTACGGCAGCTCGTCGACCGCGGTGGCGAACGCCGAACCCGTCGCCAGCGTGGCGTTGACCAGCACCGCGAGCTGCGGCGCCGCGACCCCGTGCTCAAGGTCGGTGGTGACGTCGCCGGCCAGGATCAGCTCGCCCTCGCCGGTGTCGTGCACGTACGCCTTCGGCAGCAGCCGGTCGTGGTTCCAGGCGTTGCAGAACTCGTACGCCTCGGCGAGCCGGTCGACCGACAGGCGCCGCTGCGCCACCACCCGGGCGTGCAGGATCTCCCGGCGCTCGCCCAGCCGCTCGAAGTGGACCAGCGCGTCGCCCCACCGGCCGCCGACCGTGCCGTCCTCGTCGACGAAGTAGTGGTCACCGCGCTCTTCCAGCGCCGCGACGATCGCCTCGACCGTCAGCGGCGCCACCACGTCGTCGCGGCCCTCCACCGGCAGCCCGGCCGGTACGGCGGCCCGCGGCGGCTCGTCCGGCGGCAGCTCGAACGGCTCGGTGAGCGGGCGGGCGGCCAGCCACGCCGCGATCCGGCCCGACTGGTGCGCGGTGCCGTTGCGGGCGTCGAACCGGCCGGCCAGATCCTGCGCGGTCGCGACGAGATCGGACGCCAGCGCGGTGACCGTGACGTCGGCGGCCGCCCGGTCGTCGTGCTCCGGGCGGTGGATCGTCCGCCGGCCGAGGCCGGCCTCGTCGGCGAGCCGGCAGACCAGCGCGCCGGCCGCGGCGAACTCCATCGCGGACGCCTCGTCGTAGGGCCGGTCCAGCCAACCCAGGTGCTCCTCGAGGATGGTCAGACCCCGCTCGTGGTGCCCGGTCAGCGCGCAGAACCGCAGGTGCTCGGGAAGGAACGCGAACGAGTCCCGCTCGTACCGGTGCCGGCGGTAGGCGCGTACGTGCGCCTGCGCGGCCTCCTCGAACCGGCCGAGATGCAGGTAGGGGACCATCACCGCGACGAGCGCCTTCTCCGGCTGCTCGGTGCAGCCGAGCACACCGCTGAGCACCGGCTCGGCGATCTTCAGGGCCTCCTCCCACTCGCCCCAGCCGGCGAGCAGTTCGGCCTGCCGGGACGGGTCGCAGCCGGCACAGTCGCTGTTCTCGTCGCGGGGCGTCGTACGCCACTTCGCCAGCCACTCCCGCGCCTCCGCCTCGTCGCCGAGGTGGTCGGCGACCTTGCAGCGCAGGTTGTAGATGGTCTGCAGGCTCTGGCCGCCCTCGCGGAACCGCCGCTCCATGTCGTCGAGCGCGGCCCGGGTCTGGGCCAGCCCGACCCGGGGCGTACTGCGCAGCGTCGCCACCGCCCACTTGTGGTACCAGCGCAGCATCTCGGCGTCCCAGTCGTCGAACATCGACGGGTCGCGGTCGAACGCGGCCAGGCACCAGCCGAACGCCGGCAGCATCCGCCACCGCTCGGTGTGGTTGTTGTACGCGTCGATCAGCGCGTACCGCGCGTCGAAGCCGAGCCGTACGTCGGCGAGGGCGTCGGCGTGCGCCACGATGCGTTCCAGTTCGGCGATCTTGCCGTCGCCGTCGGGGAGGTCCTGGGCGTCCTCCAGGGCCTCGGTCAGTTCTTCCTTGCTGGTCACGACTTCTCCTCGGTGGGACCGTCGCCGGTCCAGCGGTTGGGGGGACCGGTGAACGCCCGGTCGAGCAGGGCGAGGAACGAGCGGTTCAGCGCCGCCGTGTCGACCGCCCGGAGCGGATGGTGGCCGGCGAGCAGCGCCTGACCGTAGAGCGCCTCCACGGCGTGCCGTACCGCCGGGCCGGACGGGTCGGCGGCGATCCGGCGGACCAGCGGATGGCGCCAGTTGAAGACGAGTTCCGGCCGGTGGTCGACCTCGACGTCGTCGAACGCCGACAGCACGTCGGACCACAACTCGTCGGAGGCCTCGATGCTGCGCCGCAGCGAGTCCTGGTTCGCCGCCTGCTGACCGACGATGTAGAGCGCGGGCACCGTCACCGGGTCGAACTGGCGCAGCAGCGGCTTGCAGTCCAGGTCGGCCAGCACCGTGCGGGCGGTCTCCAGGAAGCCGGCGGCGGCCGCCTCCTGGCCCGGCGGTAGCGGGTCGAGCCGGGCGGCCAGCTCACCGGGGTCGAGGCGACGTACCTGGATCGTCGGGTCGACCCGGTGCAGCCGTTGCAGGATCTCGCTGTCGTAGGCGTAGCCGGCGTTGACCAGCGGCGTGCCGGCGGCGCTGGCGATCGCGGCCAGCGAGCGGAACTCGTCGACCGTCTCGACGTAACGGACCATCGACAGGCCGCGGCGGAACACCCGCAGCGGCATCGCGCCCCGGCTGGTCTCGAAGGGCAGCCAGGCGTCGACCAGGCGCAGCATCTCGTCGTCGCGTACGGCGAGGGCCTTGACGCCGAGGTGGTGGACGCGCAGGAAGGCGGACAGCCGGTCGGGGTGGTTGACCGACAGGTCGAGAAGCCAGCCGCGGATCTGTTCGCCGAGCGACTGGCGTACCGACGACAGCAGATCGTCCTCGTAGAGCGCCTCCCGGCTGGCGGTCGGCCGCAGCACGGCGGTGTCGACCACGCAGCGGATGAAGAACGCCCACTCCGGTACGACCTTGCTCGCGTCCTCGCTGAGCAGCATCCGCTTGAGGTAGACGCGGTGGCCGCCCTGGCCGACCGCCGACGCCGAGGGGAGCACGAACCCGACGCCGACCAGGCCCGCCTCGGGCACCCGCAGGTCGATGACGTCCATCGGCCGGGTGCCGAGCAGTTGCCGGCCGTAGTCGATCAGGGCGGCGTGCCGCTCCTCCGGGCTCGGGTGGTCGATCTCCCACGGGGCCCGCTCGTCGGTGAGCCGGACCGGGGCCGCGTCGGGGGCGACCAGTTCGACGTCGACGTCGAGCAGGTGGGCGTAGAACCGGACGAGTTCGCCGACCCGGTCGGGGACCAGCCAGTGCCGGGTGTCGGTCCGCGGTCGCAGGGTGACCGTGGTGCCGATCTCCGCGCGGGCGGTGTCGTCGGTCTCGGTGGTGTAGCGGCCGTCGGCGTGGCCGGTCCAGCGTACGGCCGGCCCGCCCTTGGCCGAGCGGGAGACGACCTCGACGGCGTCGGCGACCATGAAGCACGACAGCAGGCCGATGCCGAACTGCCCCAGGAAGTCCTGCCGGGCGAAGCCGAGGTCGTCGCGCTTGGAGGTGCGGCCGACGCTGGCGAGGAAGAGGTGCACCTCGGGCTCGGTCAGGCCGATGCCGTTGTCGTGCACCCGCAGCGCGCCGTCGGGCAGCGGTTCGACGACGATGCGGCCGGGTCCGGCGGCGGCGTCGAACTCCCGCCGGGCGGTGATCGCGTCGGTGGCGTTCTGCAGCAGCTCCCGGGCGTAGACCCGGGGACTGGCGTAGAGGTGGTGGCTGAGCAGGTCGACGATGCCGCGCAGGTCGACCTGGAAGCGATGCTCCATGGTGGACACTCGCGGTCAGTCCCGCAGTTCGGCGACGGCGTCGGCCATCTGGCAACCGGTGGAGATACCGCAGTTGAGGAGCTGGTCGAGCTGGGCCGTGGTCACGCCCTGTTCGAGGTCGGTGATGACCTCGCCGCAGACCCGGACGCTGCCGTCGTCGTTGACGTGCACGAAGGCCTTGGGCCACAGCCGGTCGTGGTTCCACTCGTTGCAGAAGGCGTAGAGCCGCGGCACGTCGTCGATCCCGAACGTGCTGGCCGCCATCGTGCGGATCTGGAGCAGTTCGCCCGCGTTGCCGAGCCGGAAGAAGTAGATGAGGTTGTCGTCCCACTTGCCGAAGATGTCGCCGTCCTCGTCGGTGTGGAACGAGTAGTCCCGCGCGTCGAGCACCGAGGCGATCAGTTCGTGGCTGAGCGGTTGAAGTG
The DNA here is from genome assembly GCF_040683055.1 of Polymorphospora sp. NPDC051019. Classification (NCBI taxonomy): domain Bacteria; kingdom Bacillati; phylum Actinomycetota; class Actinomycetes; order Micromonosporales; family Micromonosporaceae; genus Polymorphospora; species Polymorphospora sp. NPDC051019. The sequence goes on along the minus strand of NZ_JBFBCH010000002.1, from coordinate 231,467 downwards.
TCTGCAACTGACCACCGCTGGTGGGTTCGTCTGAAGTGTCCTGGAAACCCGGCGGTGGCATGTGCGGCGTCCTTCCTGACGTGCGGGGGCGGGGGTGACGGACCACGGGCCCGAGTGGATCGCGGTCCGGCAGACAGCACGGTAAGGCCGCGCCGCCACCCCGCGTGTTGTGTGGCTTGTGCCGGTTGGTCCGCCCATGATGCTAGGCGGGTGTGACAGCCGGCACCGCCACCGGCGACAGACGGCGGGACACGGCAGTCAAAAGCGAGGATTAGTCGGACCGCGCGGCTACCGTGTGACTCTATGGCGGGGCGGACCTCTTCGGCTAACCGGCGTCGGAGCGCGTCACCGGCGCGCGGCGCCGCGACGCCGCGCGCCCGCCAACCGGCGAAGACCCGGGCCGCGGCCACCCCCCGCAAGCGGCCGGCCCGCACCCCGACCCGCGGCCGGGCCAGCCCCGCCGTCCACCTCGGTCGCGGCGTCCGTGCCGTGTGGATGGGACTGGCCCACTCCGTCGGCTGGGCGGTGCGCGCCGTCGGCCGCCAGGTCGCCCCCGCCCGCGACCTCGACCCGGGCCACCGCCGCGACGGCGCCGGCCTGTTCCTGCTCGGGCTGGCCATCCTGACCGGCGTCGCGGTCTGGTTCTCCGGCGCCGGGCCGGTCGGCGCCCGGGTCGCCGACACCGTGCGGCTCTTCCTCGGCGCGATCGCCGCCGCCGTCCCGCTGCTGCTGCTCGTCAGCGCGGTCAAGCTCATGCGCGAACCCGGCGACCCCGCACACCGGGGCCGCACCCTCGTCGGCTGGACCGCGCTGATCGTGTCGACCGCCGGGCTGCTGCACATCGGGCAGGACCCGGTCGACAACGCCCAGCGCGACTACGCCGGCGGCCTGATCGGGGCCGGCGTCGGGCAGTTGCTGGTCAAGGCGGTGACCGGCTGGGTCGCCGTACCCCTGCTCGTGCTGCTGATGCTCTTCGGGCTCCTGGTCATCACCGCCACCCCGATCAACAAGGTGCCGGAACGGGTCGGCATGCTCGTCGGCTCGCTGCTCGGCCGCCCGTCGGGTCCGTACGACCCCGACGACGACATCGACGACGCCGACGGTCCCGACGGGGAGGACGAGGAACCACCGCCGGCCAAGCGCCGCCCGGCCCGCCGCCGGGTCGCCACCGCCGCCGAGCCGGAACCCGCCGAGCCCGGATACGACGACCAGGAGGTCGTCCACGACACCGTGGTGCTGCCGCGCAAGCCGGCCGGCAAGGGCGCCGCCCGCAAGCCCGCCCCGCCGCCCGAGCACTCCCCGGCCCCGACCCGGGCCGAGCAGTTGGCCATCTCCGGGATGGCCGGCGACTACCGGCTGCCCCCCGCCAACCTGCTCAAGGGCGGCAGCGCGCCCAAGACCCGCAGCAAGGCCAACGACGACGTCATGGCCGCCCTCGAGGGCGTCTTCGACCAGTTCGGCGTCGACGCGGCGGTGACCGGTTTCACCCGCGGCCCGACCGTCACCCGCTACGAGGTCGAGCTGGGCCACGGCGTCAAGGTCGAACGGATCACCCAGCTCTCCCGCAACATCGCCTACGCGGTCAAATCGCCCGACGTACGCATCCTCAGCCCGATCCCGGGCAAGAGCGCGGTCGGCGTGGAGATCCCCAACTCCGACCGCGAGGACGTGGCACTCGGTGACGTCCTGCGCTCACGGGCGGCGACCAGCGACCACCACCCGATGGTGGTCGCCCTCGGCAAGGACATCGAGGGCGGCTACGTGGTGGCCAACCTGGCGAAGATGCCGCACATCCTGATCGCCGGCGCGACCGGTGCCGGCAAGTCCTCCTGCCTCAACTCCCTGCTGGTCTCGCTGCTGAGCCGGGCCACCCCCGACGAGGTACGGCTGGTGCTGATCGACCCCAAGCGGGTCGAGATGAGCGCGTACGAGGGGATCCCGCACCTGGTGACCCCGATCATCACCAACCCCAAGAAGGCGGCCGACTCGCTGGACTGGGTCGTGCGCGAGATGGACATGCGCTACGACGACCTGGCCGCCGCCGGGGTCCGCCACATCGACGACTACAACCGCAAGGTGCGCGCCGGGCAGGTCAAGCCGCCGCCGGGCAGCGAACGGGAGATCCGCCCCTACCCCTACCTGCTGGTGATCGTCGACGAGCTGGCCGACCTGATGATGGTCGCCCCGCGCGACGTCGAGGACTCCGTGGTCCGGATCACCCAGCTCGCCCGGGCCGCCGGCATCCACCTGGTGCTGGCCACCCAGCGGCCCTCGGTCGACGTCGTCACCGGCCTGATCAAGGCCAACGTGCCCTCCCGGCTGGCGTTCGCCACCAGCTCGCTCGCCGACTCCCGGGTCATCCTCGACCAGCCCGGTGCCGAGAAGCTCATCGGTCGCGGCGACGGACTCTTCCTGCCGATGGGCGCCTCCAAGCCGGTCCGGATCCAGGGTGCCTGGGTCGGCGAGTCCGAGATCAACGACATCGTCAAGTTCTGCAAGGACCAGCGCGAGCCGGAGTTCCGGCCGGACGTGCTCGCCCCGGCGCAGGACAACAAGAAGAAGATCGACGAGGACATCGGCGACGACCTGGACGTGCTGATCCAGGCGATCGAGCTGGTGGTGACCTCGCAGTTCGGGTCGACGTCGATGCTCCAGCGCAAGCTGCGGGTCGGGTTCGCCAAGGCCGGCCGGCTGATGGACCTGATGGAGACCCGCGGGATCGTCGGCCCCTCCGAGGGCTCCAAGGCCCGCGACGTGCTGGTCAAACCCGACGAACTCGAGGAGGCGCTCGCCGCGCTGCGGGCCGACGACTGACGCCGTACGGGTGCCGGGGGGCCGGGCTGTCAGCCCGGCCCGGTACCCTCGGGAGGTGTCTGTGACCTCCTCCTCCCCACCTCCCGACGGCCGCCGGGTGGCGCTGCTGACCCTGGGCTGCGCTCGTAACGAGGTCGACTCGGAGGAGTTGGCCGCCCGCCTGCACGCGGACGGATGGCAGGTCAGCACCGACGGCGAGGGCGCCGACGTGGTGCTGGTCAACACCTGCGGCTTCGTCGAGAAGGCCAAGCAGGACTCCATCCAGACCCTTCTCGACGCCGCCGACACCGGTGCCAAGGTGGTCGCGGCCGGCTGTATGGCCGAGCGCTACGGCCGCGAGCTGGCCGGCAGCCTGCCCGAGGCCCAGGCGGTGCTCGGCTTCGACGACTACCCCGACATCTCCGCCCGGCTCCGGTCGGTGCTGGCCGGGGAGCGGCTCGACGCGCACGTCCCGCGCGACCGGCGCGAACTGCTGCCGCTGACCCCGGTGTCCCGCCGCGACAGCGCGGTCGTGGTGCCCGGCCACGCGACCGTCGACGCGCACACCCCGGCCCACCTGCGGCCGGTGCTGCGCCGGCGGCTCGACGCCGGGCCGGTCGCCTCGCTCAAGCTCGCCAGCGGCTGCGACCGCCGGTGCTCGTTCTGCGCCATCCCCGCCTTCCGCGGCGCGTTCGTCTCCCGTACGCCCGACGAACTGCTGGCCGAGGCCGAGTGGCTGGCCAAGACCGGGGTCCGCGAACTGGTCCTGGTCAGCGAGAACTCCACGTCGTACGGCAAGGACCTCGGCGACCCGCGGCTGCTGGAGAAACTGCTGCCCCAGCTGGCCGCGGTCACCGGCATCGTGCGGGTCCGGGCCAGCTACCTCCAGCCGGCCGAGACCCGGCCCGGCCTGGTGGAGGCGATCGCCACCACGCCCGGTGTCGCGCCGTACTTCGACCTGTCGTTCCAGCACTCCAGCGAGCCGGTGCTGCGCCGGATGCGGCGGTTCGGGTCGACGGCCCGCTTCCTGGAGCTGCTGGAGTCGGCCCGGGCGCTCGCCCCGGAGGCCGGCGCGCGCAGCAACTTCATCGTCGGCTTCCCCGGTGAGACCCGGGCCGACGTCGACGAGTTGATCCGCTTCCTGACCGACGCCCGGCTCGACGCCATCGGCGTCTTCGACTACAGCGACGAGGACGGCACCGAGGCCGCCTCGCTGCCCGGCAAGGTGTCGGCGGCGACCGTGAAGCGGCGCTACGACAAGCTCGCCGCCCTGGCCGACGAGCTGTGCTCGCAGCGTGCCGAGGAGCGGATCGGGACGACGGTCGAGGTGCTCGTCGACTCGGTCGAAGACGGGCTGGTCGAGGGGCGGGCCGCCCACCAGGCGCCCGAGGTCGACGGTTCGACGACCCTGGTGGCGCCACCGACGGGCGGAGTGGACCTCGCCGTCCTGCGCCCCGGCGACCTGGTGCGGGCGACCGTGACCGGCACGGAGGGGGTCGACCTCCTCGCGGTGCCGGTCGAAATGATCTCGGCAGCGGCGTGACCGGGGCGGCCCACCGGGTCCGGCCGCGGCGCGACCGGGCGGGGACGTGCTGATGGAGACGACGAGTCACCCGCCGTCCAGTTCGTCCTCCGTCGCCGGCCAGGTGCCACTGCTCAACGCCGCCAACGCGCTGACCGCCCTGCGCATGGTGCTCATCCCGGTCTTCGCGGTGCTGGTCGTCACCTCGGCGATGACGCACTCCAGCACCCGGATCGCGGCCTGCGTGACCTTCGCGGTCGCCTCGGCGACCGATCTCGTCGACGGCTGGATCGCCCGCCGGTTCGGGCTGGTCACGGCGTTCGGCAAGGTCGCCGACCCGATCGCCGACAAGGCGTTGACCGGGACCGCCCTGGTCCTGCTCTCCTGGTACGACCAGTTGCCCTGGTGGGTGACCGGGCTGATCCTGGTCCGCGAGTTCGGGGTGACGCTGATCCGGTTCTGGGTCATCCGCTACGGGGTGATCGCGGCCAGCCGGGGCGGCAAGCTGAAGACGGCGCTGCAGACCCTCGCCATCGTCTGGTACCTGTGGCCGGTGCCGGCGGCCCTGGCCGGTGTCGGTCCGTGGATCATGGCCGCGGCGGTGCTGGTGACCGTGCTCACCGGGCTCGACTACGTGCTGCGCGCCCTGCGGCTGCGCGGCCGGGCCGGATGACCGCCGGCCGGCCGGCCGGCGTCGACCCGGCGGGGCTGACCGGGCTGGTGGACCGGCTCAAGGCGCGGGGATCGACCCTGGCGACCGCCGAGTCGCTGACCGGTGGCCTGCTGGCGGCCACCCTGGTCGAGGTGCCCGGGGTCAGCGCGGTCTTCCGGGGCGGGCTGGTGGTCTACGCCACCGAACTGAAGGGGTCGCTGGCCGGCGTACCGGCCGGTCTGTTGGCCGAGCGCGGTCCGGTCGACCCGGACGTGGCGGTGGCGCTGGCGGACGGCGCGCGGGCCGCCTGCGGGGCCGACTGGGGGCTGGCGACGACCGGGGTGGCCGGCCCGGAGCCGCAGGACGGCAAGCCGGTGGGGCTGGTCTACGTCGCGGTGGCCGGTCCGCCGGGGCCGGCGGTCCGCCGGCTGACCCTCGACGGCGACCGGACCGCCGTCCGGGCGGGTACGGTCGTCGCCGCGCTGCGCCTGCTGGCCGAACAAATCGACGCCGCCACCGGCGTCGGAGGAGCGGCCGCCGCTACCGGCGTCGGAGGAGCGGCCGCCGCTACCGGCGTCGGAGGAGCGGCCGCCGCTACCGGCGTCGGAGGAGCGGCCGCCGCTACCGGCGTCGCAAAAGCGGCCCCCGCCACCAGCGCCGGGCGGGGTGACGAGCCGCCGGAATCTGGCTGAAACCAGCGAGATGTGCCCGATGGGTGGGATTCTGGGCCCCCGCGGCGGACTGATCACCGCGGGGGGATGGTGGACGAATGCCCCGGCGGGGCAGGATGTCTTAAGGGCTCCGCAGCGGGTACGGTTGCGGGAAGCCTCCGGCAGACGCCGGTTGGCCCCGCGTGAGGAGGAGGTGCCATGGTCCTGCTACGCCGGGTGATCGGTGACGCATTGCGCGCGCGCCGGCAGGGACAGCACCGCACCCTACGCGAGGTCTCCACCGCCGCCAACGTCAGTCTCGGCTATCTGTCCGAGATCGAGCGGGGTCAGAAGGAAGCGTCCAGCGAGCTGCTCGCGTCGATCTGCGACGCGCTCGGCGCCCACCTGTCCGACCTGCTGCGCGAGGTCAGCCACACGGTCGCGCTGGCCGAGCAGATGCAGGGCGTGCTGGTGCCGGTGCAGGACGCGCCGGGTGCCGATCCGGCCGTCGGGCGCGAGGTGCGGCCCGCCGGCGCCGCCCGTCCGGCCCGGACCGCGGTCGGCGCGGACGCGCGTGCCGCCCGGGCCGCCGAGGTGCGGCCCACCGCCGACGCCGGCCGGCTGCCGGTCGGTGAGGCCAAGGTGCGCCAGGTCACCTCCGACGGCAAGGTTTCGGTGTCGGTGCGCCAGGAGGGGCCGCTGAAGGCGACCCTGCGGACCACCCGCACGGTGCGCTCCGGCAAGAAGCACGACCTCGACGTCGTCTACGCCGCCTGATCAATCGCCCGCGCTACCCATTGTGTCCGTACGGGCACGCGCCGGCTCGGCAATGCTGGCTGAGCCTGGGTAAGGTTGATCTCCTGACCGGACCGTATCCCCGGATATCCCCCTGAGGCCGGGTGACGCGCTGGCGCCGGGCTGGGACGATGGAGACGTGCCGTACGGTCGCCCGGGTCGGGTCGACCCGGGCGGGACACCGCACTGATGACACTGAGGGGACACGCGAATATGGCGAACCCGTTCGTCAAGGGCTGGCGCTACGTGATGGCGCTCTTCGGCGCCAAGATCGACGAACATGCCGATCCGAAGGTGCAGATCCAGCAGGCCGTCGAGGAGTCCCAGCGCCAGCATCAGGCGCTCGTCCAGCAGGCGGCCGCGGTGATCGGCAACCAGCGGCAGCTGGAGATGAAGCTGTCCCGCCAGATGTCCGAGGTCGAGAAGCTCCAGTCGATGGCCCGGCAGTCGCTGGTGCTCGCCGACCGGTCGCGGGCCTCCGGTGACGAGGCCGAGGCCGGCAAGTACGAGCAGACGGCGCAGACGCTGGCGACCCAGCTGGTCTCCGCCGAGCAGTCGATGGAGGACCTCAAGGCGCTGCACGACCAGGCGCTGGCCGCTGCCGCCCAGGCCCGCCGGGCGGTGGAGAACAACGCGATGGTCCTGCAGCAGCGGCTGGCCGAGCGCACCAAGCTGCTGAGCCAGCTCGAGCAGGCCAAGATGCAGGAGACCGTGGCCCGGTCGCTGGAGTCGATGTCGTCGCTGGCCGCACCGGCCAACACCCCGTCGCTCGACGAGGTCCGCGACAAGATCGAGCGCCGTTACGCCAACGCGATGGGCCGGGCCGAACTGGCCAGCAACTCCGTCGAGGGCCGGATGCTCGAGGTGCAGAAGACGACGCTGGACATGGCCGGCTCGTCGCGGCTGGAGCAGATCCGGGCCAGCATGGCCGGTGAGCAGTTGGGTGGCCAGCAGGCCGCCGGGCAGCCCTCCGTCGGCCAGGCCGCGACCGGTGACCCGGCGAGCGTGGCCCGGCTGGACGAGATCCGGGCCAGCCTGTCCAAGGAGCGCAACACCGGCGATCAGAGCGCCGCCGGCTGACCCGGCCGGGGCGGGGGAGGAGCTTCACGTGGCCGACCAGCGGGCGCGCTACTTCCGCCGGCTCCGCAAGCTGCGCCGGTCCGCCCGGCGCTGGACCGTGCTCGGTGGCGGCTTCGGTGGGGCCGCCGCCATCCTGATCCCGTACGCCGGGATCGGGCTGCCCGACGCCGCCTGGGCCGCCGCCGCGGGTGGTTCGATCGCGCTCGCCGCGTGGCGGTGGATCGACCTGCGGGCGCTGGCCGCCCAGCCGGCGCCGCCCCCGCCCGAGCCGGTGAGCCCCGAGCAGGCCCGGGCCCGGCTGGTCGCGGCGGTCGAGCGGCTGCCCGTCGGCAAGACCGCGATGGAGGAGGTCCGCCGGCAGCGGTCCCGGATGGCCCTGCGCGGCTCCTCGGCGGCCGAGCCGTCGGCGCGACTGGACCGGGCGTCGGCGGCGATGGCCGGGCTGGCGGGCGACCTGACCGGCTCGGCCGACGCGGCGGTGCTGGACGCGGCGGTGGCCGAGCGGTCTTTGCGCGAACTCGCCCAGCGGGTGGCCGGCGTGGAGCGGGCGCTGCGGGTCGCGCCCGCCGACTCCCGTGACGGTCTGGACGAGGCGCACCGCAACCTGGTCGACCAGTTGACCGGGGGCGTGACCGCCTACGAGCGGCTGGTCGCGGCGGCGGCGGGGTATGTGGCCGAGGACGGCCGGGGTGCCGTGGAGCATCCGGCGGTGTCGCAGTTGGCCGACGCGAGCGAGCGGCTGCGCGGGGTCGCCTCGGACCTGGCCGAGTTGCGCAAGTTCGCCGACCCGATGCGGGCCCAGCAGCAGCACTGACGGCGGCCGGGCACCGGGTGCCCGGCCGGCGGTCCCGACCGGCGTCGCCCCTCGCCCACGCGGGTTCTGGATTGCGGATCAATCCGGCGAATCGATCAAGCCGATCTTGTGTTTACGTAACCGTTACCAATGTTGGCTTGTCTATGTCTTGCGCCGTCGGGGCGTACCGGGGCTAATTTGTTCAACCACCCTACAAAATGGAGCGGGCGACCTCGGCGGGTCGCGCGCGCCTGAACCCCACCACCCGACTCCGGCCCTTCGGCGAGCTGGCGACGGGACTCATCCCTGTCCTCGACAGATGATGGAGATCCCCGTGTCCCCAACGCGCCGATCGCGATCACCGCGCGCCCTGACCCGCCTCCTGCTCACCGGCACCGTCGCCCTCGCGCTCGCCGCGACCGGCGTGGTGGCCGGCCCGGCACCCGCCTCCGCCGCGCCCGTACCCACGCGCGCCGTGACGGCGGTCGACCCGTACTCGGTCCTGGTCTTCTCCAAGACGGCCGGGTTCCGCCACGACTCGATCCCGGCCGGCATCGCCGCGATCCAGCAACTCGGCGCCGACAACGGGTTCACCGTCGACACCACAGAGGACGGTGCCGCGTTCACCGACGCCAACCTCGCCCGGTACGCCGCGGTGATCTGGCTGTCCACCACCGGCGACGTCCTCGACCCCGACCAGCAGGCCGCGTTCGAGCGGTACGTGCGGGCCGGCGGCGGCTACGTCGGCGTGCACGCCGCCTCCGACACCGAATACAGCTGGGAGTGGTACGGCGGCCTCGTCGGCGCGTACTTCTCCGCCCACCCGGCCAACCAGCAGGCCACCATCAAGGTCGAGGACCCGGCGCACCCGTCCACGGCGGCGCTGCCGGCGAACTGGTCCCGCTACGACGAGTGGTACAACTTCCAGACCAACCCGCGCGGCGACGTACACGTGCTCGCCAGCCTCGACGAGCGGACGTACACCCCGGGGGCCGGGGCGATGGGCGCCGACCACCCGATCGCCTGGTGCCACGACTACGACGGCGGCCGGGCCTGGTACACCGGCGGCGGCCACACCAACGAGTCGTACACCGAACCGGAGTTCGTCGCGCACCTGCTCGGCGGCATCCAGACCGCCGCCGGTGCCGTCGACGCCGACTGCCGGGCCACGCTGGACGACAGCTTCGAGAAGATCAGTCTGGACAGCAACACCAACAACCCGATGGAACTCGACGTCGCCGGCGACGGCCGGGTCTTCTACGCCGAGCGGGACGGCCGGGTCCAGGTGATCGACCCCGAGACCGGGCTGACCAGCACCGCGATGACCCTGCCGGTCTTCACCGGCAACGAGGACGGCCTGATCGGGCTGCGGCTCGACCCCGGCTTCGACACCAACGGCTGGATCTACCTCTACTACGCGCCGGCCGGCGGCGGCCCGCGCAACCTGCTCTCCCGCTTCACGGTCACCGGCACCACCATCGACCCGGCCAGCGAGAGCGTCGTCATCCAGGTCGACACCCAGCGCAACACCTGCTGCCACGCCGGCGGCAGCATGGTCTTCGACGCCGACGGCAACCTCTACCTGGCCACCGGCGACAACACCAACCCGTTCGAGTCCAGCGCCTACACCCCGATCGACGAGCGGCCGGGCCGGCAGGACTACGACGCCCAGCGCAGCTCCGGCAACACCAACGACCTGCGTGGCAAGGTGCTGCGGATCCACCCGGAGGACGCCGGCGGCTACACCGTGCCGACCGGCAACCTGTTCCCGGCCGGCACCGCGCAGACCCGCCCGGAGATCTACGCGATGGGCTTCCGCAACCCGTTCCGGATCGGCATCGACCAGCAGACCGGCGTGCTCTACGTCGCCGACTACGGCCCCGACGCCGGCACCGCCAACCCCAACCGGGGACCCGAGGGCCGGGTCGAGTGGAACGTCGTCGACGCGCCCGGCAACTTCGGCTGGCCGTACTGTCACGGCAGCAACCTGGCGTACAACGACTTCACGTTCCCGTCCGGACCGAGCGGGGCGAAGTTCGACTGCGCGGCGCCGGTGAACAACTCGCCGAACAACACCGGCCTGACCAACCTGCCGCCGGCGATCCCGGCCACCGTCGACTACGGCTACAGCCCCGACCCGCGTTACCCGGAGATCGGTGGCGGCGGCGCGCCGATGGGCGGCCCGGTCTACCGGTACGACCCCGAACTGGCCTCCGACACCAAGTGGCCGGCGTACTTCGACGGCAAGGCGCTGTTCGGCGAGTGGAACCAGTCCAAGATGTACACGTTCCAGGTCAGTGCCGACGCGACCGAACTGGTCGACATCAACAACCTGCTGACCGGCATGGAGTTCATCCGCCCGATGGACTTCGAGTTCGGCCCCGACGGCGCCCTCTACATGATCGAGTGGGGCAGCGGGTTCGGCGGGAACAACGACAACTCCGGCGTCTACCGGATCGACTACATCGCCGGTGACCGGGCCCCGATCGCGGTCGCCAGCGCCGAGCCCACGTCCGGGCAGGCGCCGCTGGCCGTACAGTTCTCCAGCGCCGGCTCCCGCGACCCGGACGGCGGCCAGATCACCTTCGCCTGGACGTTCGGCGACGGCGGCACCTCGACCGCCGCCAACCCGGCACACACGTACGCCGAGCCGGGCAACTACACCGCCCAGCTCACCGTCACCAACGAGAAGGGCCGCGACGCGGTCGCGAACGTGCCCGTCACGGTCGGCAACACCGCGCCGACGGTGACCATCGAGTTCCCGCCGGACGGCGGCTTCTTCGACTGGGGCGACCAGGTCGAATACACCGTGCGGGTCACCGACCCCGAGGACGGCGAGATCGACTGCGACCGGGTCGTCCTGCAGTCGTTCCTCGGGCACGACGAGCACTCCCACCCGCTGGACACCTACCACGGCTGCACCGGCACGGTGCAGACGTCGCTGGCCGCCGGGCACGGTGCCGAGGCCAACGTGTTCGCGGTCTTCGAGGCCAGCTACACCGACAACGGCGGCGTCGGCGGTGCCAGCCCGCTGACCGGCCGGTCCATCGAGCGGTTGCAGCCCAAGCGCAAGCAGGCCGAGTACTTCACCGCCACCGGCCGGACCGCCGACGGCACCGGAGGCGGCGACCCGGGCGTGCAGAAGGAGACCACCGGCGACACCGCCGGCGGCTTCCAGAACATCGGCTTCATCGAGGACGGCGACTGGTGGTCGGTCGCGCCCGCCAGCCTGTACAGCATCGACCAGCTCCGGTTCCGGGTCGCGTCCGCCGAACAGGGCGGCCTGATCCAGGTCCGCAGCGGCGCCGTCGACGGTCCGCTGCTGGTCACCGCCACGGTGCCCGGGACCGGCGCCTGGCAGACGTACACCGACGTCACGGTCGACCTGACCGACCCGCCGGCGGGCAGCGCACCGCTGTTCTTCGTCGCCAAGCATCCGAGCGGCGGCGCCAACTCGCTGTTCAACGTCAACTGGGTCGACTTCCTCGGCCGCGGCGTCACCGAGAACGCCCCGCCGACGGTGACCGTCACCGCCGACCCGACCACCGGCACCGCCCCGCTGACCGTGAACTTCACCGGGACGGCGACCGACCCCGAGGGCGAATCCCCGCTGACGTACCAGTGGGACTTCGGCGACGGCGGCTCGGCCACCACGGCGAACGCCACCCACACCTACACCGTGCCGGGCACGTTCACCGCCACCCTCACCGTCACCGACGCGCGGGGCGCCAAGGCGTACGCCAGCACCACCGTCCGCGCCGAGGCGCCCAACACGTCCTGCTTCGGGGCGCGTTCGGACGACTTCGCGGGCAACTCGCTCGACAAGACCCGGTGGACCACCGTCGTACGGGAGAACCAGCTCTACTCGGTCGCGGACGGCGTGCTGAAGCTGCCGACCTCGGTCGGCGACCTGTACGGCGCCCGGACCGACGCCACCAACATCGTGCTCCAGCCGGCGCCCGGCGGGGCCTGGCAGGCGACGACGAAGGTGACGGTGCCGGTCACCGCCAACTACCAGCAGGCCGGCCTCATCGTCTACGGCGACGACGCCAACTGGGCGAAGCTCGACCTGCTCTTCGGCGATTCCCGGAAGATCGAGTTCATCCGGCAGACCGCCGGCACCCCGCGCAACGAGGGGGCCGACGCCGCGCCGGCGCCGGCCGGTGACACCGTGTACCTGCGGATCATCAGCGACGGTACGACGCTGACCGCCGAGGCGTCCGGCGACGGGCAGAACTTCACCCCGGTGGGCCGGTCGGCCGCGCTCGCCGGCATCGAGAACCCGAAGATCGGCCTGTTCGCGCTCAACGGCGGCACCACCGCGCCGGTGGTCGAAGCCCACTTCGACTGGTTCCAGATCACCCCGGACGAGCCGGCCGGACCGGTCGAGCCGTCCGACGAGTTCGACGGCACCGCACTGGACAAGTGCCGGTGGGACGCGATCCTGCGCGAGGACGCGACCGCCTACCGGCTCGAGGGCGGGTCGCTGCGGATCGACGTACCGAACGGTGACATCTACACCGGCAGCAACACCGGGCCGACGAACTTCATCATGCAGGGCGCGCCGGAAGGTGACTGGACCCTGGAGACGAAGGTCGACGGCAGCCTGCTGAACGAGCAGTACCAGCAGGCCGGCCTCATCGTGCACGCCGACGACGACAACTACCTGAAGCTCGACTACATCGTCGACAACACCCCCGGTCAGCCGGTCTCGCGCCGGATCGAGTTCCGCAGCGAGATCGGGTCGGTGGTCCAGAACCCGCAGCCCCAGGTCACGAACCTCACCGATTCGGTGTGGCACCTGCGGCTGAGCCGGACCGGGAACGTCTACACCGCGTCGTACTCGCTCGACGGGCAGGAGTGGACGAGTTTCGAGCCGTTGACGAACGCCGCCGTCGGGGCCACCCCGAACGTCGGTCTGTTCACCCTCGGCGCCAACCAGACGGCGTCGAAGACCGCGTCGTTCGACTACTTCCGGCTGACCACGGAAACCGCCGACGGCACCGCGCCGGTCACCACCGGCACCGTCGACGGGCCGGTGACCGCCGGCTGGTACACCGGCCCGGCCACCGTCACCCTCACCGCCACCGACGAGGCCGGCGGCAGCGGCGTCGCGTCGACCGAGTACCAGCTCGACGACGAGACCGGCTGGACGGCGTACACCGAACCGGTGGTGATCAGTGGGGACGGCAGCCACGAGCTGCGCTTCCGGTCGACCGACGAGGCCGGCAACGTGGAGGAGACGAAGACCGTCGAGGTCCGGATCGACACCACCGCGCCGGTGACGGCGGCCGAGTTCGCCCCGTCGAACGACAACGGCTGGCACGCCGGCACCGTCCCGGTCACCCTCACCACGACCGAGACCGGCTCGGGCGTCACCAAGGTCGAGTACGCGCTCGACGGCGGTGACTGGACGCCGTACACCGAACCGGTCGACGTCAGCGGCGACGGACAGCACGAGTTGCTGTACCGGGCCACCGACGCCGCCGGCAACGTCGAGACGCTCAAGTCCGCGATCATCAAGATCGACGGTACGAAGCCGACCGTCATCGTCGCGGGGCTCGCCGACGGCCAGCTCTACGGGGACAGCCAGGACGTCCGGGTCACCTTCGCGGCCGTCGACCCCACCAGCGGCATCGAGGCCACCGTCGGGAAGCTCGACGGGGTGACGTACCACAGCGGGACGCTCCAGGCCATGTACGAGCTGACCCTCGGCATGCACGAGCTGACCGTCACCGCCACGGACAAGGCCGGCAACGAGACGACCTCGACCGTACGGTTCTTCGTCACCACCTCGTTCCGCGACATGCAGAACCTGATCGACCGGTTCAAGGCCACCGGGCGGTTGTCGAACAAGGCCCACCGGCAGCTCACGAACAAGCTGGCCAACGCCCGGCTGTCCGAGGCCGAGGGGCGTGACAACCGGGCGATCCAGCAGCTCACCGCGTTCCGGGGGCTGGCGTCGGACACCGCGCTGGTGACCGACGCCGAGGTGCGCGCGGTGCTCGTCCGCGACACCGACGCGATGATCGTCCGGCTGGGCGGTTCGGCCAGTACGGCCGGCGTCAGGGCCAACGACGGGAAGTCCGTGAAGGGGGCCGGCCGGGTGGCCGAGGACCCGACCCGGATCGCCCCCGGCGGCAAGCTCTAGGAACCACCGGTCGCCGGTAGGCGGCTTGCAAGGGGAAGTTCGGTCGCCGGCAGGCGGCTTGCAAGGGGAAGTTCGGTCGCCGGCAGGCGGCTTGCAAGGGGAAGTTCGGTCGCCGGCAGGCGGCCTGCAAGAGCAAGGAGGTGCGGGGCGGTCGCCGGACGGCCGCCCCGCATCCCGGCCACGGCGCCACCCGGCGCCACTGGAGGTTTGGTCAGATGCGACTGCTCAGAATCGTCCTCGTCACCCTGCTGGCCGCCCCGCTCGTCGCGGTGGGTGGCCAGCCGGCCGCCGCGCACGGTGGCAAGGTCACGCTCGAGGTGGCCGGTGACGGTGGTGCCGGGGTGACCATCCAGGCCCGGTACGAGGACGGCCACCCGGTCGACAACGGCATGCGGCTGGTCCTTAACGGCACCGGCGAGGGCGGTCGGATGGTCGGGCCGGTGCAGGTCGGCCCGTCGAACGAGGGGCTCGGTTTCTACCGGGTCGGATCGCTGCTCTCGCCCGGCGACTGGGAGATCACGGTCGACACGCCGCCGCCGAACCCGACCCGGGTCACCACGTCGGTGCGGGCCCGCGTACCGCAGGAGGCTCCGCCCGGCGCGGCCGGGCCGGCCGCCGCGGACGCCGGGGAGGGGTCCGGGATGCGATGGTGGCTTGTCGGGGGAGCGGCGGTGGTGGTCGTCGGCGCCGTGGGCCTGGCCGTGGTGAACCGGCGCCGTCTCGTACCGGTGCGTGCCCGTCGCTGAGCCGCCGGTCAGTGGCACCGGTCACCTGTCGGCCAGTCGATAGTTACGAGTGTCCTGGCCACACCCCTGTCACGCTGGACTGGAACCGACACACCGTCTGAAGTGGACGGAGCGGTTTCGGGCGGACCGGGGGGCACCGCCCTCTCCACGAGAGAGGGACGACGTGAGAAGACTCATCCAAGCCGCGGTCGTCGCGGCGGTGGCCGCGGCCGGGGGGATGCTGGCGCAGGTGGCCCCGGCCCACGCCAGTCCCATGTGCGACCGGCCGAAACCCCCGCCGGCCTGCGACACCGGCGGACCCGGGCTGCCCCCGAGAGGGAAGCTCGGCACCGCGACCCGGGTGCCGGCCGGCGTCGCCGTGACGGGTCAGGCCGAGGACCCGGACGGCGGCAACGTCCGGGTCGACATCACCATCGGCGGTAAGAAGGCCGGTTCGGTGACGGCCGGTGCCGACGGCCGGTTCTCCGGCACGGTGCCGGCGGTCGTCGGCGGCAACGTCTGCGCCACGGCGATCAACAACGGGCCCGGCCACGACGTGGGGATCGGCTGCGTACCGCTGGCCGTCGGGGTCGACCCGGTCGGCTCGTTCGACCGGATCGACCGGTCCGGAACCACCGTCACGCTGCACGGCTGGGCCCTCGACCCGGACACCGCCGGTGCGGTCGACGTGCAGGTTCTCCAGAACGGCTCGCTGGTCGCCACCACCCGGGCGAACCGGGCGCTGGCCACCGCGCCGGCCGGGTACGCCGCCTACGGCACCGCCCACGGCTTCACCGTCCAACTGCCCGAACACCCGTCCGACGGGGAGCACACCGTCTGTGTCCGGGCCGTCAACGTCGGCGCGGGCAGCGTCAACACCCAGCTCGGCTGCCGTACGTACACGGTGCGGCACGACCCGATCGGCACCGTCGACGAGGTCACCCGCGTCGGCGGCACCGTCCGGGTCCGGGGCTGGGCAGTCGACCCCGACGAACCCCGCGCCCCGGTGCAGGTCGAGATCTACGAAGACGGCGCCCTGGTGCGTACGGTGACCGCGAGTGCCCACCGGCCGGAACTCGGCCCGGAGTACGGCCCGGCACACGGGTTCGACGTGACGGACCTGCCGGCGACGATGCGGCCGGGAGCGCACACCATCTGTGTCCAGGCCGTCAACCGCTCGCACGGCGGAAACGACCGGGTCCAGTTGGGTTGCCGCGACTACACGGTCCCGGTGCCGGTCCCCACGCCGGTGATCGAGCCGTTCGGGCAGTGGTCCATCTACTCCACCTCGATCGCCCTGAGGTGGGCCGGCAACACCACCGGTGTGACGGGCTACCGGGTCGAGAGGTCGACCGGTGGCGCGTGGCAGGAGATCTACCGTGGGCGCGCCGACATCCGCTGGCTGACCGACCGCGACGTCACCCCGGCCACCCGCTACTGCTACCGGGTGATCGCGTTCAACGAGGCGTCCCAGGCCGCGTCGGAGACCTGTGCCACCACCCTCCACCCGGCGCTGCCGAAACCGAGCGGCCTGACCGTGGTCGCCGAGGGGGAGGCGTCGCTGCAGATCCGGTGGAACGACAACGCCGAGGGCGAGGACAACTACGTCGTCGGATGGCGCCCGGTCGGCGAGGAGACCTGGAAGAACGTCACCATCCCGGCCAACCCGGGCGCCGGCGTGATGACGTACACCATCAAGGGCCTGACGTCGTCGACCCACTACGAGTTCGGTGTGCTGCCGCGCAGGGCCGGCCACGACGCCGGGGAGAGCCTCAACGGCACCGCGTGGACCAAGGGCGCCCCGAAGGTCGAGAGCTTCACCTCGTCGCCGGCGGCGGTGCAGGCCTGCGTCAACGCGAAGATCACCCTGAGCTGGCGGACCACGGGGGCGAACCGGGTGGTGGTCAAGCGCGGTGACGCCACCCTGTACGACAAGACCCAGAACACGGTCGCCAGCTGGACGGGTGAGGTCGCCGGCGGCACCCACGACGGCAACGTCGCCTACACGCTGACCGCGTACGGCCCGGACGGCCGTACGACCACGGCGACCGTCGGCGTGCAGCGGGTCAGCCAGTACCCGTTGCTCGGTGCGCTCGAGTTCACCAACACCGGCTGGTACCAGCTGGAGGCCTGGTACTTCGACCTTCAGGGCAACCCGATCAAGAAGATCGCCGACGTGCCCTCCGGCGGCCGGACCCTCATCCGGCCGGAGCACTGCACCCTGGCCCGTATTCAGGTGATCGATCCGAACACCAGGCGGGTCGCCTTCAACTACCCGACGATCGTGCTCGGCCACAAGGAAGGCCACCTCGACCAGCGGGCCGGCGGCTGATCCGACCGCCTGACCGGCAACCCGGGCCGGCGGGACCGCGTACGCGTGGTCCCACCGGCCGCGCTGTTCCGACTCGCCACTATCGGGCAAATGTCCGTTCCATTGTCTTGCCTGCCATTTGCCCGATATAACGCTCTTATGGTGGACGCAGCGGTGAACCCGGCATGAGCGGCGAACCGGCGACTCCCGACGAGCGAGTGGAGCCGGCCGAGGAAGCGGTACGTCAGGCGGCGGGCGAACGGCGTACCCCGGACCCGGTGGTCGTCGGGGTCGGCCTGCTCGGGGTGCTGGCGGTGGTGCTGTGGGGGATCTTCTCCCAGGAGTCGCTCGGCGCATTCGGCGCGCGCGGACTCGACTGGACCATCGCCACCTTCGGCTGGTTCTTCGTCATCGCCGCCAACGCCTTCCTGGTGCTCGCCATCGTGATCGCGCTCAGCCGGTTCGGGCGGATCCGGCTCGGCCGCGACGACGACGAGCCGGAGTTCAGCAACCTGGCCTGGATCGCCATGATGTTCAGCGCCGGAATGGGGATTGGCCTGGTCTTCTACGCGGTCGCCGAGCCGATCGACCACTTCCGGGTCCCGCCCCCGGCCAGTGGGGTGGCGCCCGAGACGGGCGCGGCCGCCTCGGTCGCGATGCAGTACACGCTCTTCCACTGGACCCTGCACCCGTGGGCCATCTACGCCGTCGCCGGGCTGGCGCTGGCCTACGCCACCTTCCGCAAGGGGCGCGGCAACCGGATCTCCGCCGCCTTCCACCCGCTGATCGGCAAGCGCGCCGACGGTGTCGCCGGGCAGGCCATCGACCTGCTGGCGATCTTCGCCACGGTCTTCGGCACCGCGACCAGCCTCGGCCTGGGAGCGTTGCAGATCGCCGCCGGCCTGCACATCGTCGCCGGTGTCGAAGAGGCCGTCTCGGTCGAGTTGATCGTCATCGGCGCGCTCACCCTGGCCTTCGTCGTCTCCGCCTTCTCCGGGCTGCACAAGGGGATCAAGTGGCTCTCCACCACCAACGTGGTGCTGGCGGTGGCGCTGATGTTCTTCGTCTTCGTGGTCGGGCCCACCGTCTACATCCTCGACGTACTCCCCGCCGCGGTCGGCAACTACCTCGCCGGCCTGGTCGAGATCTCGACCCGTACCGGGGCGTTCGCCGGCTCGGAATGGCTCGGCGTGTGGACCATCTTCTACTGGGCGTGGTGGATCTCCTGGGCACCGTTCGTCGGCACCTTCATCGCCCGGATCTCCCGGGGCCGGACCGTACGGCAGTTCCTGGTCGGCGTGCTGCTGGTGCCCAGCGGCGCCAGCGCGGTCTGGTTCGCGGTGATGGGCGGAAGCGCCCTGCGGGCCCAGACCACCGGGTCGCGTGACCTCGTCGCCGACGTCGAGGCAGGCACGGAACAGGCCCTCTTCGGACTGCTCGACACGCTGCCGCTGGCCGCCGTCACCAGCGTGGTGGCCATGGTGCTGATCGGGATCTTCTTCGTCACCAGCGCCGACTCCGCCTCCCTGGTGCTCGGCTCGCTCTCCTCCCGGGGCGCGCTGTATCCGCACCGGGCGCTGACCGTGCTCTGGGGGGTCATGATCGGCGCCGTCGCCGCCGTGCTGCTGGTCGCCGGCGGCCTGGGCGGACTCCAGCAGGCGACCATCATGGTCGCGCTGCCGTTCGTCGTGGTGATGCTCGGGCTGGCGGTCGCGCTGCTCAAGGAGATGGCGGCCGACCCGATGGCCGGCGGCGGACCACGGCGGACCCGCCCGCACGGCCTGGCCGAGGCGGTCCGTACCGCCCGTTCCTACCAGGAGGAGCGGATACCGCGGACCCGCCCGGTACGCCGCTGGTATGTCCTGCGCCGGCCGGAGGAACCCGACGACCGGGAGAACCCCGAGCGCCCGCGACCATGATCCGGCCCCGTGGGCGGCCCGCCGTACGTGCTCGGGGCGACCGACGCCCGCGTGCCCACTCTGTAACGACCGACTCCATTGAATATATGATGATCGATACATGATCGTGCGACGCCCCGGAGGCCGCCATGCGCCCGTCGATCCGCCGCATCCTGGCCCTGGCCACCGCCACCGCCGCCACCGTGGCCGTCACCGCCGTTCCCGCCCAGGCCTACGTGACGACCTGGTACGGGCCGTACGGCTACTACGAGTGCGAGGCCGCGTACAACGACCTCATGACCAGCGGCGCCCCCGTCCCCCGGACCATCGACTGCCAGTACCGCAACGACCCCATCCCCGGCTGGTACTACGCCACCCTCACCTGATCCCGGACCGGCTCGGCCCGGTGCCGGGTCCGGGCTGGCAGGTGGGGCACCAGAACGTGATCCGTTCGCCCTGGTCGGCACGGCGGACCAGGGCGCCGCAGCGGTGGCAGGGCCGGCCGGCCCGGCCGTACACGTAGTTGGCCTCGTCGCGGCGCAGCGAGCCGGTGGTGGTCTGCAGCCAGCGGCCCCGGTTCGAGGCGAGCAGGCGCTGCGCCAGCCCGACCAGGGCCGGCAGGTCCGGCACCTCGCCGACCGGGGTCCACGGCCACAGCCCCCGCAGGAACAGCGCCTCGGCCTTGTAGAGGTTGCCGATGCCGGCGAGGTTGCGCTGGTCGAGCAGCGCGTCGGCGATCTCGACCGCCGGGGCGGCGGCCAGCCGGCGGGCAGCCTCGGCCGCGTCCCAGTCGGCGCCGAGCAGGTCCGGCCCGAGATGGCCGACGAGGCTCGACTCCTGACCCGTCGGTACCACGGCGATGTCGTGCAGGTGGTATCCGACCGCGACCGCGTCCGTGGTCCGCAGCACCACCCGGATCAGGTGCGCCGGCCGGGCCGTCCAGCGCTGGCCGGGGGCGTACGTCCGCCAGGTCCCGTCCATCCGCAGATGCGAGTGCAGGGTGAGCCGGCGGTCGGAGTCGGGGTGGCGCAGCCGCAGCAACAGATGCTTGCCCCGGCTGGCGGACTCCAGCACCGCCCACCCGGTCAGGTCGGTGGCCGCCAGTCGCGGCACCCGGAAGTCCGACCCGGTCAGGGGCCGGCCGGCCAGCGCGCGTTCCAGCACGCGGGCCGTGTTCCAGACGGTGTCGCCTTCGGGCACCCGTCAATCCTGCCGCACATCAGCCACACCCCCGCTGATCCGTCACGCGATCTGGCGGAGGTCGTTCCCGTAGTCGAAGATGATCCGCATCCGGGCGCCCAGCGCCCGTGCGTACCGGCTCAGGGTGGCAACCTCGTTGGCGTCGAGATCCCCGTTCTCGATCTGGCTGACCCGACCCGGGGTGACGCCCATGAGGTCGGCGACCTCCCGTTGGGTGAGTCCGAGTCGTTTGCGCTCTTCCGCGAGGTGGAACGCGCTGACCCAGGCCTCGGTGCGGGCGCGCTCCGTGTCAAGCGCGTCGCTGTCTCCGTCGTCCAACTCGGCCCGGATGTCCTCCCAGTCGTAAAACTCTGTCACGATTCCTCCCTCCGCTTCCGTTCGAACGCCAGCCAGGTTTCGTAGGCGATCTCCGCGGCCGGGATCGCGGTCTTGTATCACCGTGCCCAGTTGCCGGCCTTGTTGCCGCCCACCGGCAGCACCGCTTGCGACCAAGGGTCGAACACGAAGAGCACCCGGATCGCGATTTCACGGCCGGACCTGGGCCGTAGCTCCTTCAGGTTGCCGATCCTCGATTCCCGGAGCGAATCGACGAGCGGCCGACCGAGTCCGGGACCGACCTCGGCGAGCATGTCGATCGCGACGCTGACCGAGTGGTATGTCTCGGGGTCGGTCTGACGCAGGGAGCGCAGTCATTGGCGCACCTCGGCCGTCGTCTTGATCGTCCACCGCCGGGAGGTGTGCTTCACCACGACCAGACTATAGCTCTGCCTAAACATCAACAGGGAGAGCTGGAAGGGACGGCGGCGAACTGAACGTGAGCGGGGTTATTCGCGCGGCATGACCCCACTCACGCTCAGGTCGTCAGTCGCCGGCCGGGAGGGTGGCGACGACCAGGTGGTCGGTGTCGGAGCGGGTCAGCAGGGTCTGCCGTACGTCGGTGAAGCCGGCCTCGGCCAGCAGGTCGGTCAGCTCGTCGAGGCCGTACGCCCGGCCGCCCTGGGTGTGGAACAGGTTGAGGCTGAACATCCGCACGAACGACTCGCCGACCCCCGGCGGGCGCTCCGGTACGTCGGCGAGCGGTTCGAGCAGTGCCACCCGGCCACCGGGGCGCAGCGCGGCGGCGGCGCGGCGCAGCAGGGTGAGCACGTCGTCGCGCTGGTAGCCGTGCACGATGTTGAACAGCAGCACCAGGTCGTGGCCGGTGCCGATCTCGGTGCCGAAGAGGTCGCCGGGGCGCAGGTCGACCCGCTCGGCGACGCCGGCGGTCGCCACCGTCTGGGCGCCCTGGCGCAACGCGCCCTCCAGGTCGACGACGGTGGCCCGCAGTCCCGGGTTGGCGCGCAGGAAAGCGACCGAGTAGCTGGCGTGGCCGCCGCCGAGGTCGACGAGGCTGGTCGCGCCGGCGCCGAGCGGGACCAGCGGGACGATCTCCTCGCCGAGCCAGTCGGCGAGCCGGCGCAGCATGGTCTGGAAGTCGGCCAGGGTGTCCGGGCGGGTCTCCAGCCAGGCGTAGAAGTCACCGGTCGGACCGCCGCGCCGCACCGACTCCTCCAGGTCGTGCCACCAGTGCGTGACCAGCGCCGACCAGAACGACAGCACCGGGGCGAAGGTGCCCGGCGCGGAGCGCAGCAGCCAGCGGGTCGTGTTGGCGCTGTTGGCGTAGCCGGCGTCGGTGCGCTCCAGGTAGCCGTACCCGGCCAGGGCCTCGACCAGCAGGCGCAGGCCGAGCCGGTCGGTGCCGGTGCGCTCGGCGAGCGCGTCGAGAGGCAGCGGCCCGTCGGCGAGCGCCTCGAAGACGCCCAGCCGCAGGCCGGCGCCGGCGGTCCGGAACGACACCGCGTTGAGCAGGTCGAGGTAC
Source organism: Polymorphospora sp. NPDC051019 (assembly GCF_040683055.1). Classification (NCBI taxonomy): domain Bacteria; kingdom Bacillati; phylum Actinomycetota; class Actinomycetes; order Micromonosporales; family Micromonosporaceae; genus Polymorphospora; species Polymorphospora sp. NPDC051019. The sequence continues at coordinate 209,039 of NZ_JBFBCH010000002.1, read as the reverse complement.
GCGGCGGGCGCCTCGTCGGTTTCGACGAACTGCTTGAGTTCGTCGGGTTGGATCGGCACCGGCATGGCTGGGCTCCTTCGGGCGGTTCTGGTCAGCGGGTGGCGGGTGCGGCGTCCGGCTCCGGTTCGCCGGCCGGCTTCGGCACGGGCGCCGGCTCGGTGTCCGGTACGGGGCCGGCCGGTGCGGTGGCCTTCGGCGCGGCCGCGCCGACGACATCCCCGGCGGGTTCGGCGGCCTCGGCGGAAGCGGCCGCCGGTTCGTCCGGCAGGGCGTCGGGAAGGTCGTCGACCCGCCGTACGCCGGGGGTGGCCCAGGCGACCGCGGCCAGCACCACCATCACCGAGCCGGTGATCACGAACAGCAGCGCGATGCCCCGGCCCGGCCCGGTGCCGATCACCGAGCCGACCGAGTCCGCCAGCGCGCCGCCGGGCTGCAGCAGCGGCTCGAAGAAGCCGTCGACGAGCGGGCCGGCGATGACGTACGCCAGCGGCACGCTCGCGTCGCCGAGCACCCGGGCGGTGGCGAGCACCCGGCCGAGCACCGACGGCTCGGTCTTGGTCTGGATCAGCGTCATCGTGGAGCTGTTGATGATCGGCAGCATGAACAGGAACAGCGGCGCGACGATGCCGATCAGCCACGCCGACGGCGACAGCGAGTGCAGCACCAGGGCGACACCGCCGCCGGCGAGGCCGCCGCAGACCGCGTTGATCCGGCGCTTCGGGCCACCCCAGGCACCCATGACCAGGCTGCCGGCGAAGAGGCCGGCGCCGCCGGCGAACATCAGCACGCCGAGGGTGTCGGCGTCGGCGAACGACAGGATCAGCGGCTGGACCAGCACCCCGGCGATGCCGAAGAGGAAGTTGTAGACGGCGAAGACGACCATGAGCTGGAGCAGTCCGGGCCGGTCGCGCAGGTGCCGCCAGCCGGCGGCGGCCCGGCGCAGCAGCGGTTCGGCCGCGTCGCCGCTCTTCGGCGGGCGGGTGATCGAGGACGGGATCCTGACCAGCATCAGGGTGGTCGCCGCGATGACGAAGGTGACCAGGTCGATGGCCATCACGCCGGCGACACCGATGGTGACCACGAGTACGCCGGCGAGCAGCGGGGCGGCGATCTGCACGGCCCGGGAGACCTGCATCAGGCCGTTGAACCGGCCGAGGTGCTTCTTGCCGACCAGCGACGGGGTCATCGACTGGTAGGCGACCCCCTGCACGGTCGACGCGGCGGCGGTGACCGCACCGGCGACGTAGATGTGCCAGACCGCCAGGTTGTCGCTGGCCACCAGCAGGGCGAGGGCGGCGGTGCCGAGCGCGGCGACGGTGTCGCTGACCAGCATCAGCTTGCGCCGGTCCCGGCCGTCGGCGAGCACTCCGGCGAACGGGGCGACCAGCACGGCCGGCAGCGTCGCGGACAGGAAGATCATCGCGAACTGGGTGACCGACCCGGTCTCCTGGTAGACCCAGACGCCCAGCACGAACGCGGTGAGGCTGGATCCGATCAGCGAGAGGAGCTGGGCGAGCCAGATGGCGACCAGCCGGCGGGCGGGGATGGCGAGGTCAGCCATTGCTGCTCCCGGTAGATGGTGGGTCGAGGAAGCCGGCCCGGACGAACGCCGACAGGTAGGTGTGCACCAGGGCCGCGTCCGCCGGCGGGCAGACGATGCCGGCGGCGGCGAGCGTGGCCTCGGTGGCCGAGCAGTCGAAGGTCGGCTGGGTACGTACCGGCGTCTGCGTGCCGAACATCGGGGCGAAACCGGCCAGCGCGGCGTCCGGCCGGTCGAGCAGGGCGGCCCGCCACGTCCCGTACGGCATCAGCTCGGCGGGGTAGCCGAAGCTGGTCAGCGCCTCGGCGAGGCCGCCGAAGCTGATCGTCCGGTTGTTGTAGAAGTGGTGGTCGCCGGTCGACCCGCTCCGGGTCAGGTGCCCGATGCCGGCACCGACGTAGTCGACCGGGGCGAGGTCGACGGCGTCGTCGATGTCGGGTACGCCACCGAGCTGCACGCAGGTCTTCAGCAGCCGGCTGAAGTAGTCGTCGACGTTGCCGGTGCCGGAGACGGCGTCGCCGGTGATCCGGGCCGGCCGGTGCACACCGACCCGCATCCCCCGGTCGCGCGCGGCGCGGACCAGCGCGTCGGCGACCCACTTGGTGGCGTTGTAGCCCTCGCCGATCCCTTCGCAGTCGTCCGGCCGGTCGCCCTCGCGGACCAGCCCGAGGGTGTTCGACGGGGTGAGGAAGACACCGAGGGTGGAGACGAAGTGGACGGCGGCCGGCCGGCCGGTCCCGGCCAGCCGCAGCACCTCCAGGGTGCCGCCGACGTTCGCCGGCCGCAGCGCCGGATACGCCTGGAGGAAGTTGACCACGCCGCCGTTGTGCACGACGGCGTCGAGCCGGCCGGCGAGATCGTCGAACCCGGCCGGGGTCAGCCCGAGCCGGGGTTCGCCGAGGTCGCCGGGCACGCCGACGATCCGCTCGGCGTACCCGTCCCGCCACTTGCCGTACTTGCGCAGGTTGGCGCGTACCCGCTCGGTGGCGGCGGCCGGGGTCGCGGCCCGGACCAGGCAGTGCACGGTGGCCGCGGTGTGGTCGAGCCAGTCGGCGAGCAGGTAGGCGCCGAGGAAGCCGGTGGCGCCGGTGAAGAGCACCTCGGCCGGTACGGCGGCCGGTTCGCCGGCGGGCACCGGCAGGTCGTCGCCGAGCCGGGCCTCGGCCCGCAGCAGCTCCACGCCGGCGGCGGCCCGGTCGGTGCCACCGCCGTCGACCAGGGCGGCGAGGCCGGCGAGGTCGGCGGTGTCGAACAGTGCCCGCATCGAGACGTCGACGCCGAGCCGGGCCCGCAGCGCGGCGACGAACGGCGCGGCGAGCAGCGAGTGGCCGCCGAGGTCGAAGAAGTTGTCGTGCGCGCCGACCCGCGCGCCGTCGAGCAGTTCGGACCAGACGGCGGCGACGGCGCGTTCGGTGTCGGTGCGCGGCGGCACGTACGGCGGCCGGTCGGCCTCGCCGGGGTCGGGCAGGGCGGCCAGGTCGAGCTTGCCGTGCCGGTTGACCGGCAGGTCGGGCAGGACGACGAACGCCGACGGCACCAGGTGGTCCGGCATCCGCCGGCGCAGCGCGGCCCGGGCCGCCGGTACGTCGACGTCGCCGGCACCGGGCACCAGGTAGGCGACCAGCCGGGGCCCGGCGGTGCCGTCGGCGACCACGACCGCGGCCCGGGCCACCCCGGGAAGGTCGGCACAGGCCGCCTCGACCTCGCCGATCTCGATCCGGTGGCCGCGGATCTTGACCTGCCGGTCGGTGCGGCCGAGGAACTCCAGGGTGCCGTCGGACCGGTGCCGGGCCAGGTCGCCGGTGCGGTAGAGACGGTCGCCGGGAGCGCCGAACGGGTCGGGTACGAAGCGGGTGGCGGTCACCCCGGGCGCGCCGAGGTAGCCGCGGGCCGGTGCGGTGCCGCCGACGTACACCTCGCCGGGGGTGCCGATCGGCACCGGGCGCAGATCGGGGCCGAGCACGTGCACCCGTACGTTGGGCACCGGACGGCCGATCGGCAGCCGGGTCAGGCCGGGCAGCTCCGCGCCGTCGACGGTGGCGTACGTGGTGGCGCAGACCGTCGCCTCGGTCGGCCCGTAATGGTTGTACAGCGAGATCTTGCCGTTGGTGCGGGCGGCGAAATCCCGTACGGCGGACAGCGGCACTCCCTCGCCGCCGACCATGACCGCCCGCAGCGGCCCGGTGTCGACGGTGTCGCCGGCCGTGGCCAGGTCACCCACCCAGCGAATCCACAGTGGAGCGGCGGTGTCCACCAGGGTGATGCCGTGCCGGTGGCACAGGTCGAGCACGCCCGGACCGGTCAGCGCGGCCGGTTCCCGGTGCAGGACCACGGCGGCCCCGCTGACCAGGGCGGGGAAGAGGTCGCCGACCGAGGCGTCGAAGCTCAGCGGCGGCAGCATCAGCAGCCGGTCGCCGGGGCCGATGTCGTGCAGGTCGGCGAAGGCGAGCGCGAGGTTGGCGGCGGTCCGGTGGCCGACCATGACGCCCTTGGGGGTGCCGGTCGAGCCGGACGTGTAGATGACGTACGCGAGCCGGTCCGGGTGACCGCCGGCCGGGACGGGGTCGGCCGCCGGCCCGTCGCCGGTCGGGTGTCCGTCGGCGTCGAGCACGACCAGGGTGCCGGGCCAGCCGGCGAACGCGGCCGCCCCGGCGGCACCGGTGACCGTCACGGTCACCCCGGCGTCGTCGAGCAGTGCCCGCAGCCGGGCCGGCGGGTGGGTCGGGTCGAGCGGCAGGTAGCCGGCGCCGGCCCGGAGCACGCCGAGGATGCCGGTGACGGCGGCGACGCCGGCCGGCAGCGCGACGGCGACCGGCCGGTCCGGGCGTGCCCCGGCGGCCCGCAGCCGGGCGGCGAGCACGCCGGCCCGGTGGTCGAGTTCGCCGTACGTCACCACGGGGGTGTCGGAGACGGCCGGCGGCGGTGCCGACCCGTCCGGGCGGGCGGTGGCCGACCGCGTCCCGGCGTCCGCGTCGGGGCTGGCGTCGAGCAGCGCCGGGGCCTCCGGGGCCAGGGCCGCCTGCGCGGCGAAGAGGTCGTACAGGCCGGCACCGGACTGGTAGTCGCGGCCGGTGTCGTTCCAGCGGGCCAGGTCGGCCAGCTCTGCCGGCCCGGTCAGATCCAGTGTGGACAGTCGTCGGTCGGGCTCGGTGGCCAGCGCCGACAGCACCGCCAGGAACCGGGCGACGAGACGGTCGATGGTCGCCGCGTCGAACAGGTCGGTGTTGTAGTCCATCACCCCGGCGAGCCGGCCGGCGAACTCGTACGCCGCCACGGTCAGGTCCATCCGGGCGGTGTCGCGGGCCAGCCCGACCGGCCGCAGCGTCAGGTCCTTCCACGGCCGGGTCACCCCACCGGGGTTGATCAGGGCCATGACCTGGAAAAGCGGGTTGCGGCTCAGGTCGCGGGGCAGCTTCGCCAGCTCGACCACCTGCTCGAACGGCAGCTCGGCGTGGTCGAGCGACTCGACACAGGTCCGCCGTACCCGGCCCAGCGCCTCGGCCAGCGTCGGGTCGCCGGACAGGTCGGTGCGCAGCGGCAGGCTGTTGACCATCAGGCCGACGATCGACTCCTGCTCCGGCCCGCGCCGGATCGACACCGGCGAGCCGACGATCACGTCGTCCTGGCCGCTGAGCCGGCACAGCAGGATCTGCGTCGCGGCCAGGAACACCATGAACCTGGTCGAGCCGGTCCGCTTGGCCAGCGCGTCGACCGCGGCGGCCAGCTCGTCGGGAATCGGGAACGAGCGGGTCTTTCCGGCGAACGTCTGCTTCGCCGGCCGCGGCCGGTCGGTGGGCAGCTCCAGCATCCCGGTCGCCCCGGCGAGTTGCCCCGTCCAGAACTCCCGCTGCTGCCGCGCCGCCCCGGCCGCCATCCGGCCGTGCTGCCACACCACATGGTCGGGAAACTGCACCGCCGGCGGCTCCGCCGCCCCCTCCCCGGTGCGGTGCCGGTGCTGGCCGTCGAGGATCTCGGTCATCACCACACTGACCGAGCGGTCGTCGGCGACGATGTGGTGCAGGCTGACCACCAGCAGATGGTCGTCGGCGCCGAGCCGGGACAGCCGTACCCGCAGCAGCGGTGGCCGGCCCAGGTCGAACCCGGTCTCGGTCTCCGCGCTGGCCGCCGCGACGATCGCCGCCTCCAGGTCGGCCTGATCCGACACGTCCTCGTAGCAGACGGCCGACCGGGTCCGCGGGTCACCGGCCGGCAGCACCACCTGTTCGACCCGGCCGTCCCGCTCGGTGAAGTACGTCCGCAGCGCCTCGTGCCGGGCCACCACGTCGTCGACGGCCGCCTGTACGTCCCCGTGGCGCAACGGGCCGCCGAGCCGGGCCGCCTGGCTGAGGACGTACGCCGGGTTGCCCGGCTCCAGCCGGTCGAGGAACCACAGGCCCTCCTGCATCGGCGACAGCGGGATCGGGGCATCCGCCGGCCGGCGCGGGATGCCGGCCGGCCGGACCGCCGTCGCCAGCCCGCGCCGGGCCATCAGCTCCCGGATCAGCCGCTCCCGATCGACGTCGGTCACGCCGTCACCTCGCCGGGACCGGACATGCCTACCTCGCTGACCCCGGTCACGACTGCTCGCCCAGCAGCGCGCGCAACTCCTCGGTGGACAGCCCGGCCACCTCCTGCCGCAGGGCGGCGATCGTGTCGACGTGCCCGGCGGCCGGCTCGCGGTCGCGCAGCGCCCCGGCCATGGTGGCCACCGTCGGAGCCTCGAACAGCACCCGGATCGGCACCTCCATCTCGAACGTCGCGCCGATCCGGCTCAGCGCCTGCGCCCCCAGCAGCGAATGCCCGCCGAGCCGGAAGAAGTCGTCGAACGCCCCGACCCCGTCGACCCGCAGCACCTCCTGCCAGATCTCGGCGAGGACCCGCTCGACCGGGTCGCGCGGCGGCACCCGCTCCGCCTCCGGGTCACCCCACCGCGGCTCGGGAAGCGCGTTGCGGTCGACCTTGCCGTTGGCGTTGAGCGGCAGCGCGGTCAGCGGCATCAGGGTAGCCGGGATCATATACTCCGGCAGCCGTCCGGCCAGGGTGGGCCGGACCGCCGTCCACAGTGCCTCCGGGTCGGTGCCCGGCGCCGGTACGGCGTACCCGACCAGCCGGGCGTCGCCGCCCTCGCCGGCCCAGGTGCCGACGACCGCGTCCGCGACCAGTTCGTGCTCGCGCAGCGCGGCCTCGATCTCGCCCAGCTCGATCCGGAACCCGCGCACCTTGACCTGGTGGTCGATGCGGCCGAGGAACTCCAGCCGCCCGTCGGACCGCTGCCGCGCCAGGTCGCCGGTGGCGTAGATCCGGGCACCGGGCTGGTCGGAGAACGGGTCCGGCCGGAACCGCTCCGCGGTCAGGCCGGCCCGGCCGTGGTAGCCGCGCACCACACCGGCGCCGCCGATGTGCACCTCGCCGACGACGCCGACCGGCACCGGCTGGAGGGCCTCGTCCAGGACGTACAGCCGGGTGTTGGCGATCGGGGCGCCGAGGTCGATGGCGGCGACCGGCGCGACCGGCGTCGCCGCCGACCAGACCGTGGTCTCGGTCGGGCCGTAGCAGTTCCACAGCGTGGCGCCGTCGGTCGTCAGGGCGGCGGCCAGGTCCGGCGGCAGTGCCTCGCCGCCGCACAGCCGCAGCCGCAGCCCTACGGGCACCCCGCCGGTGGCCAGCAGCAGCCGCCACGTCGCCGGGGTGGCCTGCATCGCGGTGACGCCGGCGTCGACCAGCCGGCGGCGCAGCGCCGGGCCGTCGCCGACCTCGTCGGTGCCGACGACGAGCAGCGGGGTGCCGCGCACCAGCGGGACCAGCAGTTCGAGGACGGAGATGTCGAACGACAGCGTGGTCACCGCCGCGAACACGTCCTCCGGCCCGAGATCCAGGTCGTCGTGGAACGACGCGACCAGGTTGACCACCGCCCGGTGCGGCACCGCCACCCCCTTCGGCCGGCCCGTCGAACCCGAGGTGTAGATCAGGTAGGCGAGCCCCTCCGGGTGGACCGCGACGCCCGGCGGGCCGGCCGGGACGTCGCCGCCCGCGCCGTCGTCGAGCCGCACGACCGTGGGTACGTCGTCGAGCGCCCCGTCGAGCCGGTTCGCGACCGCGTTCTGGGTCACCACCACCCGGGCGCCGGAGTCGGACAGCATGTAGCGCAGCCGGTCGGCGGGCAGGCTCGGGTCCAGCGGGAGGTAACCGGCGCCGGCCTTCCAGACCCCCAGCACCGCGGCGACCATGTCGACGCCCCGGTCCAGGCACAGCCCGACCGGCGTACCCGGCTCGACCCCGGCCGCGACGAGCCGGTGCGCGATCAGGTCCGACCGCCGCGCCAGCCCGGCCGGGTCGACGGCGCCGTCCGGCCCGGTCAGCGCCGGCGGGGTGCCGGGCTGCGCCGGCTCGTCGTCGAGCAGGTCGAGGATGGAGTCGACCGGCGGCAGGCCGCGTTCGGTGTCGTTCCACTCCACCACCGCCCGCCAGCGCTCCACCCCGGTCAGCAGCGGGATCCGGTTCAGCGGTCGGTCCGGCTCGGCCGTTCCGGCGTCGAGCAGCGCGGTCAGGTGCCGGCCGAGCCGGGCCACCGTCTCGGCGTCGAACAGGTCGGTGTCGTACTCGAACGCCAGCCGCAGCGCACCCGACGGCATCGTCTCGCCGACCAGCGAGATGTCGAACTTGGCGCTGCCGCTGTCGACCTCCAGCGAGTTCGCCGTGGCCGACCCGAAGACCAGTTCGTCGTTCGGCGCGTTCTGCAGGATCATCTGCGCCTGAAAGACCGGCGAGTGGCCGAGGCTGCGCTCCGGCTGCAACTCCTCGACCAGCCGCTCGAACGACACGTCGGCGTGGCCGAGCCCGCCGAGCGTCACCTCCCGTACCCGGCCGACCAGTTCCCGCAGCGACGGCGAACCGGCGGTCGACACCCGCAGCGCGATGGTGTTGACGAAGAAGCCGACCAGCCCTTCCAGGTCCGGGTGGTTACGACCGGCGACCGGGGTGCCGACCACGATGTCGTCCTGGCCGCTGTGCCGCGACAGCACCGCCTGGAAGGCGGCCAGCAGGGTCATGAACATCGTGACGCCGGTCGCCTGGTTGAACGTCTCCAGCCGCTGCTTCAGGGTGTTCGGCAGGGTGAAGTAGTGCAGCGCGCCCCGGTAGGACCGGACCGCCGGCCGGGGCCGGTCGGTGGGCAGCGACAGCAGCGCCGGCGCCCCACGCAGGTGGTCGACCCAGTAGTCGAGCTGCTCGCGCAGGGTGTCGCCGGCGAGCCTGTCGCGCTGCCAGACGGCGAAGTCGGCGTACTGCGTCGGCAGTTCCGGCAGCTTCGGCTTCTCGCCGGCCAGGATCGCCGCGTACGCCGTGCTCAGCTCCCGGAACAGCACGCCCAGCGACCAGGCGTCGCAGATGATGTGGTGCAGGTTGAGCGTGAGGTAGTGCTCCTCCTCGTCGACCCGGATCAGCCCGGCCCGGAACAGCGGCCCGGCGGCCAGGTCGAACGGGGCGGCCGCGTCGGCCCACGCCAGCCGGACCGCCTCCGCCGCCCGGTCCGCCGCCGGATGCCCGGACAGGTCGGTCACCGGCAGGTCGAAGTCGACCGACGGCCGGACCACCTGGACCGGCTCGCCGCCGGCCTCGGCGAACGTGGTGCGCAGCGCACCGTGCCGCCCGACGACCACGTTCAGGGCGGCCCGCAGCGCGCCGGCGTCGAGCGGACCGGCCACCTTGAACGCGACCGGGATGTTGTAGACCGGGTCACCGGGCTGGAACCGGTCGAGGAACCACAGCCGCTGCTGCCCGAACGACACCGGGTAGCTGCGCGGCGCCTTCGCCCGCTCGGTCAGCATCCGCGCGAGCAGCGCCCGCTTGCCGCCCTGGGCCGGAACGTCCGCCGTCATGACACCTTCTCGATTCGCTCGCTCATTGACATCCGTCGCAGCGGGGCCGGCTCGGTACGCGGTTCGGGCACCGTCAGGCCGAACCGGCCGGCCGCCGCCGCAACCTGCTCACGCAACCCGACCGACCCCGCGTGCGCGAAGTGCCGCAGGTACGCGGCCAGCGTCACCGGGTTGTCGGCGAGGAACGGGAAGTCGTTGGCCACCATGTGGCGTACGGCCAGCAGCGGCAGCGGGCTGTTCAACGGCAGGAAGTCCGGGTTCCACAGCCCGCCCTTGGCCGGCGGCCCGTCGTGGAACTCGCCGATCATCAGCCCCTGCTCGGTGTACGCCGGCTTGAGCCGCTCCTGCGCCGCGTCGATGATCGGCCGGGCGGTCTCGTTCGCCAGGTCGGGCAGGGTCACCAGGATCGTCTTGAACTGGGCGGCCGGGCCGGAGATCGGGTCGAGCCGCCGGAACCAGTCCCGGTAGCCGGCGAGCAGTTCGTCGAGTTCGACCAGGTCGACGGTGCTGCCCCGGTAGACGGCCAGGTAGAAGATGCCGCGGTCCAGCGACCCCTGGGCGTACGGGCACACCGGCCCCTTGCGGCCGAGGTCCGGATGCGGTTCGCAGAGGTATTCGCGCGCCCACCGGATCACCCCGCGCAGCCGGTCGGCGATGCCGTCGATGCGCGGGTGCAGCGGTTCGGCGACCAGGTCGGCCGCCTCGAACAGGGCCAGTCCGGGCCGGTCGGGATGGGTCAGCACCGCGCTCACCTGCCCCGGGAACGACGCCGCAGCGCCGCTCCGATCGTCGTGACCGCGCCGAGCGCGGCGAGGGCACCGGCGGCCGCGGTGGCACCGCGCAGGATCCGGTCCTGCCGCTTCGCCCGGGCCAGCGCGTCGGCGTACGGCGTCGTGGTGTGGGCGACCATCGTGTAGAGCGGGGTCCACCGGTCCGGCAGCAGGCGGGACAGCAGCCGGTCGGCGACCGCGTGCGCGGTGTAGGCGGGCTTGTGGACCCGGTCGCGCAGGTCGACGAAGTTGGCGATCGACAGGTCGGCGAGCACGTCGGTGTGCGGCTTGCGGGCCGCCTCGAACGCGGCCAGGGCCGCCGCCCGGTCGGGGTGCCGGGCCAGGCAGCCGTCCAGGACGAGGCAGTCCTCGAACGCCGAGTTCATGCCCTGCCCGTAGAACGGGACGACGGCGTGCGCCGCGTCACCGATCAGCACCACCCGGTCGCCGTGCCGCCACGGTGCGGTCCGTACGGTCACCAGATGGCCGACCGGGTGCCCGGCGATCTCCTCGACCAGGTTCGGCATCAGCTCCTCGGCGTCGGCGAAGTTGGCCCGGAAGAAGCCGAGGACCGCCTCCGGGGTGTCCAGCGTCGCGAAGCTGACCGGGCCCTCGTGCGGCATGAACAGCGAGCAGGTCAGCGAACCGTCCACATTGGGGTGGGCGACCATCATGGCGGAGTCGCCCGGCCACACGTGCAGCGCCTCGAGGCGTACCCGGGGGTTGCCGTCGTCGCCGACCGGGATCGTCAGCTCCTTGTAGCCCCACTCCAGGAACTCCTGCGAGTAGTCGGCCCGCAGGCCCCGCTGCAGGTGCTGGCGGACCACCGAGTGGATGCCGTCCGCGCCGACGACCAGGTCGGCGGTCACCTCGACCGGGTCGCCGCCGGCCTCGGGCAGCACCTCGACGGTCGCCGTGTCGCGGTCCAGCCGGGTGAGCCGCCAGCCGAAGTGGAACCGGACCCCGGCGCTCGTCTCCGCCGCGTCGACCAGCAGCGCGATCAGCTCGTCGCGCAGCACCGAGTGCAGGATCTCGTGCTCGCGGACCCCGTACGGCTGGAACCGCACCGCGCCGTCCGGCGAGTGCACGACCCGGCCGCGCATCGGCACGCTGCGCTTGAGTACGTCGGTGAGCAGCCCCACCTCGTCCAGCGCCCGCATGCCCCGGGCGGAGAGCCCGAGGTTGATCGACCGGCCGCCGAGCCCGGCCGGCGCGGTACGGGGGTCGGGCCGGCGCTCGTAGACGTCGACCTGGTATCCGCGCCGGGCGAGGTAGACCGCGGCGAGCGAGCCGGACAGGCCCGCACCGATGACGACTACCCGTTCCTGGCGACTGAACGGGTTCTGCCCGTCCGTCATTTGCCCTCCTCGGCGATCAGGGTGTCCAGCAGCTCGTCGATCTCCCGGTCGGAGAGGTCGTCGAGCGATGCGAGCAGGTCCTCCGGGGCCCGGCTGGCCGATCCGATGTGGTCGGTGACCGGTTCGGGCCGGCCCGGCCCGCCGGCGGTGTCGAGCAGTGGCGCCAGCCCGGCGATCGTCGGTGCCGCGAACAGGCTGCGCAGCGGCAGCTCGACACCGAACGCGGTCCGGATCCGGGCGATCAGCCGGGTTCCGGTCAGCGAGTGCCCGCCGAGGGCGAAGAAGTTGTCGTGCACCCCGACCTCGGTCAGGCCGAGCACCTCGCGCCACAGTTCGGCGAGCTTCTCCTCGACCGGGTTGGACGCCCCGGCCGGCCCGTCGGCGGTCGTCTCCCGCCAGGACGGCTCCGGCAGCGCCCGGCGGTCGATCTTGCCGCTGCCGGTGCGCGGCAGCGCGTCGAGCACGACCAGGGTCGCCGGCACCATGTAGTCCGGCAGCCGGCCGGCCAGCGCGGCCCGTACGTCCGGCCACAGCGCGGCGCTGTCGGTGCCGGGGGCGGTGGTGAGGACGTACGCGGCCAGCCGGACGTCGTCGGCGTCGCCGCGCCAGGTCGTCACGACCGCCTCGGCGACGGCCGGGTGGTCGCGCAGCACCGCCTCGATCTCGCCGAGTTCGATCCGGAACCCGCGCACCTTGACCTGGTGGTCAGACCGGCCGAGGTATTCCAGCCGGCCGCCCGGCCCCCAGCGGGCCAGGTCGCCGGTGGCGTAGAGGCGGCCGCCCGGCCGTGGCCCGAACGGGTCGGGGCGGAACCGGTCGGCGGTCAGCGCGGGCCGCCGGTGGTAGCCGCGCGCCACCCCGAGCCCTCCGATGTGGACCTCGCCGACGGTGCCCTCCGGCACCGGCTGGCCGGCCTCGTCGAGCAGGTAGATCCGGGTGTTGGCGGTCGGCCGGCCGAGGTCGACCGGGCCGTCGGCACCGACCGCGCCGGCCGTCGAGTAGATCGTGGTCTCCGACGGGCCGTACCCGTTGATCAGGGTGGCGCCGTCGGCGCGCAGGGCGTCGGCGAGGTCGCGCGGCAGCGCCTCGCCGCCGCTGATCCGCAGCCGCACCCCGGCCGGCACGCCCCCGGCGGTGACCAGCATCCGCCAGGTGGCCGGCGTACCCTGCGCGGCGGTGATCCCGCGGGCGGCGAGCGCGTCGCGCAGCGCCGCCGCGTCCAGCGCGGTCGCCGCGTCGACCAGCTCGATCCGGGCGCCGGCCAGCAGCGGCAGGACGAGTTCGACGACCGAGATGTCGAACGCCGGAGTGGTGATCGCCGCGACCCGGTCGGCGGCGGTGAGGCAGAGCAGCCGGTCGAAGCCGGCCAGCAGGTTGACCACCGACCCCTGGGTGACGGCGACGCCCTTCGGGGTGCCGGTCGAGCCGGACGTGTAGAGCAGGTAGGCCAGGCTGTCGCGGTGCCCGGCCACGGCCGGCGGGGTGTTGGGCAGCCCGGCCAGGTCGGCGGTGTCCAGCCGCAGCACGACCGGCACCGGGTCACCGGCACCGGCGACCGCCTCGGCGGCCCGTTCGGCGGTGGACGCGTCGGTCAGCAGCACCGGCGGCGCGGCCTCGCGCAGCATCGTCGCCAGCCGGGCCGCCGGCAGCGCCGGGTCGAGCGGCAGGTAGCCGCCGCCGGCCCGCCACACGCCGAGGATCGCCGCGACCAGGTCGGTGCCGCGCCGCAGCGACAACCCGACCGGTACGTCCGGTCCGACCCCGTGCGCCCGCAGCAGGTGCGCGATCCGGTTGGCGCGCTCGGCGAGCTGCCGGTGGGTCAGGGTGCCGTCGGGGCCGGCGACCGCCACGGCGTCCGGGTCGGTCGCCGGGTGCCGGTCGAGCAGTTCCGGTACCGAGGCGACGTCGGGCAACGCCAGGTCGCTGTCGTTCCAGCCGTGCAGGATCCGCTCGCGTTCGGCGTCGGCCAGCAGCGGCAGCGTGCCGACCGGCGAGCCGGGCCGCTCCAGCGCGGCCCCGAGCAGGGTCAGGTACTGGCCGGCGACCCGGTCGATCCGGACCTCGTCGTAGAGGTCGGTCCGGTAGGCGATCCGGACGGTGAGTCCCTCGGGCCGTACGTCGACGGTCAGCGTCAGGTCGAACTTGACGGTCCCGTTGTGCCACTGCTGCGGCGCGATCCGCAGGCCGGCCGAGGACACCACCGGCGGCGGCTCGTCGACCGCGAACATCACCTGCACCGCCGGGGCGTACGCCAGGCTGCGCTCGGGCGACAACCGGTCCACGATCCGGTCGAACGGCACGTCCTGCCGGGTCTGCGCGGCGGTGGCGCTCGCCCGCGCCGCATCGAGTACGTCGGCGAAGCTCGTCGCGCCGTCGAACCGGGCCCGCAGCGCCAGGGTGTTGGCGAAGAAGCCGACGACGTCGCGGGTCTCCGGCCGGGTACGCCCCGCCACCGGCACCGCCACCAGCAGGTCGTCCTGGCCGGTCAGCCGGTGCAGCAGGCTCTGGAACCCGGCCAGCAGCACGGCGAACAGGGTGCTGTCGGCGCGCTCGCGCAGCCGCCCGGCGAGCGCCGCCGGCACCGGGTAGGACAGCTCCCGTCCGTGCGCGGTCTGCTCGGCCGGGCGGGGCCGGTCGGCGGGCAGGTCGAGCAGGGTCGGCGCGCCGGCCAGCGCCTCGTGCCAGAAGTCCAGGTCGGCGTCGAACGCGCCACGCTCGGACTGTTCGCGCTGCCAGACGGCGAAATCGCCGTACTGCACCGGCGGCGGGGGCAGGTCCGGCACGCCGCCACCGACGGCCGCCCGGTAGCCGGCGGCCAACTCGCCGAACAGGATGCCGAACGACCAGCCGTCGGCGACCGAGTGGTGGATGACCACGGTCAGCACGTGGTCGTCCGGGCCGCGCCGGATCAGCCCGAACCGGGTCAGCGGGCCGGCCGCCAGGTCGAACGGCTCACGGCCGGCGGCGTCGACCAGTTCGCGTACCGGGTCCGCCGCACCGTCCGGGCCGGCGGTGGCGGCGTCGACCACGGTCAGCTCGACCGGCCACGGCGGGCCGACCACCTGGGCCGGCTCGCCGTCGACGGCGGTGAAACGGGTACGCAGCGCCTCGTGCCGGTCGACCAGCCAGCCCAGCGCCGACGACAGCGCCGCCACGTCGAGCGGGCCGGTCAGGTCGACCGCCCAGGCGATGTTGTACGTGGCGGTGCCCGGCTCCATCTGGTCGATGACCCACAGTCGACGCTGGGTGAACGACGAGGGCAGGACGAACGTCTCGGCGGCGCTCATGCGGGCGGCCTCTCCCCGGGGTGACCGGATGGTGCGGCGGTGGTGGTCGGTGCGGCGGGCGTACGGGTGTCGACCGCGACCAGGCGCAGCTCGGCGGTCCGGCGCCGGCCCTCGGCGTCGGTCAGCCAGGACTGCTCCGGGCCGGGCAGCATCTCGCTCAGCCGCAGGGTCGCGGTGTCGCCCGCCCCGTCGACGGTCCGGCGGACCGCCCGGCAGAAGACGTCGACCGAGGCGAGGCTGGCGAGGTCGAGGTGGAACGGCTTCTTCTCCACCGGGGTCTTGACGAACACGTGCCGGGGCAGCCCGACGCGGGCCTGCCAGCGGCGGATCGCGCGGAACCGCTCGCCCTCGTCGGCGACCCGGGCGAAGTCGAGGTCGGCGGCGGTGAACCGCCAGCTCTCCCGGGCCAGCACCACCCGGTCGACGGTGACCCGGGGCTGGTGGTCGGCCGGGCGCAGGATGTCGAACCGCTGGATCATCTGGAGCATCAGCGGCTCACCGATCACCTCGGTCAGCGGCAGGCGGTAGCGGCCGTCGCGGCTGCGTACGGTCAGCACCCCGTCGACCGGCTCCAGCACGCAGTCGGCGACCGCCACGGCGGTGGCCGGGTCGAGGCCGCCGCTGTCGTGCCCGAAGACCAGCCGGACGTCCCGACCGATGATCAGCTTGTCGGTGATCCGGGCCGGCGCGCCGCCCTCCTCGCCGGTGGCGGCCAGCACCAGCCGCTGGTCGGGCAGGTCGGCGGCCATCGCCGCGCGCAACTGCTCCGGGTCGGGATGCTGGGCCACGAACAGCGCCGAGCGCAGCGTGTTGACGCCCGGGTGCACCTCGCCGACCACCCAGCGGAAGTCACCCCGGGCGATCGCGTCCGGACCGTCGGCGGCCAGCATCACGTCCGGGCTGTGCTGGTAGGCGCCCATCCAGCCGGGGCGCGGCGCGGCGAACTCGGCCATCGCCCGGTCGTGGATCTCGGCGCTGGTGGTGGTGATCCGGTGGTCGACCGCCGCCGGCAGGATCCGCGCCCAGCGGTCCTGCAGCGCCCGGGTGACCGGGGCGATCAGCTTCTCCGGCAGGTCGAAGAGCAGGTCGTTGGCCCACAGCCAGAAGTCGCCGAACGGGACCGACGTCGACCCGGTCCGCTTCACCAGCTCCTGGTAGCGCTCGGTGCAGGCCCGCCGGAACAGGGCCGCCCCGGCGAACGTGAACCACCGGGCGCTCTCCAGCAGCAGGCTCAGCGTCGGCCACAGCGTGCCGGCCAGCTCGGGGGAGAGGCTGACCTGCGTACCGGACCGGCAGTCCTCGTAGACCAGCGTGCGGCCGGCGTAGACTTTGCCGGCCCGCCGGGTCGCGGCGCTGCCGGTCAAAGTGGTGAACCGCTCCTCGAGGTCGGCCAGCGCGGCGCCGAGGGCCTCCGGGTCACCGGCCGCGCCGGCGACCGCGTCGCGGGCGGCGATCAGGTCGTCGAGGTCGGCCAGCGCGGGCTCGCGCAGCGCCGGGTCGGGGACCGCCGCGAGCCGGGCGCGTACCACCCGTTCGGCGAAGAGGTCCTCCTTGGGCACCTCCAGCGACCAGGTGATCCGTTTGGTGTCGCGCAGCTCGCCCAGCAGCCGGTAGACCTGCTCCGGGCCGGTCAGCCCCGGGGTTCCGGCGGCCAGCAGCGCGGTGGCGATCTCGTGGGCCGTACGGCTGCCGTCGCAGGCGAGCAGCAGCTCGGCCACACCCGGCGGCAGCGGCGTGGGCGGCGTCAGGGGCATGGCGAACTGCCCGTCGACCACGGTCAGGTAGGGCAGCCGGCGGGGGATCAGCCAGGGGCCGAGCCGGGGTTCGCGGGCGACCAGCGCCGCCGCGGCCTCGGCCACCGCCCAGTTCTCGAAGTAGACCGTACGCTTCGCCAGCGGCGCGGCGCCGTGCCGGACACGTACCGGTTCATCCTGCTCGTCGACGCGGGCCCAGCCGACCGGACCGAAGAAGCCGATCGTGTCGTTCTTGACGCAGTAGCGCTGGAGGTAGGTGGCGACCAGCGCCTCGTGCTGCCGGTGCTTGGAGCCGGTGCCGCCGTCGGCGGTGCGGACCGCGTCGATCCCGGTCCGCAGCGCGTGCCGGTTCTGCCAGGTCACCGCCTCCCGGAAGAGCGGGTCGGCGGCGGCGGCGCGCAGCGCCTCGGAGCGGCCGGCGGCGGCCCGCCGGTGGGCGGCGTCGAACCGGTCGCGGGCGGCGTCGAGCCCGGCGTACGCGGCCACCACCGTCGTGTGGGCGCGGACCAGGGCACCGCCGTCGACCTCCTCGGCGCCGTCGGGCAGCGGATCGGGTGCGGCGTCGCGCCGGCCCTGCCGGATCGCCCGGTTCCAGCGGGCGCGCTCGTCGGCCGGCGCGGCGGCGCGGACCCGGCGCAGCCGGTCGGCGAGGTCGCGGCGGGCGGTGTCGAGGTGGTCCTCGGCGGCGAGCACCGCGTCGGCGGCGGCGACCAGGTCGACGTCGCCGAGCGCGGTGAGCAGGTCGAGCGGGAAGCCGGCGGCGCGCAGCCCGACCCACCGCCACATCGCCCACGGTCCGGGGGTCGGCTTGACCAGGTGGCCGGGGACGCCGTCGGGTGCCGGGGACCCGGGGCCGGTCCGCCGCGCCGCCATGGCGGTCGGGCCCGGTACGGCGGTGGCCGCGGCGGGCGCGGTCGGGGCGGGCCCGGCGGTGGCCGGGACGGTCGGGGTGGGCGCGGCGGTCGGGATGGGCCCGGCGGCGGCCGGGGCGGTCGCGGTCGGCGCGGCGGTGGCCGCGGCCGGGACGGGCATCCGGTAGCGGTCGCGGTCGCGCCGGACCACGCCCTCGACCGGGGTGGCCGGCCGGGCCAGGTGCTCGTCGATCGCGGTAGACAGGGCGGCCAGGCTCGGCCGCTCGTAGACCACCCGGACCGGCACCTCGACGCCGAACCGGTCGGCGATGGCGAAGGTCAGCCGGGTGGCCAGCAGCGAGTTGCCGCCGAGGGCGAAGAAGTCGTCGTCGGCGCTTCCCGGCGCGGTGCCCAGCAGTTGCGCCCAGGTGGCGGCCAGCCCGGCCTGGGTCGGGTCGGTGGGCGGCGTCGCGCAGTCCGGGCGGTCGGCGGCCGGTGCCGCCGGCGCGGGCAGCGCCCTCCTGTCGATCTTGCCGTTGCGGTTGAGCGGCAGGGCGCTCAGCACCACGTGGGCGGCCGGCCGCAGCGGCCCGGGCAGCCGGTCGGCGGTGTGCCGGGCGAGGTCGTCCGGGGTGGGGGCGGCGGCGCCGGGGCGCGGGGTGACGTACGCGAGCAGCCGGCGCTGCTCGCCGGTGCCGTCGACGACGACCGCGGCGTCACCGACGCCCGGGTGGTCGCGCAGTACGGCGGCGACCTCGCCCGGCTCGACCCGGAACCCGCGGATCTTGACCTGCTCGTCGGCCCGGCCGAGGAAGTCCAGCGTGCCGTCCGGCCGCCAGCGCACCCGGTCGCCGGTGCGGTACATCCGCGAGCCGGGGCGCGGGTCGAACGGGTCGGGCAGGAACACCGCGGCGGTGGCCGCGGCCTGGCCGACGTAGCCGCGGGCCAGCCCGTCGCCGCCGGTGTAGAGGTCGCCGGGCATCCCGACCGGCACCGGGCGGAGCTGGTCGTCGAGCACGTAGACGGTGGTCCGGGGCACCGGCCGGCCGATCGGCACCGGGTCGGGCACCGCCGCCGGGTCGGTCAGCACGTGGGTGCAGGTGAACGTGGTGTTCTCGGTGGGGCCGTACCCGTTGACCAGCGGTGCCCCGCCGCGGACCCGCAGGGCGCGGCGGACCGCGCTGGCGGCGAGCACGTCGCCGCCGGCCAGCAGCTGGCCGACCCCGGCGAGGGACTCCGGGTCGAACTCCACGACCTGGTGGAACAGGCCGGCGGTCAGCCACAGCACGCTGATCTTCTCGCCGCGCAGCAGCTTGGCCAGGTCGGTGACGCCGAACGGGCCGGGCGGGGCGACCACCAGCCGGGCGCCGTTGCCCAGCGCCCCCCAGATCTCCAGGGTGGCCGCGTCGAACGCGACCGGGGCCAGGTGCAGCACCGTCTCCTCGGGACCGAGCCGCAGGTAGCCCGGCTCGTGGACGAGGCGGACCACGGCGGCGTGCGGTACGGCGACGCCCTTCGGCCGCCCGGTCGAGCCGGAGGTGTGGCTGATGTACGCCAGGCTCGTCGGCCGGGGCCGGGTGGCCGGCGCGGTGGCCGGCTGGTCGGCCAGGGCCGGGGCGAGTTCGTCGAGGCGCAGCACCCGGTCGGCGCCGGGTACCGGGCCGGCGGCCAGCACCGGCGGCTGGCCGCTGCCGGCGAGCAACCGACCGGTCCGGGCCGGCGGGTCGTCGGGGTCCAGCGGGAGATAGGCGCCGCCGGCCTTGAGGACGGCGAGCAGGGCCACGATCAGGTCGAGCGACCGGGGCAGGGCGACCGCGACCGGCTCGTCGACGCGTACGCCGTGGGCGCGCAGCAGGTGGGCGAGCCGGTTGGCCCGCTCGTCCAGCTCCCGGTAGGTCAGCTCGCCGTCGGGCGCGCTGACCGCCACGGCGTCGGGGCGCCAGCCGGCCTGCGCGGCGACGAGATCGGGGACGGTGGCGGCGACCGGGTGGTCGGCGTCGTGGGTGTCCGAGGTGGACGGCGCGGGCAGGCCGGCCCAGGCGCCGGTCAGCAGCGCGCGGTCGGTGGCGTCCTGGAGCGGCAGGTCGGCGACCGGGCGGTCGAGCCCGGCCGCGAACCCGACGAGGATGGTGTGGAACTGCCGCAGCATCGCGTCGGCGGCGCCGTCGGTGAGCCGGCGCCGGTCGTGGTAGAGCAGGACCCGTACGGTCGGCTCGCCGAAGACGCAGACCGTGATCGGCGGGGCGGGTCGCCGGTGCACCCGCGCCGACCGGTCGCCCCAGTCGGGGATGGTCCGGCGCAGCGCCGCCTGCAGGTCGCGGTGCTCGTACATGAGCAGGTTGTCGAAGAGCGGGGTGTTGGCGGGCAGCCCGGTCCAGCGCTGGATCTGCGGCAGCGGGGCGACCTGGTGCGGGCGTACGGCGTCGATCTGCCGCCGTACGTCGGCCAGCCAGTCGCGGACCGTGCGGTCCGGGGCGACCCGGATCAGCAGCGGCACCGTGTTGATCAGCAGGCCCATCATCAGCTCGGCGCCGTCGACCGTGCCCCGGCGGCAGGTGCGGGTGCCGCCGAAGACCACGTCGTCGCTGCCGCTGTAGCGGTGCAGCAGCACCGCCCAGGCGGCGTTGACCAGGGTGCTCAGCGGCACCCCGGCCGCCGCGCCGGCCTCGTTGAGCGCGGCCGTCTCGGCGGCGGTCAGGGTCAGCGTCGTCTCGCGGGACGGGTCGGGCCGGGCCGACGGGCCGACCGGCGCGTTGGCCAGCGGCAGCGCGGTCGGCAGGGGTACGCCGGCCAGCCGGCCGGTCCAGAACTCCCGGTCGGCGTCGGTGGCGCGGGTGCCGGCCCAGGTGGCGAAGTCGCGGAAGGCGGGCCGGGTCGGGGCCTCGTACGCCTGCCCGGCGGTCGTCGCGTCGTATTCGGCGACGACCTCGTCGAGCAGCATGTGCAGCGAGCGGCCGTCGAGGATCGCGTGGTGGAAGGTGACGACGATGCTGTGCCGGCCCGGGCCGTGCGTGATCAGCGCGAGCCTGGCCAGCGGTGCGGTGGCGAGGTCGACCCCGGCGGCGCGGTCGTCGGCGAGGAACGCCGCCAGCCGCTCGTCGGCGCCGTCGGGGGCGTGGCCGGTCCAGTCGAGTGCGGCGACCGGCAGCGTCACCCGGGGCAGCACCTCCTGCACCGGCTCGCCGTCGTCGGGCCAGGTGAACGCGGTGCGCAGGACGGGGTGGCGATCTACGGCGTGCTGCCACGCGGTCCGCATCGCCGCGCCGTCCAGCGGCAGCGGCCAGTCGACGACCACCTGGATGATGTCGATGCCGGACCGGGGTTCGTAACTGTGCGCGAATAACATGCCGGGCTGGAGCGTGACGGTGTTGTACCGATCGTCGACGACGGTGTCGAGGGGCGTGCTTCGCACAGTTTGGATCCCTATCTGATGACTGCTTGCCGAACACCCCGTTGAACCGGCGCGGAAGATTGTTAAATCTTGCGGCCGGGCTGCGGCATTGCCGAACGATTGATAGGCCCACGGCGGGCCTGACAAGAAATTACGAGAACCATTCACCTGTGTCAACCACTGTTCTAGCGGGTGACATTGGTTCCGTCGATGTTGTGATGTGTTGCTGAAATGTGGACATCTGCCGATGTGGCGAGAACTGAGCTAAGAGTCAGGAAATTCACTTAGGTGCCTGAGCTATCCCGCTTTGTGCGTTTGACCGTTTGTCCTGTCCTGCGTCGGCCATTCGGCGGCGATGCGGCGGCCGTACGGTTCCCGACGGGAGGGCTGACCGGTCAACCCGGCTGTCCTGATCTTGTCGGCTAGGGGTGGGATGTCCGATCTTGCTGTTACACCTGGTGAACGAGCTGAGACAGAGGGGCCCCGGCCCGCGGGTCCGGCGAGGGGTGGCGGACCCGCGGGGTTGGCGCGACGGCTTTGCGCGCATGGACTACGGTTACGGGAACTGCATTTTGGGGGCAGATTGCGGTTCAACCGGTCACCGGTGCGACGAAACGTCGGTCGAGGTGGCCGGTCGACGGTTGTCCGGCTCCGGAAAGGAGCGGACGGACGGTTGTGTCGCGGTCGATCCGAGCTGGTGGGCGCCGCGTTCAGATGTTGCTCGCGGCCCATTCCCGAAGGCTGCGCGGACGCAGGTCGGTCCAGACCTCTTCGATGTGGGCAAGGCAGGCAGCGCGGTCGCCGCTGAATCCGGTGGTGCGCCAGCCGGCCGGGATCTCGGATCCGTCGGCCCAGATCGAGTACTGCTCCTCGTCATTGACGACCACGTGGTAAAGGCGGCGGTCTTCGAGTTCTTCCATCATGTCTCCGGGATTCTTCGCTGAAACGGTGAAGCGATATCCGAGACTGTACATCGACGAATTCGCGATTGTCTGTACCCGACGGACGGTCGCCCGGATCGGCGTGCCCCGGGCTGTCGGGCGACCACCGTCGACCTGCCACGCGACCGCCGGCCCCCGCCTGCCGCAGGGCGGCGGGCGAGGGCCGGGCAAACCTCGGGGGCGGGGTGGAGAAGCGGCCGGTGCGCCCGCGGGCGCACCGGGCCGGTCACGGGTACTCGTCGATCCGGGGCGGCCGGACGGTCTCCCGGTAGCGCTCGTGGCTCGCGCCGTAGATGGCGAAGTTGAGCCGGGCGTGGGCGAGGCTCAGATCGCCGTTGGGGCCGCCGCGGACCACGTCGGCATCATGGTCACCCTGGCCGTCGTCGGTCCAGAAACACACCGGACAGGTCAGGCAGCCGGTCCGGTAGCTGCAACATGGACACTTGGTGATCGGAGTCGTATCCACCTCACAAGCCTTTCACAGTAAGCGATCGGGCGCGCAGCGCACCTCCGGTCAGTGCACCGTCACCAGTCGTACGACGTGGCCGGGGCGGACCGCGAGCACCGCCGCCGCCCGCCCGCCGTTGACCGCCACCGCGGCCCGGCCGGCGGAGTCGACGTAGACCACCAGGCCACCCGGGTGGGTGTCGCCGAACGTCCCGCCCCGGACGGCCCGGATGCCGCCGACCCGCAGTCGCGACCCCAGGGCGTCGAGTGCCGCACCGGACGCGGCCAGCTGCACGTTGCCGTACCGGTCGACGGTCAGCACCTGCGACTCCAGCCAGCCCTCGCCGGCCGACACCGCCGGCTCCGGCAGCCGCACCAGGCCGGCCGGGTCGATGGCCGGACCGGCGTCGGCCAGGGACGCCCCGGTGGCGAGCCGGGCGGCGACCGGCGCGAAGACGTCCCGGCCGTGGAAGGTCCGCGACACGCCCACGAACCAGTCCGAATTGGACACTTCGACCGCGGCGGTCGGCCCGCCGAGCGCGTCGGCGGCCCACGGCAGCAGGCCGTTGTCCGGCCCGACCAGCAGCCCGCCCGGGGTCTGTACGGCCACCGGTCGCCGCGCCGTGCCGACGCCCGGGTCGACGACCGCCACGTGCACCGCCGGCGGCAGGAACGGCACGGTCTGGGCGAGCACCACGGCGCCCCGGGTGATGTCACCCGGATCGACGAGATGGGTGACGTCGATCACCCGTACGGCCGGCGCCAGGCCGGCGATCACCCCGTGGCAGGCGGCGACGAATCCGTCGGACAGTCCAAAGTCGGTAGTGAGGCTGATCACGGGGTAGTCGACCATGACCGGAACGTTATCGCGCCCGCGCCCGCCCGTCGCCCCCTGCCCGCCGGCGGTCCGGCCCACCCGCCGTCGGCGGTCCCGTTCCGCCCGTCGGCGGCACCGATCGTCAGCCGCGAAGGCGCAGGCCACGCGGGGTGGCCCGGAAGCCGGCCTCGGTGAGCGCGTCGTGCAGCGGGGAGGCGCGGACCGCCGCGCCGTCGGCACGCTCGACCGACATCGCGCCGAGCGCGCCGGAACGGACCGCGCCGGCCAGCGCCCGCGCCGACCGGGCCAGTGCGCCCGAATCGTCCATGAAGGACAGAATTGTGCGACCGCCACGCTCGACGTAGAGGACCAGTTCACCGTCGACCAGCACGACGAGGGCACCCGCCTTGCGGCCGGCCCGGTGCCCGGTGGCCGTGGCCGGCTCGCCGTCGCCGGCGTCGACCACCCGGTCCGGCCACGGCAGTGCCGCGCCGTACGGGTTGGCCGGGTCGGTCGCCGCCAGCACCAGCGCCGGCCCGCCGGACCGCTGCCCCGGTCCGTCCGGTTCGGCCCGCGCCCGCAGCCGGTCGACGGCGCCGGGAACCGCGAACTGGGCCGCCCCGAGCCCTTCGACGAAGTAGCCACGCCGGGCCGCGCCCCGCTCCTCCATCGCGGCCAGCACCGGATAGACCCCGGCGAACCCACCGGTGATCCCCTCCGCGCCGACCGCGCCGCGGGTCACCACGCCGTGCCGCTCCAGCAACAGGTCGCCGAGCGCCGCCGCCCGGCGGGTCGGGTCGAGGTCGCGGTCGGGCAGCCGGGACCACCGGCCGGCGACCGTCGGCGGCCCGCCGCGCGACCCGAGCGCCACCCGTCCCGGCCGCCGCTGCCGGGCGCGCGGCGCCGACGCCCGCGCCCGGTGGGTGCCGCCGGCGCCGAGGCTGGCCCGCAGCGGTGCCAGCGTGTCGTTGGTCAGCCAGCCGGCCCAGACCAGATCCCACACCGCCGCCACCAGCGCCGGTTCGTCACCGCCGCCGACCCGCTCGGAAAGGGCCCGGAAGAACAGTGCCTGACCGTCGGCCAGGGCGTCGAGCACCGCGTCGTGCAACGGTGTACGGGCCAGCGACTCGTCGGGCGGTGCCAGCAGCAGCGGGGCGCTGTCGGCGTAGACCAGGCTCACCCAGCCGTCGCCGCCGGCGATGGCCCCCGCGCCGGCCCACAGCACCTCGCCGCTGGCGCACAGCTCGTCGAGGTGGGCGGGGGAGTAGTCGGCGACCCGGGCGGGCAGCACCAGCCGTTCGAGCGCCGACGCGGGCACCGCCGCCGCCTGGAGCTGCTCGACCACGGCGGCGACCCCGTCGACCCCGCGCGCCGAGGAGCCGACCTGCTGCCAGCGGGGCAGGAACGTGGCCAGCGCCCGGGGCGGCACCGGCTCGATCTCGCGGCGCAGCGCGGCCAGCGACCGGCGGCGCAGCAGCCGCAACACCTCGGCGTCGCACCACTGGGTGCCGACCCCGCCGGGGGAGAACTCGCCGGACACCACCCGGCCGGTCGCGCCGAGCCGCTTGAGCGCCTGCTCGACCACGAACACCCCGAGCCCGAACCGGGCCGCACAGGTCGCCGCGGCGAACGGACCGTGGGTACGGGCATAGCGCGCGACCAGGTCGCCGAGCGGATCGGGGACCGGTTCGACGTACGCGTCGGCGACCCCGACCGGCAGCGCCACGCCGAGCGCGTCACGGAACCGGCCGGCGTCCTCGACCCCGATCCAGCGCTCCTCGCCGGCGACCCGGATGCGCAGCGCCCGGCGCGCCGACTCCAGGTCGGTCAGCCATCCCGGGTCGGCGCCGCGCTCGACCAGTTCCGCCCCGGTGAGGTCGCCGAGCACCCGCAGCATCTCGGCGACGTCCTCGGCGTCGCGGGGCCGGCGTTGCTCGGTCAGCCAGCGCAGTTGCCGCTCGGACTCGGCGACCACCGACGGATCCAGCAACTCGCGCAGGTCGACCCGGCCGAGCAGTTCGCCGAGCAGGGCGGAGTCCAGGGCGAGGGCGGCGGCCCGGCGCTCGGCCAGCGGTGCGTCACCCTCGTAGAGGAAGGCGCCGACGTATCCGAACAGCAGCGACCGGGCGAACGGCGACGGGCGCGACGTCTCGACCTCGACCAGCCGCACCCGCCGGCCGGCGAGGTCGCGCATCAGACCGACCAGCCCGGGCAGGTCGAACACGTCGCGCAGGCACTCCCGGGCGGCCTCCAGCGTGACCGGGAAGTCGGCGTACTCGCGGGCGACGTCGAGCAGTTGGGCGGCCCGCTGCCGTTGCTGCCACAGCGGCTGCCGGCGGCGCGGATCGCGGCGCGGCAGCAGCAGGGCGCGGGCGGCGCACTCGCGGAACCGGGCGGCGAACAGCGCCGACGAGCCGACCGACTCCTCCACGATCGCGCTGATCTCGTCGGGGTCGAACGCGACCAGGTCGGCACCGGGCGGTTCGTCGGCGGTGTCCGGCAGCCGGACCACGATGCCGTCGTCGGAGGGCAGCACCTGGGCGTCGACGCCGTAGCGTTCGGCCAGCCGCCGCCCGACCGCCAGCGCCCACGGGCCGTTGACCCGGGCGCCGAGCACACAGTGGACGGCGAGTCGCCAGTCGCCCAGTTCGTCGCGGAAGCGCTCGACCACCACCGTCCGGTCGTCCGGCACCGACCGGGTGGCGTCGCGCTGGTCACGCAGGTAGGCGAGCAGGTTGCCGGCCGCCCACTCGTCGAGGCCACCGGCCCGCAGCGTGTCGGCCGCCGCGTCGCCGCCACGGACCAGCCCGCGCAGCCGGGCGCCCAGCGCCCGCCCCAGCTCCAGCGGGCGCCCCATCGAGTCGCCCTTCCAGAACGGCATCCGGGCGGCCTGCCCGGGGGCCGGCGAGACCAGCACCCGGTCGGGGGTGATGTCCTCGATCCGCCACGACGACGAGCCGAGCAGGAAGACGTCGCCGATCCGCGACTCGTAGACCATCTCCTCGTCCAGCTCACCGACCCGGGCCGCCCGCTCCGCCCCGGCGAGGAAGACCCCGAACAGGCCCCGGTCCGGGATCGTGCCGCCGCTGGTCACCGCCAGCCGCTGCGCCCCCGGCCGCCCGGTCAGCAGGTCGGTGACCCGGTCCCAGACCAGCCGCGGCCGCAGCTCCGCGAACGCCGTCGACGGATAGCGCCCGGAGAGCATGTCGAGCACCGCGTGCAGCGCCGAGTCGGGCAGTTCGGCGTACGGCGCCGCCCGGCGGACGACCGCGGCCAGTTCGGCCACCGGCCACGGGTCGAGCGCCACCATCGCCACGATCTGCTGGGCGAGCACGTCGAGCGGGTTGCGTGGATGGCGCAGCTCCTCGATGGCCCCGTCGGCCATCCGCTCGGCCACCACCGCGCAGGCGAGCAGGTCACCGCGGTGCTTGGGAAACACGACCCCCCGCGACACCGCGCCGACCTGGTGCCCGGCCCGGCCGACGCGTTGCAGGCCGGCGGCGACACTGGGCGGCGCCTCGATCTGCACGACCAGGTCGACGGCGCCCATGTCGATGCCGAGTTCGAGGCTGGAGGTGGCGACCACGGCCGGCAGCCGGCCGGACTTGAGCGCCTCCTCGATCTGCCGCCGTTCCTCGCGCGACACGCTGCCGTGGTGGGCGCGGGCGATCACCGGTGGAGCGCCGACGGCCGCCCCGGACTGGGCCATGATCTGCGCGGGCGGCCGGGCCGGCCCGGCCGCCCGCCCCGCCCCACCGTCGGGGCCGGGGCCGGCACCGTCCGGGACGGGTCCGCCGGCGGCGCGCTCGGCGGCCAGTTCGTTGAGCCGGGCGCACAGCCGTTCGGCGCCACGCCGGGAGTTGGTGAACACGATCGTCGACCGGTGCCCGGCGATCAGGTCGAAGACCCGCTCCTCGACCGCCGGCCAGATCGACGCCCGGCGCGGGCCGTCCGGGTCGCCGGGCTGCTCGACCTCGTCGAGGCGGGTCATGTCCTCGACCGGCACCTCGACGCTGACCTCGATGGTCTTGGCGGTGCGCGGCGCGACGACCTCGACCGGGCGGGCGCCACCGAGGAAGCGGGCCGTCTCGTCGACCGGCCGTACGGTCGCCGACAGGCCGATCCGCTGGGCCGGGCGGGGCAGCAGCTCGTCGAGGCGTTCCAGCGACAGCGCCAGGTGGGCGCCGCGCTTGGTCGCCGCGACCGCGTGCACCTCGTCGACGATCACCGTCTCCACTCCGCGCAGCGACTCCCGGGCCGCCGAGGTGAGCAGCAGGAACAGCGACTCCGGCGTGGTGATCAGGATGTCCGGCGGGGTGCGGGCGAACGCCCGCCGCTCGTCGGCCGGGGTGTCACCGGTCCGCATCCCGACGGTGATGTCCGGCGGCGGTGTCCCGAGCCGGGCGGCGGCCTGCCGGATGCCGGCCAGCGGGGCGCGCAGGTTGCGCTCGACGTCGACGGCGAGGGCCTTGAGCGGACTGACGTAGATCACCCGGCACCGGTGCCGGGCGTCGGCCGGGGCGGGTTCGCGGGCCAGCCGGTCCAGCGACCACAGGAACGCGGCCAGCGTCTTGCCGGACCCGGTGGGCGCGACGACCAGCGCGTTACGCCCCGCGCCGATCGCCCGCCACGCCCCCGCCTGGGCCTCGGTGGGCGCGGCGAACGCGGCGGCGAACCAGTCCCGGGTCGCCGCCGTGAACCCCGCGAGTACCTCCACCACGTCCCCATCCTGCCCGCCCGGTACGACACAACCCTGCCACCCCGGTCGCTGGCGACGACCGGTCGCCGGCGCTCGCCGCACCGAAGCGGGACCGGAAGTTGTCCAGGTCACGAAACCGATGGGCGGGACGAACGTTGATACCGGCAATTGATGGAAACACTTGCCGGTATTGCGAGGAATGCAGTAACTTCGCCGGCAACGCCAAAGGTCAGTCGGGGGGGCCGGAATGACCGGGATTCAGCGTAATTTTCAGCACGACACCGACGTTCTCATCCGCCAGGTCGACAACCACCTCGCCGTGCTCCGGACCGCGGACGCGGGCGACCTCGGCCTCGCCGAGCGGCTCGCCGCGTCACTGCGCGACCTTGTGGTGAGCACCACCCGGGCCAGCGCCGCCGACCGGGCCTGGGTGCGGGCCGCCGTGCACTACTTCGTACTGCGCCGGGAGGGCCGCCACCGCGGGCGGTCGATCCGCTCGCTGACCGCCGACCAGCGGGTCATCAACGAGATCGCGCTGGCGCTCGGCCGGCCCGACCTGGTGGTGGATGGCGTCACCCCGCTCGCCGGACCCGCCCGGGCCGCCTGACCCGGGCGCCACCCGCCGTCACCGGCACCATCCACGGCCACCGGCACCGTCCGCCGCTCCCGGATACCGGCCGCCGCCGCCGGGAAACGGCCACGCCGCCGGGAAGCGGCAGCCGGACGCCGGCCGACCGTGGCGTTGCCCGGGGCCCTCGGATTGCAATGTTTCGTTCAAGTAACGACCATTGGGAGCCGCTACACTTACCGCCGGACGATCGGTGGGAGGTGACATGCGGGGACGAACCCAGGCACTCCAACCGATCGATCGGCTGCTCGCGGCCGTTCTGTTCACCGTACTCGCAATCACCTTCGTGCATGGCGCGGCCTCCGCCGCCGTGCCGGCCGGCGCCATCGCGCAGGCGCACGCCTCGATCGGCGCCGCGCTCTTCCCGCTCGCATCGAGCACGGGCGCCGGCACCGACAGTGATGCCGGCGCCGGACGCGCCACCAACCGGCAGTGGACCTACGAGGAACTGCGCCGGCCGGCCGTGGAACAGGTGCAGCTGGGCAACCCCACCGTCCCTCCCGAACCGGAGCCGGAGCCGCTGGACCTGTCCCGCGCCGCACCGCCCGGGGCCCGGTTACCGGAG
Source organism: Polymorphospora sp. NPDC051019 (assembly GCF_040683055.1). Classification (NCBI taxonomy): domain Bacteria; kingdom Bacillati; phylum Actinomycetota; class Actinomycetes; order Micromonosporales; family Micromonosporaceae; genus Polymorphospora; species Polymorphospora sp. NPDC051019. The sequence goes on along the minus strand of NZ_JBFBCH010000002.1, from coordinate 180,114 downwards.
AGCCCGGTCGGCGCCCAGCCCGGCCGGGCACCACCGGTCGGCTAGCCGCCCACGGAAGGTCCGCGTGCGCGGGCCGGCCACGTGGCGGGCGACCCACCCCGGTCGGTCCACCGGCCCCGAGCCGGCGCGGTCCGGTCGGCACACCCCCCCCGGCTGACCGGGATCGGGCGGACGGGTCGCCACCAGGCACACTGAGCTGTCCGCAACCCCCGGACGGCCTGCCATCTACCGGGAACGGCACCAACCCGCGCGCAATTCGGCCATACAGGTCCGTCACGCGGGGCCGGTGCCGTCTGATCCGTATAGCAGCCGCAGACCCTGCCCCAGGGCCTGCGATGACACCTATCTGGAGTACGCATGCTGGTGCTGCTGGCCCTCCACCTCGTGATGGCGCTCTGTGCGCCGCTGTTCGTCCGGTGGTGGGGCCGGCATGCCTTCTACCCGCTGGCCGTCGCCCCCGCCGCCGCACTGGGCTGGGCCGTCGCCCAGACCGCCGGCGTCCGCGACGGTCGGGCGGTCGTCGAGACGTACCCCTGGGTTCCGCAGCTCGGGCTCGACCTGTCGTTCCGGGTGACCACCCTGTCGTGGCTGATGGTCCTGCTCGTCGGCGGGGTCGGCGCGCTGGTGCTGATCTACTGCGCCCGCTACTTCTCCGACAGCGAGCCCGGCCTCGGCCGGTTCGCCGGGGTCTTCGTCGGCTTCGCCGGGGCGATGCTCGGCCTGGTCGTCGCCGACGACCTGATCCTGCTCTACGTCTTCTGGGAACTGACCACGGTCTTCTCCTACCTCCTCATCGGGCACAACCCGGAGAAGCGGGCGAGCCGGCGGGCGGCGGCGCAGGCGCTGATCGTGACCACCGTCGGCGGCCTGGCGATGCTGATCGGCTTCATCATGCTCGGCCAGCACGCCGGCACCTACCGCTGGTCGGAGATCGTCGACGGGGCGAAGCCGTCCGGGGCGTACCTGGGTGTCGCGCTGGTGCTCATCCTGGCCGGCGCGCTGTCGAAGTCGGCGATCTTCCCGTTCAGCTTCTGGCTCCCGGCGGCCATGGCCGCACCCACCCCGGTCAGCGCCTACCTGCACGCCGCGGCCATGGTCAAGGCCGGCATCTACCTGGTGGCGACCATCGCGCCGCTGTTCGCGTACGCCGGGCCGTGGCACCTGATCGTGTACGCCCTCGGCGGGCTCACCATGGCCATGGCCGGCTGGGCGGCCCTGCGACAGACCGACCTGAAGCTGCTGCTGGCGTACGGCACCGTCAGCCAGCTCGGTTTCCTCGTCGCGGTCACCGGCGCCGGCACCTACAACGCCGCCCTCGCCGGTGCCACGATGCTCCTGGCACACGCCCTGTTCAAGGCCACCCTGTTCCTCGTCGTCGGCATCGTCGACCACAACGCCGGCACCCGCCAGCTCGGTGAACTGTCCGGGCTGTGGCGCCGGATGCCGGCCGTCTTCGCCGCCGCCCTGCTCGCCGCCGCGTCGATGGCCGGCATCCCGCCCCTGCTCGGCTTCGTCGGCAAGGAGGCGATCTTCGAGGCGTTCCTGGACGAGCCGCTGGTCCTCGCCGTGCTCGTCGTCGGCGCCACGCTGACCGTCGCCTACAGCGCCCGGTTCGTGTGGGGCACCTTCGCCGACAAGCCCGGGATGGAACCCACCCCGGTCCGCAAGGTCGGCGGCGCGTTCTTCGCCCCGGTCGGGGTGCTGGCCCTGGCCGGGCTGGTGCTCGGACCGCTCGCCCCGGTCGTCGACAGCTACCTGAGCCCGTACGCCCGGCTGGCCGGCGAGGGCCGCTACCACCTCGCCCTGTGGCACGGCCTCACCCTGCCGCTCGGCCTGTCGGTCCTCGCCGTGGTCGTCGGCCTGCTCTTCTTCCAGCGGTACGGCCGCGGCGGCCGCGCCGTCGGACGGATCGGTGTCCCGATCGAGGGCGCCGAGGTCTATTCGAAGCTGACCCACTGGCTCGACCGGGGTGCCGTCGAACTGACCGGTGCCACCCAGCGCGGTGCGCTGCCGCAGTACCTGGGCACGATCCTGGTGGTGCTGGTCGCCGTGCCCGGCGGCGCGCTGCTGATCGGCCGGCCCTGGCCGGAGCAGGTGTCGCTGTGGGACACCCCGCTGCAACTCGTCGTCGGGGTGGTCCTCGCCGCCGCCGCGATCCTCGCCGTACGCACCCAGCGCCGGCTCACCGCGATGGTGCTGGTCGGGGTCACCGGCTACGGCACCGCGATGATGTTCGTCCTGCACGGCGCACCCGACCTGGCGCTGACCCAGTTCCTGGTGGAGACCGTCACGATCGTGGTGTTCGTGCTGGTGCTGCGCCGGCTGCCGGCCCACTTCTCGGCCCGGCCGCTGCGCAGCAGCCGGTGGACCCGGATCGTCATCGGGGTCGCCGTCGGCGTGACCATGTCCGGGCTGGCGCTGGCCGCCGCCGGCGGGCGGGACGCGGTACCGATCTCCGTCGACTTCCCCGAGCTCGCCGTCTCGTACGGCCACGGCCGCAACGTCGTCAACGTCACACTCGTCGACATCCGTGCCTGGGACACCATGGGCGAGATCGCCGTACTGGTGGTGGCCGCGACCGGGGTGGCCAGCCTGATCTTCCTGCGGCCCCGGGGCGGCCCCGGCCCGCGCCGCCGCGACCTGCCGAAACGACGCCGCGAACCGGTGTGGCTGCGGGCCGGTCCGACGGTGCACAGCCGGCAGCGGTCCATCGTCTTCGAGGTGGTCACCCGGCTGATCTTCCACACCATCGTGCTCTTCTCGATCTACCTGATGATCTCCGGGCACAACGCGCCCGGCGGCGGCTTCGCCGGCGGTCTGGTCGCCGGTCTCGCCCTCGTCGTGCGGTATCTCGCCGGTGGCCGGTACGAACTGGACGAGGCCGCCCCGGTCGACGCCGGACTCGTGCTCGGTTCCGGACTGTTCGTCTCGGTCGGCACCGGCCTGGCAGCCCTGCTGTTCGGCGGCGACTTCCTGCAGAGCACGGTGGTCGACCTCCATCCACCGCTCATCGGTGACGTGCACCTGGTGACGTCGATCTTCTTCGACATCGGGGTCTACCTGATCGTCGTCGGCCTGGTCCTGGACATCCTGCGTAGCCTCGGCGCGCAGGTCGACCGGCAGATGGAGGCCGACGGCGAGGCCGAGCCCCCGGCCCGCCGAGAGGAGGAACTGGCATGAGCGCGCGCAGCGTGCGAATCATCGGGCTCGGTGTTGGTCGTGCCGGTGCCGAGCGCAGCGAGGTGACGGGCATGAGCGCGCGCAGCGTGCGAATCATCGGGCTCGGTGTTGGTCATGCCGGTGCCGAGCGCAGCGAGGTGACGGCATGAGCCCCAATCTGGTTCTGGTGGTGGTCATCGGGGTGCTCTTCGCCTGCGGTGTCACGCTGCTGCTGGAGCGGAGCCTGACCCGGATCCTGCTCGGGGTGATCCTGCTCGGAAACGGCGCCAACCTGCTGATCCTGGTCGGCGGCCGGGCCGGTGGCGCGCCCATCGTCGGCGTCACCGACGAGGCCGACATGAGCGATCCGCTGCCGCAGGCGATGGTGCTGACCGCCATCGTCATCACGCTCGGCATGACCGCCTTCCTGCTCGCGATGGCGTACCGGAGCTGGCAGGTGATCGGGCACGACGAGGTCCAGGACGACCTGGAGGACCGCCGCATCGTCCAGCTCGCCGAGCGTGACGAGGTCTCGGGCACCGACGACAGCACCGACGGGACCGACGACGACGGTGTCGACCCGGAACAGGTCGATCCCGAACCGGTCGGTGACGAGGCGCCCGCCGAGGGCGCGCCCGCCGACCGGCCGGAGGAGATCGCCGTGGACGCCGCGCAGACCACCGTCGACAAGAACGACAAGGACGGCAAGCGATGACCGAGCGGAGCGAGGGAATCAGCCAGCGCAGGGCAGTCAGGCGATCGCCGAGCGGAGCGAGGTGTCGCATGACCGAGCGGAGCGAGGGAATCAGTCAGCACGTCGCAGTCATGCGGCGCCGAGCGGAGCGAGGCGTGGCATGACCAATTTGGTGCCCCTGCCCGTGGTCATGCCGCTGCTGGGGGCGGCGCTGACCCTGGTGCTCGCCCGGCATCCCCGCAGCCAGCGGGCGGTCAGCGTGGTCGTGCTCACGGCGACCCTGGCGGTGGCCTGCGTGCTGCTGGTCGTCGCCCACCGCGACGGCCCGCTGGTGGTCAACGTCGGCGGCTGGCCGGCGCCGGTCGGCATCGTGCTCGTCGCCGACCAGTTGTCGGCGCTGATGCTGGTCGTCTCGGCGGCGGTCACGCTGTGCGTGCTGCTCTACTCGATCGGCGAGGGCCGGGCCGACGGGGACGAGGGCACACCGGTCGCCATCTACCACCCGACCTATCTGGTGCTGACCGCCGGCGTCACCAACGCGTTCCTCTCCGGCGACCTGTTCAATCTCTTCGTCGGGTTCGAGATCCTGCTCGCCGCGAGTTACGTGCTGCTGACCCTGGGCGGGACCGAGGTACGGATCCGGGCCGGTACGACGTACGTCGTGGTGAGCCTGCTCTCGTCGCTGATCTTCCTGTCGGCGATCGGGCTGATCTACTCGGCCACGGGCACCCTGAACATGGCCCAGCTCGTCGACCGGCTCGACGCGTTGCCGGACAACCTGCGGCTGGTGCTGCAACTGATGCTGCTGCTCGCCTTCGGCATCAAGGCGGCGGTGTTCCCGCTGTCGGCCTGGTTGCCGGACAGTTATCCGACGGCGCCGGCTCCGGTCACGGCCGTGTTCGCCGGCCTGCTCACCAAGGTCGGCGTGTACGCGATCATCCGTACCGAGACGCTGCTGTTCCCCGGCGGGCGCACCGCCGACCTGCTGATGATCGTGGCGTTGCTGACCATGGTGGTCGGCATCTTCGGCGCGGTCGCCCAGTCCGACATAAAACGTCTGTTGTCGTTCACCCTGGTCAGCCATATCGGCTACATGATCTTCGGGGTGGCGCTGATGTCGGTGGCCGGCCTGTCCGGGGCGATCTTCTACGTGGTCCACCACATCACCATCCAGACCACGTTGTTCCTCGCCACCGGTCTGGTCGAACGCCGTACCGGCAGCACCAACCTGGACAAGCTCGGCGGGCTGGCGAAGATGGCACCGTTACTCGGCGTGATCTTCTTCCTGCCGGCGCTGAACCTGGCCGGCATACCGCCCTTCTCCGGGTTCCTCGGCAAGCTCGGCCTGCTCCAGGCCGGCGTCGAGGCCGGCGGCCTGCTGCCCTGGCTGCTGGTGGCCGGTGGTACGGCGACCAGCCTGCTCACCCTGTACGCCACCATGAAGGTCTGGAACCTGGCGTTCTGGCGCAGCCCGAAGCAGGTGTCGGAGGGGGCGCAGACGTCGCTGCCGCCGCTGATGGTCGGCGCCACCCTCGGGCTGGTGATCTTCGGGCTGGCGCTGACCGTGGTCGCCGGGCCGCTGTTCGACGTCAGCTCCGACGCCGCCGAGGACCTGCGGGCCCGCACCCCGTACGTCGAGGCGGTCTTCCCGGAAGGAACCCGATGACGACGACATCACCCCCACCACGCGCCACCCCCCGGCGCTGGCGTGACCAGATGGTCGCGGTCGTCTGGCTGGTCGTGGTCTGGAACCTGCTGTGGGGCGACTTCACCGTCGGCAACGTGATCGGCGGTCTGGTCGTCGCGGTCGTCGTGCTCGTCTTCTTCCCGCTGCCCCGGGTGACGTTCGGCGGCCGAATCCGGCCGTTCGCCCTGCTCCGCTTCGTGCTGCGCTTCCTGGCCGACCTGATCACGGCGAGCATCGAGGTGGCCGGGGTGGCGCTGCGGCCCGGCTACCAACCGAGCAGCGCCATCATCGCGGTGCGGTTGCGGGTGCACTCCGACCTCAACCTGACGCTGACCGCCGAGGCGCTGTCGCTGGTGCCGGGCAGCCTGATCGTCGAGGCCGACCGGTCCACCGGCACCCTCTACGTGCACGTGCTCGACCTGGCGGGACCCGAGGCCGTGGAGCGGATGCGTCAGGAGATCCTCGAACTCGAGGCGCGGATCATCCGGGCGACCGGGTCCGACGCCGAGCTGCGTCTCCTGGAGTCCGGAGCCACCGGCCCGGGCGACAGCGCGCGGAAGACCGACATGGCCGGGGAGGCCACCGCCACCGGCAAGGCCGGCCCGGCCGAATCCACCCGGAAGACCGGCGAATCCACTGGGAAGACCGGCGAATCCACCGGGGAGACCGGGAAAGCCGATCAGGCCGGCAAGGCCGCCAACTCCGATGACGAAGGAGCATCCCGATGACCATCGCCGTCGTCGTGGCCGTCACCGCACTGCTGTCGACCGCCGCCGTACTGGCGATCGTCCGGATCGTGCGCGGCCCGACCCTGCTGGACCGGGTGGTGGCCACCGACGTCCTGCTCGCCGTGCTCGTGGGGGCGATCGGCGCGGAGGCGGCCTTCAACCGCCACGCGACCACCCTGCCGATCCTCGTCGTGCTGTCGATCCTCGGGTTCGTCGGCTCGGTCAGCGTGGTCCGCTTCGCCGCCCGGGACGACTCGTGAACACCGCCGCCGACACGCTGTCGGCCATCTTCCTGATCGCCGGCGCGCTGCTCAGCCTGGCCGCCGGTGTGGGCCTGGTGCGGTTCCCCAACGTGCTGGCCCGCATGCACGCGGCCACCAAGCCGCAGGTGCTCGGACTGCTGCTGATCCTGGCCGGCGTCGCGCTGCGGATCCGGTCCCGGTCCGACCTGACGATGCTGCTGCTGGTCGGCCTCTTCCAACTGGTGACGGCGCCGGTGGCCGCGCACATGGTGGGCCGGGCCGCGTACCGGTTGAAGCGTCCCGAACCGGACCTGGTCGTCGACGAACTCGCCGATCGGGCGCCGACCGGGGCCGTCGACAGCGGCGGCGGTGGCGGCAACCGGCGGCGGCGCCGCGGCTGACCCACGACGCCGGGTCGGGCCGGGCGGGACGGTCCCGGCCCGGCCCTCCGTTCCGTGACCCGGAGGGCCGGTCGAGGCTTATAAACTGACCGGATGACCGAACCGACTGCCCAGGAGGGCAGCTATAGCTGGCCGGGTAACGCCCGGCACAACCAGCACGCGGCGTCCGGCCCGGGGGCGCTGAGCCACCCGTGTTGATCCTCGTCGGCCTCGTGCTGATCATCGTTCTCACCGCGGCCACCGGATACTTCGTCGCCCAGGAGTTCGGCTACGTCGCCGTCGACCGGGGCAAGCTGCGACAGCTCGCGGCCGGCGGCGACGGCGCCGCCGAGCGGGCGCTGAAGGTCACCAGCCGGCTGTCGTTCATGCTCTCCGGTGCGCAGCTCGGCATCACGGTCACCGCACTGCTGGTCGGCTACGTCGCCGAACCCTTCCTCGGTGACGGCCTCGCCCAGTTGTTCGGCGGCGCCGGGGTGCCGCAGTCGGTCACCCTGCCGCTGGCCATCGCGCTCGCGCTGGTCATCGCCACCGTGATCCAGATGGTGCTCGGCGAACTGGCCCCGAAGAACCTCGCCATCGCCCGGCCGGAGACGCTGGCCCGGGCACTGAGCCGCTCCACCCTGATCTACATGGCGGTCGCCGGGCCGCTGATCCGGCTCTTCGACGCCTCCGCGACCCGGCTGCTGCGCCGGGTCGGCATCGAGCCGATCGAGGAACTGCCCACCGGCGCCACCCCGGAGGACCTGGAGCAGATCATCGCCGAGTCGCGTGAGGAGGGGCACCTCGACGCCGAGATGTCCGACCTGCTCGACCGGGGTCTCGACTTCCGTCAACTGACCGCCGGCGAGGCGATGGTGCCCCGCGTCGACGTGCACACCGTACGCGCCGACGAGCCGGTCCGCCGGATCGTCGAGATGGTCGACACCGGGCACTCCCGTTTCCCCGTACGCGGCACCGACGGCGTCGACGACGTCGTCGGTGTGGTCGGGATCGCCGACGTACTCACCATCGAACCGGGGAAGCGCGACACCACCCCGATCTCGGCGGTGCTCGTACCGCCGCTGCTGGTGCCCGACACCCTGCCGCTGCCGACCGTGCTGGACCGGCTGCGGGGCGGACACCGCCAGCTCGCCTGCGTGGTCGACGAGTACGGCGGCTTCGCCGGCGTGATCACCCTGGAGGACATCGCCGAGGAACTGGTCGGCCCGATCCGCGACGAGGACGACCCGCCCGAGCCGACCCCGATCCGGCAGCCGGACGGCTCCTGGGTGGTGCCGGCGCGCTGGCGGATCGACGAGGTGGCCGACGCCACCGGCATCCGGTTGCCCGAAGGCCCCGAATACGACACCGTCTCCGGCCTGGTCATGCGCGAACTCGGCCGGGTGCCGCAGGTCGGCGACCGGCTGGAGATCGAGCTGGTCGCCGAGGCCGACCAGCCCCGGGCGAGCGCCGCCGTAGAGGTGCTGGCCGTCGACCGGCACGTCGCCGACTCCGTACGCCTGGGGGTGGCACCGTGAGTGAGCGAACGGGCTGGCTCGGTGGTTGGCACGGTGTCGCCGAGCGGAGCGAGGTGACGCTGTGAGTGAGCGAACCGGCTGGCTCGGTGGTTGGCACGGTGTCGCCGAGCGGAGCGAGGTGACAGCGTGACTCCTGGAGTGGCGCTGCTGATTTCGGTGGTCCTGCTGGCGCTCAACGGGTTCTTCGTGGCCGCCGAGTTCGCGCTGGTGGCGAGCAAGCGTTACCGGCTGGAGCAGGCCGCCGCCACCGGCGGCCGGGCGGCCAAGGCCGCCCTCGACGGCGTACGCGAGCTGTCCCTGATGCTGGCCGGCGCGCAGTTCGGCATCACCGTCTGCACCCTGGGGCTCGGTGCGCTGGCCGAGCCGGCGATCGAGCGGCTGGTCGCACCGCTGCTGCACACGGTGGGCCTGCCCGACGCGGCCAGCCACGTGATCGCGTTGGTCTTCGCGCTGTCCCTGGTCACCTTCCTGCACCTGGTGGTCGGCGAGATGGCCCCGAAGTCGTGGGCGATCACCGACCCGGAGCGGTCGGCGCTGCTGCTGGGGCTGCCGTTCCGGGCCTTCGCCCGGGTGTCGCGGCCGATCCTGTCGGTGCTCAACGAGATGGCCAACGCGACCCTGCGGCTGGTCAAGGTCAACCCGCAGGACCAGCTCGCCCAGGTGCACGGGCCGGAGGAACTGCGGCTGCTGCTCGAGCAGTCGCGCGAGCACGGGCTGCTCGCCGCCGACCAGCACGAGATGCTGACCAGCATGCTGGAGCTGCAGGCCACCCGGGTCGCCGACGTGATGGAGCCGTTCGACCGGATCGTCAAGGTCGACAAGGCCGACAGCGCGGAGCGGATCGAGGAGATCTGCCGCGACAGCGGCCGGTCCCGGCTGATCGTGCTCGACGGGCCGGAGCGGGTGGTCGGCATCGTGCACGTACGCGAGGCGGTGCGGGCGGTGACGGCGGGCCGTAAGGCGACGGCCGGGGAGCTGATGGGGGAGACCTTCAGCCTCGGCGCCGGGGCGACGGTCACCGAGGCGGTCGCCGCGATGCGGGCCGACCGGGCGCAGTTGGCTCTGGTCACCAACGGGGCGGGCACCGGCCGGCCGGTCGGTTTCGTCGCGCTGGAGGACCTGCTGGAGGAGGTCATCGGCGAGTTCGACGACGAGACCGACCCGGTGCCGCGCGGCCGGCGGATGCGCTAGCACGGGCGGAGGTGGTCCGGACGAGGATCCTGAGCAGGTTCGGTGCCGGCGGCCCGGCCGTCGACACGGTGCTCGCCGAGCCGGTGGTCCGGCCCGGCGGCCGCCTGCGCGGCGAGGTCCGGGTGGTCGGCGGCGACATCGACGTCACCGTCGACCAGGTGGCGGTCGGCCTCGTCTGCCGGGTCGACGTGTCCGCGGCCGATCCCGACGACGGCGCCTCGGTGGAGTTCCACCGGGGCACCGTCGCCGACGCGTTCACGTTGCGCGCCGGCGTCCGTCACGCGTTGCCGTTCGAGGTCGAGGTGCCGTGGGAGACCCCGGTGACCGAGGTACGGGGCCGGCCGCTGCCCGGCATGGCGGTGGGCGTACACACCCGGCTGGTGGTCGTGCGGGCCGTAGACGAGACCGGGATGAACGCGATCCGGGTCGCGCCGGCCGCCGTGCACGAGCGGATCCTGGTGGCGTTCACCCGGCTCGGATTCTCCTACCGGGACGCGCGGATCCGCGACGGCCGGCTCGACGGGGTCGACCAGCGGCTGCCGTTCCACCAGGAGGTGGCGTTCCGGCCGCCGGAGTCGTACCCGGGTTGGTTGTCCGAGGTCGGTGTGGCGATCGTCGCGGACCCGACCGGCGCCGACGTGGTTCTCGGGCTGGCCGGGCGGCTCGGCGGCCGCGGTCGGGGCCGGGTCGGACGGTTCCGGGTCCGGCACACCGACGGGCCGGACTGGCCGGCGGTGCTCGACGGCTGGCTGCGGGAGATGCTCGCGGGCCCGGACGGCGACCCGGCCGGGCGGGCAGGGACGGCCGGCGGTTCGTCGGCGCCGGCCCACTCGCCGCCGGGTCGTTCTGGGGCGGGCCGTTCGGAGACGGGCCGTCGGGGGACGGGCCGGTCGGCGGCGGGCCGGTCGGGCGCGGCGAAGCGGGCCTGGTGGCGGCGCCGGGCCCGGCCGGTGGACGAGACCGCCGGCCCGGGCGGCTACGACCAGCCCGGCCACAGCGGCGGCGCCCCCGACGGCACGAGCTGACCGGCCCGGCCCCCGGCGGCCGCCGCCGGCCCCCGCCGGTCCCCGACCGCGTCGATCAAGGGGATGTCATTCGCAAAACGGACGCCGATCCCCACGATTACTCCATGATCGACGCTGCGCCCCGCGCCCCGGCGTCCCGCGCCGTGCGCGGGGCGCAGTGGCTAGACCGTGGTGGCGGTGGCGAGTTTGAGGCTGAAGCCGAGGAAGAGGGCGCCGATGCCGGTGGTGGCGCCGGCGGCGAGGCGCCGCCGTTCCCGGAACCGGGCGGCCAGGAACGTGCCGGTGAAGATCAGCACGCTCAGGTAGAGCACGCTGCCGAGCTGCGCGATCGCGCCGAGCAGCAGGAACGACAGCGCCGGATGGGCGTACGACGGGTCGACGAACTGGATGAAGAACGAGACGAAGAACAGGATCGCCTTCGGGTTCAGAACGCTGATCACCGCGGCGCGGCGGAAGGGGTGCCGGACCGCGGCCGGCTCGGCGGCGTGGATGAGCGGGGTGGTGTCCGGGTCGTTGCGGGTCCGGAAGCGCCGCCAGGCGGCCCGGAACATCGTCAGCCCGACATAGGCCAGGTACGCCGCGCCGGCGTACTTGATCACCAGGAAGATCGGCGGGTACGCCCGCAGCAGCGACGCGACCCCGGCGGCCGACAGCACCATGAGCACGGTGTCGCCGAGGAACACCCCGGCGGCGGCCTTGTAGCCGGCGGGTACGCCACGGCGGGCGGCGGTGGACAGGACGAAGAGCGAGTTGGGACCGGGCAGCAGGATGATCGCGATGGTGCCCAGGACGTAGGTCCCCAGGTCGATGGTGCCGAGCATGGCTGGATCCTCACCCCGGCGGGGGCGCGGGGCGAAGCGATTCCCGCAGCCTGACCTGTGCGTTTGGCCACTCGTCGTCGATCATGGCGAACTGGACGGTGTCCCGCCACGTTCCGTCGGGCCGGCGCCGGTGGTTGCGCAGCACCCCTTCGCGGCGGGCGCCGAGCCGGCCGATGGCCGCCTGCGAGCGCTCGTTGCGCAGGTCGGTGTGCCAGACCACCCGCCGGGCCCCGAGTACGTCGAAGGCCCGTTCGAGCAGCAGCAGCTTGGCCTCGGTGTTGACGCCGGTACGCCAGTGTTCGCGGCCGAGCCAGGTGTGACCGATGGCGACGGACCGGTTGACCTCGTCGACCTCGTAGTACGACGTGGTGCCGGCGATCTCGCCGGTCCGCGCGCAGCGCTGCACCCACGGCACCCGGTCGCCGCGCTCGTGGGCGCGCAGCGCGTCGGTGACGATCGCGGCCATGCCGGCCCGGTCGGTCGGCTGCCGTTTGCTCAGGTGACGCCACACCTCGGGGTCGGCGCCGGCGGCGAGCAGCCCGTCGACGTGCGAGTGGTCGAGCGGTTCGAGTACGACGTGCGCGCCGCGCAGCACGGCCGGGGTCAGCCACTGCGACCGGGGCGTCCGCAGGTAGCCGGGGAGCGGTGCGGTGACCCGGGCGTCGGGCTCGGGCACGCCGGGCACGTGGCGCAGCGGCACCACGCCGGCCCAGTGCGGCAGGTCGAGGTCTTCGGGGTCGTCGGCGACGCCACCGAGGCGGGCCTTGACCGACACCTCGCTCAGTGGCAGGGCGATCACGGCCGTCTCGGCGAGTTCCCGGCGGGTCGGCGGGCGGCTGTCGGCGGCCCGGCCGGCGCCCAGCTTGTCGACCAGCGCGGTCATCGCGGCCCGCTTCTCGGTCTCGTCGGTGACCAGGTGGGCGGTGCCGTGCGCGACGACGGAGCGGTAGTTGGCGCTGTGGTGGAACTGGGAGCGGGCGTAGACGAGGCCGTCGAGGAGGGTGACGGTGACGCAGACGGGCAGTCCGGCGGGGCCCCGGGCGGCGAGCAGTGGCCGGCTGCCGGTGGAGCCGTGCAGGTAGAGCGTGTCGTCGACGCGTACGTGCAGGGTGGGCAGCGCCCGTGGTTCGCCGTCGACGGTGAAGGCGAAGGTGCAGTGGTGGGCCTCGTCGAGGATCGCGTGCGCGGTGGCGCGCTCGTACGCGATCCGGTCCCGGATGCGGCTGGCGGTGGTTCTCGGGGTCTGCGGGTAGTCGCCCATCGCCGACTCCTTCGTCCTGTTGGGAGCATTGTTCTAGTACAATGTTCAAACTGTGACAGCACAATATCAGCCGACCGGCACGACGGCCGCCGGGATTTCGGCCAGCATCGAGGCCGGCGTCCGCGGCGGCGACCTGCCCCCGGGCGCCCCGCTACCCGCCGTCCGCGCCCTCGCCGCCGACCTCGGGGTCAGCCCGGCCACCGTCGCCAGCGCCTACCGCACCCTGCGCCAGCGCGGCGTCGTCGAGACCGCCGGCCGGGGCGGCACCCGCATCCGGCCCCGGCCACCGGTCGCCACCACCCGCTCGGCGCTGCGTCCCGCCGTACCGGCCGGGGTCCTCGACCTGTCCGCCGGCGACCCCGACCGACGGCTGCTGCCCCCGCTGCCGGCCGTGCCACCGGCCGACCCGGTCGGCTACGCGGCCGGCGGCGTACTGCCGGAACTCGCCGACCTGGCCCGTGCCCGGCTCGCCGCCGACGGCGTCGACGCCACCGCGCTCACCCTGACCAACGGCGCCCTCGACGGCATCGACCGGCTGCTCACCGGCCACCTGCGCCCCGGCGACCGGGTCGGCGTCGAGGACCCCGGCTGGGGCAACCTGCTCGACCTGGTCGCCGCTCTCGGCCTCGAACCCGTCCCGGTCCCGGTCGACGGCGACGGCCCGACCGTCGCCGGGCTGCGCCGGGCACTGGCCAACGGGATACGCGCCCTGGTCGTCACCACCCGCGCCCACAACCCGACCGGGGCCGCCGTCACCGCGGCCCGGGCCGCCGCCCTGCGCGACGTCCTCGCCGGCCACCCCGACCTGCTGCTCATCGAGGACGACCACGCCGGCGAACTCGCGTCGGTACCCCTGGCACCGCTCGCCGGGGCGACCCGGACCTGGGCGTTCCTGCGGTCGGTGAGCAAGCCGTACGGCCCCGACCTGCGGCTGGCCGTGCTCGCCGGCGACGAGGCGACCGTCGCCCGGGTCGCCGGCCGGATGCGGATCGGCGCCGGCTGGGTGTCGACGCTGCTGCAACGTACGGTCGTGCGGCTGTGGCGTGACCCGGCGACCGGCCGCCGGATCACGGCCGCCCGGGAGAGCTACGACCGGCGCCGTACCGCCCTCGTCACCGCGCTGGCCGCCCGTGGCGTGCCGGCCACCGGCCACACCGGCATCAACGTCTGGGTCCCGGTGCCCGACGAGACCCGGGCGGTGACCACGCTGCGCGACAGTGGGTACGCCGTCGCCCCCGGCTCGCTCTACCGCCTCGCCAGCGCCCCCGGAATCCGGATCACCGTCACCCCGCTCGACGACGCCGACGTCCCCGGGCTCGCCGCCGCGGTCGCCGCGGCGGTCGACTCGCCGACCCCACCGACCTTCAGCGCGTGATGTCGGTGGCACCGGGTACAAACTCCGTCATGCCCCGCACCGAAACCGCCTCTGGCGCGCAACCGTACGTCCCGCCCGCCTCCGCCAGCCTCGACGACGTACGCGCCGCCGCCCCGAACTGCCGCGGCTGCGAACTCTACGAGGGCGCCACCCAGGTCGTCTTCGGCCGCGGCGACGCGCACGCCCGGGTGGTGTTCGTCGGCGAGCAGCCCGGCGACGTCGAGGACCAGCGCGGCCTGCCGTTCGTCGGGCCGGCCGGGCACCTGCTGCGCCGGGCGGTCGACGCGGCCGGCATCGACCCGGCGCACCTCTATATCACCAATGCCGTCAAGCACTTCCGCTTCCAGATGCGCGGCAAGCGGCGGATCCACCAGACCCCCGACCAGACGCACATCGTGGCCTGCCGGCCCTGGCTGGTCGCCGAGTTCGCCCGGCTCCGGCCGGAGATCGTCGTGGTGCTCGGCGCGACGGCGGCCAAGGCGCTGCTGGGGCCGTCGTTCCGGGTCACCCGCTCACGCGGCGAACTGCTGCCCTGGCCGGCGTCGGCGCCGAACCCCGGGGACTTCCCGGTCGAGCCGGCCCGGCTGGTGGCCACCATCCACCCGTCGGCGGTGCTGCGCGCCGACAACCAGGAGATCGCCTTCGACGGCCTGGTCGCCGACCTGAAGGTGGTGGCCCGGGCCCTCGCCGCCTGAACCCGCCGCCGGCTGCCGCGCGCTGTGTCGCGGCGGCCCGGGCGCTCCCTGATCGTCTGCGGCGCAGACCGTCGACACGCCGTGCCGGCAACGCCTGAACCGCAGAAGATCACCACGCTGCCGGGCGACGCGGTCACCCCGGCGACCGTAGGCTGGCCCGATGTCCATGATCGGCGACCCGGCGGTGGACGTTCCCCGGGTCCAGCGCCGCACGCTCCGGCTGCTGTTCGGCACCCAGATCATCGGCGGCATCGGCACCACCATCGGCATCTCGGTCGGCGCGCTGCTCGCCGCCCGGCTGGCCGGCACCAGCGTCTCCGGGCTGGCCGCCAGCGCCAGCGTGGTCGGCGGGGCACTGCTCGCCGTACCGGTCACCCGGATCATGACCGGCCACGGGCGGCGGCCGGGCCTGGTGACGGCGTACGCCGCCGGTGCCGCCGGTGCCCTGCTCGTGGTGGCGGCGGCGGTCACCAACTGGGTGCCCCTGCTGTTCCTGGGCATGCTGCTCTTCGGCGGCGGGTCGGCGGCCAACCTCCAGGCCCGCTACACCGCCGTCGACCTCGCCGAGCCGGCCCGCCGGGGGCGGCAACTGTCGGTGATCGTCTGGGCGACCACGATCGGCGCGGTCACCGCGCCCAACTTCGCCGCGCTCGCCGACCGCGCCGTCAGCGGGTTCGGGCTGCCGCCGCTGTCGGGGCCGTTCGTCTTCAGCGCGGTCGCCTTCGCCCTCGCCGCCGGCGTACTGCTGGTCCTCCTGCGGCCGGACCCGCTGCTCACCGCCCGCCGGATCGCGACCGCCACGATCCCGCCCACCGTCGGACCCGAGCCGGCCGGCGCCACCGCGGCCGTGGGCTCCGCGCCGGCCGGATCCCCGCCGGCCGCCGGTGCGTCATCCGCGCCGGCCGGCACCGGCGGCATGCGTGCGGCGTGGCGGGTGGTCGCGGCGCGCCCGGCGGCCCGGCTCGGGGTCACCGCGGTCGCGGTCGGCCACCTGGTCATGGTCGGTGTGATGGCGATGACCCCGGTGCACCTCGGCGAGTCGCACGGCGACGCCGACGTGCTACGGGTGGTCGGGATCGTGCTCAGCGCCCACATCGCCGGCATGTACGCGCTCGCGCCGGTGGTCGGCTGGCTGACCGACCGGCTCGGCCGCCGGCCGGTCATCCTCGGCGGCGTCGGCCTGCTGCTCGCCGCGTGCGCGGTGGCCGGCACGGCCGGGCACGACACCGTACGGCTGGTGGCCGGCCTGGTCCTGCTCGGTCTCGGCTGGTCGGCGACGATGGTCGCCGGCTCGACGCTGCTGTCGGAGTCGGTGCCGGTCGAGGCGCGGCCCGCCACCCAGGGGTTGTCCGACCTGTTGATGGGACTGGCGGGCGCGTCGGCCGGCGCGCTGAGCGGGTTTATCGTGGAGGCCGCCGGATACCCGGTGCTCAATCTGCTCGCCGCGATCGCCACCGTCCCGTTGACGGCGCTGGCGCTACGCGTCCGGGGTGCTGCGGTGAAGGGGAGCTGACCGTGCGGCTGACCGAGTTCTGGGCCCGGCTGGAGGAGACGTTCGGGCCGGCCTACGCCCGCAGCATCGCCGCCGACCAGGTGCTGACACAGCTCGGCGGCCGGACCATCGACCAGGCGCTCGCCGAGGGCGTGGAGACGCTGCGGGTGTGGCGGGCGGTGTGCGCCACGTATCCCGATCGGGTGCCCGCGCGACTACGCTGAGCTGCTCGTACGCCTGTTCTGGCGTGTCGCGGTTGCGTCGTACACCTGTTCGGCTATTGTCCACAGCGCGGTGCTTGTCCACAGGCCACGGCCTGGCGGCTGTTTTCTGTCGGACCCAGCGCTTAGCGTGTCCGCGTGACTAAGGGTGGAAAGATGCCGGCGAAGGCAGGGGTGGCAACGATGGCGGCAGGACCTGACCGGGAGAAGGCGCTAGACCTCGCTCTCGCGCAGATCGACAAGCAGTTCGGCAAGGGCTCGGTGATGCGGCTGGGGGAGCGGCCGGTCGTCCAGACGGCGGTGATCCCGACCGGGTCGATCGCGCTCGACGTGGCGCTGGGCGTGGGCGGCCTGCCCCGGGGCCGGGTCGTCGAGGTCTACGGGCCGGAGTCCAGCGGTAAGACGACCGTGGCGCTGCACGCGGTGGCCAACGCCCAGCGGGCCGGCGGCATCGCCGCCTTCATCGACGCCGAGCACGCGCTCGACCCGGAATACGCCAAGGCGCTCGGCGTCGACACCGACGCGATGCTGGTCTCCCAGCCCGACACCGGTGAGCAGGCGCTGGAGATCGCCGACATGCTGATCCGCTCCGGTGCGCTGGACATCATCGTCATCGACTCGGTCGCCGCCCTGGTGCCGCGCGCCGAGATCGAGGGTGAGATGGGCGACAGCCACGTCGGCCTCCAGGCCCGGCTGATGAGCCAGGCGCTGCGGAAGATCACCGGGGTGCTCAACAGCACCGGCACGACCGCGATCTTCATCAACCAGCTCCGCGAGAAGATCGGCGTCATGTTCGGCAGCCCCGAGACCACCACCGGTGGCCGGGCGCTGAAGTTCTACGCCTCGGTCCGGCTCGACGTGCGGCGCATCGAGAGCCTCAAGGACGGCACCGACGTCGTCGGCAACCGCACCCGGGTCAAGGTCGTCAAGAACAAGGTGGCCGCCCCGTTCAAGCAGGCCGAGTTCGACATCATGTACGGCAAGGGCATCTCCCGCGAGGGCTCCCTGATCGACGTCGGTGTGGAGCAGAGCATCATCCGCAAGTCCGGTGCGTGGTACACGTACGACGGCGACCAGCTCGGCCAGGGCAAGGAGAAGGCCCGCGAGTTCCTGCGCGAGAACCCCGACGTCGCCGCCGAGATCGAGAAGAAGATCCTCGAGAAGCTCGGTGTCGGCGCGGGTGCCATCGACGCGGCGAGCGGCCCGGAGCTGCCGCCGGTCGACTTCTGACCGGCCGCCGGACGTCCTGACCGATGGCTGGACGACGGCGAGGCGCCCGTTCGGGACGGGGTTGGGATGCCGCCCCGCCCCGGACGGACGCGCCCTCCGCCCGGCGGCCCCGGCGTGGCCGGGCCCGCCCCACCGACGACTCCGGGCCGCCGCTCGACGAGGACGGCTGGCCGGAGGGCGCCACGACGACCCCGCCGGTCGTCGAGCCGGCCAAGCCGCCCCGTGACGAGGCCGAGGTGGCCCGCGAGATCTGCCTGCGACAACTCGCCACCCGCCCACGCACCCGGGCCGAGCTGGCGGCGGCGCTGGCTCGGCGGGGCATCTCCGAGCAGACGACCGACGCCGTCCTCGACCGCTACGACGAGGTCGGCATGATCGACGATGCGGCGTTCGCCCGGGCGTGGGTGGCGAGCCGCCACCACGGGCGCGGGCTGGCCCGCCGGGCCCTGGCCAACGAGTTGCGGCAGCGTGGCGTCGACTCCGACACGGCCAGCGAGGCGCTGGGCGAACTGGACGAGACGACCGAGGCGCAGACGGCCCGGGTGCTGGTCGACCGCAAGCTGCGTACGGTCCGGGGCGATCCGGACGCGGTGTTCCGTCGCCTGGTCGGGATGCTGGCCCGCAAGGGCTACCCGCCCGGGGTGGCGATCCGGGCCGTCAAGGAGGCGCTGGCCGCGCAGAGCGCCGAGGCCGCCGAGTTCGCCGAGCACATCGACGCCGATGCCCTCGCTGATGCCGAGGGGTCGGAGCACTAGACGATAAGGCTGATTGGTGATCTCTGTCCGGTTTGAAGGGTGATGTGCCCTGGATCGGTAGGGTTCAAGGCGATGAGCTGCGGGTAAGGACCCGTGTGCCCTCTGTTTGCGTCCCTGCTCGATCATGGGTTCTTGACCGAACGGCCCCCGGCACCCTAGCCTCGCGTACAAGCGAGATAACCGACCCTTGCAGGCTAAGCGCACAACATAGATCGCGTAACAGTACGGCATCACTTTTGGTCAACATGGTGGCCAGACAACCCGTTAGCGGACAGGCCGGTCCGTAGGCGGCAAGATATACCAGTGGCCTCAGGCGGTGCCTTTCCGGCACCGCTCGAAGGGTCGCACCCTCAGCCGCCTAGGTCGGGCGTCTCAGCCGAGGAAGCGGCAACGGGAGGGGTTGACCTTCCGGCGCCGGACGGTGGAGGGGAGGCGGCCCACATGAGCGAGGCGGAAGACGGGTCAGGCCCCACAGAGATGCCCCACAGGGCATCGCTGTGGGTGCGGCGCGACGTGCTCGCGGCGAGCCGGACATGGCGCATGACCGGGCGTAGCGAGGACAGCGATCGGCTCGGTGTGCGTCCTGCGGGCAGCGGTCGGCTCGGTATGCGTCGTGTGGGTGCCGAGCGAAGCGAGGCGGCCGCATGACCTGGGTGCTGCTTGTCGCGATCGTCCTTCTCGCCGCCATCGTGGTCGTCGGGCTCGTCCTCGGTGCCCGCGCCCTGCGCCAGCTCCGTGTCGCCCAGCCCACCCTGCCGCCCACCGACGACCCGGCGTACGTCGCCGAGAAGGACCGCCAGCAGCAGTCGCTGGCGGCGCTGCGGTCCGCCGCCGACGAGGCGACTTCCACCGTCGACGAGGCCAAGTCGGCCGCGGCGGCTGCCCGCGCCGAGGCGGCCGCGGCCAAGGCGGAGGCCAACTCGGCGCGGGCGGAGGCGCGCCGGGTGCTCGACGCCGCCCGGGCCGAAGCCGACACCGTGCTCGAGCGGGCCCACCGGCAGGCCGAGGCCGACGCGGAGCAGGTACGCGCCGCGGCCCGGCGCAGCGGCGAACGCGAGATCGCCCTGCTGGCCACGACGACCAAGGAGCAGGCGGCCGAGGTCGAGCGGCGGGCCCTGCGGATGGACGAGCGCGAGCGCCTGCACAGCGAGGAGGTCGACCGGCTCACCGAGCGGGAACGCCGGCTGGCGGCCGCGGACGCGGAGCTGGTCGCCCGGGAGGCCGGGCTCGCCACCCGGGAGGCCGCGCTGGCCGAGGCCGAGGAGCGACAGCGGCGGGAGCTGGAGCGGATCGCCGGCCTGACCGCGGAGGTCGCCCGGACCGAACTGATCGACGCGATCGAGGGTCAGGCGAAGCGGGAGGCCGCGCTCCTCGTACGCGACATCGAGACCGACGCCCGCAGCACGGCCGAGCAGCGGGCCCGGCACATCGTCGTCGACGCGATCCAGCGGGTCGCCAGCGACCAGACCGCGGAGAGCGTGGTCAGCGTGCTGCACCTGCCCGGCGACGAGATGAAGGGCCGGATCATCGGCCGCGAGGGCCGCAACATCCGCGCGTTCGAGTCGGTGACCGGCGTCAACCTGATCATCGACGACACCCCCGAGGCGGTGCTGCTCTCCTGCTTCGACCCGGTACGCCGGGAGATCGGCCGGCTGACGCTGGAGAAGCTGGTGCTCGACGGGCGGATCCACCCGCACCGTATCGAGGAGGTCTTCGACACCGCGAAGCACGAGGTCGAACGCCTGTGCCAGCGGGCCGCCGAGGACGCGCTGGTCGAGGTCGGCATCACCGAGATACACCCGGAGCTGGTGACGTTGCTGGGCCGGCTGCGCTACCGCACGTCGTACGGGCAGAACGTGCTCAAGCACCTCGTCGAGACCGCGCACATCGCCGGGGTGATGGCCGCCGAGTTGCGGCTCGACATCCCGACCATCAAGCGGTGCGCGTTCCTGCACGACATCGGCAAGGCGCTCACCCACGAGGTCGAGGGCAGCCACGCGCTGATCGGTGCCGACGTGGCCCGCAAGTACGGCGAGTCCGAAGAGGTGGTCCACGCGATCGAGGCGCACCACAACGAGGTGCTGCCGCAGACGATCGAGGCGGTGCTGACCCAGGCGTCGGACGCCTGCTCGGGCGGCCGGCCGGGCGCGCGGCGGGAGAGCCTGGAGTCGTACGTCAAGCGGCTGGAGCGGATCGAGGAGATCGCCGGCGGCAAGTCCGGGGTGGAGAAGGTCTTCGCGATGCAGGCCGGCCGGGAGATCCGGGTGATGGTCAAGCCGGACGACATCGACGACATCGGGGCGGCGGTGCTCGCCCGCGACGTGGCGAAGCAGATCGAGGAGGAGCTGACCTATCCGGGGCAGATCCGGGTGACCGTGGTCCGCGAGTCCCGGGTCACCGAGATCGCCCGCTGAGTCACCGGCTCGCGACGGGACCCGGCCGGCCGGTTCCTGCGACGGGAAACACGTCGAGGGTGGGCGGGACGGTCGTTACCGTCAGGCGGTGACCTGGTCTTCCTACCTCTCGTACGTCGCCTTCGCCGCCGTTCTCGTCCTGGTGCCGGGGGCGGACTTCGCGGTGATCGTCAAGAACACGCTGGCCGGTGGCGCCCGCCGGGGACGCTGGAGCGCCGCCGGGGTGGCCAGTTCCAACGCCGTCCAGGGACTGGCCGCGATCGCCGGCCTCGGCGCGGTGATCGTGCACTACCAGCCGCTCTTCCAGGCGATCAAGTGGGCCGGTATCGCCTACCTGGTGTACCTGGCGATCCAGACGTTCCGGTCGGCGTGGGCGGGCCGGTATGCGGTCGTTCCGGACGACCCCGGCCCGGCCCGGGGTCCGAGCCGGGCGGCGCAGGCCCGGGCCGGCTGGCGGCAGGGCTTCCTGTCCAACATCACCAACCCGAAGGTGCTGGTCTTCTACCTGGCGGTCCTGCCGCAGTTCGTCGGCCCGTCGACGCCGCTGCCGGTCCTGCTGGTGTTCGGGTTGAGTCACGCGCTGCTGTCGCTGACGTACCTGCTGGTGGTCGTGACCGGGCTGCACCGGGTTCGTGGGGTTCTCGGCCGGCGACGGTTCCGGCGGGCGCTGGACGCGGTGACCGGCACGCTCCTGCTCGGCTTCGGCGTCCGGTTGGCCGCCGAGCAGACCTGACCGCCGGGTGGCATGACAGGCCACGAAACGGAACGGACCCGCCGGTGGGCGGGTCCGTTCCGTTCTGCCGTTCGCTGGACACCTCCGCTGGTGGCGGGGTGGAGCCAGTTCAGAGCTTGGCTGGTGGGGTGAGATCGGCGGCCAGGGCGGCCGGCGGCGTGTCCTTGGCCCGGCGCAGGGTGCCGGTCTTGCGGCCCCGCGACATGCGGCCCTGGACGTACTCGGCGAGCTTGGACAGCGCGTAGTTGACCAGGATGTAAATGACCGCGACCACGGTGTAGACCTGGATCGGATTGTCCAGGTTGAGGATGACGGTCTGGCTCAGCTTCAGCACTTCCTCGTAGCTGATGATGAAGCCGAGTGACGTGTCCTTGAGGACCACGACCAGTTGGCTGATCAGGGCCGGCAGCATGATCCGGAAGGCCTGCGGCAGCAGGATCAGCCGGATGGTGGCGAAGCTGCTCAGGCCGATAGCCTCGGCCGCCTCCCGCTGGCCACCGGGCAGCCCTTCCATGCCGGAACGCAGGATCTCGGCGATGACCACGCTGTTGTAGAGAGTCAGGCCGATGACCAGGTACCAGAGGATCCGGCCGAGGTCGACCCCGAGGTCGGGCAGCGCGCTGGCGACGAAGAAGATCGTGATGACCACGGGCAGGCCACGGAAGACCTCGACGCAGAACCGGGTGATCCCGTTCAGGACCAGGGTCAGCGTGCGCAGGGCGATCGCGGCGGGCCGGCTGTTGTGCACGAACCGGCGCTTCATCGTCGCCTTGAGCTGTACCCGCAGGACGGCCAGTGCGGTGCCGACCACGAGCGAGGCGACGATCGCCAGCGCAGCCGCGGTGAGGGTCGCCTGGAATCCCTGCCCGAGCAGCTTCCAGACCTGGGCGAAGACCTCGTTGGAAGGGTCGACCAGCGGACCCCACAGTTCCATGTCGAACTGGCCCTGCTCGTCGAGCGGGCGGTAGACGAGGAAATACGCGCCGACGGCGACCAGCGCCCCCACGACCACGCTGACGATCAGGGTGGTCCGCTTGGCGCGGGGACCCGGTGCGTCATACAGGACACTCTGCTGGCTCATCGGGCGGCCACCGCCCGCCGCCGCTCGACCCGGTCGAGGAACAAACCGAACGGTACGGTCATGATGAGGTAGCCGATCCCGATACCGATGAAAACGGGGATGATGGGCTCGCCGCCCGCGCTGGTCAGGTTCTGCGCGGAGTTGGACAGGTCACCCGTCAGACCGAAGAAGCCGGCCAGTGCAGAGTTCTTGATCATCGCGATGAGGACGCTGCCCAGCGGCACGATCGCCGACTTCCAGGCCTGCGGCAGTACGACCAGCCGCAGGTTCTGCGAGAAGGTGAGCCCGATCGCCCGGGCCGCCTCAGCCTGTCCGGGCGGTACGGCGTTGATGCCGGAGCGGATCGCCTCGCAGACGAACGCCGCCGTGTAGACACTCAACGCGATGATCGCGAAGCGGAAGTACGGCAGGTCGATGCCGAGCCGGCTGAAGATGCTCGACAGGCCGGGGATCCGTAGGAAGTCGGCGTTGGAGCCGAGCGCCGGCAGACCGAACGCGGCGAAGAAGAACACGATGGTCAGCGGACAGTTCCGGAACACCGTCACGTAGGCGGTGCCGATCCAGCGCAGCGGCGGCACCGGCGAGATCCGCATGACCGCCACGATGGTGCCCAGGATCAGGGCACCGATCGCGGCGAGCACACAGAGCTGGAAGGTGAGCCAGAACCCTCCGACGAACACGTCGAAGTGTTCGACGAGCACACTCACGTACACACTCCCGTCTTACTCACCTTCCAGACTCCGTCTTTGGATCAGTAGCGGTTGACGGCCGGGCCGGTCGGGGTGTTCTCGTCGAACTTGCCGGCGGTGTCCTTCCAGGCCTTCTCGTAGGTGCCGTCGCCGTAGAACTTCTCCAGCGCGTCGTTGATGAAGGTACGGAAGGCGGTGTCGCCCTTCTTCAGGCCGATGCCGTACGGCTCCTCGGTGAACTTCTCACCGGCCAGCTTGAACTTGCCCTCGTTGCGGGCGATGAAGCCGAGCAGGATGACGTTGTCCGTGGTGACCGCGTCAACCTGGCCGCTGGCCAGCGCGTCCGCGCACTTCTGGTAGACGTCGAAGACGACGAGCTGCTGGCCCTCGTTGGCCAGGTACTTCTTGATGGTCTCGGCCGGGGTCGAGCCCTGTGCCGAGCAGACCTTCTTGTCGCCGGCCTTGAACGAGTCCGGGCCGGTGATCGAGGTGTCGTCGGCGCGCACCATGATGTGCTGGCCCGCGACGTAGTACGGGCCGGCGAAGTCGATCCGCTCCTTGCGCTTGTCGTTGATCGTGTAGGTCGCGATCACGATGTCGGCCTTGTTCTGCTCGATGTATTCCTCGCGGACCGCCGACGGCGTCTCGATGTACTCGATCTTGTCCTCGGGGATGCCGAGTTCGTTGGCGATCGCCTTGCCGATCTCGACGTCGAAGCCGGCGGGCTTGCCGTCCAGACCCTTCAGGCCGAAGCCGGGCTGGTCGAACTTCGTGCCGACGATGATCTTCTGCGCCTTGTTGAGGCGCTCCATCGTGCTGCCGGCCGCGAACTCCTTGCTGCCGGCGCCGGTGTCGCCACCGTCACCGTCGCCGTCACCGCCGCCACAGGCGGCCACGGTCAGTGACAGTGCCGCCACCGTAGCCAGTGTCGCGATACGGGTTACGCGCATTGTGTTTCTCCTCCTCGAAAGAGCCGGCGGCCCGGGGGGCGTGCCTGCCTCTGGTGATGACGCCTCAGTGCGTCAGGATCTTCGACAGGAAGTCCTTGGCCCGGTCGCTGCGGGGGTTGGCGAAGAACTCGTCCGGGGGAGCGTCTTCGACCAGTTGGCCGTCGGCCATGAAGATGACCCGGTTGGCGACGTGGCGGGCGAACCCCATCTCGTGGGTGACCACCACCATCGTCATGCCCTCGCTTGCCAGCGACGCCATGACGTCGAGCACCTCACCGACCATCTCCGGGTCCAGCGCGCTGGTCGGCTCGTCGAAGAGCATCGCCTTGGGCTGCATGGCGAGCGCCCGCGCGATGGCGGCCCGCTGCTGCTGGCCGCCGGAGAGCTGGGCGGGGAACTTGCCGGCCTGGTTGGCGATGCCGACCCGGTCGAGCAGCTTCATCGCCCGGTCGCGGGCGGCGGCCGGCTTCTCGCCCCGGACCTTGATCGGTCCGAGCGAGACGTTGTCGACGATGGTCTTGTGCGCGAACAGGTTGAACGACTGGAACACCATGCCGACCTCGCTGCGCAGCTTGGCCAGCGCCTTGCCCTCGGCCGGCAGGGGCTTGCCGTCGAAAGTGATGGTGCCGCTGTTGATCGGCTCCAGCCGGTTGATCGCCCGGCACAGGGTGGACTTGCCCGAACCCGAGGGGCCGATCACCACGACGACCTCGCCCCGCTTGACGGAGAGGTCTACCTTCTGGAGCACGTGCAGCGGACCGAACCACTTGTCGACCTTGTCGAGCACGATGAGTGGTTCAGCCTTCGTCACCGTCATTCCAACCGCCCTGTCCGGTATTTGATCGAGGACATCAGTCCTGGATTGAGCCACTGTAGGCGGCACGGTGTGTCAGAAAGCAACTCGGATGGTCACGGAGCGATAACACACGCCACAAGGTGCCTCCGAGGCCGGCAACATGATCGTATGGCTTACCCGTCGGCCTCATCCGCCCTCTGGAACTGGTTGATCGACGCGCCCGTACCGGCGCGCGAGATCCGGGCGGCCCTGGCGGCGGTGCTCGGCCGTCCGGTGGCGGCGTTCGGTGTCGGCAACCCCGGTGAGCTGCCCACCGGTACGGTCCACTGCGACGTCTGGGTCGGCGGCGGCGACTTCCCCGTCCGCGTCGACTGCTACGCCGCACCGGTCGAACCGGCCGAGTCGGCGGTCGCGGCGGCGTTCGCCCGGCGGCTCGGACGCGCCTGCCTCCTGCCCGACGACACCCTCGACCCGGGCCGGCACCTGCTCGCCCAGCCGGACGCGACGATCAGGCCGGTCCATGTGAAGATCACTGAGGGTGAGGACGGCGACGACTACTCACAACTCCGGCTGTGCACGCCCACCGACCCGTGGTGCCGGGACTGGGCCCGGTACGGCCCGTCCCGCTGGGCGCCCGGCGCGGTGATCACCACCCGCGCCGCAGCCTGACCGCGCCGCCCGCCCGCCGGCCCGGACGGTGCCGGGCAGCGCCCGATACTCTGTTTCTGCTATGACTACCGCGCCGAAGAGCAGCGTCCCGCGCACCTACCAGGTGCGGACCTACGGCTGCCAGATGAACGTCCACGACTCCGAGCGGATCTCCGGGCTGCTGGAGGCGGCGGGCTACACCCCCGCCGACGGGTCGACCGACCCCGACGTCGTCATCTTCAACACCTGTGCCGTACGGGAGAACGCCGACAACCGGCTCTACGGCAACCTCGGCCACCTACGTCCGACCAAGCTCCGCCGGCCCGACATGCAGATCGCGGTCGGTGGCTGCCTGGCCCAGAAGGACCGCGGCGAGATCGTGCGCAAGGCGCCGTGGGTCGACGTCGTCTTCGGCACCCACAACATCGGCTCGCTGCCGGCGCTGCTCGAACGCGCCCGGCACAACGCCGCTGCCGAGGTCGAGATCCTCGAATCCCTCGAGGTGTTCCCGTCGACGCTGCCGGCCCGCCGCGAGTCGACGTACGCCGGTTGGGTGTCGATCTCCGTCGGCTGCAACAACACGTGCACCTTCTGCATCGTGCCGTCGCTGCGCGGCAAGGAGAAGGACCGCCGGCCCGGCGACGTGCTCGCCGAGGTACGCGCCCTGGTCGCCGAGGGCGTGCTCGAGGTGACCCTGCTCGGCCAGAACGTCAACTCGTACGGGGTCGAGTTCGGCGACCGGCTCGCCTTCGGCAAGCTGCTGCGCGCCTGCGGCGACGTCGAGGGGCTGGAGCGGGTCCGGTTCACCAGCCCGCACCCGAAGGACTTCACCGACGACGTGATCGCGGCGATGGCCGAGACGCCCAACGTCTGCCACTCGCTGCACATGCCGTTGCAGTCCGGCTCGGACGACGTGCTGAAGGCGATGCGCCGGTCCTACCGGGCCGAGCGCTACCTCGGCATCATCGACAAGGTCCGGACGGCGATGCCCGACGCGGCGATCACCACCGACATCATCGTCGGCTTCCCCGGCGAGACCGACGCCGACTTCGAACGGACCCTCGACGTGGTCCGCGCCGCCCGGTTCTCGTCGGCGTTCACCTTCCAGTACTCCAAGCGGCCCGGCACGCCGGCGGCCACCATGGACGGGCAACTGCCCAAGCAGGTCGTGCGGGAGCGGTACGACCGGCTGATCGCCTGCGTCGAGGAGATCACCTGGGCGGAGAACCGCAAACTGGTGGGGGAGACCGTCGAGGTGCTGGTCGCGGTCGGTGAGGGCCGCAAGGACCAGGCCACCGGCCGGATGTCCGGCCGGGCCCGGGACGGCCGGCTGGTCCACTTCGGCACCGGCGAACTCACCGGGCGGATCCGGCCCGGCGACATCGTGCACACCACCGTCACCTACGCCGCCCCGCACCACCTCAACGCCGACGGGGCGCCGCTGTCGCACCGCCGGACCCGGGCCGGCGACGCCTTCGAGGCCGGCCGCGCGCCGCGTACCCCCGGGGTCCTGCTCGGACTCCCGACGGTCGGCGCGCCACCCGCGGCGCCGGTCGCGGCCAGCGCCTGCGACCGCTGACCCCGGACACCGAAAAGGGGCACCGTCCGCGCGGACGGTGCCCCCTTTTTTCCCGGTACGTCAGCTCGCCTGCTCGGCGAGGGCCAGGAACTGCTTCTTCGACGCGAGGGCCCGCTCGGCCTCCTTGATCCGCTTCGCGTCGCCGGCGGCCTGGGCCCGGGCCAGCCGCTGCTCGGCCTCGGCCACCTGCTCGCGCATCTGAACCAGCAGCGGGTTCGCCGACGGCTCGGTGCGCCGCCAGGCGGAGTCCATCGCGACGCGTACCTTCTCGTCGACCGCCCGCAGCCGGCGGTCGAGACCGGCCGCCGCCTCCCGGGGCACCCGGCCCGCCTCGTGCCACTGGCCCTGGATCTCGCGCAGCTTGGCCTGCGCCGCGCGCGGGTCGGCGTCGACGTCTAGCGCCTCCGCCTCGGCCAGCAGCGCCTGCTTGCGCTCCAGGTTGCCGCGCTGCTCGGCGTCACGGGCCGAGAAGACCTCGCTGCGCCGGGAGAAGAAGCTGTCCTGCGCGGCGCGGAACCTCTCCCACAGCCGCTGCTCGGCCTCCTTGGACGCCCGCGGCGCGGCCTTCCACTCGCTCATCAGCTCCTTGAGCCGGTTGGCGGTGGCCGCCCAGTCGGTCGACTCGGCCAGCGACTCGGCCTCCCGGACGAGGTCGTCCTTGGCGCCCTGGGCCTGCTTGCGCTGGGCGTCGAGGGTGGCGAAGTGCGCCCCGCGCCGCCGGGTGAAACCGTCCCGGGCGGCGGCGAACCGCTTCCACAACTCGCCGTCGGTCTTCTTGTCGACGCCCCGGACGGTCTTCCACTCGTCGAGGATCTCCTTGAGCCGGTCGCCGGCGGACTTCCAGCCGGTCGACTCGGCGGCCAGCTTCTCGGCCTCCTCGACCAGGGCGGTCTTGCGGGCCACCGCCTCGGTCCGGGCCGCGTCCCGGGCGGCCCGCGCCTCGCCCGCCTTCTGCTCGGCGGCGGCGGCGAGCTTGTCGAGCCGCTCGGTGAGCCCGTCGATGTCGCCGACGACGTGTGCCTCGGCGAGCGAGGCCCGCAGCCTCTTGACGGTGGTCAACGAGTGGGCCGCGTCGGCCGCACCCGAGTTGAGCCGCGTCTCGGTCAGATCCACCTCGGTCACCAGGTCGGCAAAGCGGCGCGCGAAGTGGGCCAGACCTTCCTCGGGTGCGCCCGCCTGCCAGGAACCGACGACGCGCTCGCCTTCGGCGGTCTTGACGTAAACCGTGCCGTCCGCGTCAACCCGTCCGAAGGTCGTCCAGTCGCTCATGTGCCCATCCTCGTTCTCCCGGCGCCGCCGGGCGGTTCAGCCCGGCGATGGCCGCCACAGCGCAGTGAGATTGCAGCGAAGTTTCCCAGGGGCATTCTCACAGGTCCGCCCCGGTCCGCGTCGAGCGCCTGAGGGCGACCGTGACCATACGGTGTCCTAGTCGGCCCCGACGGGTGTATGAGCCGGTGTACAGTCGCCGCCCGCTACGGTTGTCGCGTGTCCCTGGTCGCCGCAGCCGTCTGCCCACACCCGCCGGTCATCGTCCCCGACATCGCCGGTCGGGCGGCCTCCGAACTCGACGATCTCCGTACGGAGTGTGACGCGGCGGTCGCGCGACTCGTCGATTCCGGCGCCCGTACGATCGTGGTCGTCGGGGCAGATGATGAGCAAAAGACGTATGTATCCCCTTTCATCGGTTCTTTCGCTCCGTGGGGAGCGCCGATGACGGTGACCGTCGGCGCGGCCGCCGCGGTCGGTGCTGCCACCCCTACGGACGGTGTTGCCGCCCCCGCCGGCCGGCCGCTGCCGCTCAGCCTGCTTGTCGGCACCTGGCTCCTCGACCGGGCCGGCCGGCCGTCCACCGGCGCGGCACCCGCGATCGCGATGGAGACGGTGGCCGCCGGACAGGCGCCCGCGGACTGCGCCGCCCTCGGCGCCCGGCTCGCCGCCGACGCCGGCGACGAACCGTGGGCACTGCTGGTGATGGGCGACGCGTCGGCCTGCCGGGGCCAGAAGTCACCCGGATACGACGACCCGCGCGCGCGGGCGTACGACGAGGCGGTCGCCGCGGCCCTGGCCGGCGCGGACGTCGACGCCCTGCTCCACCTCGACCCGGCGCTGTCGGCCGAGCTGCTGGTCGCCGGGCGCGCGCCGTGGCAGGTGCTCGCCGGTGCCGTGGCCACAACCGGCCGGCCGTGGCACGGCCGGTTGTCCTACCACGACGCTCCGTACGGCGTCACCTACCTCGTCGCCACCTGGGCCCCGGCGTGACCGCCACCCCGGACCGGCCGGCGGGCCGGCCCGGCCCGGTCGTGGCGGTCGTCGGGCCGACCGCCGCCGGAAAGTCGGCGCTGAGCATCGCGCTGGCCCACGAACTGGACGGCGAGGTGGTCAACGCCGACTCGATGCAGCTCTACCGGGGCATGGACATCGGCACCGCCAAGCTCACCCCCGCCGAACGCGACGGCGTGCCGCACCACGTCCTCGACATCTGGGACGTCACCGAGCCGGCCAGCGTCGCCGAATACCAGCGCCTGGCCCGCGCCGCCGTCGACGACATCCGGGCCCGGGGCCGGGTCCCGCTGCTGGTCGGCGGCTCGGGACTCTACGTACGCGCCGTACTCGAGGAGTTCGAGTTCCCCGGCACCGACCCGGCCCTGCGGCAACGGCTGGAGGACGAACTCGCCGCGACCGGCCCGGCACCGCTGTACGCCCGGCTGAGCGCCGCCGACCCGGCCGCCGCCGAGAAGATCCTGCCCGGCAACGGCCGGCGGATCGTGCGCGCCCTGGAGGTGATCGAGCTGACCGGCCGCCCGTTCACCGCCGCCCTGCCCGAACCGAAGCCGTACTACGACAGCGTGCAGCTCGGCGTCGACCTCGACACCGCCGTACTCGACGAGCGGATCGCCCGCCGGGTCGACGCGATGTGGGCGGCCGGCCTCGTCGACGAGACCCGGCGGCTCGCCGAGGTCGGCCTGCGCGACGGCCGTACGGCCGGCCGCGCGCTCGGATACCAGCAGGTCCTACGCTTCCTCGACGGGGTGGGAACCGAGGCGGACGCGCACGACGAGACGGTACGGCTCACCCGCCGGTTCGTCCGCCGGCAGCGGTCCTGGTTCCGCCGCGACCCCGGCGTCCACTGGCTCGACCCGACCCGCCCCGACCTGCTGCCGGCCGCCCTGACGGCGGTCCGGGCGGATCGGGAATGATGGGACCGTGCAGTTCACCAAAGGCCACGGCACCGGCAACGACTTCGTGATCCTCGACGACCCCGAGGGCCGCCTCCCGCTCACGCCGGAACTCGCCGCCGCGCTCTGTGACCGGCGCCGGGGCATCGGCGGTGACGGCGTACTGCGGGTCGTGCGGGCCGCCAACCACCCGGCGGCGGCCGGCTACGCCGACCGGGCCGAATGGTTCATGGACTACTGGAACTCCGACGGCTCGCTGGCCGAGATGTGCGGCAACGGCGTACGCGTCTTCACCCGCTACCTGTCCTCGATCGGCGTGACCGGCTCGCCCGACACCGGCCTGCCGGTGGCGACCCGGGCCGGCGTCGTGCGCGCGCTCGTCGGACCCGACGAGATCGCCGTCGACATGGGCCACCCCCGGGTGTACGACCGCAGCACCGCGACCCTCGACGGGCTGGTCCTGCCCGGCGCCGCCGTCGACTGCGGCAACCCGCACCTGGTCTGCGCCCTGCCCGCCGGCGTCGAGTTGGCGGCCCTCGACCTCACCCGGGCACCCGAGTTCGACCGGGCGCTGTTCCCGACCGGCGTCAACGTCGAGTTCGTGACGCCCGGCGAACCGCTCGACGGCACCGACCTGCACACCCTGATGCGGGTGTACGAACGCGGCTCCGCCGAGACCCTGTCGTGCGGGTCGGGCGCCTGCGCCGTCGGAGCGGTGGCGCTGCGCGACGCCGGGCTGGACACCGGAGTGGTGGCGGTCGACGTGCCGGGCGGCCGGCTGACCGTCACCATCGACGAGCGCACCTGCTGGCTGGCCGGGCCCGCCGTCCTGGTCGCCGGGGGCGAGGTCGACGAGACGGCCCTGCGGAGCTGACCCGCCGCTGCGGGCCCGCACCCGGGTATGTTCCCGCTCTTCGGGGCCCTCGCCCTGCGCTGGCGTGTTCCGCTCGGCGGCGTGCCGCTCCTGGTGTGCGTTGCTTGGGCTGCGCCGCTTGGCGGCGTGCTGCTCGGGGCGGGCCGCGCGGGGTGTGCGCCGCTCGGCGGCGCGCTGCTCGGGATGCGTTGGTTGGGGGGTGCTTCGCTTGGCGGCGCGCTGCTCGGGGTGTGCGCCGCGAGGGGTGGTTTGCTGAAGGTGCGTTGCTCGCGGCCGCCCGGCTTCTGGTGTGCGCCGCCCCGGCCGCCGCTCGGGTGCGCTGATCAAGGACAAAGCGTGCCCGCTGTGTCATGGCTGTCGCGCAACAACTCCGTGATCGACGGGGCGCCTTGATCGTCTGTCGTTCAGACACTCCGAGACCGGCGTGTCGGGTGTCTGAACCGCAGATGATCGAGACCATCGACGCCGACCGGCCGGAGGCGGGGTATCGCTGTTCGGGCCCACAGCGAATTCGGCGTAACCACAGCGAATTCGCTGTGGAGCTCAGCAGCAACCTTGCCCTGCCACCACCGCACCAATTCATAGGAGCGGAGCGTGGCGTGATCGCGGAAACCCGTCGATCGTCTGCTGGTCCGCCGGTCGACACCCCCTGCGGCAACGGCAGACCAGCAGACGATCACGACAGACCGAGGGACGATCACGGCAGGGTAGTAACGGCCCCACGACCGGCCACCCGCCGACGGCCGCCACTGCACCGTGACCCCGCCTCCCGCCACCCCACCGGCGGAACGCCGCTCCACCGGCAGGAGGAATCCAGCCCCACCGGGGGGAGAGAGAAACCCAGCCCACCCGCCGATCGAGGAGCAGTCGTGGCGCTTCGCCCGGCTCAGACCCCGATTACCCCGAGATCGACGGACGGTGGGCGGTGCTGTGCGGGAAGGCTGGGCGGCGAGGGGGGCGGGGGTCAGTTGGCCAGGGGCGGGGTGGGGGCGGCGGCTTCGGCGGCCATCTCGGGCAGGTCGGTCGGGCCGGAACTGGCGACCGCCGGTGCCTGGGCGGCGGCCCGTACGGCGGCGGCCACGGCGGGCGCGACCCGGGCGTCGAAGACACTCGGCACGATCACGGTCGGGTTGATCTTGTCTTCGCCGACCACGTCCGCGATGGCCCGGGCCGCGGCGATCGCCATCTCCTCGGTGAACTGCTCGGCGTGCGCGTCGAGCATGCCGCGGAACACCCCGGGGAAGGCGAGCACGTTGTTGATCTGGTTGGGCTGGTCGGAGCGGCCGGTGGCGACGACCGCGGCGTGCTTGCGGGCCTCCCGCGGGTCGACCTCGGGGTCGGGGTTGGCCAGCGCGAAGACGATCGAGTCGGGGGCCATCGTGGCGATGTCGTCGCCGGTGAGCAGGTTGGGGGCGCTGACCCCGATGAAGACGTCGGCGCCGCGGATGGCGCCGCGCAGGTCGCCGGCGTACCCGTCGCGGTTGGTGTTCTCGGCCAGCCACTGCCAGGCCGGGTTGAGGTCGGGCAGGCCGGGGTGGAGGGCGCCCTGGCGGTCGTACGCGATGATGTCGCCGACGCCCTGGCGCAGCAGCAGCTTCATGATCGCGGTGCCGGCCGCGCCGGCACCGGAGACGACGACGCGGACGTCGGCCAGTTGTTTACCGACGACGCGCAGCGCGTTGGTCAGCGCGGCGAGCACGCAGATGGCGGTGCCGTGCTGGTCGTCGTGGAAGACCGGGATGTCCAGCAGGTCACGCAGCCGGGCCTCGATCTCGAAGCAGCGCGGCGCGGCGATGTCCTCCAGGTTGATGCCGCCGTACGCCGGCGCGATCGCCCGCACGATGGCGACGATCTCGTCGGGGTCCTGGGTGTCGAGCACGACCGGCCAGGCGTCGACGCCGCCGAAGCGCTTGAAGAGGGCGGCCTTGCCCTCCATGACGGGAAGAGAGGCGGCCGGGCCGATGTTGCCCAGTCCGAGGACCGCGGATCCGTCGGTGACGACGGCGACCGTGTTGCGTTTGATGGTCAGCCGGCGGGCGTCGTCCGGGTTCTCGGCGATGGCCAGGCAGACCCGCGCGACACCGGGGGTGTACGCCCGGGACAGTTCGTCACGGGTGCGTAGCGCCACCTTCGGGGACACTTCGATCTTGCCGCCGAGGTGCAGCAGGAACGTCCGGTCGGACACCTTGCGGACGTCGACCCCGGGCAGGTCGACCAGTGCCTTGACGACCTGGTCGGCGTGGGCGGAGTCGGCGGTGTCGCAGGTCAGGTCGACCACGACGGTGGTCGGGTCGGAGTCGACGACGTCCAGGGCGGTGACGATGGCGCCCGCCTCACCGACGCAGGTGGTGAGCCGGCCGATCGCCGAGGCGTCGGCGGTGACGCCGATCCGGATCGTGATCGAGAAGCCGGCGCTGGGCAGGCGGGTCGTCGCCACGGGGGTTCCCTCCGTCGTTGGATGCGGCCGGCGGGCCGCGGGGAATGTCACGCGGCCGGCGCGGGCCGCGGGCGGGCGGCCAGCGGCCGCCACATGGCATTGTCGCGCGACGCGGTCGGGGCGTCGCCGGCCCCCGGGTTACCGGTGAGTCACCTCATTTCCGGGACCGCCGCCGGTGGCCGGGATGGCGGCGCCGCGCCGGCATTTATGGATGCGGTGGGCGCGTCGGCGTGTCACGATCGAAGCCTGAGGAGGCAACTTTTGCGTACATACCGGGCCGACGAGTCGGCCGTCCCCACCTTCGACCTCGACGACGACACCGAGGCCACGACGGGTGAACTCGAGCTGGAGGACCGTAACGCGCTGCGCCGCGTAGCCGGTTTGTCCACCGAGCTCACCGACGTCACCGAGGTCGAATACCGGCAGTTGCGGCTGGAGCGGGTCGTCCTGGTCGGGGTCTGGACCGATGGTTCGGTCACCGATGCGGAGAACTCCCTCACCGAACTGGCCGCACTCGCCGAGACCGCCGGCTCCCAGGTGCTGGAGGGGCTCATCCAGCGCCGGGGCCGACCCGATCCGGCCACCTACATCGGCCGGGGCAAGGTCGGCAGCCTGGGCGACGTCGTCGTGTCCAGCGGCGCCGACACCGTCATCTGCGACGGGGAACTCTCCCCGTCCCAGCTCCGCAACCTGGAGCAGCAGGTCAGGGTCAAGGTCATCGACCGTACGGCCCTGATCCTCGACATCTTCGCCCAGCACGCCAAGAGCAAGGAGGGCAAGGCGCAGGTGGAGCTGGCCCAGCTCGAATACCTGCTGCCCCGGCTGCGTGGTTGGGGTGAGACGCTGTCGCGGCAGAGCGGCGGTAGCGCCCGCGGCGGCGGTGCCGGCGGCGGCGTCGGCCTGCGCGGTCCCGGTGAGACGAAGCTGGAGACCGACCGCCGGCGGATCCGTACCCGCATCGCCCGGCTGCGCCGGGAGATCAAGGGCATGCGGACCGTACGCCAGACCAAGCGGGCCCGCCGGTCGCGCAACGAGGTACCGGCCGTGGCCATCGCAGGCTACACCAACGCCGGCAAGTCCAGCCTGCTCAACCGGCTGACCGGTGCCGGGGTGCTGGTCGAGGACGCGCTGTTCGCCACCCTCGACCCGACCACCCGCCGGGCGCAGACCGGCGACGGCCGGGTCTACACCCTGTCGGACACGGTCGGCTTCGTCCGGCACCTGCCGCACCAGATCGTCGAGGCGTTCCGCTCGACGCTGGAGGAGGTCGCCGACGCCGACCTGGTCGTGCACGTCGTCGACGGGGCACATCCCGACCCCGAGGAGCAGGTCCGCGCCGTACGCGAGGTGCTCGCCGAGGTCGGCGCCGACCGGCTGCCCGAGCTGCTGGTCGTCAACAAGACCGACGCCGCCGACGAGGAGACCCTGCTGCGGCTCAAGCGGGAGTGGCCGGACGCCGTCCTCGTCTCCGCCCGGGCCAACCGGGGCATCGGCGAACTCCGGTCGGTGATCGAGAGCCGGCTGCCGCGGCCGGCCGTCGAGGTCCGGGCGGTGCTGCCGTACGACCGGGGTGATCTGGTCGCCCGGGTGCACCGCCGGGGCGAGGTGCTCGGCACCTCCCACCTGCCGGAGGGCACGCTGTTGCACGTACGCGTCGACGAGGCCCTCGCCGCCGAGCTGGACCCCTTCCGGGCCGACGGAAAGCGCTGAGTTGTTGCACCCAGCGTGATTGATCACGGCGTAACACAGGGGTCGCGCGCAACGTGCGACACTGGGCGAATGCGGCGTGTCATGTCAGGGGTCGTGGTTGCCTGCGGCCTGGTCGGGATCGGCTTGGCGCTCACCGGAGGACCGGTGGCGGCCGCACCGACACCCAGTCCGTCCGGGGCTCCCGAGGTGCCGAAGGCGTCCGGCGAAGAGGTCTGCACGGTCACCGACAACCGCACGCGGGAGCTCTCCGGCATCATCGCCACCGAGAGCGGCTACATCGTCGTCAACGACGGCACTGACATCCAGTCCCGCAAACGGGTCTTCTTCCTCGACGACAAGTGCAAGGTCGTCAAGGACGTCTCGTTCCCGAGCAGTCCGCGCGACCCCGAGGACCTGGCGTTGTCGCCGGACGGCAACACCGTCTGGATCGCCGACATCGGCGACAACGCCACCAACGACGAGCGCCGGCCGCACGTCGCGCTGTGGAGCATGCCGGTCGACGGGTCGACCCGGCCGGTGATCCACCGGGTCGCCTACCCCGAGCGCGAGCCGCGGGACGCCGAGGCGCTGCTGATCGCCGCCGACGGCACACCGGTCATC
The DNA here is from genome assembly GCF_040683055.1 of Polymorphospora sp. NPDC051019. NCBI lineage: Bacteria > Bacillati > Actinomycetota > Actinomycetes > Micromonosporales > Micromonosporaceae > Polymorphospora > Polymorphospora sp. NPDC051019. The sequence goes on along the minus strand of NZ_JBFBCH010000002.1, from coordinate 143,933 downwards.
GTCTCCAAGACGACCGGCAAGGCCGAGATCTTCGTACCCGAGGGGCCGTTGCAGGCCAACAACGAAGAGCCGGTGTCGATGCGCAAGGCCGGCGAGCTCACCCTGCCCCGGACCCAGACCGAGAACCCGCTGCTCGCGGCCGGCCGGCTCACGGTCACCGGCGCGGCCCGCTCGGCCGACGGCCGCAAGGTCGTGCTGCGTACGTACGCGGACGCCTTCGAGTGGGACGTGCCCGACGGCGACATCGTCAAGGCGCTGACCACCGGTACGCCCCGGGTCACCCCGCTCGCCGACGCGTTCGGCGAGGGGATCAGCTTCAGCGCCGACGGCTCGAAGTACGTGACGGTCTCCGACGTCGGCACCCTCGGCGACGACTCCGACGTGATCATCATGAGCTACACCCCGACCAAGGTGGAGGCCACGCCGGCCGGGGACGACCCGGCCGGCGGCAACGAGCAGTCGTGGTTCGACACGCTGAGCCTCCAGGACATCACCTACCTGATCGCCGCGGTCGGCGTGGTCGGCGCGCTGATGGTCGGTGCCGGCATCTTCGGCATCGTCCAGGCCCGCCGGCGCGGCGGCAAGACCGCCGCCGAGCCGCCGAAGAAGGTCGGCCGGCAGCCGGTGAAGGGGGCTGTCGCGCCGCCACCGGACCGCCGGCGGGGCGACGACTTCGACCGCTCCGGCCCGGTCGACGACCGGGCGGCCGGCGGTGTCTATGGTGGCCGGTCGGGCGGCGGTGGCGGGCGTTCGGCCGGTGGTGGCGGCGTCTACGGCGGCCGGTCCGGATCCGGCGGCGCGACCGGCGGCTCGGCCGGTGGTGGCGGCGTCTACGGCGGGCGTTCGGCCGGTGGTGGTGGCGTCTACGGCGGCGGCACCCGGGACGGCGGTCCGTCGGGCGGCCGCGGTGGCGGTGGCGGTGTCTACGGCGGCGGCCGCGACTACCAGGACGGCGGCGATTCCCGCGGTGGCTGGGACCGCCGGGACGATCCCGAGCCGTATGGCGACCCGCGGCGGCGCCCCGCCGGCGGGAGCCGGCCCGGCCGGGCCCGCCCGGGCGACTATCCGCCGGCCGGCTACGACGACCACGCCGGAGCGTACGGGCCGGCGCAGGGCCACCACCCGCACTGACCTTCAGGCCGTCGGTGGTCCGGGCGGCCCCGACCACCGACGGCACCGTGCCTCAGATGCGGCGGAGCACCGCCACGACCCGGCCCATGATGGTGGCGTCGTCGCCGGGGATCGGGTCGAAGGCCGGGTTCTGCGGCATCAGCCAGACGTGCCCGTCGCGCAGCCGGTAGGTCTTCACCGTGGCTTCGCCGTCGAGCATCGCCGCGACGATCTCGCCCGAGTTGGCGTTCGGCTGCTGGCGTACGACCACCCAGTCCCCGTCGCAGATCGCCGCGTCGAGCATCGAGTCGCCCTTGACCTGGAGCATGAAGACCTCGCCCTCGCCGACGAGTTCGCGGGGGAGCGGGAAGACGTCCTCGACCGCCTGCTCGGCGAGGATCGGCCCACCGGCGGCGATCCGGCCCAGCATCGGCACGTACGCCGGCTTGGGCCGCTGCGCCCGGGCGGCCTCGTCGTCGACCAGGTCGTTCGGCGGGCGTACGTCGACCGCCCGCGGGCGGTTGGGGTCGCGGCGCAGGAAGCCCTTGCGTTCCAGTTCCTTGAGCTGGTAGGCGACGCTGGACGGGGAGACCAGGCCGACGGCCTCGCCGATCTCACGCACGCTCGGCGGGTAGCCGTAGCGCTCCACCCAGTCGCGGATGAACTCCAGGATGCGTCGTTGCCGGGCGGTGAGGTCCGGGGTGGCGAGGTCGGGGAAGGTGCTCACCACCGGGGTCACCGCCCGTAGGTTGGGCGCGCTGGCGCGGGCCCGGGCCGGACCCTTGCGGCGGGTGGTCGCCGGTGCCGGAGCGAGATCCTTCTGCGGTTGCTGCTGCCGGCTCGTCCGGTCGTCGGTCGACACGTCCGTCCTCCCTGGTCGGCGTCGGGTGCCTTGTCGGCTCGTGGTGCGTATCGGGGGGTGGTGCTGAGCGGTTGTGTTCGTGGGGCCGGTCGGTTTCGCTGGGGTGATCGGATCGCCCTGTCGCGGAATCGGTGGGCTCCGGTCGCTCATGACCGTATCGGTGGGATCGGCCAGTTTCAAACATCTGTACGACGTGGCGTCGGCGTGTCGCTTGCGAATGCTCGACATCAGTACACGTGTTCTGATAGACCCATCGTACGCGCGTTCGAACGATGGTCGTAGGATCTTGGAGGTGGCCATGGTGTCGGTGCAGGTCGCGCCGGCCCGGAAGGCGCCGCGGCTGAGGCTCACCCGTCGCGGTCGGGTTGTGGTGGTGCTGTTCTTCGTATTGGTGGCGGCCGCGGTCGCGGCCCTGGGGACGCCGCCGGCGCGGGCCTCGGCCGCGTCCGTGGCCGGCGTGCCGGTAACCGCAGAGCGACCTCATCTGTTGGATGGGTGACGACGCGCCGCGACCGGCCCGTCAACTTGACCGGCGCCCCTCGGCGGCATACGGTCGACCCCTAGATGTAGTAGTCACAGGGATGTAAGTCAGCCACAGGTTGGGTTTCCAGACTGTCACCGGGATCTTCCAAGGTGTCATCGGAAGCTCCGGTTGGCGCTGAGCACAGGTCGGCCCGACGGCCCACCGCACCTCCGCACGCACCACCGACAGCGACGTCCGCCGCCCGGCGGCCGGCCGCTGTCCCGTGGCGTGCGCGGACCTCGGTGGGGCGGCGCGGCCCGCCGGCGGAAGGGAGACTCGGCGATGCGGTGCCCGTACTGCCGGCACGCCGACTCGCGGGTCGTCGACTCACGCGAGGCCGACGACGGCCAGCTCATCCGCCGGCGGCGGTCCTGCCCCGAGTGCGGCAAGCGGTTCACCACCCACGAGGAGGCGGTGCTGGCCGTGGTCAAGCGCAGCGGGGTCACCGAGCCGTTCAGCCGCCTGAAGATCATCGGCGGTGTCCGTAAGGCGTGCCAGGGCCGGCCGGTCGACGACGACGCGATCGCCCTGCTCGCCCAGAAGGTCGAGGAGACCGTACGGGCCAAGGGCGCGGCCGAGCTGCCCAGCCACGAGGTCGGCCTGGCCATCCTCGGGCCGCTGCGCGAACTGGACGAGGTGGCCTACCTGCGGTTCGCCAGCGTCTACCGCTCGTTCGAGTCGCTCGACGACTTCGAACGCGAGATCGAGGCGCTGCGGGTCGCCGCGGCCGAACGGTTCCGGACCGCGAACGGGGCGGGAGCCGCCGGCGTGGCGCCGGCCGCTGACCGGACCAGCTGATTTTCATCCCGATCGTTGCGCGGCGGGTGCCGCGTGTGTCAAGGGGGCTATGAGATGTCGGGGGAGAGCGTGACGACGAGCAAAGGGCGCACACGGACCGCGAGCACGGCGGGGCTCAAGGTCGAACGGGTCTGGACGACCGAGGGGGTTCACCCGTACGACGAGGTGACCTGGGAGCGGCGCGACGTCGTCATGACCAACTGGCGGGACGGCTCGGTCAACTTCGAGCAGCGGGGCGTGGAATACCCGACCTCGTGGAGCGTCAACGCCGCCAACATCGTCACCACCAAGTACTTCCGGGGCGCGGTCGGCACCCCCGAGCGGGAGTGGTCGCTGCGCCAGCTCATCGACCGGGTCGTCAAGACCTACCGGAAGGCGGGTGAGGAGCACGGCTACTTCGCCTCGCCGAAGGACGCCGAGATCTTCGAGCACGAGCTGACCTCGATGCTGCTCAACCAGGTCTTCAGCTTCAACTCGCCGGTCTGGTTCAACGTCGGCACCCAGTCGCCCCAGCAGGTCAGCGCCTGCTTCATCCTCGCTGTCGACGACTCGATGGACTCGATCCTCGACTGGTACAAGGAGGAGGGGCTGATCTTCAAGGGCGGTTCCGGCTCCGGGGTCAACCTGTCGCGGATCCGGTCCTCCCGGGAGCTGCTCTCCAGCGGTGGCACCGCCTCCGGCCCGGTCAGCTTCATGCGCGGCGCCGACGCCTCGGCCGGCACGATCAAGTCCGGCGGCGCCACCCGGCGGGCCGCCAAGATGGTCATCCTCGACGTCGACCACCCCGACATCGAGGAGTTCGTCGTCACCAAGGCCCGCGAGGAAGACAAGATCCGCGCGCTGCGGGACGCCGGTTTCGACATGGACCTCGGCGGCGCCGACATCGTCAGCGTGCAGTACCAGAACGCCAACAACTCGGTCCGGGTCTCCGACGAGTTCATGCGCGCCGTCGAGACCGGGGGCACGTTCGACCTGCGGGGCCGGCTGAACGGCGAGGTCATCGAGACCATCGACGCCAAGGATCTCTTCCGCAAGATCGCCCTGGCGGCCTGGGAGTGCGCCGACCCGGGCCTGCAGTACGACGACACGATCAACGACTGGCACACCTGCCCGGAGACCGGCCGGATCACCGCGTCCAACCCGTGCTCGGAATACCTGCACCTGGACAACTCGTCGTGCAACCTGGCCTCGCTCAACCTGATGAAGTTCCTCCGCGCCGACGGCGGCTTCGAGGTCGAGCGCTTCGTCAGGTCGGTCGAGTTCGTCATCACCGCGATGGACATCTCGATCTGCTTCGCCGACTTCCCGACCGAGAAGATCGGTGACACCACCCGCGCCTACCGGCAGCTCGGCATCGGCTACGCGAACCTCGGCGCCCTGCTGATGGCCTCCGGCCTGCCGTACGACTCCGACAGCGGCCGGTCGCTGGCCGCCGCCATCACCTCGTTGATGCACGGCACCGCCTACCGCCGCTCCGCCGAACTGGCCGGCATCGTCGGCGCGTACGACGGCTACGCCCGCAACGCCGAGCCGCACAAGCGGGTCATGCGCAAGCACGCCGCCGCCAACGACGAGATCAAGCCGACCGGCACCGTCGCCACCGCGATCGTCCGCGAGGCCACCAAGCAGTGGACCGTCGGCAACAAGATCGGTGACAAGTCCGGCTGGCGCAACGCCCAGGCGTCGGTGCTCGCCCCCACCGGCACCATCGGCCTGATGATGGACTGCGACACCACCGGCGTCGAGCCCGACCTGGCCCTGGTCAAGTTCAAGAAGCTGGTCGGCGGCGGCTCGATGCAGATCGTCAACCAGACCGTGCCGCGCGCCCTGCGCAGCCTCGGCTACCCCGAGGAGCAGGTCGAGGCGATCGTCGAGCACATCGCCGACAACGGCCACGTGGTCGACGCCCCCGGCCTCAAGCCCGAGCACTACGCGGTCTTCGACTGCGCCATGGGCGAGCGGTCGATCGCCCCGATGGGTCACGTGCGGATGATGGCGGCGGTGCAGCCGTTCATCTCCGGCGCGATCTCCAAGACGGTCAACATGCCGGAGGCGGCCACCGTCGAGGACGTCGAGAAGATCTACTTCGAGGGCTGGAAGCTCGGCCTCAAGGCGCTGGCGATCTACCGCGACAACTGCAAGGTCGGGCAGCCGCTGTCGGCCGCCAAGCCGGCCAAGGCCGCCGCCGAGGCGGCACCGGCCGTCACCGCGGTCGCGGAGCCGGAGAAGGTCATCGAATACCGGCCGGTCCGCAAGCGGCTGCCGAAGAAGCGTCCGTCGGAGACGGTCTCCTTCTCGGTCGGCGGTGCCGAGGGCTACCTCACCGCGTCGTCGTACCCCGACGACGGCCTCGGCGAGGTCTTCCTCAAGATGTCGAAGCAGGGCTCGACCCTCGCCGGCGTGATGGACGCCTTCTCGGTCGCCATCTCGATCGGCCTCCAGTACGGCGTGCCGCTGGAGACGTACGTCAGCAAGTTCACCAACATGCGCTTCGAGCCGGCCGGCATGACCGACGACCCGGACATCCGGATGGCCGCCTCGGTGATGGACTACATCTTCCGCCGGCTGGCGCTGGACTTCCTGCCGTACGAGCGCCGCGCCGAACTCGGCATCTTCACCGCCAAGGAGCGGGCCGCGCAGCTGCGGGCCGAGGCCGAGGCGGAGGCCGCGGCGAGCGTCGACCTGACCGGAATGGCGGCGTCGGCGCCGATCGAGACGAAGAGCGACACCGACGCCGCCCCCGCGGCGCCGGCCGAGACGGTGGCGAAGCCGGTCGCGGCGGTCGGCTCGACCACCGAACTGCTGGAGGCGGTGACCAGCAAGGCGGCCGACGCGCCGCTCTGCTTCACCTGCGGCACCAAGATGCGCCCGGCCGGTAGCTGCTACGTCTGCGAGGGCTGCGGCTCCACCTCCGGCTGCAGCTGAGCGCCTGACGCCGCTGGCGGTCGAACCGTTCGACGACGGCCGGCTCCGGGACCACGTACGGTCCCGGAGCCGGCCGTCGGCCGTCGGCCGTCGGTCAGCCACGGGTCCACCTTCTGACCTTGGCGGGGTCGGGTCGCGGCTGCCACACCGACTAGCCTGCCCGGGTGTCTGATCATGCGTTCCTCGCCACCACCCGTGACTCGTACGACTCCATGGCCGTCGACTACGCCGAGTGGCTTCGTTCCGACCTGGACGAGCGCCCCCTCGACCGGGCTCTGCTGGCCACCTTCGCGGAGCGGGTACGCGCCACCGGCAACCTGTCCGTCGCCGATGTGGGCTGTGGTCCGGGTCGGGTCACGGTCCTGCTGGACCGGCTGGGGCTGGACGCGTCCGGTATCGATCTTTCGCCGGGAATGATCGCGCTGGCCCGCCGTACGTATCCGGGGTTGCGGTTCGAGGTCGGGTCGATGCTGGCCCTGGACCTGCCGGACGCCTCGCTCGGCGGGCTGCTCGCCTACTACTCGGTCATCCACGTCCCGTGGGAGCTGCGGCCCGCCGTCTTCGCCGAGTTCCACCGGGTGCTGGTCCCCGGCGGGCACCTGATGCTGGCCTTCCAGGTCGGCGACGACCGGACCCGTCACACCGAGGCGTTCGGCCGGCCGGTCGACCTGACCTTCCACCGGCAGCGGCCGGAGGAGATCGCCGACCTGCTGCGGGAAGCCGGGTTCGAGCTGTGGGTCACGACGGTGAAGCAGCGTGAGGGGACGGAGAAGACCCCGCAGGGCCTGGTGATCGCGCACAAGCGGGGTGCGGGCAGCCCGGGTTGACCCGGTGGTTCGGAACACGACGAGGGGGAGGCGACAGCCGTCGCCTCCCCCTCGTGTCGTGCCGTACGGCGTCAGTGCATGCCGGCGCCCACGGCGGCGGCGCGCTCCTCTTCCTCGAGGCGTTCCGCGCCGGTCTTGGTCTTCAGCGGCTTCTCCTTGATGAACAGCACCGCGACCAGGGCGAGCACCGCGAACGGTGCGGCGACCAGGAAGAGGTCACCGGTGGCGGTGCCGTAGACGTCCTGCACGATGCGCAGCACCGGTTCGGGCAGCATGGAGAGGTCGGGTACAGCGTGGCCGCCACCCTCGGTGCCGCCGCCCGCAGCGTCGCCGAGCTGTTCGGTCATCAGGCTGTTGACCCGGTTGGCCAGTACGGCGCCCAGGGCGCTGACCCCGACCGTGCCGCCCATGCTGCGGAAGAACGTCAGCGCGGAGGTGACCGCGCCGAGTTCGGCCGCGGGCACGTCGTTCTGCGCGGCGAGCACCAGGTTCTGCATGATCATGCCGACCCCGATGCCGAGCAGGGCCATGTAGATCGACAGCACCAGGATCGAGGTCTGCGCGTCGAGGGTGGACAACAGCACCAGGCTGACGACCATGATTGCGCTGCCGGCGACCAGGTATCCCTTCCAGCGGCCGTACTTGGTGATCAGGCCGCCGGCGACGGTCGACGACACCAGCAGGCCGAAGATCATCGGCAGGCTCATCAGGCCGGCGACGGTCGGCGACTTACCCAGCGAGAGCTGGAAGTACTGGGACAGGAAGACGGTGCCACCGAACATGGCCACGCCGACCAGGATGCTGGCGACGATGGCGAGGGCGACGGTGCGGTTGCGGAAGATGTCCAGCGGGATGATCGGCTCCTCGGCCCGCGACTCGACCAGCACCGCGAGGGCGAGCAGGACGACGCCGGCGGTGACCAGTCCGGCAGTCCAACCGGAGAGCCAGTCGAACTGGTTGCCGGCCAGGGTCGACCAGATCAGCAGGGTCGACACGCCGGCGGTGATCAGCAGCGCGCCCAAGTAGTCGATCTTGACCTGGCGCTTCACGACCGGAAGCTTGAGGGTCCGCTGGAGCAGCAGGATCGCGCCGAGGGCGATCGGCACGCCGATGAAGAAGCACCAGCGCCAGCCGAGCCACGACGTGTCCACCAGTACGCCGCCGATCAGCGGGCCGGCGATGGTGCCGACGCCGAACACGGCGCCGAACAGGCCGGCGTAGCGGCCCAGTTCGCGCGGGGAGATCATCGCGGCCATGATGATCATGGCAAGGGCGGTGAGGCCACCGGCGCCGATGCCCTGCACGACCCGGCTGAAGATCAGAACCTCGACGTTGGGGGTGAAGCCGGCGATCAGCGACCCGACGACGAACAGCCCGAGCGAGATCTGGATCAGCAGTTTCTTGCTGTAGAGGTCGGCCATCTTGCCCCACAGCGGCACGGTGACCGTCATGGCGAGCAGTTCGGACGTGACGACCCAGGTGTAGACGGACTGGCTGCCGCCGAGGTCGGAGATGATGCGCGGCAGGGCGTTGGCCACCACGGTGCTGGCCAGGATGCCCACGAACATGCCCATCATCAGCCCGGACAGGGCTTCCAGCACCTCCCGGCGGTTCATCTTCCCGCTGTCCGCAGCGGTTGGTGGCGCTGAGGCTGTCGCAGTCATACGGTCGTCTCTCTCAAGCGGCGCGTCGGGGCGCGGGTCGAACAGGTCGGTGACCGGCCCCACGGGGACCGGTCGCGCGGTGGTGGTGCCGGTCAGACCGGCGTGCGCGGTGTCGGGTGGCCGGTCGGACCGGCCGGGTCGGTGGCGGGGGCCGCCAGGCCGGCGGCGAGCAGGTCGAAGGCTTCGTCGACCAGGGCGGGCAGTGGCCTGGACTCGCCTTCGGCGCACCAGCGGGCCAGGGCGACGCGTACCGCCGTGCCGACGGCGGCCGCAACCAGGTGAGGGTACGCGGACCGGCCGACATCCGCGCCGAGTTTTTCGGCGATCGCGTTGGTGAGTTCTCTCTCTTCGACCTGGCCGAGACTGGTCAGCCGGGCGAGGAGTTGCGGGCTGCTGCCGATGACCGACATCCGCAGTCGCCAGCCCTCCTTGTCGTCCTCCAGCCTGGCCAGTTCCTCGTGGACCGCGAGCCGCAGCGCCTGGAGCGGGCTCAGGTGCGCCGGTGCGTCCTGGACCCGGTCCCGCAGGCGTTGCCCGGCCAGCCGGTCACGGCCGGTGATCGCCTCGTCCTTGCTGGAGAAGTAGTTGAAGAAGGTGCGCGACGACACGTCGGCCGCGTCGCTGATCTCCTCGACGGTCACCTGCTCGACGCCCCGCTCGGCGGCGAGTCGGAGCGCCGCGTTGATGAGCGCGTCCCGGGTCTCCCGCTTCTTGCGGTCGCGACGGCCGGTGGGGGCCGTGCCGGGACTGGTCATGGCAACAGCGTAGGGAGCTTGGTTCATTCCCCGCAAAGTTTCACGGTGTGAAAGGAAACACGGGGGCCGGTCGGTCGGGATCGCATGGGCCGTCCGGTGGAGCGGGGCTCGGAAGAAGGGTGCCAACTCGCGGATCACCCTGGCGGCTCGGCGTAGCGCGGCTACGTTGGATGTACTAACCGCTACTCAACGTGCACCCTGGGTAGCTGAAATGCGGTAGAAAGGGGCGGTTCGTGACTCGCTCGACGGCAATCGCCGAACGGGAACGCCCCGTCGACGACCTGGCCGGCCTGCGTGCCATCGCCGCGCTCGTCGCCGACGAGGTCGACCCACGGCCCGTCGCCGACCGACGGGGATCCGAACGGCAGCGACTCACCCGGCTCGGCGAGACACTCCAGGACCGGCTGGTGCCACCACCCGTACCCGAGGTGCCCGGCATGCAGGCCGCGGCCTACTACCGCCCGGCGCACGGCGAACCGGTCGGTGGCGACTTCTACGACGTCTTCCCGCTCGGTGACGGCAGCTGGGGGATGTTCCTCGGCGACGTCGTCGGCAAGGGCTCCGGCGCCGCCGCGCTCACCGCGCTCACCCGCTACACCCTGCGTACGGCCACCACCCTCGACCTGGGCCCCGCCGACGCGCTCGCCCGCCTCAACGCGATCCTGACCGACAAACTGCGCGACGACGTCCTGCTGTGCACCGCCACCGTCGCCCGGCTGCGGCCACCCACCCGCGCCGGCGGGCCCGCCTCGGTCGTCGTCGCCAGCGCCGGCCACCCCGCGCCCATCGTCACCCGCCGTGGCCACGCCCGGCCGGTGGACTGCACGGGGTTGATCGCCGGCTGCCTGCCCGGTGCCGTCTACCGGGTCGTCGAGATCCGGCTGGAGCCCGGCGACGCGCTGGTCTTCTACTCCGACGGGGTCACCGACGCCAAGCTTGGCGGCGGCCGGCTGGAGGTGGAAGGCCTCTGCCGGCTCCTGCGCAGCTCGGCCCGGCCGACCGCGCCGGCCGTCGTGCACCGGCTCGAGGGACTGCTGACCGCCGCCGCCGTCGACGTACCGGACGACGCCGCCGCCCTGGTCGTGAGCGTGCCCGCCTGACGGGTCGTACCCGGCAATGCCCGCCCGCGGCGGCCCGGCAGCCGGCCCGGCAGCCGGTCGGGCGTAGGGTCGGGGGGTGCGGGGGGAGCGGCGGTTGCCACTGGCCGGCCGGCCGTTGACCGAACCGCATCCGGCACGGCTGGCCCCCGACCATCCGGCCCGGGACCGGATCCTCGCCGCCCACACCGCCGCCCTCCATAGCGGCGACGCCGGCTATCGGGATCCCGACACCGGACTGTTCGTGCTGACCGCGGCCTTCCTGGTCAGGCGGGGGACCTGCTGCGGACGGGGGTGCCGGCACTGCCCGTACGTCGACGACGAGCCGCCCGGTGGACCGGCCCCCGACCCCACGCCCACCCGGTAGCGTGCGCCCATGGCGAGATACGTGGTGATCGGTGCCGGCATCGTCGGGCTGGCGACCGCCCACCGGCTCACCGAGGAACATCCCGACGCCCAGGTGACCGTGCTGGAGAAGGAACCGCGGGTGGCGGCCCACCAGACCGGCCACAACTCCGGGGTGATCCACGCCGGCGTCTACTACAAACCGGGCAGCCTCAAGGCCAGGCTGTGCCGGGCCGGCAGCGCCTCGATGGTGCGGTTCTGCGCCGAGCACGGCATCCCGGTCGAGGTGTGCGGCAAGCTGATCGTGGCCACCGACGAGTCCGAGGTGCCCCGGCTGCGCGCCCTGCACGAGCGGGCCGTCGCCAACGACCTGCCGGTCCGGCTGATCAGCGGCGAGCAGGCCCGGGAGTACGAGCCGCACGTGCGCGGCGTCGCCGCCCTGCACGTGGCGTCGACCGGCATCGTCGACTTCACCGCGGTCTGCACGGCGCTCGCCGCACTCGTCGAGAAGGCCGGCGCGTGGGTCCGCCTCGGCACCCGGGTCACCGCGCTGACCACCCGGGGCGCGGAGCAGGTCGTCGGCACCACCGACGGTGACGTGGTCGCCGACGTCGTGGTCAACTGCGCCGGCCTGTACGCCGACCGGATCGCCCGGCTGGCGGGCGTCGTCCCGCCCGCGCGCATCGTGCCGTTCCGCGGCGAGTACTTCGAGCTGCGGCCGGACCGGCGGGACCTGGTCCGTGGGCTGATCTATCCGGTGCCCGACCCGCGGTTCCCGTTCCTCGGCGTACACCTGACCCGGATGATCGACGGCTCGGTGCACGCCGGGCCCAACGCCGTACTGGCCACCGCCCGCGAGGGCTACTCGTGGCGACGGTTCGACGTGCGCGACGTCGCCGACCTGGCCGGCTATCCGGGGCTGTGGCGGCTGGCACGCGGGCACCTCGGGTACGGCCTGACCGAGGTACGCCGCTCGCTGTCCCGCCGCCGGTTCGCGCACAGCCTGGCCCGGCTGGTGCCGGAGGTGACCGCCGCGGACCTGGTGCCCAGTGCCGCCGGCGTACGCGCCCAGGCGATCGCGCCCGACGGCGGGCTCGTCGACGACTTCCTGATCCTCCACCGCGACCGCCAGGTGCACGTGCTCAACGCGCCATCGCCGGCCGCGACCAGCTCGCTGGAGATCGCACGGCACATCGTCGCCGGCCTGCCGGCACCGGCCGCCGGCTAGAGCGGACACGCCGGGCGGTACCGGACTTTCGTGACGGCGCCGGAGTGCGTACGGTGTCCGACGGACCGCCGCGCCGGCGGCCGTACGTCTGGAGGTGGCCAGTGCGCGCACGCACCGGCATGATCGGCATGGGTCTCTTTCTGCTGGCCGGGTGCGGATCCGACGCCGCGGCCGTACCGCCGCCACCGGCACCGCCGCCCGTGGTCACCGCCCTGCCGGCATCGGTCGCCGGCGGCGCGTGCGTACTGCTCGACTACGCCGTCATCGAGGAGACCACCGGCACCAGGTTCACCGTCGCGGCGGCGATGGAGCACCAGAAGACCCGTACCTGTGTGGTGCAGGACGAGGCGGCCAGCCGGCCCGATCTCGTGCTGTCGCTGACCGCCACCGGCGCCGACCAGGGGGTCTTCACCAGCGAGATGGTCCCCAAGGGGGCGACCACCGTCAAGGAACTGGGCAAGGGCGCGTACCGGTCGACGACCGCGCCGGCCGGCGACGACGGTGCCGCCGCCGAGGTCGGCTGGCTCACCGGGGAGGGACGGCTGGTCACCCTGCGGTACACGTTCCCGGTCGGGCCGGAGCGGTCCGCCGCCGACGAACTCGCGCCGAAACTGGTCGAGCTGGCCCGGCAGGTCGCGCCGAAGGTCGCGGACTTTCCCAAGTAGCCACAACCGACGCGGCCCCGGGCGGTTGCCCGGGGCCGCGTCGGCGGCGTGGCTCAGTGCGCGGCGACGAAGACCCGCGAGGCCACCTCGCGCGGCAGCCGGATCTTGTCACCGGAGCGGTCGATCGTCACCCCGTCCCGTTCCTGGGCGACGGTCACCGTGACGCCGGGGTCGACACCGGCGGAGTGCAGCTGGCGCAGCACCTCGGCGTCGGTCTGCACGCTCTCGCAGATCCGCCGGACGACGACCTGCCCGGTCAGCCCCGGGAAGGCGAGGTTGCGTTCGCCGTCGGGCGCGGGGGGTGCGCCGGCCGGCCCGGGCTCGGCCGCGCCGAACGCCTCCAGACCCGGGATCGGGTTGCCGTACGGGGAGCGGGTCGGCCGGTTCAGCAGGTCGTAGACCTTCTTCTCGACCGCGTCGCTCATCACGTGCTCCCACCGGCAGGCCTCTTCGTGCGCCTCCTCGTAGGGCATCCCGATCACGTTGACCAGCAGCAGCTCGGCGAGCCGGTGCTTGCGCATGACCGAGACCGCGTTCGCCCGGCCGAGTTCGGTGAGTTGCAGATGGCGGTCGCCCTCGACGGTGAGCAGCCCGTCGCGTTCCATCCGGGCCACGGTCTGGCTCACCGTGGGGCCGCTCTGACGGAGCCGTTCGGCGATGCGCGCGCGCAACGGCGGCACACCCTCCTCCTCCAACTCGAGGATGGTGCGTAGATACATCTCGGTGGTGTCGACGAGGTCGTTCACAGCAGGTGTCCTCCCAAGCCTCGATCCTACCCCGATAAACAGGACGTCAGCCTCTTGCGGAACGGGCGCCGGCGGTCCTGATGGTGTTGACTGTTCGACGTGTCCGTACCCATCGATCCCCTGGTCGGCGTGGCTGCCCTCGCCGCGTCGCTCCGGTCGGCCCGGCCGCCCGTCGTCCTCGACGTCCGCTGGCGGCTCGCCGGCCCGCCCGGCCGCGACGACTACGCCGCCGGCCACCTGCCCGGTGCCGTCTTCGTCGACCTCGACACGCAACTGTGCGGGCCGCCCGGCGCGGGCGGTCGGCACCCGCTGCCGGACCCGGCGGCCCTGACCGGGGTGCTGCGCGCGGCCGGGATCGGGGCGGGGCGGCCGGTCGTGGTCTACGACGGCGGGGAGGGCCAGGCCGCGGCCCGGGCCTGGTGGACGCTGCGGTGGGCCGGTCACGAGGACGTACGCGTGCTCGACGGCGGGTTCGCGGCGTGGGTCGCGGCCGGTGAGCCGGTGACGACGGCGGTGCCCGAGCCGGAGCCGGGCGACTTCACCGTCCGTCCGGGTGGCCTGCCGGTCCTCGACGCGTCGGCGGCGGCCCGGCTCGCCGGTGACGGCGTGCTGATCGACGTCCGGGTGCCGGCGCGCTACCGGGGCGAGACCGAGCCGGTCGACCCGGTGGCCGGGCACATCCCCGGTGCCGTCAACCTCCCGACGACCGAGCACGTCGGCGCCGACGGCCGGGTACGGCCCGCCGACGCGCTGCGGGCCGGGTTCGCGCGGGTCGGCGTCACCGACGGGGTACGCGTCGGCGCGTACTGCGGGTCCGGGGTGACCGCCGCCCACACCGTGCTGGCGCTGCACCGGGCCGGCCGGACGGACGCCGCGCTCTACGTCGGGTCGTGGAGCGGGTGGGTGACCGACCCGGCCCGCCCGGTCGCGACGGGCGACGGACCGGACTGAGCCGGCGGCCGGGCCGCGGCCGCCCCGGTCGCCACCGGGACCGGCCGCCTTGGCCAATGCCGGGACCGGGCGGCCTTGATCGACGCCGGGCGACCGGCCGGCCGCCGGCCGGCGTGCGACGATGGCGGCATGTCGGAGAGGGCACGTCGGCGAATGGCGGCAGGTCGGCGAATGGCGGCACGTCGGTGAGTGGTGGCACGTCGGTGAGTGGTGGCACGTCGGTGAGTGGTGGCACGTCGGCCGGCCGGGCGACGGCCGACCGGTGCGAGACGTTGGTGGTCTGGGACGACGCCCTGCTGTCCTACGACCTCGGTGACCATCCGCTCGACCCGGTGCGGGTCGAGCTGACCATGGCACTGGCCCGTGACCTCGGCGTGCTCGACCGTCCCGGGGTGACGGTGGCGGCGCCGAAACCGGCCGACGACGCCGCGCTGACCCGGGTGCACCGCGCCGACTACCTGCACGCCGTGCGCGCCGCGCCGCACGACCCCTTCTTCTCCGGCTACGGCCTGGGCACCAGCGACAACCCGGTCTTCGAGGGGATGCACGAGGCGAGCGCGCTGATCGCCGGCGCCACCCTCACCGCCGCCGAGGCGGTCTGGCTCGGCCGGGCCCGCCGCGCGGTCAGCGTCGCCGGCGGGCTGCACCACGCCATGCCCGGTCGCGCCGCCGGCTTCTGCGTCTACAACGACCCGGCGGTCGCCATCGCCCGCCTGCTCGACCTCGGCGCCGAGCGGGTGGCCTACGTCGACATCGACGTGCACCACGGCGACGGGGTGCAGGAGATCTTCTACCGTGACCCGCGGGTGCTCACCGTCAGCGTGCACGAGACCCCGCTGGCGCTGTTCCCGGGCACCGGCTTCCCCGACGAGACCGGCGGGCCGGGCGCCGAGGGCAGCGCGGTCAACCTGGCCCTGCCGCCGGGCACCGGTGACGTGGCGTGGCTGCGCGCCTTCGACGCGGTGGTGCCCTCGGTGCTGCGCGCGTTCCGGCCACAGATCCTGGTGAGCCAGTGCGGCGCCGACAGCCACCGGGCCGATCCGCTGGCCGATCTGCGGCTGTCCGTCGACGGGCAGCGGGCCGCCCAGCTGGCGATGCGGGCCCTGGCCGACGAGCTGTGCGACGGCCGCTGGGTGGCGACCGGCGGCGGCGGATACGCGCTCGTCGAGGTGGTGCCACGGACGTGGACGCACCTGCTGGCGACGGCCACCGGCGAGCCGATCGACCCGGCCACGCTGACCCCGGCCAGCTGGCGGACGCTGGCGCTGACCCGCCGGCCGGGCAGCGACGTGCCGATCCGGATGACCGACGATGCCGACGTGCGGTTCGAGCCGTGGCAGCCGACCGGCGAGCCCGATGCCGTCGACCGGGCCGTGATGGCCACCCGCCGGGCCGTGTTCCCGTTGCACGGCCTGGATCCGCACGACCCGAGGGACTGACCGGTGGCCGGCACCGACCGTTCCGCGGACGTGCTGCTCAGTGACGGCACGACCGCGCACCTGCGCCCGATCACGCCCGACGACGCCGCCGCGATCGTGGCCATGCACTCGCGGTTCTCCGAGCGCACCCGCTACCTGCGCTACTTCTCGCCCTATCCCCGCATCCCCGAGCGTGACCTGCACCGGTTCGTCCACGTCGACCACCACGACCGGGAGGCGTTCGTGGTGGTGTCCGGCGACCGGATCGTGGCGGTCGGCCGCTACGAGCGGTTGGGGCCGGCGGCCGGCGACGCCGAGGTCGCGTTCGTGGTGGAGGACGCCCACCAGGGTCGGGGCATCGGGTCGGTGCTGCTGGAGCATCTCGCCGCCGCCGCGCGGGAGGCCGGGATGCGCCGGTTCGTCGCCGAGGTGCTGCCGGTCAACGCCGCGATGCTGCGGGTCTTCTCCGACGCCGGCTACCAGATCCAGCGCGAATACGCCGACGGTGTGGTGCATCTCAGTTTCCCGATCGCTCCCACCGAGCAGTCGCTGGAGGTGCAGTGGGGGCGCGAGCACAGCACCGAGGCGCGGTCGATCGCCCGGCTGCTCGCCCCGCGCGGTGTCGTGGTCTACGGCGCCAGCGCGACCGGTCAGGGCATCGGGGCGGCCGTACTCGGGCACCTGCGCGACGGCGGCTTCACCGGTGCGGTGGTGCCGGTGCACCCGTCGGCGGCCACCGTCGGCGGGCTGCCGGCGCACCCGTCGGCCGTCACGGCGGGCGTCCGTGTCGACATCGCCGTCGTGGCGGTGCCGCCGGACGTGGTGCCGTCCGCCGTCGCCGACGCGGCCACGGCCGGCGTGCACGGGCTGGTCGTCCTCTCGGCCGGTTTCGCCGAGGCCGGCCCGGACGGCGCGGCCGCGCAGCGCGAGCTGACCCGTTCGGCATACGCGGCCGGCATGCGGGTGGTCGGCCCGAACTGTCTGGGGATCGCCAACACCGACGAGCGGATACGCCTCAACGCCACGCTCGCCCCGCGGCTGCCGGTGGCGGGGCGCACCGGCTTCTTCAGCCAGTCCGGCGCGTTCGGGGTGGCGCTGCTGGCCGAGGCCGACCGGCGGGCGCTGGGCCTGTCGAGCTTCGTGTCGGCCGGCAACCGTGCCGACGTCTCCGGCAACGACCTGCTCCAGTACTGGCAGGACGATCCCGGCACCGACGTGATCCTGCTCTACCTGGAGACGTTCGGAAACCCGCGCAAGTTCGCCCGGCTGACCCGGCGGATCGGCCGGACGAAGCCGATCGTCGCCCTCGCCTCCCCGGCCCGCGGCCCGGCCACCGGCGTCGGCGCCGGTCCTGCCGACCCGGCCATCGACGTCGGCGTCGGTCCCGCCGGGCCGGACGGTGCGGCGGTGACCGAGCTGTTCGCCCGGTCCGGCGTGATCCGGGTCGACACCGTCGCCGAACTGTTCGACGTCGGCGTCCTGCTGGCCAAGCAGCCGCTGCCGGCCGGTCGCCGGGTCGGCATCGTCACCAACTCCTCGGCACTGGCCGGGCTCGCCGCGACGGCGTGCCGGGCGCTCGGGCTCACCGTCGCCGAGGGCTACCCGGCCGACGTCGGGCCGCGGGCGAGCGCACACGACTTCGCCGACGCGCTCGCCGACGCCGCGGTCGCCCCGGACGTCGACGCCCTGGTGGTGGTCTTCGCCCCGCCGCTGCCCGGCCAACTGCCCGACGAGGACACCGACTTCGCCTCCGCGCTGGCCAGCGTGGCGCTGGCCGGCGACCGGCCGACCGTCGCGACGTTCCTCGCCGGTCGGTTGCCGGACGGGGTGCCGTCCTACCCGTCGGTCGAGGAGGCCGTCCGGGCGCTGGCCCGGGTGGTCGCCTACGCCGACTGGCTGCGGCAGCCGCCCGGGGCGCTGTCCGCTCTCGACGGCATCGACCGGCGGCGGGCGGCGGCGGTGCTCGACGCCGGGGGAGCGGTGCCCGACCTGCTCGCGGCGTACGGGATCGAACTGGTCCGCGTCGAGCTGGCCGCGTCCGCCGACGCGGCCGTACGGGTCGCCGAGGGGATCGGCTTCCCGGTGGTCCTGAAGGCGGCCGGCGGTGGGCTGCGGCACCGGCTCGATCTCGGGGCGGTACGGCTCGATCTTCCCGACGCCGACGCGGTCCGGCGTGCCTACGTCGAGATGGCCGGCCGGTTCGGTGCCGAGGTGCTGGTCCAGCCGATGGTGCCGCCCGGGGTGGCGTGCGTTGTGGAGACGGTCGAAGACCCGGCGTTCGGGCCGGTGGTCGGCTTCGGGCTCGGCGGGGTGGCGACCGAGCTGCTCGGCGACCGGGCCTGGCGGGCCGCGCCGCTGACCGACACCGACGCGCTGGCCCTGGTCGACGAGCCACGGGCGGCGCCGCTGCTGCACGGCTACCGGGGCACCGAACCGGTCGACCGGGCCGCCCTCGCCGAGCTGCTGCAACGGGTGGGCCGGCTGGTCGACGACCATCCGCGGATCCGGTCGCTGCGGCTCAACCCGGTGCTGGCGCGTACGTCGGGACTGTCGGTCCTGGACGCGCAGGTGCGGATCGCCCCGTCCGCCGTACGCCCCGACACCGGCCCCCGCCGGCTGTAGACCGGTTGCGCGGGGACCGCCGATTCGGGCACGGCACAGCTTGCCCGTCCCGGTGTGGATGCGGCATCGAGACGATCTACATCGACAACTATCGATCAATATCTCCGGGTTCCGGTCGGCCGTCCGAAGAGGAGATCGAATGCGCTCGTCACACACCGCCAGGCGGACCGGCGGCTTCCTCGGCACCCTGTTCGCCGGTGCCGTGCTCAGGTCGGCCAGTTCTACGCGATCTCGGTGAGCGTCGTCGACGTGTACGGGGTGGCGACGGAACGGCTCGCCGTGCAGTGCCGGCGCATCTGGCAGTAGCCCGAACGCGCGTACGGCCGGCCGTGATGGACACGGCCGGCCGTGGCGGCGTCTCAGCTCGCGTACGCCTCGAGTCGTTCGGCGCGCGACGGGTGGCGCAGCTTGAGCAGCGTCACCTTCTCGATCTGGCGGATCCGCTCCCGGGAGAGCCCGAACTCGCGGCCGACCTCGTCGAGGGTGCGCTGGCGGCCGTCGTCGAGGCCGAACCGCAGCCGGATCACCGCCTGCTCGCGCTGCGACAGGGTGGCGAGCACGACGTCGACCTCGTTGCGCAGCATGCCCCGGGAGACCGCGTCGCCGGGCTCCTCGCGCGGGTCGACGGCGGCGACGAAGTCGCCGAGCGCGCTCTCGCCGTCCTCGCCGACGGCCTGGTCGAGGCTGACCGGCTCGCGGTCGTAGGAGATCAGTTCGATCACCTGGAACTCCGGCACGCCCATCGCCTTGGCGACCTCGCCGACGGTGGGTTCCCGGCCGAGGGTGGTCGACAGGTCGCGGCGGGCCCGGACCATCCGGTTGACCTGCTCGACCATGTGCACCGGGATGCGGATGGTGCGGGCCTGGTCGGCCATGGCGCGGGTGATGGCCTGGCGGATCCACCAGGTGGCGTAGGTGGAGAACTTGTAGCCCTTGGTGTAGTCGAACTTCTCGACGGCGCGGATCAGGCCGAGGTTGCCCTCCTGGATCAGGTCGAGGAAGGCCATGCCCCGCCCGGTGTAGCGCTTGGCGATGCTGACCACCAGCCGGAGGTTGGCCTCGAGCAGGTGGTTCTTGGCCGCCTGGCCCTCGGCGACGATGATCTCCAACTCGGCGCGCAGGTCGGCCGGGACGGACGTGCCGCCGAGCTTCTCGTCGGCGTAGAGGCCGGCCTCGATCCGCTTGGAGAGTTCGACCTCCTGCACCGCGGTGAGCAGCTTGGTCCGGCCGATGCCGTTGAGGTAGGCGCGGACGAGGTCGGCGGAGACGCCGCGTTCGTCGATGGCGTCGAGGTCGGTCAGGGTGTCGCCGGGGGCGTCGTCGGCGGTCGTGTCAAGAGTGGGACGGGCCGTCGCGGCCGGGTCGATCTCGGTTTTCGTCATGTCCAGAACCACCTTCAGTCGCCTCCCCGCGTCGACATGTGGTGCGGTTTTCCCAGCGGCGGGATCGCGCTGGTGAGGAACAGCTTGGTCGTCGAGGCGTGAAGCGGGGGTGAGGCGGGACGCAGGTGGCATGAATCCGGTAGACCACTAGGGGACCCCGGTGGTGGTTAGCGTCGGTTTGGGAGGAATGTGAGCCGGTCACCCGACAGTCGCGTCTTGCCGGCGGCGGTTAGTGTGCCATCCAGCGGCCAGTCAGACACCCCTGCGGCCAATGGACGAAAGGCAACGGAGGACGTCGTGGTCTTCAAGCGGATGATGCAGGCGTTCGGCGTGGGCGGACCCTCCGTCGAGACGGTTCTCGGCAACCCCAACGCCCGTCCCGGCGGATACCTGGAGGGTCAGGTGCACGTCGTCGGCGGTGACCACGCCACCGACATCGAGGCCGTCACCCTCGCGCTGTCCACCCGCGTCGAGGTCGAGAGCGGCGACAGCGAGTACGAGACGACCAAGGAGTTCCACCGGCAGCGGCTGACCGGCCCGTTCCGGCTGGAGAGCGGGCAGCGCTTCGACATCCCGTTCCGGTTCGACGTCCCGTTCGAGACCCCGATCACCGACATCTACGGGCAGCGGCTGCACGGGATGACGATGGGCCTGCGTACCGAGCTCGAGGTGGCCCGCGCCGTCGACAAGGGCGACCTGGACCCGGTGGCGATCCACCCGCTGCCCGCGCAGGAGCGGATCCTGGAGGCGATCGCCCGGCTCGGCTTCCGGTTCTCCCGGGCGGACGTGGAGAGCGGCCGGATCTACGGTGTCGAGCAGACGCTGCCGTTCTACCAGGAGATCGAGTTCTACCCGGCGCCGCAGTACGCCAGCGCCCTCAACCAGCTCGAGGTGACGTTCCTCGCCACCCCGCACTTCCTCCAGGTGGTGCTGGAGATCGACAAGCGTGGCGGCCTGTTCACCGAGGGCCAGGACGCGTTCGGTCGGTTCACCGTCGACTACGCGCAGGCCGAGCACACCGACTGGGTCGCGCAGCTCGACGCCTGGCTGCGCCAGTCGGCCCAGAAGCGCGGCCTGTTCTTCTGACCCACGCCGGTCCGGCGCCGAGATCGCCGTGATCAGGGACCGTGCGGGTCGACACACCGGCGACCCGCGCGACGTACTCCCCGATCACGGCGATCATGGGTGGTCAGAGTTCCAGGAGGACCGTACGGGGGCCGACGTTGACGCTCTCGACCAGCATGTGCGTCCGGAACCGGCCGGTCTCCACCTTGGCGCCGCGCTGCCGCAACGCCTCGGCGAACGCGGTCACCAGCGGCTCGGCGACCCCGGCCGGTGCCGCCGCCGTCCAACTCGGCCGCCGCCCCTTGCGCGCGTCGCCGTAGAGGGTGAACTGGCTGACCACCAGCACCGGCGCGCCGACGTCGGCGGCCGACCGCTCGTCGTCGAGGATCCGCAGCTCCCACACCTTGCGCGCCATCGTGTCCGCGGTCGCCGCGGTGTCGCCGTGGGTGACCCCGAGCAGCACCAGCAGCCCGTCGTCGACCGCGCCGACCACCTCGCCGTCGACCGTCACGCTGGCCCGGCTCACCGTCTGCACCAGTGCCCGCACGGCGGTCAGCCCCGCACCGGCGCGGTCACGCCACCGGCCGTGCCACCGATCACGCCGCCGACCGGTCCGGCCCCGTCGCTGGCCGGTGCCACGACACCGCGCTCGACCAGGTGGGCGACGATCGGCAGGGCCGCCTCGGCGAGGTCGTCCTCGGTGACCTCGTGCGCCAGCGCCAGCAGCGCGAGCTGGTCGCGCAGTGGCACCGAACCGTCGCAGCCGCCGACCAGCGCGAGCACCAGCGGGTCGACCTCCTCGCTCCAGCGCAGGCCGTCGCGCATGGTCAGCACCTGCCGGTCCACCGCCCAGCCCTCGTCGCCCATCGTCGCCTCCTGACGCAGCACCAGGCCGTCCGCCGCCCGGTAGCGGGTCGACAACAGCCGCTCGGCGTCGCGGTCGCGCAGCCAGTCCTGCCGGCCGAACCAGGCCGCGACCTGCTCGCCCAGCGGCTGCTCGACCTGCTGGCGCAGGTCTTCGACGCGTACGACGGGATCGGTGCGGCCGCTGCGGCGCAGGGTGATCAGCCCGAAGCCGACCGCCTCCACCTTGTGCGCGTCGAACCAGTCCAGCCACGCGGCGGCCCGGTGCGGGTCGGCGTCCTCGCTGGCGTCGGCGAGCCACAGGCTGACGTACGCCATCGGGTCGGCGACCTCGCGCTGCACGACCCAGGCGTCCAGGCCGGTGCCGGCGAACCAGCCGGCGACCCGTTCGGTCCAGTCCTCGCCGCCGACGTGCACCCAGTTGGCCAGGTACTGCATCGTGCCGCCCTCGGCGAGCAGGCCGGGTGCGGCGGCGGCCAGTTCGGCGCAGACGCCGTCGCCGGCCCGGCCGGAGTCGCGGTAGATGTGCGTGGCGGTGCCCGGCCCGACCACGAACGGCGGGTTGCTGACCACCAGGTCGAAGCGCCGGCCGGCCACGGGGGAGACGAGGTCGCCCTGGAGCAGTTCCCACTTCTGCCCGTTGAGGGCCGCGGTGGTCGCGGCGAACCGCAGCGCGCGTACGGACAGGTCGGTGGCGGTCACCGTGTCGGCGTGCCCGGCCAGGTGCAGCGCCTGCACGCCGCAGCCGGTGCCGAGGTCGAGGGCGGTGCCGACCGGGCGGCGGACGGTGGCACCGGCGAGCGTGGTCGACGCCCCGCCGATGCCGAGCACGTGGTCGGCGGGCAGCGGCTGGCCGGGTCGGGCCGTCGCCGGCACGTCGGACAGCACCCACCAGTCGGAGCCGTACGGCTCCAGGTCGACGGCCTGCCGCAACCCGTCGCCCCAGCGTTCGACGAGGCCGGCGGCCCGCGCCTCGGCGAGCGGCAGCGGGGCGAGGGCGGCCTCGACGGCGGCCTCGGGTTCGGTCTGCCCACACACGAAGAGCCGGATCAGGGTGCTCAGCGGGTCGCGGTCGCCGGTCAGCCGCAGCGCGGCCCGCAGGTCGTTGCGCCCGGCCGCCGCCGCGGCCTGTGGGCCCAGCCGTTCGGCGATGCCGGCGGCGGTGAAGCCGGCTGTGGTCAGTGCGTCGCGTAGTTGGTCGATCCCGGCCGGAGAAAGCAGGGCCGGAGGTACGGGATGCGCGTCGTTGACTGTCACCCTGCCATCCTGCCGGCTCGCCCCGGCGTGGCGGGCGGCAACCCGGCCAACGGGGCGCGGGATCGAACCGGTGGCATGTCCCAGATAGCGAACAGTCTCTTGATATTCCTATCGGGAAAGTAGGAATATAGGCAGCGCTCCTCCCCGTGGCGACCCCCGCCGCGTGCCGGCGACGCCACCCCGCCTCGCCCCACCCCCGTACCGCCGTGGGACGGCCGTGGCCCACCCCGAAGAAGGACCCCCGAATGAGTGACGACAGACCCACCCCCGAGCCGGCACCGACGCAACCCGAGAGCACGCTGGCCTTCAACGAGGACTGGGCGGCGACGGTCCTCGGGCTCGTCCTGCTCGCCCTGGTCCTGCTCGGCGTCATCCCGACCGGGCTGGTGCCCTGATGACCGCCGACGCCACCCGCCCCGCCGACCCCGGCGCGACCCGCCCGGCCGACCCCGATGTCACCACCCCGACCACCGCGCCGGAAACCACCGCGCCGGAAACCGGCCTGCCGACCACGGCGAAGACCGGCCGGGGCGTACGCGACGGCGCCTTCTGGGCCTGGACCGCCGTCGGCCTGGTGGTGGTCTTCGCGCTCGCCGCGCTCACCCGCTACCTCGAACAGGGCGTACCCGAATGGTTCGCGGGCACCTCGGTCGAGGACCTGGCGGCCGCCGTCGAATACCCCGTCTACGCGATCCTGCTCGGCCTGCTCGGCAACGTCGTCGTCACGGTGACCGGCATCCGGGACCGGATCGCCGCCGCGTTCCGCACCGAGTTCTTCATCAAGACCGGCCTGGTGCTGCTCGGCGCGTCGATCAACCTGTCGGTCATCGTCAGCGCGGCCGGCCCGGCCATCGCCCAGGCGATCCTGCTGATCAGCGCCGTGTTCCTCTTCACCTGGTGGCTCGCCGGCCGGTTCGGGCTCGACGACCGGCTGCGCGCGCTGCTCGCCTCGGCGGTGTCGATCTGCGGCGTCAGCGCCGCCATCGCCGCCGCCGGCGCGGTCCGCGCCCGCCGGGAACAGCTCGCGTACACCGCCAGCCTGGTCATCCTCTTCGCCCTGCCGTCCATCTTCGTCCTGCCGTGGCTGGCCGGCGTGTTCGGGCTGAGTCCGGCGGTGGCCGGCGCCTGGATCGGCGGCAACATCGACACCACCGCCGCGGTCACCGCGGCCGGCGCCCTCGCCGGCGAGGAGACGCTCCAGATCGCCAGCATCGTCAAGGTCACCCAGAACGCCCTGATGGGTGTCGTCGCGGTCGCGCTCACCGCCTACTTCGCGTACAAGGTGGACCGGACCGCCGGCTCGGCCCGGCCCGGCGCCGGCGAACTGTGGCGGCGGTTCCCGAAGTTCGTGCTCGGCTTCATCGCCGCCTCGGTGATCGCGACGATCTACCTGCGGAACGCCGGCAGCGACGGCCGGGCGGTCATCGGGGTCGTGAACGACCTGCGTACCTGGTTCCTGATCCTGGCGTTCGTCAGCATCGGCCTGGAGTTCCGGGTCTCCTCGCTGCGCGAGGCCGGCTGGCGGCCGATCGCCGTCTTCGCCAGCGCCACGGTCTTCAACCTGGTGGTGGCGCTGGCCCTGGCCTCGCTGCTGTTCCGCGACTTCGCCGGTTAGCCGGGCGATCCGCCGCCGACCGGGCGGCGGGTGCGGGAAGGACCGGCCGGGCCGGACCGCTGTCGGGGCGGTCCGGCCCGGCCTCCCGCGTCGGCGGGCGGCACCGACCCATGAGATTTGTCATGGGGCAGCGGTGCGCGATCCATCCGGACCGGTGTGCCGGCGCACTGCCCCCGGCGGGCCGTACGCCGAAGACTGGACCGCATGGAAAAGCCAACATCCCCCGCGGTCGAGGTACGCGACCTGCGCCGCCGGTATGGCGGCCCGAAGGGCTACGAAGCGGTCCGGGGCATCTCCTTCACCGTCGACTCCGGCGAACTGTTCGCCCTGCTCGGCACCAACGGCGCCGGCAAGACGTCCACCCTCGAACTCGTCGAAGGGCTCGACCGGCCCACCGCGGGCAGCGTCCGCGTCCTCGGCCTGGACCCGGTCCGGCACCGGGCCCGGGTCCGGCCCCGGATCGGCGTCATGCTCCAGGAGGGCGGCTTCCCGTCCGACCTGACGGTGACCGAGACCGCCCAGATGTGGGCCGGCACGCTGACCCGACCCCGCCCCGTCGGCGAGGCGCTCGACATGGTCAACCTGCGGCACCGGGAGAAGACCGTCGTCAAGCAGCTGTCCGGCGGCGAGCGCCGCCGGCTCGACCTGGCGCTGGCCCTGCTCGGCCGGCCCGAGGTGCTCTTCCTCGACGAGCCGACCACCGGGCTGGACCCCGAGAGCCGCCGCAACACCTGGCGGCTGGTCCGGGCCCTGCTGGTCGACGGCACCACCGTCGTGCTGACCACCCACTACCTCGAAGAGGCCGAGGAACTCGCCGACCGGCTCGCGATCATGCACCGGGGCGAGATCGTCACCACCGGCACCGTCGCGGACGTGGTGGCCAGCCGCCCGGCGCGGATCAGCTTCGACCTGCCCGCCGGACTCGACGTACGGCAGTTGCCGCCACTGTCCGGCCGGCGGCCCGACCTCGACGCCGCGAAGGTGACCACCGGCCGTACCGGGCAGCGGGTCACCCTCCAGACGGACACCCTCCAGGCGGCGCTGACCGACCTGCTCGGCTGGGCCGCCGCCCGCGACCTCGAACTGCCCAACCTCGACGCCCGCTCGGCGTCGCTGGAGGAGGCGTTCCTCGCGGTCGCCGACGACCGCACCGACCCCACGGCAAACACCACGACCGCCGGTACGGCGGCCCGCACACCGGAGGTGGCGGTATGACCGGGGCCCTGCGCCGGATCACCCGACTCGGCCGTACGGAGATGCTCCTGCTCTGGCGCAACCGCACCGCCGTCGTCACCGCGGTTCTGCTGCCGATCGGTACCGTCTGGTTCCTGGCCTCCCTCGGTATCGACGCCGGCGGGCTGTCCGCCGGGGCGTTCGCGGTGACCGGCCTGCTCGGCTTCGTACTGCTGTACGTCGTCTACTACAACCTGGTCACCACGTACGTGGCCCGGCGTGAGGAACTCGTGCTCAAGCGGCTGCGCACCGGGGAGATGACCGACGCGCAGATCCTCGCCGGCACCGCCGTGCCGGCGGTGGTCGTCACCCTGGTGCAGGCGGTGCTCGCGGTCGTCGCCGGCGCGGCGCTGCTCGACCTGGCCGTACCGGTGAACCTGCCGGTCCTGCTGGTCGGCCTGGCGGGCGGCATCGTGCTGTTCGTCCTGCTGGCGGTCGTGTCGTCGACGTTCACCCGCAACGTGGAGATGGCCCAGATCAGCACCATGCCGGTCCTGGTCGTCTGCATGATCGGCTCCGGGCTGGTCCTGCCCCTGCAGAGCATGCCGGACCTGCTCGCCGACGTGGCCGCGTTCCTGCCGCTCACCCCGGTCGTCGAACTCGTCCGGCTGGGCTGGCTGGGAACCACGACCGGCGCCGACCCGACGGGCTTCACCGGGGTGTTCGGGCCGGCTGTCGTACCGCTGCTGATCCTGCTCGGCTGGACGGCGCTCGGCGTGGTCGGCATGCGTCGCTGGTTCCGCTGGGAACCGCGCCGCTGATCGGGGGCGGTCCCGGGGCGCGCCGGCGCGGGGCGGTGCGCCCCTGGCCGGCGCATACGATTCGGACGTGGTCGGTGGACGCCGCCGCCGGCCACGCGGGTGGGACGGGAGGATACCGGTGCGCAGCCTGACCGGATGGTGGCGGGGACGCGGCCAGCCCGAGCGGTTCGACCTCTACACCCGCCTGTCGATGTACAGCGTCGTCTGCTTCGAGCCGCTGGTCGTCCTCGCCGTGCTGTCCCCGGTCCGCGACGCCGGGCGGATCCTGCCGATCCTGGTGCTGAGCGTCGCGCACGCCGTCGTCTGCCTGCTGCTGACCCGGGCCGGGCTCGACAGTTACCTGGGCCGCCGGCCGCGTCCGGTCGGGCTGGCCGTCGCGGGCGGCGTCCTCACCCTGGCCGGCACCGGGCTCGCGCTGCTGCTCCTGCCGACGTTGGCGGAGAGCCCGGCGAAGACGGCGGCGTTCCTGGTCTTCGCCGGATACTTCTACGCGGCGCTGTCGACGGCCGTGCCGCCCCGGGTGAGCCTGCTCGCACTGCTGGCCGGGGTGCCGTGCACCTTTGTCGTCGGGCGGGCCGACGGCCTCACCCCACAGCGGGCGGTGGGAATCACGATCGCCCTGGTCGCCGTCTTCGTCGCCGGATACGTCAGCTTCCGGCTGTCGGCGTGGATGCTCGGCGTCGTGTGGCAACTCGACCAGTCCCGCCAGGTCCAGGCCCGGCTCGCGGTCGCCGAGGAGCGGCTGCGGTTCGCCCGCGACCTGCACGACGTGCTCGGCCGCAACCTGTCGGTGGTGGCGCTGAAGAGCGAGCTGGCCGCGAAGTTCGCCGAGCGCGGCCGGGCCGAGGCCGTGACCGAGATGCTCGAGGTACGCCGGATCGCGCAGGAGTCGCTGACCGAGGTGCGCGAGGTCGTACGCGGGTACCGCAGCCCGGATCTGGAGGCGGAGCTGGCCGGTGCCCGGTCGGTCCTCGCGGCGGCCGGCGTCGACTGCCAGGTGCTGGTCGACGGGACCGGCCTGCCGCCGGACGCGCAGGCGACGCTCGGCTGGGTGGTCCGCGAGGGCACCACGAACGTGTTACGGCACACCGACGCGAACGAGTGCGTGATCTCGTTGCGTACCGACGGGCGGAAAACCGGGACGGTGACGCTGACCATGGACAACGACGGGGTGCCGGCCGGCCGGCCGGCCGAGTTCGGCAGCGGGTTGCAGGGGCTCGCCGAACGGCTCGCCGCCGTCGGCGGCACGATGTCCGCCGGCCCGGCGGCGCCCGGCCGGTTCCGGCTGACCGCCCGGCTGCCGCTCGGCGCGGCGGTGGCGCCGTGAGCCCCCGTCCGGCCGTCGACGGCGGTCCGGTAGGCGGTTCGGCCGGTTCGGCGCTGGGCGGTCCGGTGGGCGGTTCGGGTGCCGGGCCGATCCGGGTGCTGCTCGCCGACGACGAGCATCTGATCCGCGGCGCGATGGTCGCTCTGCTGGGCCTGGAGGACGATCTCACCGTCGTCGGCGAGGCGGCGACCGGCCGCGAGGCGCTGTCGATGGCCCGGGCGCTGCGGCCCGACGTGGCCGTGCTCGACCTGCAACTGCCCGACATCGACGGGGTGACCGTCGCCGCCACCCTGCTCACCGAGCTGCCCGACTGCCGGTCGATGATCGTCACCAGCCACGGGCGGCCCGGCCACCTGAAGCGGGCCCTGGCCTCCGGAGTACGCGGCTTCCTGCCCAAGACCGTCTCCGCGGAGGTGCTCGCCGAGGTGGTGCGTACGGTCCACGGCGGCGGCCGGTACGTCGACCCGGCGCTGGCCGCCGATGCGATCAGCGCCGGTGACAGCCCGCTGACCCCGCGCGAGGCCGACGTGCTGGAGCTGGCGGCCGACGGTGCCCCGGTCGACGAGATCGCCCGCCGGGCCGCCCTGTCACCCGGCACGGTCCGCAACTACCTGTCGTCGGCGGCGACCAAGGTCGGTGCGGCGAACCGGCACGAGGCCGCGAAGATCGCCCGCCGCTACGGCTGGATCTGACCACCGGCCCGGTGCCGTCGTGCGGTTGTACGCCGCGCGGCCGTGTGGCGCGCCGTCGTGATCGTCTGCTGTTCCGCACTCGCCACCCGGCGTGTCGTGTGGCCGGACAGCAGACGATCATCGGGATCCCCGGCCGGGTTCCCCGACCGCCGCGCGGCAGGTTCACTGTCGGAGCCCACAGCGAATTCGCTGTGGATACGCCGAATTCGCTGTCAACCGAAACAGCATCACCCCGAACCCCGACCCCGGCCGGTGCCCAAGACCGGCGGGCGTGGGGAGTCAGGCGGGCCAGGCGCGGGCGGTGCCGTCGACGTGCACGGTGACATCGGTGCCGACCGCGACCGGCGTCCCGGCGTCGAGGATCCGGGCCGTGATCCGGGTCCCGTCGGCGAGCCGCAGCGCCACCAGCGCGTCGTGACCGTGGAACTCGTGCCGCAGCACCGTCGCCGGCACCGGACCGCCGGGCACCGAACCATTCGTTCCCGGACGGTCGCCCACGGAGCCGCCGGCCGCCACGCCGCCGGCCGGCGGACCGTCGGCCGCCGTGCCGGTTGCGGGGGAGCTGTCGCGGACGGAAGCGGCCGGGCGGGCGGTGATGCGTACCTGCTCGGGGCGGACCAGCACGGTCACCGCGCCGGACCCGAAGGTGCCGGCGAGCGGCACGGGGCCGAGCACGGTGTGGGCGGCACCGGATTCGACGACCGCCGGCAGCAGGACGGCGTCGCCGACGAAGGCCGCCACCCAGGGGTCGGCCGGTTCGCGGTAGACCGCCGCCGGGGCGGCGCACTGGACGACCAGGCCGCCGCGCATCACCGCGACCTGGTCGGCGGTCGACAGCGCCTCGCCCTGGTCGTGGGTGACCAGGATGCCGGTTGCCCGGTCGGCGCGCAGCGCCTCGCGTACGTCGTGCCGCAGCTCGGCCCGCAGTCCGGCGTCGAGCGCGCTGAACGGCTCGTCGAGCAGCACCAGCGAGGGCCGGGGGGCGAGGGCGCGGGCGACCGCGACCCGCTGCTGCTGCCCGCCGGAGAGCTGGTGCGGCATCCGGTCGCCGTGGCCGGCGAGCCCGACGAGGGCCAGCACCTCCTCGATCCGGCCGCCGCGGCGGGTGGCCCGGTCGAGGCCGTACCCGATGTTGCCGGCGACCGAGAGGTGCGGGAACAGCGCGCCCTCCTGCGGGACGACGGCGACCCGGCGGCGCTGCGGCGGCAGGTGGGCGCCGGGGCCGGCGATCACCGTGCCGTCGATCCGGATCTCGCCGGTGTCGACCCGTTCGAAGCCGGCGACGCAGCGCAGCAGCGTCGTCTTGCCACAGCCGGACGGGCCGAGTACGGCGGTCAGCGTGCCGGCCGGCACGGTCAGGTCGACGCCGGCGAGCGCGGCGACCGGGCCGTAGTTCTTGGCCACCCCGCGTAGGGTCAGCGCCTCTTTCATCTCCCACCTTCGGATTCGAGGATTCCGCTACGGGCGGCGAGCAGCCAGGTCGGCACCGAGGAGAGCAGCACCAGCAGGGCCGCGTACGGGGTGGCCGCGGCGTACGCGTTGACGGTCGTGTGGGTCCACAGTTCGGTGGCCAGGGTGTCGGTGCCGGTGGGGCGCAGCAGCAGGGTGGCCGGCAGTTCCTTCATGCAGGTGAGGAAGACCAGCGCGGCGCCGGCACCGATGCCGGGCAGGGTGAGCGGCAGCGTGACGGTGCGCAGTACGGCCACCGGCCCGCGACCCAGCGACCGGGCGACCTCCTCGAGGATCGGCGGTGCCTGCGCGGCGGCGCCGGCCACGGCGGCGACCGCCAGTGGCAGGAACAGCGCGGCGTAGCCGAGGGCCAGCAGCCAGGTGGTCTGGTAGAGCGGGTACGCGACGTTGATGCCGAAGAACACCAGCGACAGGCCGATGACGACGCCCGGCAGGGCGTGGGTGAGATAGCTCAGCCGTTCCAGCAGCCCGGTCAGCGGGCCGGGGGCGCGGGCGCTGAGCAGGCCGATCGGCAGGGCGAGCAGCATGGTGAGGGCGGCGCCGGCCAGCGAGAGCCACAGTGAGTTGCCGGCGGCGACGGCGATCTCGCCGAGCGAGCCGGGCCGGGAGACGCCGGCGGCCATCCGCTGGGCGAGGCTGACGGCGGGTACGCCGAGGGCGAGGGCGGCGACGCCGGCCAGCACGGCGACGGCCGGCCAGCGGGCCCGGCCGAGCCGCAGCCGGACCGGTGGCCGGCGGGCGCCGGAGCCGACCCGGGCGTAGCGTTCGCCGCGCCGCCGGGTGGCGCTCTCCCCGGCGAGCAGCAGCACGGTGAGCACGACGAGCACGGTCGACAGCACGAGCGCGGCGGTGCGGTCGAAGCCGAGGTCGAAGGCGATGAAGATGGCCCGGGTGAAGGTGTCGACGCGCAGGATCGAGGCGGCGCCGAAGTCGGAGAGCACGTAGAGGGCGACCAGCAGGCCGCCGCCGGTCAGGGCGGGGCGGATCTGGCGCAGGGTGACGTCGGTGAAGGTCCGCCAGGCGCCCCGCCCCAGTGACCGGGACACCTCCTCCTGTGCCGGGTCGGCGCCGGTCAGCGCGGCGGCGACCGGCAGGAAGACGTACGGGTAGGAGCAGAGGGTCAGCACCAGCGCGCCGGGCCAGAACCCCTCGAAGCGGTCCACGGTGGAGATCCAGGCGAACCCGGCGATGTAGGTCGGCACGGCCAGCGGCAGCGCGGCGAGCACCCCGAAGAACCGGCGCAGCGGCAGGTCGGTGCGGGTGACCAGGAACGCCGAGCCGACGCCGAGCAGCAGGCAGCCGGCGGTGACCACGGCGGCGAGCCCGAGCGTACGCAGGGCGAGCAGCCCGACCCGGGCGGTGAACAGTTCCTCGGCGATCCGTTCGCCGCCCGCCTCGGCGGTGCGTACCCCGAGGTAGACGACCGGGATCAGGGCGACGGCGACGGCGAGGACGGCGGTGCCGAACAGGACCGGACGCGGCACCAGCCGCCGTACGGCGGCGGCCACGCGGTGGTGGACGGGCCGGTACGGCGGCTGCGGGGCCGGTGCCGTGGGCAGGCCCGACGGGGCGGGCGCGCTGTCGCGCGCCCGCCCCGTCGGCGGAAGTGTCGTACTCAGGGGACGAGTCCCGATTCCTTGATCAGCGCGATGGTCGCTTCCAGCGCGTCGAGGTCGTTGAGGTCGATGTCCGGCACGGCGAGGCTGCTCAGCGCCGGTACGCCGGCCGGTCCCTCGACGCCGGCCACGACCGGGTACTCGTAGGTCTGCTCGGCGAAGTACTTCTGCGCGTCGGCGCCGAGCAGGTAGTCGACGAACACCTTGACGTCCGGGTCCTGCGCGGCCTTGGTGAGCACGC
This sequence comes from Polymorphospora sp. NPDC051019, assembly GCF_040683055.1. Taxonomy (NCBI): domain Bacteria; kingdom Bacillati; phylum Actinomycetota; class Actinomycetes; order Micromonosporales; family Micromonosporaceae; genus Polymorphospora; species Polymorphospora sp. NPDC051019. Next base: position 111,874 of record NZ_JBFBCH010000002.1, on the reverse strand, counting down.
CGACGCCGGAGACGTTGACCAGGCCGCCGCTGTCGCCGCCGGGGAAGAAGTGCAGCTTGGCCTTCAGGCCGTCCGGCGTGGTGCCCTGCTCCTTGGCCAGTTCGCCGAGGTAGTAGTGGTTGAGCAGGCCGGCCGGGAGCTTGCCGCTGTTGACCTCGTCGAGGATCGGGCCGTTGCCGTCGCGGACCTGCGGGTCGTTGGCCTTGAGCCCGGCCAGGAATTCCTTGGCCTTCGCCTCGCCGTGCTGCACCTTGATCGCGGTGACGAAGGTCTGGAAGGAGGCGTTGGTCGGGGCGACGCCGACCTTGCCCTTCCACGCCGGCCCGGTCAGGTCGAACACCGACGCGGGCAGGTCGGCCTCGGGCACCAGGTCGGGGTTGTAGACCAGTACCCGGGCGCGGGCGGTGACGCCGACCCACTGGCCGCTGCGGGCCCGGTAGGCGGCCGGCACCTTGTCGGTGACCGCACCGTCCAGCGTGGCGAAGAGGCCCTGCTTGGCGACGGCACCGAGCGCTCCGGCGTCCTGGGCGAGGAAGACGTCGGCGGGGGACTTGTCGCCCTCTTCGAGAAGCTGGGTGGCCATCGCGGCGGTGTTGCCGTACCGGGTCTCGACGGCGATCCCGGTCGCCTGGGTGAACTGCTCCAGCAGCGGCTTGACCAGCGACTCGCTGCGGCCGCTGTAGACGGTGATCTTCTTGTCGGAGGTCGGGGTCTCGGCCTGCGCCGGAGCGTCATCCTCGGCGCCGCAGGCGGCGAGCCCGAGCACGAGGAGGCTGGCGGCCGCCAGTGCGAGCGCGGCCTTCCGGGGAGAGGTGGGCACAGCGTGCTCCTTAGAACGTCACGGCAAGCGAAAAGCCGGGCCCGGCTCATTTACAACGATGTAGAAGTTAGCAGAGCCTAACCTCAGGCAACAGGGGTGGGTGCCCTCGCTAGCGGCCCCGGGCCCGCGACAGCCGGACGAACTCCCCGAGATCGACGACCGCCTCACCGGTCCAGAAGCACGATCCGGCCACGACGAGCGCCGGCGCGGCCAGCAGGGTGAGGTGCCGCCCGGCCGGCACCGGCCGCAGCAGCGCGGCGATCCGGCGCGGCACCGGCCCCGGCCGGGGCACCGGCCAGCCGGCGACCGACAGGTGCAGCCGGCCCGTGGCCCGGCCCGGCACCGCCGGCCCGGCCAGCGCGACCCGGCCGATCGCCCGGGCCACCACCGACCGCCCGCCGGCCTCGTCCGCGGCACGCTCGTCGGCCCACCGCTCCACCGTGTACGCCACCAGCGCCGTGACCGGGCGCAACAGCGGATTGGCCGCCGCCGCCAGCCGTACGCCGAGCAGCCAGCGGTGGTGCGCGCCGGTCAAATGCGCCTGCTCGTGGGCCAGCACCGCGGCCCGCTCGGCGGGGCCGAGCGCGGACAGCATGCCGTCGGTCACGACGATGCGACCGGGCCGGCCGGGCAACGTGAACGCGGCCGGCCGGTCGTCCTCGACCACCACCAGACGGTCGTCGCCGGGCAGCCCCGCCGCCTCCCGCCGGGCCGAACGCAGCCCCGCCGCCTCCCGGCGGGCCGCGACCGCCACGGCACCGGCACCCGCCACCAGCAGGGCCAGCGCCAGCCACGACGCCCAGCCGACCGGATGCCCTCCGCTCAACCGGGTCGCCGCGTGCGCGGCGGCGGTCAGCACGGTCACCGTGCTCGACAGGGCCAGCAGCACCGCCGCGACGGTGAACGCGACCGTCGCGACCGCCGGTCGCAGCCTGTCGACGAGCAGGTACGTCACCGCGACGCCGACCAGCGGGGCCAGCCCCGCCGACAGCAGCAGGTGCCCGATCACCCGTCGGCCCCGGGGCCGCCTGTTCGTAGTCCGCCCTTTGGCGTCCCGTCCCCGATGGTGTCGCCGAGCAGCAGCCGGCGGACCAGTTCCTCGTCGCGGGCCGACAACCCCGAGATGAAGTGGGTCAGCGCCGGGGCGTGGTCGGCCTCGGCGTCCAGCAGCCGGCTCATCCGCCAGGCGACGAGCCCGGACGGGTCGGACGGCGCGGCGTAGCGGTAGGCCCGGCCGCTGCGGCCGCGGGTCACCACACCCTTGGCGTGCAACCGGGACAGGGTCGTCACGACCGCGCTGTACGACAGTTCGTGGTCGTCGCGCGCGGCCAGCCGTTCGCGTACCTCGCCGGGGGACAGCGGCGTGCCGGAGTCGTGCAGGACCGCCAGGATCTCGCCCTCCAGCGAGCCCGGCGCCCGCCGTCGCCGGCGGTCGTCGTCGGTGCCGGTTCCGGGGTGGTCCACGGTGTTGTCGTCTGAACCCGCAGGCATGGGCCGACAATATCGACCGGCGGGCACCCCCGGGTTCCCGGCCGCGACCGGCGCCGCCGGCCGCGGGTGGCCGACGGTACGCCGGCACCGGATCGACGGTCCCGACGGCCGTACCGCACCGCCCGCCCGGCGGTTCTGGCAGGCTGTACGCATGTCGCAGCTCTATCTGGCGCAGGAGCCCGCCGCCGACGAGATGCTCGCCGCCGACCCGTTCGCCCTGCTGCTCGGCATGCTCCTCGACCAGCAGATCCCGCTTGAGAAGGCGTTCATCGGGCCGTACCGGCTGGCGGAGCGGCTGGCGGTGACCCGGCTCGACCCGGCGGCGATCGCCGACCACGACGCCGACGACCTGGCCCGGATCTTCGCCACCCCGATCGCGATCCACCGGTTCCCCGGATCGATGGCCGAACGCAGCCGCAAGCTGGCCCGGGCCGTCGTCGACGACTACGACGGTGACGCGGCGGCGATCTGGACCGGGGCGGCGGACGGTGCCGATCTGCTGCGCCGGCTCGGCGCGCTGCCCGGTTTCGGCAAGCAGAAGGCGCAGATCTTCACCGCCCTGCTCGGCAAGCAGTTCGGCGTACGGCCGGCCGGCTGGCGCGAGGCGGCCGGCGTCTACGGCGAGGAGGGCTCGCTGCGGTCGGTGGCCGACATCGTCGACGCGGCGAGCCTGGTCAAGGTGCGGGAGTACAAGAAGCAGATGAAGGCGGCGGCGAAGGCGTCCGGCCCGGCGCGGTGACGCGGCGCGACCGCACCCCGGTGCGGCGGACGGCGCTAGGCTCTCGCCATGGCGGAGCGGGAGCGGGGTGAGTCGGGCCGCACTCCGTGCCACACCTGTCTGGGTGCCGGCCGGGTGTTGCGCTGGGCGGTGATGGACGGGCGGACCCGGGAGGTGTGGACGACCTGCCCGACCTGTTCGGGACCGTCGGCGGTCGTCAAGGGACCCGACTGAGCCACCGGCCGGGGCGCCGTCGAGGCGCCCGGCCGACCCGTCGTCAAGCGTTGCGCCGATAGCTGTCACAAGGGCCGGGCAGGGCTGTTCGAGACACCGGGCGTTCCGGCGCCGGTGTTATCGTGACGCGATGCGGATGCTCGTGACCGGCGGAGCCGGTTTCATCGGAGCGAACTTCGTACACCAGACCCTCGAGCGCCTGCCCGGCGTCGATCTGACGGTGCTCGATGCGCTGACCTACGCCGGTGACCGGACCAGCCTCGCGGCCGTCGAGGACCAGATCACGTTCGTGCCCGGCAGCGTCACCGACGCCGCCCTGGTCGACGACCTCGTCTCCCGGGTCGACACCGTGGTCCACTTCGCCGCCGAGTCGCACAACGACAACTCCGTCGCGCAGCCGTGGCCGTTCGTGGAGACCAACATCATCGGCACCTACCACCTGCTGGAGAGTGTGCGCCGGCACGACGTACGGCTGCACCACATCTCGACCGACGAGGTCTTCGGCGATCTCGAACTCGACGACCCGGCCCGGTTCACCGAGCACACCGCCTACCACCCGTCGAGCCCCTACTCGTCGACCAAGGCCGGCGCCGACCTGCTGGTCCGGGCGTGGGTCCGGTCCTACGGCGTCCGGGCGACGATCTCGAACTGCTCGAACAACTACGGGCCGTTCCACCACGTCGAGAAGTTCATCCCCCGGCAGATCACCAACATCATCGACGGCGTACGGCCGAAGATCTACGGCACCGGGCAGAACGTGCGCGACTGGATCCACGTCGACGACCACAACAGCGCGGTGCTCGCGATCCTCGAACGCGGCCGGATCGGCGAGACCTACCTGATCGGCGCGGAGTGTGAGGTCGACAACCTGACCGTCGTCGCCGAGCTGCTCGAACTCCTCGACCGCCCGCGCGACTGGTTCGATCTGGTCGACGACCGGCCCGGCCACGACCTGCGCTATGCGATCGACCCGGGCAAGCTGCGCGCCGAACTCGACTGGAAGCCGGTCTACACCAGCTTCCGGGACGGGCTGGCGCAGACCGTCGCCTGGTACCGGGCGAACGAGGCCTGGTGGCGGCCGAAGAAGGAGCAGACCGAGCGCCGCTACGCCGAACTGGGCCGCTGACACCGCCCGGCACCCGAGAAAACCCGGCCGCCGGGCCGGTGTAGCCGCCGGGCGCCGGGCGGTTCAGGCGGCGTTCGGCTGGGCCAGGGCGGCCAGGGCCCGGCGTACGTCGGCCAGCGACACCGTCGCCGAGTCGTCGAGGTCGGCCAGGCCGGCCTCGATCCACTGCCGCATCAGGGTCGTCACGCCCATGCCGCGCGCGTCCGCCGCGGCCCGGATCCGTTCGTAGGTCTCGACCGGCAGCCGGATCGACCGGCTGACCATCGGCTCGTCGGTGTCCGGCGTCGGCAGTCCGACCGGTTGGCTTTCACCGATCAGGTCGGCGAGCCCGTCGCCGCCGTCGTGGAACCGCTTGATCGCGTCGTGCCGGCTCATCTCATCCGCCCCCTCGCGTTCGCCATCGCCCCACCGCCTCGTCGTAGCGTTTCGCCTCGCTGTCGCTGAGTTCGCGGGCGGAGAGGATGTCCCAGTCGTTGTCGGTGTGGTCGGCCTCGGCGAGCAGGATGGCCAGTCGCCGGCCCCGGCGGGTGGTCGAGTAGACCACCATCGCGTCGTCGCCGAGGTGCCGGATGACCCGGTGCGGGGCCCGCAGGGCCTGCCAGACCTCGGTGGGGCTGACCGCGTAGACCTCCAGGTTGCCGAGCGCTTCATCGGTGAAGCTGAACCGGTTGCCCACCGCAGGAGCGTACCACGCGCGTGGTACGTCCAAGATCGACAGAGGTTGCCCGAACGGCCGGCGCGGGAGGTGGCAGGATGGGATCGGACCCACCAGGAGAACCATGGTCAAGTGAGGAGTGCCATGGTCAAGCAGACGGGCCACCGGCCGATCCTGATCACCGACGCCCCGCGCAGCCAGAACGACCAGTTGCACAGCCGCCAGGTGCGTTACATCGTGATGATGCTGATCCGGGTCGCCTGCCTGATCGCCGGTGGTGTCCTGATCACTCTCGACGTGCCACTGCTGTGGATCTGGCTGCCGCTGTGCGGTATCGGCATGGTCCTCGTACCGTGGCTGGCCGTCCTGCTGGCCAACGACCGGCCGCCCAAGGACGAGCACCGCTTCGTCAACCGGATGCGGCACCGGTCGCGGGAGGAGCCCCCGCCACGCACCCTCACCGCCGCCGAGCAGCCCCGGATCATCGACGCCGACTGACGACGCCGCCGGCCGTCAGCCGGCCGGCCCGGCAGTGGGGTGTCAGCAGGCGGGGCCGGCGGCGGGGGCGTCAGCCGACCGGACCGGCGGCGGAGGCGGCCCGCGACCGGGCGGTCGCCGGCCGGGCGCCGACCGTCGCCACGGCCACCGCGCCCAGCGCCGCCCCGGCGCGCAGCGCGGCGGCCGGGTCGCCACCGGCGACCCACGCCCCGAGCAGGCCGGCCGCGAACGCGTCACCGGCACCGGTCGCGTCGACCACCGGCACCGGCCGGCCGGCCTCGCTGACCACCCCGCCGTCCGGTCGCGCCCACACCGCCCCGGCCCCGCCACGTTTGACCACCGCGTGCCGGATCCCCGCCGACAGCGCCCGCGCCTGTTCGGCCGGGCTCCGGTCACCGGCCAGCACCGCCGCCTCGTCGGCGTTGGCCAGCAGCAGGTCGACGTCGCGTACCCAGTCCAGGAACGCCGCCGCGCCCACCTGCCGCAGCGGCTCGGCGGACGCCGCGTCGACGCTGGTCGACATGCCGCGTCCGCGCGCCGCGGCCAGCGCCCGCAGCCCGGCGTCGCGCGACCCGGCGTCCAGCAGCGGGTACGCCGACAGGTGCAGGTGCCGTGCCCCGGGCCGGGCGGCCAGCGCGGCATCGACGTGCCCGGGAGGAAGGCGCAGGTTGGCGCCCCGGTCGGTGACCATCGTCCGGTCGCCGTCGTGGACCAGCACGATCACGGTGCCGGTCGGCGCGTCCGGGCTCTCGTGGACCGCCGTGTCGACGCCGAGGCCGGCGAGTTCGGCGACCCGGGCCCGGCCGGCGTCGTCGGCGCCGACCGCGGCGACCAGGGTGACCGGCGTACCGCCGGCCGCCAGCCAGGCGGCGGTGTTGGCCGCCTGGCCGCCGCCGGTGACGCTGATCCCGGCCCGGGCGTCCGATCCGATGGCCAGCGGGCCGCCGAGCACGGCGAGCACGTCGGTGACCACGTCACCGAGCACGACGATCCGGGGTCGGTCGCCGCCGGCACCGGCGGGCGACGGCTCGCCGGTCATCCGGCCACGGTCGGCACGCTACCGCCCGGTCCGGCGCCGGTCAGGCCGCCGGCACCGATCGGGCCCGCCCCGGTCCGGTCGGCGCCGGGCGGCGCGGCGGCGGCGATCCGGGCCGCCAGCCGGGCGTTGTTCAGGATGATCCGTACGTTGACCGCCAGGCTCGCGCCCTGCGTCGCGGAGTGGAAGTGCGAGAGCAGGAACGGGGTGACCGCCTTGCCGGTGATCCCGTCGCGGGCCAGCAGCGCCAGGCCCTCGGCCAGCGTATGGTCGTGCAGCGCCGGGTCGAGCTGCTCGTCGACCGGCAGCGGGTTGGCGACGATCAGCCCGCCGTGGTGCACATCCTGCGCCGCCCGGGCGGCCAGGACGGCCGCCACCTGCTCCGGGGTGTCGACCGACCAGTCCAGGTCGAAGCCGCCGTCGGTGATGAAGAAGCCGGGGAACCGGCGGGTGCGGTAGCCGACGACGGCCACCCCCAGCGTCTCCAGCCGTTCCAGGGTGGCGCCGACGTCGAGGATCGACTTCACGCCGGCGCAGACGACCGCGATCGGGGTACGGGCCAGGGTGGTCAGGTCGGCCGACTCGTCGAAGGTCTGCACCGCCTCCCGGTGCACCCCGCCCAGTCCGCCGGTGGCGAACACCCCGATCCCGGCGGCCGCGGCGACCGCGCTGGTCGCGGCGACCGTGGTGGCCCCGTCCGCGCCGGTCGCGGCGGCCACCGCGAGGTCGCGTACGGACAGCTTGGTGACGCCGTCGGCGCCGGCCAGGTGGGTGAGCTGGGCGTCGTCGAGGCCGACGACGAGCTGCCCGCCGACCATGCCGATGGTGGCCGGCACCGCGCCCGCCTCGCGTACGGTCGCCTCGATCTCGCGGGCCACCCGCAGGTTGTCCGGTCGGGGCAGGCCGTGCGAGACGATCGTGCTCTCCAGGGCCACGATCGGCCGACCGGTGCGCCGCGCCTCGGCGACGTGTTCGCCGTACCGGATCGGATGGGTCGGGTGTTCGGGCAGGCCGGGGCGGTTGGCAGGATCGGTCACGATCACCACGGTACGGCCCGCGCCCGCGCCGGCCGCGTTGGACCGTGGGATGGTGACCTGTCAAACTGGTTTGTCGGAGGTGTTGTCGCGTGAGCACACAGGTTCTCGAGCGTCCGGAGCTGAAGGACGCCGACACCGGGCCGGACATGTTCCACTACGTCCGGAAAGAGAAGATCGCCGAGAGTGCCGTGATGGGCACCTTCGTGATCGCCCTTTGCGGTGAGACGTTCCCGGTCACCAAGAGCCCGAAGCCCGGCTCGCCGGTGTGCCCCCGCTGCAAGGAGATCTACGAGTCGATGCGGGGCTGAGCCCTGAGCTGGCACCCGTAGCCTCGGCGCGGTGAACACCTCGACCGTGCTGCTCCTGGCCGACCTGGTCGGGGTGGCAGTCTTCGCCGCGTCCGGGGCGTCGGCCGCGATCGTCAAACGCCTCGACCTCTTCGGCGTCGTCTTCGTCGGCTTCGTGGCCGCCCTCGGCGGCGGCATCATCCGTGACGTGGTGATCGGCGAGGTGCCGCCGCTGGCCTTCGCCAACTGGCGCTACGTGGCCGTCGCCGCGGTCACCGCCGGCTTCGTCTTCTACCTGCATCCGCGACTCGCCCGGCTGCGCCGTACGGTGCTCGTCCTCGACGCCGCCGGGCTGGGCCTGTTCACCGTCACCGGCACCGTGAAGGCCCTCGACGCCCAGGTGCCGCCGGTCGGCGCGTGCGTGATCGGCATGCTCACCGCCATCGGCGGCGGGCTCGGGCGTGACCTGCTCACCGGGGAGATCCCGGTCGTCCTGCGGCGCGAGATCTACGCGGTGGCCGCGCTGGGCGGCGCGGTCGCCGTGGTCGCGGTCGACGCGGCCGGGCTCACCGGCCCGGTCCCGCTGGTCGCCGCCGCGGCGTTCATCTTCGCGGTACGTCTGATCGCCCTGCGCCGCAAGTGGTCCGCCCCGATCGCCCCCGCCCGCCCTTTCCCGCCCACCCCACCTGCCCCACCCCCCTCCCCGCCTGCCCCGCCCCCCTCGCCCCCGCCCCCCTCGCCCCCGCCCACCCCGCCGTCCCCGTCCGACCCGCCGCGTTGATCGAGGAGTAGTTGCCGGCGACTTCCGGCGAAACGCCCACGGTTTCTCCTTGATCAACGACCGCGATCAACGGGCGCGGCGACGGCGCGGGTGCGGGTGTGGATGGCGTGGGCGGGGCCCGACGGGGTGGTGTGACCGGTGGGTGTCCGGGGGTGGCGGTGTCGTCCGGGGCGGGCGGGAACGGTCGTGGTTATGCTGGGACGGCCTTCGCCGGCCACCGGTCGCGGAGGCGTTTCCATGGGGCTCGTGGCGGTGCGACGCCCGTGGCCGTAACCATCGGAAGGGGGCCTCCGCGTGGTCAGCCAACCGGTCTCGACGCAGTCCTTTCCGGCGCTGCGCTCCTGGCAGCGCAAGGCGCTGGTGGAGTACCTGCGTCGCCGGTCCCCGGACTTCATGGCGGTCGCCACGCCCGGCGCCGGCAAGACGACGTTCGCGCTGCGGATCGCCGCCGAGCTGATCGCCGACGGCACCGTCGAGGCGGTCACCGTCGTCGCCCCGACCGAGCACCTGAAGACACAGTGGGCGCAGGCGGCGGCCCGGGTCGGCATCCAACTCGACGCGTCGTTCCGCAACGCCGACGTGCACTCGTCCCGGGACTTCCACGGGGCGGTGGTGACGTACGCGCAGGTGGGGATCGCGCCCCAGGTGCACCGGCGGCGCACGATGACCCGGCGGACCATGGTCATCCTCGACGAGGTGCACCACGCCGGTGACTCCCGCTCGTGGGGCGACGGGGTCAAGGCCGCCTTCGAGCCGGCCGTACGGCGGTTGATGCTCACCGGCACCCCGTTCCGGTCCGACGACAACCCGATCCCGTTCGTGACGTACGAGCGTGGCGGGGACGGCCTGCAACGGTCCCGTGCCGACTCGGTCTACGGCTACGCCGACGCGCTGCGCGACGGCGTCGTACGGCCGGTGATCTTCCTGGCCTACTCCGGGGAGACCCGGTGGCGGACCAGTGCCGGTGACGAGCTGGCGGCCCGGCTGGGCGAGCCGATGACGCAGGACCTGATCGCGCAGGCGTGGCGTACGGCACTCGATCCGGCCGGTGACTGGATGCCACAGGTGCTGCGGGCCGCCGACGCCCGCCTGCAGGTGTTGCGCGAGGGTGGGATGGCCGACGCGGGCGGGCTGGTGATCGCCAGCGACCAGCAGTCGGCGCGGGCGTACGCCCGGTTGATCGAGCGGCTGACCGGCCAGAAGGCCGTCGTGGTGCTTTCCGACGACGTGGGGGCGTCGGCCCGGATCGCGGCGTTCGCCGCCTCCGAGGACCGGTGGCTGGTGGCGGTGCGGATGGTGTCGGAAGGGGTCGACATCCCCCGGCTGGCGGTCGGCGTGTACGCCACCAGCGCGTCGACGCCGCTGTTCTTCGCCCAGGCGATCGGCCGGTTCGTCCGGGCCCGCCGGCCGGGGGAGACCGCCTCGGTCTTCGTGCCGAGCGTGCCGCACCTGCTCGGGCTGGCGAGCGAGATGGAGGCCGAACGCGACCACATCCTCGGCGGGCCGAAGAAGGAGGGCTTCGACGACGAGCTGCTGGAGCGGGCCCAGCGCGACGAGAAGGCCGGCGGCGAGCTGGAGAAGCGGTTCGAGGCGCTGTCCGCGACCGCCGAACTCGACCAGGTGATCTTCGATGGCGCGTCCTTCGGCACCGGTGCCCAGGCCGGCACCCCCGAGGAGGAGGACTATCTCGGCCTGCCCGGCCTGCTCACCGCCGACCAGGTGGCGCTGCTGCTGAACAAGCGCCAGGCGGAGCAGTTGGCCGCCCAGCGCCGCCGGAAGGCGGATCCGGCACCGGAACCCCGGGAGCCGGTGGTCGCGCCACCGACGGCCGCCGAGCGGCGGATCCGGCTGCGCCGGCAGCTCAACGCCCTGGTGGCCGCCCGGCACCACCGCACCGGGCTGCCGCACGGCAAGATCCATGCCGAGCTGCGCCGGTTGTGTGGTGGGCCGCCCAGCGCCCAGGCCACGATCGAGCAGCTCGAGGAGCGGATCGCGACGATGCAGTCGCTCTGAGCCCGGCGCCGCGCCGGACGGCGGGGACACTCCGGACAGCGGCGGCCCGGCACCGCCATACCGGACGGCGGCGACATGCCGCCGGATACACGAAGCGGCCGGAGGCTCCCGCCAGGGGAAACTCCGGCCGCTTTCGCGTCTCGGTGGATCGGACGTCCGGTCCCGCCCGGTGGTTGCCGGGCGGAACCGGAACGTCTCAGTTCGCCATCAGGTCGGCGCCACGCCAGTTGAACTCCGGGTCGGCCACGAACCGTACGGTGATCTTGACAAGATCCTCGGCGTACTTGTTCGCGTGGTGTCCACAGAACACCAGCTCACTGCCACCCGACAGGGTGATCCGGAGCTTGCCGGCGGCGTTGCAGCGGTCGCACCGTTCATCGGCGGCTGGGGGAGCCACCGTCTCGGGCGGCGGCGTGAGGGTCGGGGTCATCGCCTTCCTCCTCGGGTCGTCACCGATGAACACGTTCTTCGGTCGTTGCTCTCACCTATCGTGCAACACCCATGGTGGGTGCGGCCTTCCCAACGTGCCCTCGGGGGACCGAGGTCACACATCGTTGGGACAGTTTGCCGTGTACCAAGGGTGCCACGTCAACGATCACAATCGCGTAACCGACCAATTACCACAGTCGGATATACGACTGGTGATCAAAGCGACACGATCAGTTGACGTGGCGGGGTCAGTCCAGGTAGTCGCGGAGCACCTGCGACCGCGACGGGTGCCGCAGTTTGGACATCGTCTTCGACTCGATCTGGCGGATCCGCTCCCGGGTCACGCCGTAGACCTGACCGATTTCGTCAAGGGTGCGCGGCTGGCCGTCGGTGAGCCCGAAGCGCAGCCGTACGACGCCCGCCTCGCGCTCGGAGAGCGTTTGCAGCACCTGCTGGAGCTGGTCCTGCAGCAGCGAGAACGACACGGCGTCGACCGCGACCACGGCCTCGGAGTCTTCGATGAAGTCGCCGAGCTGGCTGTCGCCCTCGTCACCGATGGTCTGATCGAGCGAGATCGGTTCGCGGGCGTACTGCTGGATCTCCAACACCTTCTCAGGTGTGATGTCCATCTCTTTCGCCAGCTCTTCCGGAGTGGGCTCACGACCCAGGTCCTGGAGCAGTTCGCGCTGTATACGGCCGAGCTTGTTGATGACCTCGACCATGTGCACCGGGATGCGGATGGTGCGGGCCTGGTCGGCCATGGCGCGGGTGATGGCCTGGCGGATCCACCAGGTGGCGTAGGTGGAGAACTTGTAGCCCTTGGTGTAGTCGAACTTCTCGACGGCGCGGATCAGGCCGAGGTTGCCCTCCTGGATCAGGTCGAGGAAGGCCATGCCCCGCCCGGTGTAGCGCTTGGCCAGCGACACCACGAGCCGGAGGTTGGCCTCGAGCAGGTGGTTCTTGGCCCGCTCGCCGTCGCGCGAGATCCAGCCGAGGTCCCGTGAGAGCTGGATGACGAGCTTTTCCTCGCCCTCGTCGGCCGCCCGCAGCCGCTCGGCGGCGTAGAGGCCGGCCTCGATCCGCTTGGCCAGCTCGACCTCCTGCTCGGCGTTGAGCAGCGGAACCTTGCCGATCTGCTTGAGGTAGGCGCGGACCGAGTCGGCCGACGCCGTCAGCTCGGCGTCCCGGCGCGCCTGCTTGAGCGCCTCGGACTCCTCGTCGTCCCACTCGAAGTCGTTGTCGGACGCCGACGCGGACGCGTCCGCCTCGGCCGCCTTGGTCAGCTCGGCGCGCTCCTCGACGACGACGTCCTCGATCGCGGCCAGTTCCTCCGGATCGATCTCGCCGTCGGCGCCCGGCTCGCCCTCGGCCTTGGCCGTGGCCTTGGTCGCCTTGGTGGCCTTGGCGGGACCGGTCGCCTTCGCCGGGCCGGTGCCGCCGGCCGCCTTCACCGTCCGGGCGGCCTTCGCTGCCACCTTGGTGGGCGCCGGCGCGGCCTCGCCACCGGCGGCGGCCTTGCGCGGCACGGCCTTCTTGGCCGGCGCGGCCGCCTCCTCGGGCGCGGGAGCCTGCTTCGGCGCCGGCGCGGGTGGCGCCGGCTTCTTGGTCGCCTTGGCGGTCGTCGCCCGCGATGCGGGCGTGACCGACCGGGCGGCGGCGACCCGGCGGCGAGTGCTCGCCGAGCCGTCCACCACCACGGTGATCCCGGCGTCGGAAAGGGCACGCAGGATCTTCTTGGCCTGGGCCGGAGTCACCTCGGCGGACTCGACCGTGCGCGCGACCTCCGCCGACGTTAGCTGTCCACCCGCGCGCTCGGCGTGGGCGATCAGGGTGTCGGTGAGCGAGCGGACGTCAGCGCCGACGTGGCGGGGTTCTGTCACGAATGACCTTCCGGAGGCGATGAGCGAGCACGGCCGGACCGTCCAGCGCAGCGCGGAGCGACCTGCCGGGCGGTGTGGTGGGTGACCCCCGAGTCCCGGCCCGGCCGCTGGCGGGCGGGCCGTTGCACGAGGGTAGGCGTGAATTGTAACTCCGCCGGCAGCGATCATCCCGCGTCGCACGCCGCAACGGCGGCACAGGGCCGCCGAATGGGAGCGAACGTGGAGTTTGTAAGGATGATAGCGGTGGTGAGGGAGGTAGGAGTGAAGGACACGGCACCGAAGCCGCAGGATCTGCTGGAAATCGCGGTACGGGTGGCCCGCGACGGCGCCGCGACGGCCCGTCGGATGCGCGCCGAGGGCGTCAGCGCGGTGGCGACCAAGAGCACGGCGACCGACGTGGTCACCGCCGCCGACCGGGCGGTGGAGCGTCAGGTCATCGCCGACCTGCGAGTCGCCCGTCCCGGTGACACCGTGCTGGGCGAGGAGTACGGCGTCTCCGGCGACCGGCCGGCGGCCGGTGCGGCCGTACGGTGGATCCTCGATCCGATCGACGGCACCGTGAACTACCTGTACGGGCTGCCCAACTACGCGGTCTCACTGGCCGCCGAGGTCGACGGGGTGGTGGTCGCCGGGGTGGTGCGCAACATCGCCACCGGCACCGAGTGGACGGCCACCCTCGGTGGCGGCGCCTACCGCGACGGCCACCGGCTGCACGGCTCGGCCGAGACCGACCTCGCCCAGGCGCTGGTCGGCACCGGGTTCGGCTACGACCCGGCCCGGCGCCTGCACCAGGCCAGGGTGCTGCTCGGCCTGATCGCGCGGGTGCGCGACATCCGGCGGGCCGGCGCCGCCGCCATCGACCTGTGCCTGGCCGCCGAGGGGGCCATCGACGCGTACTACGAGAAGGGGCTCAACGCCTGGGACCAGGCGGCGGGCGGGCTGGTCGCCACCGAGGCCGGCCTGGTGCTCGGCGGTCTCAAGGGGCAGCCGGCCGGTCCCGACCTGGTCGTGGCGGCCCCGCCGGCGCTCTTCGGCCCGCTGCACGACCTGCTCGTCGAACTGGACGCCGCCGGCGGCCCGTGACGCCACCGGCCGCCCCGGCGACCCTCGGTGGGGCCGGGACGGCCGGTGGCGGCGGTGGTGTCGTGACCGGTCCCGGGGTGCCCCGAAACCGGACCGGTCAGGTCTGGTCGGTCGGGGCCGCGCAGGTCTGCGGCGGCAGCTCCGGCCGGCCGCCGAGCTCGACCAGCGACTGGTTGACCTCGGTGGTCGTGGCGAGTTGCTTGAAGCCGGTGCCGATGACCACGTCGACGACGTCGTCCTCGCGGGCGGGGTCGTACTCGGGGCGGGCCTCGTCGAGGAAGTAGGCCCGCAGCAGGTGTGCCGATCCGACGGCCTTCGGGCCGTAGCGCAGGACGGCGACCCCGTCGACGCCCTTCTTCAGCGGATCGTTGCCGGTCTTGTCGACCTGGAACTTACGGTTGGAGAAGTCGCCCGCGACGCTCGTGGCCAGCCCGACCGAATCTGTCGCATTGTAGACATTGATCTTGACGTCCTTGGGCTCGCGGAGCGTCAGGTTCGCCAGTGCCCAGCCCTCGGGGCAGGAGTTGGCCGTGTTCTGGCCACCCTGGGTGTCCCGGACGAGGGCGAAGACCACGAAGATCAGTGCGAACACGACCAGCGCGCCGACGACGACGAGTGCCCGCACCCGCGCAAAGCTCATGAGACTGCTCCCGGTGACTGAGTGAGGGCCGGTGACCGGTCGGCCGACCCGTGGTCGGCCCCGTGGCTACCGAGTATGCCGCCGAGGTTAGCGGTTGTCCGGCCGGTGCGCGGAAACAAGGGGGGACCTGCCGGCGCGGCGACGATGATCAGTCGACCCGGGCCCCTATCTTCGTGTCGCCTGAGTCACATTGGGAACAACTTCTCGCGTCCAGGCGTACATCCATCCGACGAGGGCGGTATACATGCCTCGCTTGTGAGGGGGTAAGGTACCCCGCTCGCCGGGGCAGTTCTTTCGAGAAGGGCGGCATCCCGGCGACCGTGGGTACCGAAACACTGTCGTCCGGCGTTACAAACCGGCAACGACTCATCGATACGGGAGAGTGAACCGATGGCCACCGACTACGACGCTCCGCGTCGCGACGAGGTTGACCTCGGCGAGGACAGCCTGGAAGAGCTCAAGGCACGACGCGTCGACTCGCAGTCCGGCGCGGTGGATGTCGACGAGGCCGAGGTGGCCGAGAGCTTCGAGCTGCCCGGTGCCGATCTGGCTGACGAGGAACTCACGGTCAAGGTGCTGCCGATGCAGTCGGACGAGTTCCGCTGCGCGCGCTGCTTCCTTGTGCACCACCGGAGCCAGTTGGCCGTGGAACGCAACGGCGAGCTGATCTGCCGGGAGTGCGCCTGAGTTCCGACGCACGAGGGGGGAGGCGGCGGCCTCGGACCGGGGTCGCCGCGTTCAGTTCGACGTGCGCGGGTGGCGGGGCCCTGCTTGACTCGTAGCGCCCGGTGGTGCGGTGCCCGCGTCCCCGGCCGAGCGAACTGGACCAACGAAGTGCTGGAGGGCAGACCATGAGCCGCCCAGACCCGGCGCCGGACGTCCCGTCGGATGTGCCGGCGCCGATTGCCGAGTCCGGCCGTACCGCCGGCTCGACAGGCGAGCTGAAGCCGGCCGCCGGGAAGCCCGGGACCTCCGGCGACGCCGCGATGGTCGAGGCCGGCACCGTCGAAGAGCCGGGCACCGTCGAGGACCTGAGCGGCACCGTCGTCGAGCTGACCGCCGACGACCTCGAACCGGCCCAGCGCAAGCGGCTGCTCGGCCGGATGATCAACCAGTTCCGCGGTCGCGGCGTCGGCGACCTGTTCAAGCCGAGGGCCGCCATCCGCTGGATGGCCGACGCGATCGGCGACATCGCCCCGCACGTCCCGATCCGCGATCTGGAGACCCTGCGCCGGCACTACGGCGGGATCGAGGGCGAGGTCCTTGCCGAGCGCCTGGTCCGCAACGCCTCGCGGACGACCGCCGGCATCGGCGCCGCCGGCGGCAGCGTCGGCTCGATCCAGTGGGTCGCCGCGCCGACCCTGCTCTCGGCGCCCGTGCTGCTGGCCGCCGAGACGATCGCGGTGGTCGCCGTCGAGGTCAAGCTGATCGGTGAACTCCACGAGGTGTACGGCGTGCCGGTCGAGGGCGGCGGCGCCGAACGCGCCGTGGCGCTGCTGCAGGCCTGGTCGAGCGGGCGGGGCGTGAACCCGCTGCTGCCCGGCGGCGGGATGGCCGCGATCCTCGGCACCGCGGCCCGCAAGGAGCTGCGCGACATGCTGCTGCGCAGGTTCGGCCGCAACCTCACCACGCTCGGCCCGATGCTCACCGGTGCCGCCGTGGCCAGCCTGCTCAACCGGCGGGCGACCCGCAGCCTCGGCGACCGGATCCGCGACGACCTGCGCGGTGGGCGCAAGGCACTCGGTGGTCCCGGCCTGCCCCGCTCCTGAGCCGGACCGGTCAGGCGCGGGCGTCGCGCGCGGCGAGGATCGCCTCGGCCAGCCGGACCGGGTCCCGGGAGCTGACCACCCAGAACGGCGTCGGGTCGTCGGGGTCGTCGAGGACCACCTGCACCGCGCCGGGCACCCACGGCCGCTGTACGACGAACGCCAGCGGGTCGGCACCCACCCCGAGCACCTCCCGGCGGCCGGCCGCGTCCAGGGCGATCGCGTCGGCGACGAAGCGCACCGGCAGCCGGGCGTCGTCGACCCGCAGTTCGCCGTCGGTCACCGCGACCCGGATCCGGCCCAGCCACCACAGCGTGCCGAGCACCAGCGGCGGTATCACCACGAACGGCAGCCAGGCGCGTACCCCGCCGGCCCCCATCCAGATCTCGGCCGCGAACAGCCCGCCGGCCGCGATCCCGGCCAGCCACAGCCACCAGGGCAGGCTCAGCCGCTCGGCGTACCCGTCGGCGGCGCCACCCGGTCCGGTCGGGTCCGGCGCCACCTTCTGTCCAGATGGTGATGGTTCCACGTTGTCCGAGGGTACGGCGCGCGGCGCCGGCGGCACACGGCAGGATGGAGGGCGCCGGCCGGCGGCCGGCGGACCGGACCGACCGATCGCCCCGAATCGACGCCCCGAGCGGAAGAGTGAGACCGTGACCCACGCCGTGCCCGTACCGCTGCGCATGCTCGACCCGGACCTGCCGCCGCCGACGTACGCCCACCCGGGCGACGCCGGTGCGGACCTGGTGTCGGCGCAGGACGTGGAGCTGGCCCCGGGCGCCCGGGCGCTGGTCCGTACCGGGGTCGCGCTGGCCCTGCCGGACGGCTACGTGGGCCTGGTGCACCCCCGTTCCGGGCTGGCCGCCAAGCTGGGGGTCACGGTGCTGAACGCGCCCGGTACGGTCGACGCCGGCTACCGGGGGGAGATCCTGGTCAACCTGATCAACCATGATCCGGTGCACCCGGCAAAAATCTCCCGCGGCGACCGGATCGCGCAGCTTGTGGTGCAGCGTGTGGAGCGGGCAGACTTCCTGCTCGTCGACGAGCTGCCCGACTCCAGTCGCGGGGTTGGCGGGCACGGTTCCACCGGCGGCCACGCCGGCCTGGTCGAGCAGGTTGTCAAGGCGGATCTTGTGGACGAGAGGTTGAGCCAGTGATCTTTTCCCGGCGACGCGGCGGCTCCGGACGGCACGCCCGCGACGAGCGGCCCGGCGGTCCGGCCGACGTCGCGCGCGACAGCCCGGCCGAGGAGAACGCGGCTCCCGAGCGCGGCCCGTACGACAGCTCGGAGGCGCCGGAGGGGGTGCAGCGGCTCGACCTGGGCAGCCTTCACATCCCGGCGGTCGAGGGCGTCGAGGTCCGGGTGCAGGCCAACCCCGACGGCAGCGTGCAGCAGGTCGTGCTCGTCGACGGCGGGAACGCGCTGCAGCTCGCCGTGTTCGCCGCGCCGCGTAGCGAGGGCATCTGGGCCGAGTTCCGGGAGGAGATCCGGACCTCGCTGTTCAACGACGGCGTCGCGGCGCAGGAAAGCGACGGCGAGCACGGCGTCGAGCTGCGGGCCCGGGTCCGTACCCCGGAGGGCCTGACCGACCTGCGCTTCGTCGGCGTCGACGGGCCGCGGTGGATGGTGCGCGGCATCTTCCAGGGGCCGGTCGCCGCCGATCCCGGCGTGAGCGACCGGTTGACGCGGGCGTTCGAAGGGCTGGTCGTCGACCGGGGCGGCGAGGCCAAGCCGGTGCGCGAGCCGCTGCCGCTGCGCCTGCCGCGCGAGGTCGCCGAGCAGCAGGCCGCCCAGCAGGAGGCCGCCCAACAGCAGGCCGCCCAGCAGCAGCCGGCCGCCCCCGCGACCAACGGTGCCGCGCCGGGCGACCAGCAGCCGCACAAGCGCAAGCCGTCGCCCCGCCCGCGCCGCGCGGACTGACCAGGCGACCCGGCCGGTCCGGTTGCCGACCCGGCGACCGGGCCGGCCGGCGTACGCTGGCAGCACGGCCCGCACCGGGCCGGGCGGGTCCAGCGGGGGCCCGCCGAGGAGGATGACACCAGGTCATGGCGACCGACGAGCGGCCGTCGCTGCGCCGCTTCTTCCAGCGGCTGACCGCCAGCGAGGCGGAACTCGACGCGCAGGAGCTGCAACGGGAGAGCGCCGAGTCCGGTTGCGTGCCGGCCCGGCAGTGCCGGCGGGGCGAGCTGGCTTCGGTGTCCGGTCGGCTGCGTACGGTCGTCTACACGCCGCGCACCAACCTGCCGACCCTGGAGGCGGACCTCTTCGACGGCACCGACGTGGTGACCCTGGTCTGGCTGGGCCGGCGGCAGATCACCGGCATCGAGCCGGGCCGGCAGTTGACCGCGCGGGGTCGTGTAGCCGTACGCGATGACCGTAAAGTCATCTACAACCCTTACTACGAGCTGGAACCGCCCAGGTGACCGACCGGGGTGGAACCGGCCGCAGACGACGGCCCAGGTG
The DNA here is from genome assembly GCF_040683055.1 of Polymorphospora sp. NPDC051019. NCBI lineage: Bacteria > Bacillati > Actinomycetota > Actinomycetes > Micromonosporales > Micromonosporaceae > Polymorphospora > Polymorphospora sp. NPDC051019. Next base: position 92,916 of record NZ_JBFBCH010000002.1, on the reverse strand, counting down.
CCACCGCCGGTGTGACCGCGAGTGAAAGACGGCCCCAGATGACGAGTGGACAGCCCCCGACGGCCAAGACCGACGCGGCCGGCACGCCCGACGAGGAGCGGATGCCGACCTTCGCCGAGCAGATGGCCGAACAGCTCGGCGGCTGGCGCGGGCTGGTCGAGTCGGGCATCCCGGTGCTCGTCTTCGTGCTGGTGAACGTCATCTTCGAGCTGCGTCCGGCGATCATCGCGGCGGTCGGCGTGGCGGTGGCGATCGCCGTCTTCCGGCTGACCCAGCGCAAGCCGGTCCGGCACGCGGTCAACGGCCTGTTCGGCGTCGGGATCGGCGCCTTCATCGCCCTGCGTTCCGGCGAGGCCCGGGACTTCTACCTGCCCGGCATCCTCTACGGCGTGGCGTACGGGGTGGCGCTGCTCGCCTCGGTGGCGATCCGGCAGCCGCTGGTCGGCTGGCTGTGGTCGGTGATCGTCGGCGGCGGCAAGTCGGACTGGCGGCACAACCCAGTGCTGGTCCGCACCTTCAACTGGCTGACCATCCTGTGGGGCGTGGTGTGGTTGACCAAGGTGGGTGTGCAGGCCGCCCTCTACCTGGCCGACATGGAGACGGCGCTGGGCGTCGCCCGGCTGGCGCTGGGCTACCCGCCGTACGCGCTGCTGCTGGCGATCACCATCTGGGTGGTGCGCCGGGTCACCCGTACCGAGGTGGCCACGCCCGCCTCCGCCTGACCGGGCGCGTCAGGACCCGTTGCGGGTCCGCTCGACGCTGTCGGCGCCCAGCACGACCTGGCGTACGGCGTCCTCCATGTCGGCCGTGCAGACGAAGATCAGCTCGTCGCCGGCCTCCAGCGGGTCGTCCGGGGTCGGCACCAGCACCCGCCGCCCGCGCAGGATGGCGACCAGGGCGGCGTCGCGGGGCAGCGGCACGTCGCGGATCGGCTGCCCGACGTACGGCGCGGTGGCCGGCAGGGTGATCTCGACCAGGTTCGCCTCGCCCTGCCGGAACGTCATCAACCGCACCAGGTCGCCGACGGTGACCGCCTCCTCGACGAGGGCGGCCATCACCCGCGGCTTGCTCACCGCCACGTCGACGCCCCACTGTTCGGTGAACAGCCACTCGTTCTCGGCCCGGTTGACCCGGGCCACCACCCGGGCGACCGCGAACTCGGTCTTGGCCAGCAGCGACACCACCAGGTTGACCTTGTCGTCGCCGGTCGCCGCGACGACCACGTCGCAGCTCGCGACGTCGGCCTCCTCGAGGCTGGCCAGTTCGCAGGCGTCGGCGAGAATCCACTCGGCCTGCGGCACCCGCTCGGGGCGCAGCATCCTCGGCTGCCGTTCGATCAGCATCACCTGGTGGCCGTTTTCGATCAGCTCCTGGGCGATCGAGCGGCCGACGTTGCCGGCTCCCGCGATGGCGACCCGCACGGTCACCGCCCCCCTTCCGGCGCGCCGACGGCGACCGCCGTCACGGTCTCGGCGATGTCGTCGGTGACCAGCATGAAGATCTGGTCTCCCTCCTGTACGACGGTGGAGGCGGTGGGCAGCGTGCCGATCCCGAACCGGATCAGGTAGGCGGCCCGGGCCCCGGTCGCCTCCTCCAGGCCGCGCAGCGGCCGGCCGACCCAGTCCCGGTGGGTCGGGACCTCGATGATCGACACGGTGCTCGTCGGGTCGCGGAAGATCTCCATGCCCTCGGGTACGACATGGTGCAGGATCCGGTCGGCGGTCCAGCGCACCGACGCCACCGTCGGGATGCCGAGCCGCTCGTAGACCTCGGCCCGCTTCTGGTCGTAGATCCGGGCGACCACCCGGTTGACACCGAACGTCTCGCGGGCCAGCCGGGCCGAGATGATGTTGGAGTTGTCGCCGCTGGAGACCGCGGCGAACGCGTCGGCGCGCTCGACGCCGGCCGCCCGCAGCACCTCGCCGTCGAAGCCGATGCCGGTGACCGTGACCCCGCCGAAGTCCGGTCCGAGCCGCCGGAACGCGTCCGCGTTCTGGTCGATGACCGCGACGGAGTGTCCCAGGGCCTCCAGCCGCTGGGCGAGGGTCGAGCCGACCCGGCCACAGCCCATGATCACGATGTGCACGCCGGTCCTCCCGCTACCGTGCCGCGCCCCGCCCGCCCCGTTGGCCGGGCCGCCCGCGTCATCCAAGAGCGTGCCACGCCCCGGCACGCCCGGCGCGGGCGGACCGGCCGTACGGCGCGCCGGGCGTGATCACCCTCCGCGACGTGCGACCGGGTCGGCCGGCCGTACGCTTAGCCCTTGTGGCCCGTCCGACCGCCCTGATGAAGCGGCTGCTGCTGGGCCGACCGTTCCGGTCGGACCGGCTCAAACACACCCTGTTACCGAAGCGCGTCGCGCTGCCGGTGTTCGCCTCCGACGCGCTGTCCAGCGTCGCGTACGCCCCGGACGAGATCCTGCTGACCCTGTCGATCGCCGGCGCGTCCGCGTTCATCTTCTCGCCCTGGGTCGGGCTGGCCGTCGTCGTGGTGATGCTGACCGTGGTCGCCAGCTACCGGCAGACCGTGCACGCCTACCCGTCCGGGGGCGGCGACTACGAGGTGGCCACCGTCAACCTCGGCCAGAAGGCCGGGGTCGGGGTGGCCAGCGCGCTGATGGTCGACTACGTGCTGACCGTCGCCGTGTCGGTCTCCTCCGGGGTCGCCAACCTGGGCTCGGTGCTGCCGTTCGTCGCCACCCACAAGGTCGGTATCGCGGTCGGCGCCGTCGTCCTGCTCACCGCGATCAACCTGCGCGGCCTGCGCGAGTCCGGCACCGCGCTCGCCATCCCGACGTACGGCTTCATCATCGTCGTGGGCGGCATGATCCTGACCGGTCTGGTCCGGGTGGTGGTGCTCGGCCACGACCTGCGGGCGCCGAGCGCCGACCTGGTGATCAGCGCGGAGTGGCACGACCTGACCGGTGTGGCCATGGTGTTCCTGCTGCTGCGGGCGTTCTCGTCCGGCTGTGCGGCGCTGACCGGCGTCGAGGCGATCTCCAACGGCGTACCCGCGTTCAAGCCGCCGAAGAGCCGCAACGCGGCGACGACGCTGCTGCTGCTCGGTTCGGTCGCGGTCGGCCTGATCGTCGGGATCATCTGGCTGGCCCGGCTGACCGGCCTGCAGTTCGTCGAGGACCCGGCCCAGCAGATCGAGTCGGGGCCGGCCGGCTACGTGCAGAAGACGGTCACCGCCCAGCTCGGTGAGACGATCTTCGGCTCCGGGTCGGTGCTGCTCTTCCTGGTCGTCGCCGCGACCGCGATGATCCTCTTCCTGGCCGCCAACACCGCGTTCAACGGCTTCCCGGTGCTCGGCTCGATCCTCGCCCAGGACCGCTACCTGCCCCGCCAACTGCACACCCGCGGCGACCGGCTGGCGTTCTCCAACGGCATCGTCTTCCTGGCCGTCTTCGCGATCGTGCTGATCGTCGGGTTCCAGGCCGAGGTGACCCGGCTGATCCAGCTCTACATCGTCGGGGTCTTCGTCTCGTTCACCCTGTCGCAGGCCGGCATGATCCGGCACTGGAACCGGCGGCTGCGGACCGAACGCGACCCGCAGGCCCGGCGGCGGATGCTCCGCTCGCGGGCGATCAACGGCTTCGGCATGGGCCTGACCGGCACCGTCCTGGTCATCGTCCTGATCACCAAGTTCCTGCTGGGCGCCTGGATCGCCATCGCCGCGATGGCGGTCATCTACCTGCTGATGCTGACCATCCGGCGGCACTACGACCGGGTCGCCGCCGAACTCGAACCCGACGAGGGCCGGCCGGTCCTGCCGGCCCGCAACCACGCGGTCGTACTGGTCAGCAAGCTGCACCGGCCGACGCTGCGGGCGGTCGCGTACGCGCAGGCGACCCGGCCCGACACGCTGACCGCGGTGACCGTCAACGTCGACGACACCGACACCCAGAAGCTGCAGCGCGACTGGGAACGGCACGGGGTGCCGGTGCCGCTGACCGTCATCGACTCGCCCTACCGGGAGATCACCCGGCCGGTCATCGACTTCGTCAAGTCCGCGCGCCGGAACGCGCCCCGCGACGTCGTCACCGTCTTCATCCCCGAGTACGTCGTAGGCCACTGGTGGGAGAACCTGTTGCACAACCAGAGCGCGTTGCGGCTCAAGGGCCGGCTGCTCTTCGAGCCGGGCGTCATGGTGACCAGCGTTCCCTGGCAACTCGCGTCGACCGCCAACAAGAACCTGGAGCGGTACGACGCGACGCTGACCCTCGGGCCGGCGCGCGGGCCGCGGGCCGCCCGTCGCGACCCCTACCCGTCGGTGGACGGGGACCCGGCCGGTGAAACTGTGGCGGACCGGGGCGGCGCCGCCCCGGCCCGGGGGGAGGGGTGAACGTGGAGACGGTCGACACCACGGCGGCGGCCGGTGACCCGGTCGAGGGCGACCGGGTCGAACTCGTGGTCGGTGCGGTCGCGCACGGCGGCCACTGCGTGGCGAGGCTCGACGGCCGGGTGGTCTTCGTGCGGCACGCCCTGCCCGGCGAGCGGGTGGTCGCGCAGATCACCGAACTGCACCGCGGCTACCTGCGCGCCGACGCGGTGGCGGTGCTCGACCCGGCGCCGGACCGGGTCGCGCCGCCGTGCCCGTACGCCCGGCCGGAGCTGTGCGGCGGCTGCGACCTGCAGCACGTCGCACCGGCCGCGCAGCTGGTGTGGAAGGCCGACGTCGTACGCGAGCAACTGCACCGGCTCGGCGGGCTGACCCCCGACGAGGTCGCCGACCTGGGGGTGACCGTCGAGGCGCTGCCGGGCGGGCCGCTCGGCTGGCGGTCCCGGGTGCGGTACGCCGTCGACGCGGCCGGCCGGGCCGGACTGTTGCGCCACCGCACCCACCAGGTCGTACCCGTCGACCGCTGCCTGATCGCGCACCCCGGCGTACGGGACCTGCCGGTGCTGGCGGCCGGTGGCCGACGCTGGCCGGCGGCCGAGGTGGTGGAGACGGTCGCGTCGTCCGGCGGCGACGTGACCGTCCGCGCCCTCGCCGACGGCGCCGCGACCGTCGTGGACGGTCCGGCGACGGTGACCGAACGGGCCGTCGGCCGGGACTGGCGGCTGCCGGCGGAGGCGTTCTGGCAGGTGCACCCGGCGGCGGCCGACACGCTGGCCGGGGCCGTGGTCGACCTGCTCGACCCGGCGCCGGGGGAGTCGGCGTGGGACCTGTACGGCGGTGCCGGGCTCTTCGCCGCGGCGCTGGCCGACCGGGTCGGGCCGGCGGCCCGGATCACCCTGGTCGAGGCGGCGCCGGTGGGTGTGGCGGCGGCCCGGGACAACCTGCGCGACCTGCCCGGGGTCGAGATCGTCGCGGCCCGGGTCGAGACGGCGCTGGCCCGGCGCCGGATCACCGGCCCGGTCGACCTGGTGGTGCTCGATCCGCCCCGGGCCGGTGCCGGGGCCGGGGTGGTGCGCGCCCTGGTCGGGGCGGCGCCGCGGGCGGTCGCGTACGTCGCCTGCGACCCGGCGGCCTTCGCGCGTGACGTGGCGACGTTCCGGTCCGCCGGCTGGCGGCTGGCGGCCCTGCGGGCGTACGACCTGTTCCCGATGACGCAGCACGTGGAGTGCGTCGGCCTGCTCCTCCCGGGCTGACCGCCGCCCGCCGTCGCGGCGGATCTATCGATGTCCGGTTCGGCCGGACAGCGCCCGGGGTGGTCCGATCGGCCGGCCATTCGCGACTACCCGGTGTCATCGCCAGGCCCACCGGACGTAGTTGTGTCCCGTGGGCGCGCCCCGTTGATGGATGCCTCGTTAGCTGGTCGGGACGCACATCGTGCCCACCGTCCGCCGGTGAAGCCCATCGACAATGGGGTCCTTTTTGCAACTTCCTTGGAGGACGTTGTGCTTCGTACGTTGTCAGCCGCCGTCACGGCGGGTCTGTTGGGAGCCATCGGGATGATGGGGCTGGCTGCCGCGCCGGCCGCATACGGGGCCGAGGTGAACGTCGCGTCGACGCCCACGTGCAGGCCGTGGGAGGGAGGCGAGAACAGCACCACCGGCGGCGAGGAGCGGGAGCGCTGCCGGCCCGACCGCAAGGACTACGGCCTGTCGGTCAAGCACGACAAGGGTGACGAGTACGCCGTCCTGCGGATCCGCAACGGATCGGAGAAGGGCGAACGCTACGTCCTGTCCAGCGACAAGGACAAGGACAAGAAGATCGAGGGCTACGTCCGGGCCGACGACTACGACTACCAGCGGGTCAAGTGGGAGCCCGGCACGACCTGGACGCTGTGGATCGCCGGCTTCAAGTACAGCGAGACGCTGGGCCACAAGCCGACCCACAAGCCGACCCACCGGCCCACGCACAAGCCGACCCACAAACCGACCCACAAGCCGACGCACAAGCCGACCCACACGCCCACCCACAAGCCGACGCACAAGCCGACCGCCACGCCGACGCACAAGGACGAGCTGCCGAAGACCGGTGACTCGACCGCGACCGTGGCGGGTGTCGGGCTGTCCCTGCTCGGGGCGGGCGCTGTCGTCCTGCTCCTCGGCCGTTTCCGGCGCCGGGTGGAGTGACCCGTAGCCGGGCGTTTCCGGGTCCCGCGGGCGACGCGCCCGCGGGACCCGCGGCGTCTGGCGGCGGACCTTGAACCGGTGACGGCGGACCGACAGCGCCGGCGGCGGGCCGGTCCGCGGGGCCGGGCAGTCAGTGGCCGGCGGCGAACCGGTCCGCGGGGCCGCGCGGCGGCGGTCAGGCGGCGTGGGCCGCGGAGGGCGGGGCGGAGACCGGCCGGGCGGCGGGTGCCGGGCGGTCGAACCGGTCCCGCAGCCTGATCCAGGCGGCGACCAGCAGGACCACGGGCAGCAGGGGCAGGGCGACCAGGGCCACGAGGGCCAGCGCGAGCACCTGGCCGGCGGCGGCGGCGCCGGGACGGACGGGGTGCCGGGGGACGGACGGCAGCGACGACATGGCGTTACCTTCGGGAAGGGCGTAGTTACCCTCAGCGTACGGCGGTCGCGGCATTCCGCCGCTTTTGTTGACCGATCGGGTGACGGCCCGTGGGTGGAATCACCCCGGAACGACAGCCTTGTCGAAACTGGCGCCCGGCGGTGCCGGGCCCGGCCGGGGGGCCATCGGTCGATCTTGTCTCAGGCCGCGTGCGTGGCCGGCACCGATAGACTGTCCGGTCATGAGCGTTGAAGAAGGTCCGGCCGGCGACGGTCGTCTGGTGAGCACGGTCCACGGCCCGCAGGACGTCAAACGCATGTCGGCCGAGGAGTTGGAGATCCTCGCCGCGGAGATCCGGGACTTCCTGGTGGCGAAGGTCTCGCGCACCGGCGGCCATCTCGGACCCAACCTCGGCGTCGTCGAGCTGACCATCGCGATGCACCGGGTCTTCGACTCGCCCCGCGACAAGTTCCTGTTCGACACCGGCCACCAGGCATACGTGCACAAGATGCTGACCGGCCGGCAGGAGGGCTTCGACCAGCTCCGTCAGCGCGGTGGCCTGTCCGGCTACCCGAGCCAGGCCGAGAGCGAGCACGACCTGATCGAGAACTCGCACGCCTCGACCGCGCTGTCCTACGCCGACGGGCTCGCCAAGGCGTTCGCCCTGCGCGGCGAGCAGCGCAGCGTCGTGGCGGTGGTCGGCGACGGCGCACTGACCGGCGGCATGTGCTGGGAGGCGCTGAACAACATCGCCGGCGCCCGCAACCCGCTGGTCATCGTCGTCAACGACAACGGCCGCTCCTACGCGCCGACCATCGGCGGGCTGGCCGACCACCTGTCGGCGCTGCGGCTCAACCCCGGCTACGAGAAGGTCCTCGACCTGGTCCGGGAGTCGCTCGGCTCGACGCCGCTGGTCGGCAAGCCGATGTACGAGGTGCTGCACGCGGTCAAGAAGGGGATCAAGGACGCGGTCTCCCCGCAGACCATGTTCGAGGACCTCGGCCTGAAGTACGTCGGCCCGATCGACGGCCACGACGTCGCCGCCGTCGAGTCGGCGCTGCGCAAGGCCAAGGGCTTCGGCGGCCCGGTGATCGTGCACGCGGTCACCCGCAAGGGCTACGGCTACCGGCCGGCGGAGGAGGACGAGGCCGACTGCCTGCACGGCCCGGGTGCCTTCGACGCGGAGACGGGCAAGCTGCTGGCGAAGCCGAGCGTCAAGTGGACCCACGTCTTCGCCGAGGAACTGGTCGCCATCGCCGACGAGCGCCCCGACGTCGTCGGCATCACGGCCGCGATGGCCGAGCCGACCGGGATCGCCGCGCTGGCCCGCAAGTATCCCGAGCGCACGTACGACGTCGGCATCGCCGAGCAGCACGCCGCCACCTCGGCGGCCGGGCTGGCGCTCGGCGGCCTGCACCCGGTCGTGGCCGTCTACGCCACCTTCCTCAACCGGGCCTTCGACCAGGTGCTGCTCGACGTCGCCATGCACAAGCTGCCGGTCACCTTCGTGCTCGACCGGGCCGGCATCACCGGACCGGACGGGCCGAGCCACTACGGCATCTGGGACATGTCGGTCTTCGGGGTGGTGCCGGGCCTGCGTATCGCCGCCCCCCGTGACGCCGCCACCCTGCGCGAGGAACTACGCGAGGCGGTCGCCGTCGACGACGGCCCGACCATCCTGCGCTTCCCGACCGGTTCGGTCGCCGCCGACCTGCCGGCCGTGCGCCGGGTCGGGCCGGTCGACGTGCTCGCCGAGGCCGAGCGCAAGGACGTCCTGCTCGTCGCGGTCGGTGCCTTCGGGCAGCTCGGCACGCAGGTCGCCGCCCGGGTCGCCGAGCACGGCTACGGCGTGACCGTGGTCGACCCGCGCTGGGTGCGGCCGGTGCCGGCCGAGCTGGTCACCCTGGCCGCCGGCCACCGGCTGGTGGTCACCGTCGAGGACGGCGTACGCAACGGCGGCGTCGGCGACGCGCTGGCCAAGGAGCTGCGCGACGCGGACGTCCGGGTGCCGCTGCGCGACCTCGGCGTGCCGGCCCAGTGGCATCCGCACGGCACCCGCGCCCAGATCCTCGCCGACATCGGGCTGACCGCCCAGGACGTGGCCCGCCAGGTGACCGGCTGGGTGTCCCGGCTCGACGACGCCGGCGACCGGGAGCTGCCGGTGCCCGACGCGTGGGGCGTGAAGGCGAAGTGACCTCGTAGCCGAGAGCCCCGGACCGCAGGGTCCGGGGCTCTCGCGCGCGGTCTACTTCTCGACGGTACGGGTCTCCAGCCGGCCGCCGACGCTCACCCGGTAAATCTGCGACCGGTCGGCCTTCGGCACCACCGCCAGCCCCCGCTGCTCCAGCACCGGCTGGACCCCCTCGGGCAGTTGCAGCACGGCGTCGTCGTCCTCGTCGTCCCAGCTCAGCACCACGTACTCGCGGCCCTGGATGTCGATCTCGTACGCCTGCACCGCGGCCACCCGGTCGGCCTTCGAGACCGCGGGCGTGCCGTTGTCCGGCCGGAACACCGCCGCGTAGGTGGTGCCCTCCTGGCTGCGCCAGGTGAGCCGGTCGAACCGCCCGGCGAGCGGGCCGGACCCGACCTCGCCCAGGTTGACCTGGTAGATCGACTCGATCGGCCACGAGGTCGGCACCTGGGGGTAGGAGCGGCCGTCGGCCGGGCTCGGGTCGATGCTGCCGAAGGCGATGTCCTCGCCGGCCAGCGCGCATGTGTCGAGGTCCTCCAGCGCGGTCGCGCCGCGCCCGTCCTGGTCCGGGACGACCGGGTAGCGGGGCTGCTCGACGGCGGTGCCGAGGTCGAGCAGTTCGTCGTTGGCGGTGCCGCGGGGCTGCGACTCGGTGGCCCGCAGCCGCACGGCGATCGGGCTCGCCGTACACCGCGCCACGTCGACCGGGTCGGTCAGCCCTTCGCTCACCCGCACCGGGCGCCCGTTCGGGCCGGTGACCTGCTCGACCCGGGCCGACGCCAGGTAGCGGGTGGTGCTGCCCAGCCGGACCGGGAGCAGGTCGGAATAGACCAGGTAGCCCGGGTCGGTGTACTGCGCCGCGCTGGTCACCGCCAGCCCGTCGCCGGCGCCGTCGAGCTGGAGCAGCCACGACGCGCCGTAGACCGGTACGTCGGCGGCGACCACGGCGAGGGTCCGCCCGTCGGTCTCGCCGAGCCAGAGGATGCCGGAGGTCTCCAGCCGGGGCCGGTCACCGGCGGGGGTGCGCCAGGCGTCGACGGCCCGCGCCACCGCCCGGTGGGCCTCCTCGTCGCCGGACAGCCCTCCGCGCGCGGGCCAGACCTGGAGCCCACCGTCGAGTGTGTAGTGACCCACCGGCAGCGCCCGCTCCGGCGGCACCTCTTCGGTGCCGCCGCAGGCGGCGCCGCCCACCATGACGGCCGCCAGGCCGATGCCCAGCAGACCGCGCCGGAGCGAGATCATGTGAGGTCCCCCTGTCGACCCTGATGCCCGGTGCCACATCGTACGGGACCCGGAAGGGGGGCCGAGGCGGCACATCTGAATAAGGCGTTCATCAATTCGTTTCGCGTTGTTCCGTTGTCTCGACGGGTATAACTGCGGGTCAGGACGGTGGCCGGCGGATATCTTCCCGCCCGGCTCGGCGACCGATCGGATCGGCTAACATGCCAGCCATCATGACCTCCGCGGAACCCAACGTGGACGCCGCTGCCGGCCGCAATGGCGGCACCGCGTCCCACAGCCCGGACCATTCCCGTCGTTTCCTCCAGCTCCTGCGGATCAGCCGCGAACGGCTCGTCGACCTGGTCGCGTACGGCACCTATCTCGCGCTCGGCGTGCTCGTGATGGGCCGGCTGTGGCTCGACCCGTACAACCGGGTGCTGACCGGTAACGAGGACGACCACGGGCTGCACATGTTCCTGATCGCGCACTCCGAGCGGGTGGTCTTCCACTTCGAGAATCCGTTGTGGTCCGAACGGCTCGGCGTGCCCGACGGCGTGAACATGATGTCCAACACGTCGATGATGGCACTCGGTATCCCCGTTTCGCCGATCACCCATTTCTTCGGCGCGGCGGTTTCGGTCGTCCTGCTGCTCACCCTCAGCCTGGCCGGCACCGCGGCCGCCTGGTACTGGGTGCTGAGCCGGCACTTCGTCCGGTCCCGCGCGGCGGCCTACATCGGCGGTCTGTGGTGCGGGTTCGCGCCGACGATGATCTCGCACGCCAACGGGCACATCAACTTCGTCGCGCACTTCCTCATCCCGTTCATCGTCTGGCGTGCGCTGAAGCTACGCGAACCCGGCCGGACGGTGCGCAACGGGGCGATCCTCGCCGTCTTCATCGTGCTCCAGATCTTCATCAACGAGGAGGCGCTGCTGTTCGCCGCGATGGCGCTGGGCGTCTTCGTGGTGGCGTACGCCGCGATGCGGCCGGCGGAGGCGAAGGCGGCGCTCCGGCCGATGCTCTCCGGGCTCGGCGTCGCCGCCGCGCTGTCGTTCGTGGTGCTGGCCTACCCGCTGTGGTGGCAGTTCTTCGGCCCCGGGCACTACCGCGGCCTGCCGTACGACCCGGACGCCTTCGTCACCGACCTGGCGGCCTACCCGGCGTTCGCCCGCCAGTCGCTCGCCGGCGACCCGGCGACCGTCGAGGTGCTCAGCAACAGCCCGACCGAGGACAACTCGTTCTTCGGCTGGCCCGTGCTGATCCTGCTGGCGGTCGCCGTACCGCTGCTCTGGCGCTCGGTGGCGGCCCGCGCGCTGCTGATCACCGGCCTGTTCTTCGCGGTGATCTCGCTCGGCCCGACGCTGGTCTACAAGGGCGAGGACACCGGGATCAAGCTGCCGTTCTGGCTGATCAGCAACGTGCCGGTGATCGACCTGGTCAGCGTGACCCGGTTCGCGATCGTCGCCACGTTCGCCGCGGGCGTGGTCCTCGCGCTGGCCGCCGACCGGATCATGAGCCTCGCGCCGGACACCACCGTCGCCGGGCACCGCGTCGCCCGGCCGGCGAGGATCGCGTGGTGGGTGGCCCTGGTCGCCGCGTTCGTCCCGGTCGCCCCGCTGCCCGCCCCGGTACGCGGGGTGGAGCCGCTGCCCGACTTCATCGCCTCCGGGCAGTGGCGGCAGTACGTCCCCGAGGGCCGCACCCTGGTGCCGGTGCCGCTGGCCGACGTCACCCGCGGAAGGCTGGGCATGCGCTGGTCGGCACTGTCCGACCTGGAGTTCCAGGCGCCGCGTGGCTACTTCATGGGCCCCGCCGACCCGCCGGGGAACATCGACGGATCCTGGGGGCAGGCACAGCGGCCCACCTCGGCGCTGTTGCAGGACGTCTACCGCAACGGCGTGGTCCCGCCGATCGGCGAGGCGGAACGGCAGGCGGCCCGCGAAGACCTGATCTACTGGCGGGCGGCCGTCGTGGTCCTCGGCGAGCAGCGCCGGGTCGACGCGCTGCGGACGGCGATGACCGAACTCATGGGCGAACCGCCGCAGCGGGTCGACGACGTGTGGCTGTGGGACGTACGCGACCTGCCGGTTCCGCCGCGCGATTGATGACAGATCCTGCGCCAGGGGTATGGAATGGGCGGCTGGTCCAGATCGTCGCCCCGCCGATGAGTACGATCCGAGGCACTATGACCGTCGCGGACAGTTCACCTGAATTCCTGCTCGACCGGCCGAAGTCACCCCCGGCGGACGACGTCTCCGACCGCACCGCACCCGGCCGGGTCAGGTCGGTGACAGCGCGACTGCGGCGGTGGTCGAGCCGGCGCGCCGACTTCGTGGTCGTCGGGTTCTACCTGCTCACCGCGGTGTGGGTGACCAGCCGGCTGTGGGCCTACCCGCCCGGCCGGGTCGCCCCGACGCTGGAGAGCGACCCGTCGCTGATGCAGTGGTTCCTGGCCCACGCGGTGCGGGTGGTGACCCACGGCGAGAACCCGCTCTTCACCGAGCGGATGAACGTGCCCGACGGGGTCAACCTGATGGCCAACACGCCGATGCTCGGGCTGAGCGTGCCGATGGTGCCGGTCACCATGCTCTTCGGGCCGGCCGTCTCGTTCGTCGCGCTGGTGACGCTGATGCTGTCGCTGACCGCGGCGGCCTGGTACTACGTGCTGTCGCGGCACCTGGTCTCGTCCCGGGTCGCCGCCGCGGTCGGCGGCTGGTTCTGCGGCTTCTGCCCGGCGATGCTGGCGCACGCCAACTGGCACCCGAACATCATCGGCCAGGTCCTGGTCCCGTTCATCGTGTGGCGGGTGCTGGTGCTGTGCCGGCCCGGCGCCCGACCGGTCCGCGACGGGATCATCCTCGCCCTGCTGGTCACCTACCAGGCCTTCATCAACGAGGAGATCCTGCTCTTCACCGCGATCGCCTGCGGGGTCTTCCTGCTGGCGTACGTCCTGCAACGGCGGGACCTGTGGGCCGGGGCGTGGCGCCGCCTGCTCGGCGGGCTCGCCGTCTGCGCGGTCATCGCCGGAGCGCTGCTCGCCTACCCGCTCTACGTGCAGTTCTCCGGGCCGCAGAACTACCAGGGGATCGAGGTCGCCCACTTCGGCAACGACCTGGCCGCCTTCACCAGCTTCGGCACGCCGACGCTGGGCGGCAACGAGCTGACCAACCAGAACCTCGCCCCCAACCCGTCGGAGGAGAACTCGTTCTTCGGCTGGCCGCTGGTCCTGCTGCTCGTCGTCACCACCGTCTGGCTGTGGCGGGACGCGGTCGTCCGGGCACTCGCCTTCACCGGCCTCTTCTTCGCCCTGCTGTCGCTGGGCACCGTCGTGTCGTACAAGGGGACCGAGATCGGCCCCGGGCCGTGGGCCGTCTTCGTGCACCTGCCGCTGCTGCACTTCGTCGTACCCACCCGGTTCGGCATGATCGCGTCGGCCGTGGTCGGCGTCATGCTGGCGATCGCCACCGACCGGGTGCTGCGCGGCCAGGCGGTCGGCGTACCACGGATCAACCGGCAGGCGTGGGCGCTCGGCCTCGCGATGGCGCTGGTGCCGCTGATCCCGGTCGCCCTGCCGGCCCACAACCGCCCGCCGGTGCCGGACTTCGTCACCTCCGGCACCTGGCGGTCGTACGTCGCCGAGGGGCAGACGGTCGTCCCGGTCCCGGTCACCGAGAACGGCAACGCCGACGGGCTGCGCTGGGCCGCCGCGACCCGGCTCGACATGTCGGTGCCGCGCGGCTACTTCCTCGGACCGCGCAACGCCCAGGACGGCGACCTGGCCGCGTTCGGCGCCCCGCCGAGCCACGGCGCCGGACTGCTCGCCCGGGTGGCGTCGTCCGGGGTGCCCGTCGAGGTCGACGACCGCCAGCGCCGGCTGTTCCGCGACGACCTGCGTTACTGGAACGCGGCGATCGTGGTGCTCCCGGTCCGGCACGACCAGGCGCCGGCGCTCCGGCACACCGTCGAGGACCTGCTCGGACCCGGGCAGCGGGTGGACGACGTCTGGGTCTGGGACGTCCGGGAACTCGCCACGCCGCGCCGGGACGAAACAGTCCGATGATCGACTAGAGCTAAGTAATCCGGACTAATCCCCTTCTCGACTACGATTCGAGCCATCATGGCCTCCCCGAACGATCCTGCCCGCGCCGCCGTGGACGTCGATGCCTCGCCGGACGCCGAGGGCGCGGGCCGGGCCGGCGGGTCCACGCCGGGATCGCGCTCCGGCCCGGTGACCGGCGGGCCGCTGGGCCGCCTCCTGACCACCTACGCCCGCCGGTACGCCGACCTGCTCGTCGTCGGCGTCTACCTGGCCACCGCGGTGTGGGTGACCGGCCGGCTCTGGATGGACCCGGCCGGCCGGGTCGGGCCGGAGCACGCCAGCGACCCGGCCCAGGGGCAGTTCTTCCTCGCCCACGCCGTACGCGTCGTCACCGAGGGCCGCTACCCGTTCTTCACCGACCTGATGAACTATCCCGACGGCGTCAACCTGATGGCCAACACGTCGATGTACGGGTTGACCGTGCCGATGGTGCCGGTGACCATGCTCCTCGGGCCGCCGGTCTCGTTCGCCGTCATGATCACCGTCGGGTTGGCCGGCACCGCGACCGCCTGGTATTTCGTCCTCTCCCGGCACATCGTGCCGTCGCGGTTGGCGGCGGCCGTCGGGGGCGCCTTCTGCGGCTTCTGCCCGGCGATGCTCGGCCACGGCAACTGGCACCCGAACATCGTCTCGCAGTTCCTGGTGCCGTTCATCGTGTGGCGGGTCCTGGTCATGTGCCGGCCCGGCACCCGCCCGGTACGCGACGGGCTCATCCTCGCCGCCCTGGTGGTCTACCAGGTGTTCATCAACGAGGAGATCCTGCTCTTCGCCGCCCTGGCCAGCGGCGTCTTCCTGGCGATCTACGTGGCGCAGCGGCGGGAGCTGCTGCGCCCGGCCTGGAAGCCGCTGCTCGCCGGCCTGGCGGTGTGCGCCGTCGTCGCCGGCGCGCTGCTGGCCTACCCGCTCTACGTCCAGTTCTCCGGGCCGCAGAGCTACAGCGGGCTGAAGGAGGCGGTGCCGGACCACGGCAACGACATCGCCGCGTACTTCAACGCCGGCTCGACCACGCTGGGCGGCGACGCCGAGGCCAACAAGGGGCTCGCGCCCAACTACTCCGAGGAGAACGCGTTCTTCGGCTGGCCGCTGGTCGTCCTGCTCGTGGTCACCGTGGCCTGGCTGCGCCGGGACGTGCTGGTGCGCTCGCTCGCCGCGACCGGGCTGATCTTCGCGGTGCTGTCGCTCGGTGAGGAACTGCGGTGGCGCGGGCACGACCTCTTCCCCGGCCCGTGGGCGCTGCTGGTGCACGTACCGCTGCTCGACTCGGTCGTGCCCACCCGCTTCGGGCTCATCACGTCGGCCGTCGTCGGCGTACTGCTCGCGGTGGCCACCGACCGGGCACTGACCGACCGGGTGGCCGAACCGCAGCGCCGGCTGCGCCGCCGGGCCTGGGTCGCGGCGCTGCTGATCGCGCTGGTCCCGCTCACCCCGCTGCCCTACCGCGAGGTCGGCCGGCCACCGGTCCCGGCGTTCATCACCTCCGGCCAGTGGCGGCCGTACGTCGCGCCGGGGCAGACCCTGGTCCCGCTGCCGTTGCCCGACCTCGGCAGTTCCGACGGCCTGCGCTGGGCGGCGTCGCAGAACCTGGAGTTCGCCATCCCGCGCGGCTACTTCCTCGGCCCGCGAAACGGTGTCGACGGCGACCCCGGCGGCTTCGGCGCGCCGCCGACCGTCACCTCCACCCTGCTGAACCGGGTCGCCTCGTCCGGCCAGCCCAGGTCGGTCGGTGAGGAGACCAAGCGGCGGGTCGAGGACGACCTGCGCTACTGGAACGCGGCGATCATCGTGCTGCCGGTCGAGCACCGGCGGGCGGACCCCCTGCGCACCACGGTGGAGGAGATCCTCGGCCCGGCGCAGCGGGTCGACGACGTCTGGCTGTGGGACGTACGCCCGCTCACCACCCGCTGACCGTCACCAGTTCGCCTGCGGCGGTGCCGCCGGCAGCGGCCGGTCGGCGGGCCGGATCACGTACGTCAGGCCGCCGCTGCCGCCGCGCCAGGCGGCCTCCAGCGCGGCCCGGGGCACCGGCCGGCGGACCGCCTCGTCGGTCGGCCAGTTGGGGTCGTTGAGCACCGGGTCGCCGCCGGCGGTGAAACCGGCCAGCACCAGCAGGTGCCCGCGGGTGCCGTAGTCGAGGCCGGGCACCTGCCCGGCCGCGAACGACACCGAGATCACCAGCGGGATCCCGGCGGCGACGAAGAGTTCCGCCTCGGCCAGGCCGCGCAGCCGGGTGACGAACGCGTCCAGCCCGAAGGTGCCGGCGTACGCGGTGTTGAACGGCCAGTTTCCGGTGCCCCGGTAAGCGTGGTCGTAGCAGCGCCGGGCGGCGTGGTCGACCCACGGTGCCGGGTCGTCGGGTCCCACCCACGCGTGGTCGGCCGCCGCCGGGCCGGCTCCCCAGAAGGCCAGGACCATCGCCGTCGAGGTGGGACTGCACCAGGTCAGGCCGCCACCGTCGAGGTGCGGGTGGTGGTCGCGGTGCAGCCGTTGCGAGAAGCGGGGTACGTCCAGCACGACGCCCCACGCCGGGGACGTGCCGGACCGGCGCGGTGGGGCGGCCGGCCGCGCCGGCGCGGGCGGTGCCGGGGCGGCCGCCTCAGGGTGCGGGGCGGCCGGTGCCGGGGCGGCCGCCGCCGCGGGGTGCGGGGCGGAGGAGCCGTGCGGCGCCGGGCGGTGTGGTGCGGCGGGCGGTGTGGCGCCGTGCGGTGCGGGGCCGTGCGGTCGGGGCGCGGCCGGAGCCGGCGCGGTGGCGACCGCGCCGGCCGACCGCAGCGCCGGGGTGGCGTCGCCACCGGCCGGCCGCAGCAGGGTCACCCGCAGCCACCAGCCGGTCCACTCCCGGCCGGAGGCGGCGGTGAGCACGTCGGCGTCGACCCGCGCGTCCGGGTCCGCCTGGTCCGGCCGGGAGGTGGGCCGTACGCCCTCGTCGTCGGCGGCCCAACTGCCCAGGTCGTACCAGCGGGTCGGCCGGCCGGACCGGTCGGCGCCGCGCATCTCGACCCGGATCCAGCTCCCGGCCGGGGTGTCGGCGGTCCACGACGGCACCAGTTCGGCGACCGGGAACCCGGGCTCGACCAGGGGAGAGGTCCAGGTGGCCAGCTCGTAGGCCGCGGTGACCCCGGTGTGCGGATCGGTGTGGGTCAGCGTGCCGGCCGGGGAGTCGAAGGCGATCCCGTCGCCCCGGGGAACCGCTCCGGTCATGGTGCCGGTGGCCAGCCGCGCCGCACCGCGGAAGCCCCGGTAGGCGATGTCCGGGCCGGTCTGCTGCACGAACGACTCCTGAGCGGTGAAGATCCTTGCCGGAAAGTCTGTCGTACCGGAAGGTTCTTTGCAACGCCCGCGGTACCGCCACATGTTGTCCCGCGGCAGTAGGTTGAATCCGCCGGATGGCGGCGTTCCGGAAGGAGGCGCTGATGCGGGTGCTGGTGGTCGAGGACGAGCACAACCTCGCCGACGCGATCGCCCGCGGCCTGCGCCGCCGGGGCATGGCCGTCGACGTCGCCCACGACGGCAACACCGGCCACGAGATGGCGTTCGTGACCCGCTACGACGTGATCGTCCTCGACCGCGACCTGCCCGGCGTGCACGGCGACCAGATCTGCGCCGACCTCGCCGCCTCCGGTGCGCTGACCCGGGTGCTCATGCTCACCGCCAGCGGCACGGTCGCCGACCGGGTCGAGGGCCTGTCCCTGGGCGCCGACGACTACCTGCCCAAACCGTTCGCCTTCGACGAACTCGTCGCCCGCGTGCAGGCCCTCGGCCGGCGGGCCACCCCACCGGCCCCGCCCGTGCTCACCCTCGCCGACCTGGTCGTCGACCCGGCCCGGCGGGTCGCCAGCCGCGGTGGCATCCCGGTCGACCTCACCCGCAAGGAGTTCGGTGTGCTGGAAGAACTGCTCAAGGCCCGCGGCGCCGTCGTCTCCAGCGAGGAACTGCTCGAGCGGGTCTGGGACGCCAACACCGACCCGTTCACCACGACCGTACGGGTGACCGTCATGACCCTGCGCAAGAAGCTCGGCGACCCACCGCTGATCGAGACCGTCGTCGGCGCCGGCTACCGGATGCCCGACCCCTA
Source organism: Polymorphospora sp. NPDC051019 (assembly GCF_040683055.1). Classification (NCBI taxonomy): domain Bacteria; kingdom Bacillati; phylum Actinomycetota; class Actinomycetes; order Micromonosporales; family Micromonosporaceae; genus Polymorphospora; species Polymorphospora sp. NPDC051019. The sequence goes on along the minus strand of NZ_JBFBCH010000002.1, from coordinate 74,433 downwards.
CCTGCCCTGACCCGGGCGTGGGAAGGTGGGCGCATGACCGAGCGGAGCGAGGGCATCGGTTGGTTCGGTTTGAGTCGTGCGGCCGCCGAGCGGAGCGAGGTGGACGTATGACCGTTTATCTCACCGGGCGCCGGTCCCGGCTGCGGCCCACCCTGCGGCTGCGGCTCACCCTGCTCAACGGCGTCCTGCTGGTCGGGGCCGGTGCCGTGCTGATGGTGCTCGCCTGGCTGCTGGTCGACGACGCGCTGCACCCCGCCGACCAGCTCCTGCCCGGCACCACGGTCGTACTCGCCGACGGGCAGACCCTCGACGCCCGGGTCTGGCAGGAGCACGTCGTCGACGCCGTCTCCGGCGAACTGCTCGCCAAGGGGCTGGTGGCGCTGCTGGCCATCAGCATCGTCGGCGTCGCCGGGGCGTACGTGGTCGCCGGCCGGGCGCTGCGCCCCCTGCACCAGGTCACCGCCACCGCCCAGCGGCTGCGGGAGGAGACCCTCGAGGAACGGATCCGCTACACCGGCGCCGACGACGAGGTCGCCGAACTCGCCGCCACGTTCGACGCGATGCTGGACCGGATCGGCGAGGCGTTCGAGGCGCAGAAGAGGTTCGTCGCCAACGCCTCCCACGAGTTGCGTACGCCGCTCGCGGTGATGCGTACCGAGATCGACGTGACGCTGGCCGACGACGAGGCCGACGTCGCCGAGTTCCGGCGCATGGCAACCGTGGTCCGCGACGCCTCCGAACGCGCGAACGGACTGGTCGACGCGCTGCTGGTGCTGGCCCGCAGCGAGGCGCAGTCAGGTCGCCGGCTCAGCCGGAAGGTGCCGACCGACCTGGCCTGCGGGGTCAGCGCCGCGCTGTCGGCGACCAGCGCCGAGGCGCAACGGCTCAAGCTGCGGGTCACCGCCACGCTCGGGCCGGCCCAGGTGGTCGGCGACCCCAGCCTGCTGGAGCGGCTCGCCGGCAACCTCGTCGAGAACGCCGTACGGTACAACCACCTGCACGGCGAGCTGTGGGTCCGGACCGGGTCCGCCGACGGGCACGTCTACCTGGTGGTCGGCAACACCGGTTTCGAGGTCGACCCCGCCGACGTACCCGGGCTGTTCGAACCGTTCCGGCGGGGCGGCCGGGAACGCACCGGCGCGCGGGGGTCCGGGCTGGGGCTGTCGATCGTACGGGCGGTCTGCGACGCGCACCGCGGCACGGTCGGCGCGGTAGCGCAGCCCGGCGGCGGCCTGGAGGTGACGGTGACGCTGCCGGCCGCCGACACCACCCCGGTCGTCACCGCCTCCGCGGTGGTGAGCCCACCGACCACCTCGCCCGCCGACCCGGTCTGACCCGACCGGCTTCCCGGCGACCGTTCAGGGCGGCCGGTCGGGCGTGGCCGGCCCGCGTTCGGCGGGCGCGACCGGGACGGTGACGGGGCAGCCCGGGCGACCCGCTCGCGGTTGACCCGCGGCCCGGCGTCGCCGGGATCCGCTGCCGGTCTCTTCGACCCATCCGGACGTGCCGAGCCCCTGTGCCGGCGCGTTCCTCGTGGCCGCGACCAGCAAACTCAAGGTTCGCTCAAGTCCCCCGGATCGCACGATCTTCGATGCGATGGATGCGCATACGCTCGCCGCACCGCTGCCCACAGCCCGCGACCGGGCCGGCCACGGTATCCACCACATGCCACACACAGAAGGAGAGGGCATGCGACGCAGACGAATGCGGATCGCATTTCTCGCGCTACCCGCCCTGCTGGGGAGCGTCCTCATAGGTCCCCCGCCCGCGGGCGCGGATCCTGTGGAGGCCACGGTCCCGGCCGGCTCGGAGCGATCCCACCACGAGCACGACGAGTCGGCACAGCTCGTACGCATCGAGCTGACCGGGTCCGACATGCTGGACAAGGTGGTCGACGCCGGCTTCGACATCGATCACGGCCTCAAGCGGGTGCCGAACGGCATCGAGGGCGAGGCGGTGGTGACCGCCGAGCAGATCACCGAACTCGAGGCGATGGGCGTCAAGATCCTCGCCGACGACGAGGGCTTCGAATGGTCCGAAGAGGCCGACGGCGGCCTCGGCGCCGCCGCCGCGGCGGCCCGGACCGTCCAGCCGCTCAGCCACGCGCAGACCGTACGGGTGGTCCGCGCCGACTGGTTCACCACGAAGGGCCAGGGCTTCCTCTACGTCGAGGCGCGGACCACCGAAGGGCAGCAGGCCAACCCGGTCGTCATGATGCAGCTCGAGAACGACTCGGGCCGGGGCAGTTCGTTCGGCTTCGCGCGGACGATGAGCCGCTTCGTCGACTCCGGGCAGTACATGTTCCACCGGAACCTGTTCAAACTCGACACCCGCCCGAGCCAGATCAAGGTCACGAGCTCGACCGGGGGCGTCACCACCGGCAGCGTCTCCAACTGGCTCGAGGACGCTCCGCCGCCGCTGACGGACAACCCGGGCTACAAGTACGACTTCATCGACGGCTACAAGCACCCGCAGCAGCTCTACAGCCGTGCCGAGGAGATCGCCCGGCAGTACCCGGACATCGCCCAGATCATCTACCTGCCGAACAAGACGAACGGCTACCAGCGCAAGGCGCAGGCCACGATCGGCGGCACCGGGCAGGCCGCGGTCGTCGTCAGCTCGGCGGCATGGGGCCACGAGGGCGGCAACGACGTCACCGTCGAGTTCGTGGAGCGGCCGGGGGCCAACCTCCCGCTCACCGTCGAGGTGGCGGGCAAGGCGGTCCGCGTCCTCCTCGCGAAGGATGCCGCGGGCGCGCTCGCGAGCACCGCCGCGGAGGTGGCGGCGGCGGTGGAGACCCGGTCCCAGGGCCTCATCGACCGGGCGCACCCGTACCGCACCAACGCCGGCACCGGCATCGTCGCGCCGACGGCCGGCCCGGTCGCGCTGACCGACTTCCTCGACGAGAAGCGGGTCGGCGCGCCGGAGGGCGAGGTGCCCCGCGGCCCGGCCACGGTCCCCGTCCTGCGCATCGGCAAGCACCGCGACGGCCGGAACCCCGGCGTCCTGATCCAGGCGCAGGACCACGCCCGCGAGTGGGTGCCGGCGACGACCACACTGGAGACCGCCGAGCGCCTGGTGCGCAACTACAAGACCGACAAGGACACGAAGAAGATCGTCAACGACACCGACATCTTCCTCATCCTGTCGAACAACCCCGACGGGGCGAACTACAGCTTCTACAACTTCGCCTCGCAGCGTAAGAACCTGACGAACCACTGCCCGGACGAGGACGCCGATCCGGCCCGGCGCAACTCCTGGGGCGTCGACCTGAACCGGAACTACCGGGTCGGGTCGGCCCACGACGGCTACGCGGGCGGCTCGTTCAGCTGCGTCAGCGGCACCTACCAGGGGCCGGAGAAGCTGTCCGAGCCGGAGGCGGCGAACATCGTCTGGCTGGTCGAGACGTACTCGAACATCAAGTTCATGATGTCGGTGCACTCCAACGGCGGCCAGTTGTTCTGGCAGCCGGGCGCCTACATCGCGGACGGGCGGGTCACCACGCCGCGCCCGCCGATGGGCGACGAGGCGTTCTACTGGCAGTCGGCCGGCCGGATCCTGTCGCAGGTCAAGGCGTACCGGGAGACCGTCGTCACGCCGGAGAACGTCGGCGGCTCGTCGGACGTCCTCTACTCCTCCGCGGGCAACGTGCGCGAGGACCTGTACCACACCTACGGGATCTACGCCTTCGGCTGGGAGGTCGGTGGCTCCATCTACAACCCGGCCACCGGCAACTGGCAGGGCGGCTCCTTCCAGCCGCCGTGGGTGGGTGATCCGGCGCTCGTCAGCGGCCACTCGGAGACGATGGAGTACGCCAACGGGATCATGGAAATGTTCCGGATCGCGGCGGAGTGGGGCAAGGACAAGAAGAAGCCGACGTCCGAACTCGTTCCCGGCGGCGGGAAGTACTCCGGGCCGGTCGACGTGCGCTTCGAGACGAGCGAGCCGGCGACCATCTACTACACGACGGACGGCAGCCGGCCCACGCTCCAGTCGCCGCGCTACGAGTCGACCGACTTCCGTGAGCCGGGGCAGGTGTTCCACGTGACCGAGACCACCACGTTCCGCTGGTTCTCGGTCGACACCGCCGGCAACGTCGAGAAGAACTACGACCCGGAGAACGGCAACCGCAACAACTACCGATCGGCGACGATCACGGTCGGCAAGAAGTAGCCCGGCGCGCATCGCCTCGTCAGCACGGGTTCGCCCGCGCTGACGAGGCGATGACGTGTACTCGGTGGACCGTGCTCGCCGACCCCGGTCCTAGCGGAACGTCCAGCGCTGACCGGGGGCACCCGAGCACGAGGTGATGCTCAGCTGTGGTGCGCCGTTGGGTGCCGTCGGTCCACCCGTACCACCGCGGTCGTGCAGGCACAGCCGGGACGCCACGTGCAGGATTGTCCCGTCGGACCGGAACTGCCAGGCCGGTCGCGAGCCCCGCCCGCACCGCCTGAGCTGAACCGGACTGCTCGCACCGTGGCCGGCCGGGCCCATGCACATGCGGTGCATCTGCAGCGAGCCGTCCTCCCGGAAGGTCCAACGCTGCGCGCCGGAGCCGTTGCAGGACGCCATGGTGATCGGATTGCCGTGGTCGCGGTTGTCGTACATGTTGTCGACGCACAAGCCGGACGTACCGATGATCCGTCCGGTGCGTGGGGCCGTGAACGGCACGGAGGGCGTGGGCGGGGCCGGCGTCGTCGGACCGGCGCTGCCGGCGGTCGCCGACGGGCCCGGCGCGGCGCTGCGTCCGGGTGGGGTGGCGGCGATCGCCGACGAGGTGGCGCGCGGGCCGGCCGTACGGGCCGGGTCGGGCAGCGCCGACGGTTCGCCGGTCGGGAGGTCGGCGGTGGTCGGGGGCACCCAGACCGGCCCGGCGTCGATCGTCGGCCCGTGCTCCGGGGCATCCTGGCCGCCGCCCCGGGCCAGCGCGACCGGTGCGGCCACCACGAGGACCAGTGCGGCGCCGATCAGCACCATCCGGTCGCGGGTGCGGAGCCGGGTCATCCGGCCGCGGATTCGCCCGGCCAACCCGCCGGTGGCCGTACCCGGGGTGTTTCCCGGTCCGGCGCCGGATCCGTCGCCCGCGACCGGTCGCGGGTGGCCCGGCGGGACCGGGTCGAGCGCGGGTACGGCCGCGGCCGGGAACTCCCACGTCATGGTCATGCTGTCGACGGGCTTCGGCGGTCCGGCCACGGTGGCCGCCCGGTCGACGTAGGGCCGGACCAACAGCGGGTCGCTGCCGGCGGTGCATCTGCCGCAGGTCGGCTGGGCCGACGGCTCGTCGCAGGCCCGGCATCGGCGGCTGTCGCTCATCCTCGACCCCGTCCGGGTCCGGCCACACCAGTGCGCGTCACAACCGCCGTCATCGCCGCCACACCCGTTCCATGCCCCCGCTTCGCAGCGTCCGGTCCCGACCGTGCCTTGTGCCATCCGCTTCGTGCCGTGGTGCCGTCGGCCGGCCGGGGCGGCGCCGGCGTCCCGTCGGCGCCGTGCCGCTGCCCGCCGGCCAGGTGCCGTGCCGACGGTGCGCCGCTGCCTGCCGGCGGTCCGTCCGGGGTTGCGCCGTCGCCTGCCAGGTCCGCGCCGGTGCCGGCCGTCCTACCTGTACGTGCCGGACGTGCCTGATCCGACGAGGTCTGCCGGGCTGTCAGGTCCGAGCCCGACCGACCCTGCCACAGTCGGCGACGTTCGGGCATCGGCGTCCGGTTGGGAGCCGCCTACCGTTCGGCCGATCAGCCGGCTCGGCGGCTGCCGGGGGAATAGCAAGATCCGCGTGATCAGGGACCTCGTCGCGTGGCGCGCCGGCGACACGCGCGTTTTGGTCCCTGATCACGCGGATCATGGGGTGGGGGAGGGGGCGGTCAGGCGGGGAGGCTGGCCGCGCCCCTCGGGAGGAAGCGGGTGCCGGTCACGGACTCGGAGGTGCCGGTGCGGTCCAGGTACGGGGTCACGCCGCCGAGGTGGAACGGCCAGCCGGCACCCAGGATCATGCACAGGTCGATGTCCTGCGGCTGCGCGACCACACCCTCGTCGAGCATCAGCCGGACCTCCTGCGCCAGCGCGTCCAGCGCCCGCTGGCGTACCTCCTGCGCGGTCAGCGGCGCCGACCCGACCTCGAGCAGTGCGGCGACCTCGGGGTCGATGTCGCCGTCCCGGTCGGTGAGCGGCTTGCCCGCCCGCACGATCCGGGCCAGGTTGGGGCTGACCGCGAACCGGTCCGGGAACGCCGCGTGCAGCGTCTCGGCGACGTGCAGCGCGACCGCCGGGCCGACCATGGTGAGCAGCGTCAGCGGCCGCATCGGCAGGCCCAGCGGATCGAGCGCGGTGTTGGCCACGTCGAGCGGGGTGCCGGCGTCGACGGCGGCGAACGTCTCGCCGAGGAACCGGGTCAGCAGCCGGTTGACCACGAACGACGGTGCGTCCTTGACCAGCACGCACGACTTGCGCAGCTTCTTGCCGACCGCGAACGCGGTGGCCAGCGCCACGTCGTCGGTGCGCTCCGCCCGTACGATCTCGACCAGCGGCATCACCGACACCGGGTTGAAGAAGTGCACGCCGACGACCCGCTGCGGGTGCTCCAGGTCGGCGGCCATCGCGGTGACCGACAGCGACGAGGTGTTGGTGGCCAGGATCGCCTCCGGCGAGACGATCTTCTCCAGCTCGGCCCAGACCTGCTTCTTGATCTCCAGGTTCTCGAAGACCGCCTCGATGACGAAGTCCGCGTCGGCGAAGACCGACTTGTCGACCGAGCCGGAGATCAGGCCGCGCAGCTTGGCGGCCGTACCCTCGGGAAGCCGGCCCTTGCCGACCAGCTTGTCCACCTGGGCGTGGACGTAGGCCACGCCCTTGTCGACGCGGGCCTGGTCGAGGTCGGTGAGGACCACCGGGACCTGCAACCGGCGCAGGAAGAGCAGCGCGAGCTGCGACGCCATCAGGCCGGCGCCGACGATGCCGACCTTGGTGACCTCGCGGGCCAGCGCCGGGTCCGGCGCGCCGGCCGGTCGCTTGGCCCGCCGCTGCACAAGGTCGAACGAGTAGAGGCTGCTGCGCAGTTCCTCACCCATGATCAGATCGGCGAGCGCCTCGTCCTCGGCGGCGGTGCCGGCGGCGAAGTCGGTCTCCTTGGCCAGGGCGAGCAGTTCGAGCGCCTTGTTGGCCGCGGGGACCGCGCCGTGCAGCTTCTCGTCGAGGGTGTGTTTGGCGAAGAACAGCACGCCGTCCCACATCTCCCGGTCGACCTCCGGGCGCTCCACCGCGACGGTGCCGCGGACCACGCCGGCCGCCCACTCCAGCGACCGCTCCAGGAAGTCGGCCGGCTCGAAGAGCTCGTCGGCGATGCCCAGCTCGCGGGCCTGGGCCGGCCTGAGCGTCTTCTGGGTCAGCGGGTTCTGCAGGATGACCTGGGCGGCGCCGGCGATGCCGATCAGGTTGGGCAGCAGCTGGGTGCCGCCCCACCCGGGCACCAGGCCGATGCCGACCTCGGGCAGGGCCAGCGCGGCGGCGCCGCCGGAGACGGTGCGGTAGTGGCAGTGCAGCGCCAGCTCCAGGCCACCACCCATCGCCGCCCCGTTGACGAACGCGAACGTCGGCACGGCGCAGTCCCGCAGCCGGGCGAAGATCCGGTGGCCGAGCCGGCCCAGTTCGACCGCCTGCTCCCGGTTCTGGATCAGCGGTACGCCGGTGATGTCCGCGCCGACGCAGAAGATGTACGGCTTGCCGGTGACCGCGATGAACGCCGGCTCGGCGGCGAGCGCGGCGGTGATCGCCTCGTCGAGGCTGGCCAGTCCGGCCGGGCCGAAGCTGTTCGGCTTGGTGTGGTCGTGGCCGTTGTCGAGGGTGATCAGCGCGGCCGGCTTCTCCAGGCCGGGTACGGCGACCTGCCGCAGCAGCGCCCTGGTGACCACCTCGTTCGGGTTGTTCAGGGTCACTTCTGCGCACCTTCCCAGTTGGGGTTCTCCCAGATGACGGTCCCGCCCATGCCGATGCCGACACACATGGCGGTGATGCCGTAGCGCACCTCGGGGTGCTCGGCGAACTGCCGGCTGAGCTGGGTCATCAGCCGTACGCCGGACGAGGCGAGCGGGTGCCCGACGGCGATCGCCCCACCCCACTGGTTGACCCGCGGGTCGTCGTCGGCGATGCCGAAGTGGTCGAGGAAGGCGAGCACCTGCACGGCGAACGCCTCGTTGAGTTCGAACAGGCCGATGTCGCCGATGGACAGTCCGGCGATCCGCAGCGCCTTCTCCGTGGACGGGATCGGGCCGACGCCCATCACCTCCGGCTCGACGCCGACGAAGGCGTACGACACCAGCCGCATGCCGATCGGCAGGCCCAGTTCGCGGGCCACCTCCTCGGCGGCGATCAGGCTGGCGGTGGCGCCGTCGTTGAGCCCGGCCGCGTTGCCCGCGGTCACCTTGCCGTGCGGGCGGAACGGGGTCTTCAGCGTGCCGAGCTTCTCCAGCGAGGTGTCGCGGGGCGCCTCGTCGACGGTGGCCAGCCCCCAGCCGGTCTCCGGGTCGCGTACGGCGACCGGCACCAGGTCGTCCTGGAGCTTGCCGTTGGCGTACGCCTTGGCGGTCTTGAGCTGCGAGGCGAGCGCGTACGCGTCGGTGCGCTCCTTGGTGACGTGCGGTACCCGGTCGTGCAGGTTCTCCGCGGTGGCGCCCATGACCAGGGCGGACGGGTCGACGAGCTTCTCGGCGAGGATGCGCGGGTTGGGGTCGACGCCCTCGCCCATCGGGTGCCGGCCCATGTGCTCGACGCCGCCGGCGACGGCGACGTCGTACGCACCCATCGCGATGCCGCCGGCGACCGTGGTCACCGCGGTCATCGCACCGGCGCACATCCGGTCGATCGCGTAGCCGGGAACCGTCTTGGGCAGGCCGGCGAGCAGCGCGGCGGTCCGTCCGAGGGTCAGCCCCTGGTCGCCGATCTGGGTGGTGGCGGCGATGGCCACCTCCTCGACCCGGTCCGGCGGGAGTTGCGGGTTACGTCGCAGGAGTTCGCGGATGCAGCGGATCACCAGGTCGTCGGCGCGGGTGTTGGCGTACATGCCGCCCGCCTTGCCGAACGGGGTGCGGACGCCGTCGACGAAGACGACATCGCGGACTTCACGGGGCACTTGTGAGCCTCCTTGCCGGCGCGGTGGTGTACCCCGGATGCTACTCGTCGGTAACTATCGGCGTCAGCGCCGGGGTTGTGGCGCGGACCACAGATGCCCGTTTCCGGTACGTTGAGCACGGACGTAATCGGACAACCCGGAGGGTGGACGCGTGAAGGTACTCGTCGCGGGCGGCGCGGGCTTCATCGGCAGCACGATCGTCTCGGCCTGCCTCGACGACGGCATCGTTCCCGTCGTGCTCGACAACCTGTGCACCGGGCGGATCGAGTTCACCCGCGACCGGATCTTCTACCAGGGCGACATCGCCGACGGTGCCCTGATCGACCGGATCTTCGCCGAGCACCCCGACATCGAGGCCGTCGTGCACGCCGCCGCGCTGATCGTGGTCCCGGAGTCGGTCGAGCAGCCGCTGCGCTACTACCGGGAGAACGTCGCCAAGTCGGTCGACCTGGTCGAGCACGTGGTGCGCAACGGCTGCCAGCGCCTGCTCTTCAGCTCGTCGGCGGCGATCTACCGGCCCAGCGACGACTTCTCCGTCGACGAGACGTCGGGCCTCGACCCGCTGAGCCCGTACGCGCGCACCAAGGCGATGATGGAGGCGATCCTCGCCGACGCGGCGGTCGCCACCGACCTGCGGGTGCTGTCCCTGCGCTACTTCAACCCGATCGGTGCCGACCCGAAGCTGCGTAGCGGCCTGCAGCTCCGCCAGCCGTCGCACGCCCTCGGCAAGATCATTACCGCGCACGAGAACGACGACGAGTTCCTGATCACCGGCGTCGACTGGCCGACCCGGGACGGCTCCGGCATCCGCGACTACATCCACGTCTGGGACCTCGCCCGGGCGCACGTGCAGGCGCTGCGCCGGTTCGACGCGATCCTGCCGGCCGGCGGCGACCGCTCCCACGAGGTGGTCAACCTCGGGACCGGGGACGGCACCACCGTGCGTGAGCTGGTGGCCGCCTTCCAGTCGGTGGCCGGCCGGCCGTTGCGGGTGGGCGAGACCGGCCCCCGGCCGGGCGACTCGGCCGGCACCTACACCCGGATCGACAAGGCCGGCCGGCTGCTGGACTGGAAGCCGGAGTTCACCGTCGCCGAGGGCATCCGCCACTCGCTGCAGTGGGCCGAGATCCGCGACGAGCGGCTCGCCGCCTCCTGACCGCACCCCTTATCCCGCGATCTTGCATTTGTCGCCCCCCGAACCGGTACGAAAGGGGGAGACAACCGCAAGATCGCGGGCGATCGGGCACGGCGTCAGGACGGTGGCGGTGGCGGCGGGTCCTGCAGGGCGGTGGTCAGGTCCTCGCCGACCAGGCCGAGTTGCCAGGAGCGGGCGCCGTACCCGCGCAGGGTCTGGGTCACCGTCTCGACCGTGACCTCCTCGGGCGGGGTCCAGGCCAGCCGGCGTACCGAATCCGGGGTGATCAGGTTCTCCGGCGGGAGCCGGTGCTCCGCCGCGATCCGGGTCACCGCCTCGCGGCACCGGACCAGCCGGGCCGCGGCGGCCGGGTCGCGCTCGGCCCAGCGGTGCGGCGGCGGCGGGCCGTCGACCGGCGGGTTGACCGGCAGTTCGCTGTCGGCCAGGCCCCGCGCCTCACCGAGCGCCTCCAGCCAGACCCGGGCCAGCCGGCGCACCGACCGGCCGCCGAAGCCGGGCAGGGTCAGCAGCGTGCGCTCGTCGCGCGGATCGGTCTCGGCCGCCGCGATGATCGCCGCGTCGGGCAGCACCCGGCCGGGCGCCGAGTCGCGCCGGGCGGCGATCTGGTCCCGGGCGTACCACATGGCGCGTACGCGGGCCTGGGCCCGCGCCCCCCGGACCCGGTGGATGCCGGAGGTGCGCCGCCACGGGTCCGGTCGCTGCCGGGGCGGCACGAGGCCCCACGCGACCACCGCGGCGAACTCCTCCGCGGCCCAGCCGTCCTTGCCCTGGGTCACCAGCTCGGCGGCGAGCGCGTCGCGCAGGTCGGTGAGCATCTCCACGTCGAGGGCCGCGTAGGTCAGCCAGGACTCCGGCAGCGGGCGGCTCGACCAGTCCGCCGCCGAATGGTGCTTCTCGAGCGTGTAGCCGAGCAGCGACTCGGTCAGCGCGGCCAGGCCGACCCGCTCGAATCCGGCGAGCCGGGCGGCGAGTTCGGTGTCGAACAGCCGCCGCGGCCGCAGCCCCAGGTCGGCCAGGCACGGCAGGTCCTGGCTGGCGGCGTGCAGCACCCACTCGGCGTCGGCGATCGCCGAGTCGAGGGTACGCAGGTCACCCAGGGGCAACGGGTCGATGAGCACGGTCCCGGCGCCGGCCCGGCGCAGTTGGACCAGGTAGGCCCGCTGGCTGTAGCGGTAGCCGGAGGCGCGTTCGGCGTCGATCGCCACCGGTCCGGTACCGGCGGCGAAGCGGGCCACCAGTTCGGCCAACTCGTCGGGTGTCTCGACCGGGACGGGGGTGCCGTCGCGGGGGGCGATGAGCGGAACGGGCCCACCAGGCTTCGGGTCGGGCCCCACTGCATCTGACGCCGACGTGGCGGCTCCATCTGACGCCGGCGAACCCGCCGGGCGGCTGTGTGGCTCGTCCCCCGCTTGGCGTTCGTGGGCCCGACGGCGCAGGGGTGGTTCGTCGGTCACCTGGCAACCCTAGTCGGCGCGCGCTCGCCGCATCGAACAGCCGGCCCGGCGAGTCGACCGTGATCCGCCCGCCGGTACCTTCCACGCTGAGGTGAGCGTGGTTTGTCACGGCCCGGACATCAGGGCAGACAAACCCCTTTCATGCAGGTACGGTCCACCCTGCCGCGAGATCGAGTCGGTGGGGTTGTCCGGTCGTGCGACCGTTGGACAGTGGAGTCGGTCGTGCGCCGCCGACGCAGACAAAAGACATGAGACAGCGTCCCTGGGAGGCGTGTAACGATGACCGCTGGCTACGACCCGTACGCCGGACAGCCGGGCAACCAGCAGCCCGCGCCGAGCCCGCCCCCGGCAGATGGGTCGGAAACCGGACAGCCGCCCGCCCCGGAGGCCGGCGCCCCGGCCCGGCCGGGACCGCTGCCGCCCAAGATGGAGCCGCCGCAACTGGCACCGCCGCCGGCGGCGGCCCAGCCATGGTCCGGCCCCGGATCACCGGCCACCCAGTCGTGGCCCACCCCGGGCTCACCGGTGGTGGCCGCGCCGCAGCCGAGGTCGGCGCCGCCGATGCATCCGCCGGCGGGCTTCCCCGGCGCCGCACCGCCGCCCGCCGCCCGCCGGCGCGTCTCCTGGCCGGGCGTGGTCGCGCTCGTCCTGGCGCTCTTCCTCGCTGTGGTGGCCGGGTTGCAGGCGGTCCAGATCAACAACCTGGCCGACCAGTTGGCCGCCGCCGACGACCGGCTCGCCGACGCGCAGGCCAGTGACGGCAGCCGGTTCGAGGGCCTGGAGGGCCGGACCGGCGAGCTGGAGAAGCAGGCCGGCGACGTCTTCAACCCGGAGGCCATCTCGACCGTGGCGCTGCCCAGCGTCTTCCGGGTCAGCGCCGGCAACTCCGGCGGCACCGCCTTCGCCGTCGGCAAGCCGGCCGAGGGCGGCGGCACCAACCTCCTCACCAACTACCACGTGGTCGAGTCGGTGTGGACCAGCGGTGGCCGCGAGGTCTTCATCGAGCGCCGCGACCAGCGCTTCCCGGCCATGATCGTGCGGGTCGACGAGCGCAACGACGTCGCCCAGCTCGTGACCACCGGCGCGTTCACCGGCCTGGTGACCGCCACCGAGCCGGTCAAGTCGGGCCAGCAGGTCGTGGTGGTCGGCGCTCCGCTCGGCCTGGAGGACAGCGTCACCACCGGCGTGGTCAGCGCGTTCCGCACGATGCCGGGCGGTGGCCCATCAATGATCCAGTTCGACGCCCCGATCAACCCCGGCAACTCCGGCGGACCGGTGATCAACGGCGCCAAGCAGGTGGTCGGTATCGCCACCGCCAAGGTCGCCGATGCCGAGGGGGTCGGACTCGCCATCCCGATCGCCACCGCCTGCGACGGATTCCAGATCTGCTGACCCGCTCGACCGCCCACCACCCGCTCGACCGCCCCGCCGCTTTCCGACCCCGCCGGGCGGCGGCCACCCTTCTGGAGGAAGCAATGTCCTACCCGCCGACCGGCCCCGACGGGCCACCGCAGCAGGGCTACGACCCGAACGCGTACGGGCCTCCCGCCGGTGACCAGGGCGGCCCCTACCAGCCGTACCAGGGCTCCCCGCCGCCGCAGGGCGGGTTCGGGTCGCCGGTCGCCTACGACCCGGGCTACCAGCAGCAGCCGCCGGCCCAGCAGCCGTACCCGGGGGCGCAGATGTCCGGCCCGCCGTTCGGCGAGCAGATGTCCGGCCCGCCGGTGTCGGCCAGCCCGGCGCCGGCCGCCGCGCCGAAGAAGAGCCAGACGGTGCTGATCCTCGGGATCGTCGCCGGCCTGCTCTTCGTGCTCGGCGGGGTGATGACCGGCCTCTACGTCGCCAAGTCCAACGAGCTCTCCGAGACCAGGGGCACGCTGACCGCCCAGGTGAAGGAGCGGGACACCACGATCACCACCAAGAACACCGAGCTGGAGAAGCTGAAGACCGACCTGTCGGCGGCGACCAAGCGGGCCGACACCGCCGAGCAGAACCTGACCGGCACCCAGAACGACCGCGACGAGCAGGTCCGGCAGAAGCAGATCATCTCCAAGTGCCTCGAACTGCTCAGCACCGCGCTGACCGCCGCGGCGGCCGGTAACCAGTCCGCGTACGACGCGGCGGTGAAGGACCTCGACAAGACCTGCGACGAGGCCAACAAGTACCTCTGAACCATCCGGCGGGGCGTCCTGCGACGGGCGCCCCGGCTGGCGGTCAGCGGCCGGCCGTCGACCGGCGGTCGGGCAGCGCGGTGACCCCGGGCGGCGGCAGCCCCGCGGTGGAGGCCAGCAGCGCGCACCAGCCGTGCAGGTGGGCGGCGAAGTCGTCGGTGGCCGGCGTCCACGACGCCCTGATCTCGATGTCGGCGGCGGCCGGCTCGCCGGCCAGGTCACCGAACCTGGTCGACATGGTCTGCGTCACCGTGCCGCCCATCGCCCGGTGGCCGGCGTGGTGGGCGTCGAGCCCGTCGACGAGCCAACTCCAGCCCACCGACGGCAGCAGCGGGTCGGCGGCCAGTTCCAGTTCGAGATCCGCCGACACGTACGTGACCAGGCGCAGCGTGCCGTCCCACGCGTCGTGGCCGGCCGGGTCGTGCAGCAGGATCAGCCGGCCGGTGGCCACCTCCTCGCCGCCGCGCAGGACGGTCGCGGCGAGCGCGAAAGCGTACGGCGCCAGCCGCTGCGGCGGCCCGATCTCCTTGAGCACGATCTCCCGCCGGGGCGATGCCGCGCGCAGGCCGGCCACCGCGTTCGCGAACACCTCGGGAACCGCGGTGGGGGCTGCCATGTCCGCAGCCTAAGCCGGCAGGCCCCGGGCCGGATGATCGGCGCGCCGATCATCCCTGCCGCCGGACCGGGAACCGGACCCCGCTTTCACGACAAGCCCGACATAAGGTGCGCGACCCGGTCCGGGTGACCCGGCTCGCCAGGGCCGGACGGCCCGGTACCCCCGCCGGGGCGCGTGGCACGATGGCGGGGATGACGACGACGATGCCGGGCAACGCGGCCCCCGACCGCGGCACCGCCCACGACCAGGACACCACCGACGAGCCGGCGTTCCTGCGGGCCTGCCGCCGCGAGCCGGTGCCGCACACCCCGGTCTGGTTCATGCGCCAGGCCGGCCGGTCGCTGCCGGAATACCGCGAGATCCGGGCCGGCATCCCGATGCTGGAGTCGTGCCGCCGGCCCGACCTGGTCACCGAGATCACCCTCCAGCCGGTCCGCCGGCACGGCGTCGACGCCGCCATCCTCTTCAGCGACATCGTGGTCCCCGTCGCCGCCGCCGGTGTCGACCTCGACATCGTCCCCGGCACCGGCCCCGTCGTGGCCGAGCCGGTACGCACCCACGCCGACGTCGAACGCATCCGGCGGATCACCGCCGACGACGTGTCGTACGTCGCCGACGCCGTCCGCCTGCTCGTCGCCGAACTCGGCACCACGCCGCTCATCGGCTTCGCCGGCGCACCCTTCACCCTGGCCAGCTACCTCGTCGAGGGCGGGCCGTCGCGCACCCACGCCAAGACCAAGGCCCTGATGTACGGCGACCCCGACCTGTGGCACGCGCTGTGCGGCCGGCTCGCCGACATCACCCTGGAGTTCCTGCGCGTCCAGATCGCCGCCGGCGTCCGCGCCGTGCAGCTCTTCGACTCCTGGGCCGGCGCGCTGTCCGCCGCCGACTACCGCACCTACGTCCAGCCGCACTCCACCCGGGTCCTCGGCGGGCTCGCCGACGCCGGCGTACCCCGCATCCACTTCGGCGTCGGCACCGCCGAACTGCTGCCCGCGATGGCCGAGGCCGGCGCCGACGTGGTCGGCGTCGACTGGCGCACCCCGCTCGACGTCGCCACCGGCCGGATCGGCGCCGACAAGGCCGTACAGGGCAACCTCGACCCGTGCGTGCTCTTCGCGCCGTGGCCGGTCGTCGAGACCGAGGTCCGGCGGATCCTCGCCGAGGGGCGGGCCGCCCCCGGCCACGTCTTCAACCTCGGCCACGGCGTGCTGCCCGAGACCGACCCCGACGTGCTCACCCGGGTCGTCGACCTGGTGCACCAGGCATCCGCCCGCTGACATGGGCACACCGGGAGGCGACGGACGCGGCTGGCACGTCGCGGTCGTCGGCGGCGGCATCGCCGGACTGGCCGCCGCCGTACGGCTGCGCGACCGCGCCCCCCGCGACACCCGGATCACCGTCTTCGAACGGTCCGGCGCGCTCGGCGGCAAGCTGCGAACCGGCGAGCTCGCCGGATCGGCCACCGAGGCCGGCGCCGAGACGTTCCTGATGCGCGATCCCGCCGGGGGCGACTCCGCCGCCGTCGCCCTGGCCCGCCGGCTCGGGCTGGCCGACCGGATCACCCATCCGGCGGTCGGGCAGGCCGCCATCGCCGTCGGCGGGCGGTTGCGGCCGATGCCGAAGGGCACCCTGATCGGCGTACCCGGCGACCTGGCCGCCGTCGCCGGGATCGCCCACCCGGCCGCCGACCTCGACCACGACGCCGGCCGCCCGCTGCTCGACCCCGACGAGGACGTCGCCGTCGGCGCCCTGGTCCGACGGCGGCTCGGCGACGAGGTCGTCGACCGGATCGTCGACCCGATGCTCGGCGGCGTCTACGCCGGCCGGGCCGACACCCTGTCGCTCGCCGCCACCATGCCCGGCCTGGCCCGCGCCGCCCGCCACGAGGGCACCCTGGTCGGCGCCGTACGCGCCGCGCAGGCGGCCGCCCCCCGACCGACCGGCGCCCCGGTCTTCGGCACCGTCGACACCGGGCTCGGCACCCTGGTCGCCGCCGCCGCCGCGCACAGCGGCGCCGAACTGCGGCTCGACGCGACCGTACGCGAACTCGCCCCGACCCCGAACGGGTGGCGGCTCGTCGTCGGCCCCACCCCCGCCCCGGAGACCGTCGACGTCGACGCGGTCGTGCTCGCCCTGCCGGCCCGGCCCGCCGCCCGGCTGCTCGCCGCCGTCGACGCCCACGCGGCCCGCCTCGTCGGCATACTCGACTACGCGAGCGTGGCCCTGGTCAGCCTCGCCCTGCCCGACCCGCCACTGCCCGACCTGTCCGGCTTCCTCGTACCGGCCACCGAGGGCACCCTGATCAAGGCGGCCACCTTCTTCACCACCAAGTGGGCCCACCAGCGCCGCGCCGACGGGCTCGCGGTCGTCCGCGCCTCGGTCGGCCGGCACGGCGACGAACACCTGCTCCAGCGCCCCGACGACGAACTGGTCGCCGCCGTACACCGGGACCTGTCCACCGTGCTGCGGGCGGCCGTACCGGCCCCGGTCGACAGCCGGGTCCAGCGGTGGGGCGGCGCCCTGCCGCAGTACGCCCCCGGCCACCTGGACCGGATCGCGGCGGCCCGGACCCGGCTGCGCGCCACCCACCCCACCCTCGCCCTGGCCGGCGCCGGCTACGACGGGGTCGGCATCCCGGTCTGCGTCCGCTCCGGCGAGACGGCGGCCGAAGAGATCATCAAGTCCCTGGAAGGAAGGTCGGCATGACCAGCGAGCAGACCAACGCCGCGCGGCTCCGCGAGATCAACGCGACCATCCGCTACACCATGTGGTCGGTGTTCCGGTACAGCGGTCAACTGCCCGCCCTGCGCGACGGCGTCACCGCCGAGGTCGAGTCGCTCGTCGACGGCCTCGCCGCCAAGGACGTCACCGTACGCGGCACCTACGACGTCTCCGGCCTGCGCGCCGACGCCGACATCATGGTCTGGTGGCACTCCGGCTCGCCGGACGCGCTCCAGGAGGCGTACGGCCTGCTGCGCCGCACCGCCCTCGGCCGCGCGCTGACCCCGGTGTGGTCGCAGATGGCGCTGCACCGGCCGGCCGAGTTCAACAAGAGCCACGTACCCGCGTTCCTCGCCGGCGAGGAGGCCCGCGCCTACGTGTGCGTCTACCCGTTCGTCCGCTCGTACGAGTGGTATCTGCTCCCCGACGCCGAGCGCCGCGAGATGCTGGCCGAACACGGCCGGATGGCCCGCCCCTACCCGGACGTACGCGCCAACACCGTCCCGTCGTTCGGCCTCGGCGACTACGAGTGGATGCTGGCCTTCGAGGCCGACGAGCTGCACCGCATCGTCGACCTGATGCGTGACCTGCGGGCGTCGACGGCCCGCCGGCACGTGCGCGAGGAGATCCCTTTCTACACCGGCCGCCGGCGTTCCGTGGCCGAACTCGTCACCGCCCTGCCGTGAGCTGAGTTGGCTGGCCTCGCCTTCGGCTCGGCTGGCTCGCTCCGCTTCGCGCCGCCTGAATGCGCCGTCTTCACCCTGCGGGCATGACGGCTTCGCCGCATGTCCTCGGGCTCCAGACGGTGCGGCGGCGCTCGGTCGACTCGCGACTCCGGTCTCGGTCTACCGGGGGTCGCGGCGCATGGGGATGTGAGGGATGCCGTCCTCGACGTACTCGGGGCCGGTCGGGGTGTAGCCGAAGCGGGCGTAGAAGCCGGCCAGGTGGGCCTGCGCGTCGAGCACCGACGGCCGGTTGCCGACCACCCGCAGCGCCTCGGTCATGAGCCGGCCGGCGAGGCCGTCGCCCCGGGCCGCGCGGGCGACCAGGACCCGGCCGATCCGCTCGACACCGTCCGGGTCGGCGAGGATCCGCAGGTACGCGACGGGGGTGCCGGCCCGGGCCAGCCACAGGTGCCGGGTGCCGGGTTCGGTGTCCCGCCCGTCGATCTCGGGATACGCGCACTCCTGCTCGACCACGAACACGTCGATCCGCAGGCGCAGCAGGTCGTGGAGGGTACGGGTGTCCAGGTCGGCGAAGGACGCCACGCGCGTCTCGGTCGTCTGCGGCTGCATTCCGCGATCGTAGGCACGCCCGCGCCGGCTCCCGCCGGCCGGTGGGCGCCGGCGCGGGCCGGGGCCGGTGCGGCGTCTGGCTGTCGCCGGCCGCACCATGATCGTCTGCTGTCCAGGCGGTGCCTAGTCGGCGTGTCGGGTGCCGGAGCAGCAGACGATCATGGCGCCCCGCCGTGGCGGGCTCCGTCGCGCGGTGCGGCGGGGAAGGCGCCGCGGGGAAGGCGCGACGGGGGTGGTCAGCCCGGGTGGGTGCCCACGGTGTCCCGCAGGCCGGCGCCCTGCTCGCGGTCCACGGAGCGGGCGCAGTGGGCACAGCAGAAGAACCGGCCGGACACCTCCACCCCGTGTCCGATGATCTTGCAGCCGCAGTGCTCGCAGATGGGCGCGAGGCGGTGGGCCGCGCACTCGAACGAGTCGAACGTGTGCACGTCGCCGCTCACCGTCCGCACCTCGAACGTCATCCAGTATTCGTTGCCGCAGACCTCGCAGGTCCCCATGGCGCAACCTCCCGTTTCGTCTCCCGGCCAGCGTGCGCGAAGGCGGGGCGGCCGGCGGCCGGAAAGCGGGAAAATCGGCTGATTGCCCTAGTCGCCCGGTATGACCATCGCCGGGCTGACCTGCGTGCCGGTGCGTATCCGGAACGGGTAGAACCGGTGAATTACGTGTAACGCGCGGTGTGTCGGTGGCGTCGGCGTGCCACCGCGGGGAAGCTCAGACGGTTGGATCCTTTTCCCGGAGGAGCGGCGTGATCAAGCGCAGTAAATTGTTCGGCAACAAGACCCGGGTAACGTTCTGCCTGCCCAAGGACGCACCGACCGGCGCCGTCAGCGTGGTGGGTTGCTTCAACGGCTGGGAGCCGGGGCGGCACGAGTTGGTGCTGCGGCGCAACGGCGTCCGCACCGTCACCGTCAACCTCAAGGCCGGCGACTACCACTTCCGCTACCTGGCCACCGGCGGGGTGTGGCTCGACGACGAGCAGGCCGACCTGATCGACCACCAGGGCGGCCGGCTCCTGCTCGGCTGAACCGGTGCCGGGGCGGGGTCGAAGACGGCCCCGCCCCGCACGCCGTCACGCGCCCGCGCGCGGCTCCAGCGTCATCGACACCGAGTTGATGCAGTAGCGGGCGTTCTTCGGGGTGTAGTGCTCACCGTCGAAGCGGTGCCCCAGGTGCGAGTCGCAGACCGCGCACCGCACCTCGACCCGGACCATGCCGTGCGACCGGTCCTCGACATACCTGATCGCGCCCGGCAGCGCCTCGTCGAAGCTCGGCCAGCCGCAGTGCGAGTCGAACTTCGTGTCGCTGGAGAACAGTTCGGCGCCGCAGGCCCGGCAGTGGTAGAGCCCGGGCGTCTTCGTGTCGACGTACTCGCCGGTGAAGGGCGCCTCGGTGCCGGCCTGGCGCAGCACCCGGAACTCCTCGGGGGAAAGACGGACCCGCCACTCGTCCTCGGTGGTCGGCAGCGTGCTCTTGTCAACAGCCATACCCCAACGGTACGACTCCGGGCCGCCCGCCGACCCACTCACACCGGACCGGACAGCAGGGGGCGTACCAGGTCGGACCGCGCGTGTGGGCACCGGCCGCAGCGCCGGTGGTCTATCGTCGCGGCATGGGCGGCAGCGCGGGCACCGACAGCTCCAGGACCGGCGCCGGAGTGCCGGCAGACAGTTCCGGGACCAGCGATGGGGCGCCGGCAGACAGTTCCGGGGCGCTGGCGGACAGCGCCGAAACCGGCGCGAGGGCGCCGGCGAAGAAGTCGCGGGCGAGCGCGAAGGCACCGGCCGTCGAGGTCGAGGTCGCCGGCCGTACGGTGCGACTGAGCAGCCCGGACCGGGTCTACTTCCCCGGCCCCGGCTACACCAAGCTCGACCTGTTCAACTACTACCTCTCCGTCGGCGACGGCATCATGCGCGCCCTGCACCGGCGGCCGACGATGCTGCAGCGGTTCCCGCAGGGCATCGAGGGCGAGATGTTCTTCCAGAAGCGGGTGCCGACCCGGGGCGTACCGCCGTGGATCGAGACCACGACGATCAGCTTCCCGAGCGGGCGTACGGCCGACGAGCTGTGCCCGGTCGACCTGGCGCACGTCGCCTGGGCGGCCCAGATGGGCACCGTGGTCTTCCACCCGTGGCCGGTACGCGCCGACGACGTCGACCGCCCCGACGAGCTGCGCATCGACCTCGACCCGCAGCCGGGCACCGACTTCGCCGACGCGGTCGCGGTCGCCGGTGAGGTCCGCGCGCTGCTCGACGAACTCGGCGTCACCGGCTTCCCGAAGACCTCCGGCGGCCGGGGCGTGCACGTCTACCTGCGGATCGCGCCGCGGTGGACGTTCACGCAGGTGCGCCGGGCCGCGATCGCGTTCGCCCGGGAGGTCGAGCGGCGCCGGCCCGACCTGGTCACCACCGCCTGGTGGAAGGAGCAGCGCGGCGAGAAGGTCTTCATCGACTACAACCAGATGGCCCGCGACCGGACGATCGCCTGCGCCTACTCGCTGCGGGCCAACGCCCGGGCCACCGTCTCCACCCCGGTCACCTGGGACGAGTTGACCGATGTCGAGCCGAACGACTTCGACCTGCGGACCGTACCGGAGCGGTTCGCCCGGATCGGCGACCCGCACGCGGCGATCGACGACGCCGGGTGGGACATCACGCCGCTGCTGGAGTGGGCCGACCGGGACGAGAAGGAGGGCAACGGCGACCTGCCGTACCCGCCGGACCATCCGAAGATGCCCGGTGAGCCGAAGCGGGTGCAGCCGTCGAAGGACCGCGACCGCAAGGGCTGACCCCGGCCCGGTCAGAGCGCGAGCTTCATGCCCTCGTGGCTGGCCTCGAACCCGAGCCCGGCGTAGAAGCGGTGCGCGTCGGCCCGCCGCTTGTCGGTGGTGAGCTGGACGAGGCGGCAGCCGCGGGCCCGCGCCTCGTCGACCGCCCACGAGATCATCCGGCGGCCGAGGCCGGCACCGCGCTGGTCGGCGCGCACCCGGACCGCCTCGATCTGGGCCCGCTCCGCGCCGAGGCGGCTCAGGCCGGGGATGAACGTGAGCTGCATCGTGCCGACCACCTCGCCGGCCAGGTCGGCGACGACGAGCGCGTTGCGCGGGTCGGCGTCGATGTCGTCGAACGCCCGCCAGTAGGCGGCGTCGATGTCGCCGACCGCCCGCCAGTAGGCGGCGTCGACCTCCTCGCCGACGACCGTGCCGCCGGCGTCCCCGCCCGCCGCCTCCCGGCCGGCGCCGAGCGGGTCGTCGGCGAGCAGGGCGACGATCGCCGGTACGTCGGCGCGGCGGGCCGTGCGGAAGATCACCTCGGTCACGGGTGCCAGTCTGCCAGCCGGCTCAGCGGGCCGGGCAGCGCCGCCCGGTGGCCGGCACGGCCAGGTCGATCAGGTACGCGTCGACGACCTCGTTGACGCAGCCGGTCTGCGGGTAGGCGGTGTGGCCCTCGCCCTCCCAGGTCAGCACCACGCCGACGCCCAGCATCTCGGCCAGCCGGGGCGTCTGCTCGTACGGCGTCGCCGGATCGCCGACGGTGCCGACGACCAGGATCGGCGGGGCGCCGGTGGCCGGCCCGGTCGGGTAGCCGTCGCGCTGTGCCGGCCACGAGGCGCAGGACAGCATCGACACCGCGAGCGGCGCCCCGAACAGCGGATACCGCTCGCGCCACTCCAGCTGCAGGTCGCGGATCTGCTCGACGCTCGGGCCGGACTCCTCGTCGGCGCAGTTGACCGCGAGGTTGGCGTCGAACAGGTTGCTGTAGTGCCCGTCGGGGCCGCGCTCGGCGTACCGGTCGGCCAGCTCGAACACCTTGGCCGGGTCGCCGCGTTCGATGTCGTCGATCGCCCCGGCCAGTTCCTCCCAGCCGGCCTCGGTGTAGAGCGAGGAGATCACCGCGTAGAGGATCCAGCCGGGGGTCGCCTCCCGGCCGCCCTCACCGACCGTCGGCGACACCCGCGCCTTCTCCAGCGCGTCGGTCACCGCGACCCGCGCGTCCGGGGCGATCGGGCACCGGTCCGGGGTCTGCGCACACCACCGGGTGAAGTTGCCGAACGCCAGCTCGAATCCCTTGGCCTGGCCCTCGGAGCCTTCGACGATGCCCTGCCGCGGGTCGATCGCGCCGTCGAGCACCAGCGCCCGGATGTTCCGCGGGAAGAGCTGGGCGTACGTCGCACCGAGCAGGGTGCCGTACGAGTAGCCGAGGTAGGTGAGCTTCTCGTCGCCGACGGCGGCGCGTACGGCGTCCATGTCCCGGGCCGCCTGCTCGGTGGCGAACAGTCGCAGCCGGTCGCCGTACTGGGTGCCGCAGCCCTCGCCGATGCGCTGGTTCAGGGCGACCAGCGCGTCGAACTCGGCCTGGTCGGGGTCGGGTTCGGCGCCGAAGGTCGCGTCGAGGTCGGCGTCCGGGATGCACTTGACCGGGCTCGATCGGCTCACCCCGCGCGGGTCGAAGCCGACCAGGTCGAACCGTTGGAGCACTTCGGCCGGCAGGCCGCCGAAGGCGGAGCCGAACGACAGGTATACGGCGGTGTCGACGCCGGAACCGCCCGGCCCGCCGGGGTTGAGCACCAGTGACCCGATCCGGTCACGCTGGTCGGCCGCCCGGGCCCGCAGCAGCGCCAGGTCGAACGTGCCGCCGTCGGGTGCCGCCCAGTCCCGGGGGACCTGGATGGTCGCGCATTCGTAGGTCACGCCGGCCGCACCCCGGCCCACCAGGTCCTCGGCCACCTCGGGGCAGGGCCGCCACACCGTCGCCGCGGCACCGGCCGATTCCGTCGGGGTGCCCTGCGGGGCGGTGCCACGGTCGCCGCGGCCGGGCAGCGTGCAGCCGGCGAGGGCCAGGGTCGCGGCCAGCAGGCCGGCCAGGATCGTCCGGTGGTCGCGGGCCACGGGCACCCTCCAAGATCGTGCTGCCGCCGTGCCCAGCCTATGCCGCCCGGTCAGCCGGTCGGGTCGGGATCGCCCGCGAGGACCTGGTCGACATCGAAGCGCACCGGCCGGTCCAACTGGTCGTAGCCGCACGACCGCGCATCGCGGTCCGGCCGCCAGCGCACGAACCGGGCGGTGTGCCGGAACCGGTCGCCCTCCATCGCGTCGTACGCCACCTCGACGACCAGCTCCGGCCGCAACGGCTCCCACTCCAGGGTCTTCGCGCCGGTCCACCGGCTCGGCCCGCCCGGGATCCGCTGGCCCAGCTCGTGGTCACCGTGCAGCCACGGGTGCCCGGTCACCCCTTCCCGGTACGGCGCCAGCTCGTCGAGCAGTTCCTTGCGGCGGGCCATCGTGAACGAGGCGGACACTCCGACGTGGTGCAGGGTGCCGGTGTCGTCGTAGAGGCCGAGCAGCAGCGAGCCGACCACCGGGCCGGACTTGTGCCAGCGGAAGCCGGCGACCACCACGTCCGCCGTACGGGCGTGCTTGACCTTGAACATCAGCCGCTTGCCCGGCTCGTAGGCGATGTCGGCCGGCTTGGCGATGATCCCGTCGAGGCCGGCGCCCTCGAAGATCTCGAACCAGCGGCGGGCGGTGGCCAGGTCGGTGGTCGTCGGTGTGACGTGCACCGGCGGCTCGACACCGCGCAGCGCCCGCTCGAGCCGGGCCCGGCGCTCGCTGTACGGCCGGTCGACCAGCGCCTCGTCACCGATGGCGAGCAGGTCGAAGGCGACCAGGTCGGCAGAGGTGGTCTCGGCCAGCATCCGGACCCGGGACGCGGCCGGGTGGATGCGCTGGGAGAGCAGTTCGAAGTCGAGCCGGGGCCGGCCGTCGCCGTCACGGCGGATCACGATCAGCTCGGCGTCGACGGCGCACCGGGCCGGGAGCTGGGTCCGGGCCTGCTCGACCACCTCGGGAAAGTAGCGGGTCAGGGTCTTGCCGCCCCGGCTGGCCAGCTCGACCTCGTCGCCGTCACGGAAGACGATGCAGCGGAAGCCGTCCCACTTCGGCTCGTAGGTCATGCCGTCGCCGACGGGGATGTCGGGCACGCTCTTCGCGAGCATCGGCTCGACCGGTGGGTTGACTGGCAGCTCCATCCGCCCAGTCAACCACCCGGGTACGTCAGAACCCGGCAGCGTCGTCGTAGCGCTTGCGCAGCTCGGCCATGGTCGACGGGTCGAGCGACTCCTCGAACGCCACGGCCTGGTATTGCGCCGGGATCAGTTCGAGCACCCGCTCCCGGAACGTCGCGGTCTGCGTCGCCTCGGCCACCTGGATCGTCGGCGGGTCGGTCGACAGCCGCATCACGACCGGGCCGACCAGCTTGACGGCGCCGTCCCAGTGCCGCCTGCCCTCGGCGATGCCGCACAGGTGGTGGCCGTAGACGACGTCGACCATGTCGAGGCTGGTGGCCCCGGGCGGCTCGAACCCGAAGATCCGTACGCCGCAGACGGTGGTCGAGCCGGAGTATCCGGCGGCGTGCGCGCCGTGGCCGCCGTGCTGCTCGGCCGGGGTGCTCTCGAGCACGGTCACCATGCGGGCGGCGATCTGCGTACGAAGGTCACCGGAGTCCGAGCCGCCCGCCCTGGTGATCCACTGCGTGGCGAGTACGGCGACCAGCGTGCCGGCCAGCGCGGCGGCGATCCACAGGTGCCGGCGGCGAGGTCGGGTATCGACGTCGGTGGACATGTCGCGATGTTCCCACGTCCCATGGGAGCGTGTCCATGGCTGGTCGGACGCATTCGCGCCCGCCCCTCGCCCACCGCGCTCCCACTCCGCTCCGTGCCTCGCCCCCGCTCCGCTCCCGCCTCGCCCCGCCTGCGCCGATCTTGGGGATGTTGCGGGCATTCCGGACCGGCTCAGCCACGACAAGCCCTTGATCGGCGTGCACCGCGCCCCCGCCCACGCGCACGGCGCGTGGGCGCGCGGGCGGGGGCGTGCACGGGCGCGCGGTCAGTAGCGGGCGAAGGAGCGGAGGGGCATCCGCGGGCCGAACCGGGGTGCGTGGAGGCCGGCGGCGTCCAGCAGCGCGCACACCCGTCCCCGGTGCCCCGTGAACGGCGCCAGCAGGGCCAGCATCCGCGCGTCGTCGCCACGCGGTTCGCCGGCCAGCGCCCAGGCGACCGTGTTCGGGATGTGGTAGTCGCCGACACTGACCGCGTCGGCGTCGCCGTACGCGATCCGGACCACCTCGGCCGCCGTCCACGGCCCGATGCCGGGGATCGCGGTCAGCCGGGCGGTCGCCTCGGCCGAGTCGGCGCACCGTTCGAGCCGGTCGGCCGCGGCGGCGGCCCGGCGCAGGGCGTCGGCCCGGCGCTGCTCGACCCCGAACGGGTGGAACACCCAGTACGGCTGCGCCGCGATCGCCGCCGGCTCGGGCGGAATCCACAGGTTGGCGACCGGCCCGGGCGCCGGCGTTCCGAACCGGCGTACGGTCGCCGCGTACGCCCGGTACGCCTCCTTGCCGGTGACCTTCTGTTCGAGTACGGCCCGCAGCAGCCGGGGGAAGACCTGCCCGGTGGCCGGCAGTCGCAGCCCACGGTGGGCGTGCGCGAGCCGCTCCACCACCGGATGCGTGGCGGCGACCTCGGCGAACCCGGTCAGGTCGTCACGCAGGCCGGCGACCGCATCGGCCCGGTCGACCACCCGGTCGGCGCCCGGCCCGAAGCCCTCGGCGACCAGTTCGGTGCCGCTGCGGCGGAGCGCGAGGCTGCCCGGCCCGTCCGGGGTCCGGGCCGTCCACCAGAAGGTGCCGGCGACGAACCGGGCGCACGGGTCGTGGCGGCCCATCGCGAGCGCGCCGACCGAACCGGCCAGGTGGTAGCCGGCCGGCGGCCGCAGCGCCCGGCTCACCGCCGGCCCGGTCCCGTCCACCCGGACACTGTGCCACGCGCCCGGCGTTTCCGAGGAGCGGGTGCTGGCCGTGCCGGTGCTCCCATGAGGTCGATCGACCAATGTGGGCGGAAAATGACATTCCGAGCCCTTATCCCAACCATCGGCTCCCTTGTGGCATTGACCCATGTCTGTCAAATGGTGCCAATGATCGAGCAGTCGATGGGCTGTCGCGCAGTGCTGTGGCTACTCTCCGTATGCATCCAGTTCGATGGATGGCGGCCATCTTTCGCGGCATTCCGATGTCGGCCTCCGGTTGGTGGGAAAGGGGTTCATGACCGTCGAGCGGAGCCGGGTCACGGTCGACGCCCCGGTCGACAGTGGGAGCCCGGCTGCCGATGATCGACAGTCGCCCCGAACGGAGGCCGTCGCCGACGGGCCGTCGCGGGCCGATGTCCGCCGGGCCGTTGCCGAGAACGACCGGCGGCTCGGCGGGCCCGCGGAGACGGAGTCCTACGTCACTCCTGAGGTCGGTACGCCGGAATACCAGGGGCGGATGGCGGAACTCGCCCGTGACCCCGCGCAGGGAGGTCGCGTTACGAGGAAGACGCCCCGGGAGGCGGAGGTCGGGCTCGAATGCGAGCGGCGCGGTGACCTTCCGGGGCCGATCCGGCGGGCCGAGTTGGACCAGAGCAGGCCCGACGCCGTCAAGGATCAGGGTGATTTCGTCGACTCGGGTGGGCGGTACTGGGACGTGAAGGGGCCGGCCGAGTTCTTTCCGCCGTACGACAGGCGGGCGGGGGAGTCGATGCCGGATGGGCTGAGAGGTCGCTACGAGCCGGCAGCCTTCGAACTCACCATCAAGGACGAGATCGGTGACGGGAAGAACGTGATCGTCGATACCTGGTTGTTGACCCGTGAATCGAGTGATGATCTCAAGGCGCGGGTTGCCGCCCGGAGAGAATGGGATGGAAAAGTGGTGTTCTACCCATGATCGGCTATGGCAAGAATCGGCATTCCGTCACCGCGTGGCCGGTCGAGGCTGACGCTCGGTCGGCTCTGGAGAAATACCTGGACGCCCGTTCCGCATCCGACGGCCCCGATCTCGTCGGCGACCAGTACGACTTCCGGGGCGCCGACCTCACCGGGCTGGACCTCGCCGGGGCGTACCTGTTCGGTGCCTGCCTCGACGGTGTCCGACTCGTCCACGCCGACCTGCGCGGGGCCACCCTGATCGGCGCCGACCTCAACCGGGCCAACCTTTCCGGAGCCGACCTCACCAAGATCGAGGCGAGCGAGATCGCCGCCGAAGGTGCGGCGATGCGCGCCGCCCACCTGTTCGCCGCCGAATTCGACCGTGCCGTGCTGTCGGACGCCGACTTCCGGGACGCCTTCCTCAACTCGGCCGTCTTCCTGGCGGCAGACCTGCGGCGGGCAGACCTGCGCGGGGCATCGCTGCGGTACTGCGGGTTCGGTCCCGACGACGGGCCGGCCCGGTTGGCCGGCGCCCGGCTGGCCGGCAGCTTCGTGACCGGGGCTCGCGGCCACGTCGTCGGCCCGGTCGACGTCGGCTCCGACACGGAGCCCGACCTGATCGACGGCGCGGCCCTCGCGGAGTGGTTCGCGGCGAACGGCGCACCGGACGTCACGGTCCTGCCCGGCTAGAAGAAACCCACCGGTGGCGGATCCGACGGGCGGGCGGTCGCGTCGCGTACGACGGCGGCACCGCCGGTGAACCGCTCCAGTTCGTCGCCGTGCACCACCCGGCCCGGGAACCAGTCGCCGGCCGCCCGCCGGGTCAGCCCGGCCACCGGCGGCTCCACCCGCCCGGCGACCAGCACCAGGTTGCCGTACCGCCGGCCGCGCAGCACCGCCGTGTCGGCGACCAGGCAGGCGTGGGGGAGTACGGCACCGACGGTGGCGACCTGGCCGCGGGCGTACTTCAGCGCGCCGCCGTCGGCGAGGTTGGCGACGCAGAGACCGCCGGGCGCCAGCACCCGGGCCACCTCACCCGCGAACTCGACCGAGGTCAGCCGGGCCGGGGTACGGGCACCGGCGAACACGTCCGCGACGACCAGGTCGTACGACCCGTCCCGGCCGGTGGCGACCGCGTCGCGGGCGTCGCCGACCCGGACCCGCAGGTTGCGGTCGGGCGGCCAGGGCAGGTGCTCCCGGACCAGGTCGACCAGGGCGGCGTCGATCTCCACGACCCGCTGGGTGGAGCCGGGGCGGGTACGCGACACGTAGCGGGGCAGGGTGAGCGCGCCGCCGCCGAGGTGCAGCACCCGCAGCGGCCGGCCGGCGGGGGCCATCAGGTCGACGACCATGGCGATCCGGCGGACGTACTCGAACTCCAGGTGGGTGGGGTCGGCGAGGTCGACGTGCGACTGCGGGGTGCCGTCGACCAGCAGCGTGAAGCTGTCGGGGCGGTCCGGGTCGGGGGCGAGTTCGGCCAGCCCGGAGTCGATCCGTACCCCGAGCCGCTGCCCACCCCGCTTCCGTCCCACGCCGTCGAGTATGCCGGGACGGCAGCCGTGCATCCGCAACCAGGGAAGTCATACAGATTGTGCGAGGCGGAGCATGCTCCGGCCGAGCACGACTAGGACCGGACCAGAGGGGAGGGGTTGTGAACCACAGTCGCTGGAAGACCCGTCGAACCAGAAAACTCCTGGGCGAGCCGGTCGAGCCGTCTCCCGCCTACGTCGAGGCCGGGTACGCGTTCGCGCTCGGGGAGGCCGTCTACGACCGCCGTGCGAAGCTCGGCCTGTCCCAGGCGGAGCTTGCCCGGCGCGCCGGCATGACCCAGCCGCAGATCTCCAATATCGAGGGCGGTGACTCGCTGCCGACCCTGCCGCTACTCACCCGGCTGGCCAAGGCGCTGGACGCGTCGCTTACCATCGACCTGGACGAGAACGGCTCGGCTTTCGTGTTCCACCCACGTGGTGGTGCAGGCCCGGACGGAGTGCCTCCCGGGGAGACCGCCTCGGCGGCCTGAGCGGGACTGCCGGGCGGTACGCCTGACCGGCTAGCGGGGCCGGTTGGCCGTACGGCGGGACGTGGTCATGGTCAGGGCGCGGTGCAGCAGGCGGGCGTCGCCGAGCATCGCCCGCAGCCGCCGTTCCAGCCCGGCGATCGGGATCAGGTTCTGTGGCGCCCGGGGGTCCTTGTACGGCGTCGACGCGAACCGGGGCAGCGTCACCTGCGAAAGGTCCGCCAGCTCCACGGCCTCCACATCGGACAGCTCGGCGGAGCACTCGACCCGGACGATGCCGGCCCAGGGGGCGCCGGTCGGGCCGGGCAGCCGCAAGTACCAGGACCAGCCGCCCCAGGCGGTGCCGAGCCGGAACACCGGCGACCGCTCGGTCGCCCGCAGCGAGGTGACGACCGCCTGCTCGCGGGCGTCGAGGTACTGGCTGTGCTGGGTCTTGATGTAGCCGAGGGCGCGTGGCAGCTGCCGGCGGTTGCGCAGCGGCCCGTCGACGATCAGCAGGTCGCCGTCGACGCGGGCGGCGTTGGAGACGTCGACCTCCAGCGCGGTCAACTGTGGCTGTACGGCGACCGGCAGCTTGGCGAGTTCGCCGGGCGGACTGACCCGGTGCAGGGCGTAGCGGATCTGCCCGGCGACGACGTCGGCGCCGGCCGGGCTGGCGGTGAACAGCCCGCGCCGGACCGCGAACCCGGCGAGTTCGGCGGCGCCGCGGCGCAGGTCGCAGCGGACCACGCCGGCGGCGTAGGAGGCGGCGAGCCCCGGGTACGACGCGCCGTCGTCCTCGCGGCTCCACAGGCTGGCGTCGTTGCGGCGTACGCCGTCGACGAGCAGGACCACGTCGGGGGCGGCCAGGCCGGCGGGCGCGGGCCGGGGCGCCCAGGCGCCGGCCGGCACCTCGATGCCCGGGTCGACCTGGGCGCTGCTGGGCGCGGCCGGTCCGGCCGGCGCCTCGAACGACGTCCCGTACGACGGGTCCCACGCGTCGACGTGCCAGCCGGTCACAGCCCGGTCCGTTCCACGCGGGCGGTACGCGCGTCCCGGTGCACCTCGAACCGGACCGGGACCCGTTCGGCGAGCCCGGGCACGTGGGTGACGACGCCGACCATCCGGTCGCCACGGGCGGCCAGGTTCTCCAGCGTCGCCGCGACGGTGTCCAGGGTGGCCGCGTCGAGGGTGCCGAAGCCCTCGTCGAGCACGATCGACTCCAGGCTGGCGGCGGTGGCCGACATGCCGGCCAGCCGCTCGGACAGGGCGAGGGCCAGCGCCAGCGACGCCTGGAACGTCTCGCCGCCGGACAGCGTCCGCACCACCCGGCGCAGGCCGGCGTCGTGGTGGTCGACGACGTAGAACTCGCCCTTGTCGTGCACCAGCTCGTACTGCCCGGACGTCAGCTCGCGCAGGATGCCGGAGGCGCCGTCCACGAGCTGGTCGAGGGCCTCGGCGAGCAGCCACCGTTCGAAGTTGTTGGCCCGCAGGTGGCCGGAGAGGGCCTTGGCGACTCGGTGGTCGCGTTCGTGCCCGGCCCGCTGCCCGCGTAGCTCGGCCGCCTGCTCGCGGCGTTCGGTGAGCCGGCGCAGGTCGGCCTCGGCGCGTTCGACGGCGACCGCGGCGGCCCGGGTGAGGTCACGCGCCGGGTCGGCTCCGCTGCGGCCGGCCCCGGCCGGCGGCACGTCGACGCCGGCCGCCGCGAACAGCGCGACGACGGCGGCCGCGGCCTCGTCCCGGGCGGCGTACGCGGCGTCGACCGCACCCGCGGCGGCGACCCGGTCGGTCCGGCGCCGGTCGAGTTCGCCGCCCGCCCACGAACACAACGTGTCCCAGGCGGCGGCGAGGTCGTCGCGGTCGGCGGCCGGCGGGCCGAGGCGGGCCAGCCCGTCGCGTACCTGGTCGAAGGCGCGCCACGCGGACCGGATCCGGTCCTGTGCGGCGACCACGGCGGCGGTGGCCCGCCGGCCGGTCTCCCGGGCGGCGCGGACCGCCGTACCCGCGTCGTCGAGCGCGGCCCGCAGCGCGGCGACCGCGTCCAGTTCCCGGCGCAGGGCGTCCGGGCCGGGGGAGTCGGCGAGCCGGCCGTCGAGGCCGGCGAGGTCGGCGGTGAGCCGCTCGTGCCGGGCCCGCGCCCGGTCCAGGGTCCGTTCCAGGTCGCGGGCGGTCCGGTCGCGTTCGGCGACGACCTGCTCGGCCCGGTCGGCGGCCTTGCGGGCGGCGTGGCCGGCGGCCTCGGCGGCGGCGACCGCCGAACCCGCCGGGACCGGTGGTACGGCCGTGACCGGCTGTTCGCAGACCGGGCAGGGGCCACCGGCGGTGAGGTGGGCGCGCAACGCGGCGGCCCGGTCGACGGTCTGCGCCTCCTGGTAGGCGTGGCGGGCCGCCTCCAGGTCGGCGGTCGCCCGCCGCGCGGCGTCCCGCGCCGCCTCCAGCGCGGCGCCGGCGGCGTCGTGCTCGGCCTGGGCGCCGGCCAGTCCGGCGGTCAGCGCGCCGGCCTCGGCGGCGAGCCGGTCCCGGTCGGCGTGCGCCGTCAGCAGCAGGCGCAGCGCCGCCTCGTCACCGGCCGCGGCGACTTCCCCGCGCAGCTTCTCCTCGCGTTCCTCGGCGGCGGCGACGTCCGCCGCCGCCTCGTCCGCACCGGCCCGCGCCGTGGCGACCGCGCCGGTGACCGCGCCCAGGTCGGCGGGGGCCCGTACCGCGTCGAGGTGGGCGATCTCGACGTCGAGGGCGGCCAGCGCGTCCGCCGCCCCGGCCGTGGCCCGCTCGGCGTCGGCCAGACCGGGTACGGCCGCCTCGACCTCGCCGGCCAGCCGACGCATCGCGGTGACCCGTTCCCCGGTGGCGGCCAGGGTGTCGTCGTCGGTGTCGGCGAGCCCGTCGAGCAGCTGGTCGACGGCGGCGAGCCGGGCCTCGGCCGCCGACGCCCGCGCCGACGCGGACTTCTGCACCCGGTCGTAGACGCCGAGGTCGAGCAGGTTGACCAGGATCTCCTGGCGGGCGGCGGGCTTGGCGTGCAGGAAGTCGGCGAACTGCCCCTGCGGCAGCACCACACAGCTGGTGAACTGGTCGTACGGCAGCCCGACCGCCGCCACGACCGCCTCGTCCATCTCCTTCGGGGTGCCGGCCAGCACCTCGCCGAGGTCCTCCGGGCTCATCCCGGTGTCGAGCTTGCTGACGTCGAAGCCCGGTGGCATCCGCTGCAGTCCGGCGTTGCCGGTCTTGACGTTGCCCCGGCCGTCGCGGCGGACGACCCGGCTGGCGACGTAGCGGGACCCGGCCGCGTCGAAGACGAGCCGGACCCGGGCCTCGTTCGCCGACGGGGCGAGCGCGTTCGCGATGCCGCGGGTGCCGCCCCAGCGCGGAACGGTGCCGTAGAGGGCGAAGCAGATCGCGTCGAGGATCGTCGACTTGCCCGAGCCGGTCGGCCCGACCAGGGCGAAGAAGTCCGCGTCGGTGAAGTCGACGGTCGTCTCCTCGCGGAAGACGGTGAAGCCGGCCAGGTCCAGCCGCAACGGCCGCATTGTCTAATCGCCTCCCTCGTCGGTCACCGGGTGGATCGGGCGGTCGCCGGTCTCCGGTGGCTGGCCCAATTCAACGACTCGCCTCCTCCATCAGTTCGTCGAACAACTCCCGTACGCCGTCGTCGGCGTGCCCGACGCTGTCGAGATAGTCGCCGAAGAGTTCGCGTGGCGAGCGGCCGGCCCGCTGGGCGGCGCGCTTGCGGGCGTCGGCGGTCGGCAGCATCTCCGGGTCGACGCGGACCTCCAGGGCGCGGGGGAGCAGGTCCTGCACCTCCTCGCGCAGGCCGGCGCGCGGCGTCTCGCGGACGTACACCCGCAGCCAGTCGTCGGTTACCGGCAGCGCCGCCAGTTGCTCCAGCGTGCCACGTACGGTGCGCAGCCCGACCGCGGCGGTGACCGGTACGTCGCGTACCCGGGCCGCCTGGTCGGCGCCGACCGTGACGACCGCGACCGACGGGCTGTTCTCCTCCTCGCCGAAGTCGATGGCGAGCGGGCTGCCGCTGTAGCGGACGTGGCAGGGGCCGAGCACCTGCTGCGCGCGGTGCAGGTGGCCGAGGGCGACGTAGTGGGTGCCGGTCGGGAAGACGCTGGCCGGAACGGCGTAGTTCATGACGGTGTGCGCGTCGCGTTCGCCGCCGCCGGTGCGGGCGCCGACGACCGTCAGGTGCGCGGTGATCAGGTTGACCACGCCGGGCTCGCCGAAGTCCTCGGTGAGCTTGGCGAACAGCCGTCCCATGTGGTCGGCGTACGTCTGCACCGCCTCGGCGGCGCTCAGTTCGTACATCTCGACGGCGCGTACGGCGTATCGCTGGGACAGGAACGGCAGCGCGACCAGCCGCCACCGCTCGCCGCCCCCGGTGGTGCCGGTCAGCACGTGTTCGGCGGCGCTGTCGCGGACCGAGCCGCGCAGGGTGATGCCGGCGGCTTCGGCCCACGGCCGCAGCGCGTCCAGGGCGGCGCCGTTGTCGTGGTTGCCGCCGATCGCGACGACGGCGGCGCCGGTGCCGCGCAGCGCCGACAGCGCCCGGGTGACCAGCCGGGTCGCCTCCGGGGTCGGGGCGGCGGTGTCGTAGAGGTCCCCGGCGACGATCACCAGGTCGGGCCGCTCCTCGCGGGCGATCGCGACGACCTGCGCGAGGACCGCGATGTGCTCCTCGGCCCGGGACCGTCCCTTGAGGACCTTGCCGACGTGCCAGTCGGAGGTGTGCAGGATCTTCACGGCCGCCTCCGGGGTCAGAACGGGATGTCGTCGTCGGCGCGGGCGCCGACGACGGCGAACGGGTCGGCGGCCTGGGTCAGCGACCGCAGCGTCTCCGACGGGGCGTTGCCCGCCTCGGACTTGCGGGTCGCCCAGGCCGGGAACGGGAACTCCAGGCAGAGCGGGACCGGGATGTCGGGCTGGTTGACGAACATCGTGCCGGGCTTGGCGAGCAGCGCCCGCTGCCGCTGGGCCGGTGGCAGGAAGCCGTATTCGGGGCGGGACGCCTCGGCCGGGTCGAGCCGGCCGACGACCCGGATCGCCGAGTTGGTGACGATCCGCCGTTCGACCTCGCTCGCGGTCTGCTGCGCGCCGACCAGGATCACGCCGAGGGAGCGGCCCCGCTCGGCGATGTCGAGCAGCACCTCCTTGATCGGCGAGGAGCCCTCGCGCGGGGCGTACTTGTTCAGCTCGTCGAGGACCACGAACAGCAGCGGCTTGGCGGTGCCGGCCTTCTCCTTACGGGTGAACTCGTTCTTCAGCGTCACACCGACCACGAACCGTTGCGCCCGGTCCGGCAGGTTGTGCAGGTCGACCACGGTCACCTGGGCGCTGTCGGCGGTGTTGATGGTGTGCGGCCGGCGGGTCGCCAGGTCGCCGCGGATCAGCCGGGCCAGGTCCTTCTTGCTGCCGATCAGCCGGCGGGCGAACGCGTTGACGGTGCCCAGGCCGACCGCGCTGCCGGCCCACTCGCGGCGGGTCTCCTCGTCGTTGACCTGCTCCACGACGTGGTCGACCAGATCGCCGTACGAGCCGATCCGCACCCCGTCGAGGCTGATCCCGCCGTCGGCCGGCCGGGCGTGCCGGGCCAGGTGCGCGGCGACCGAGTGGACCACCATCGTGTACTGCTGGCGCTCGTCGTCGGCGTCGGCGAACACGTAGGGCAGCAGGCCGTCGGCGCAGAACTCGGAAAGCGTCCAGTAGAAGCTGTCGACGCCGGCCGTCCGGCTGGTCACGTCCGGGGTGCCGGTCGGGTCGCCGACCCGGGGCGGGGCGTAGACCCGTACGTCCGGGAACGGTCCGGCCGGCAGGCCCAGCTTCGCGTACGCGGCCACCGTCGCGTCGTCGAGCCGGGCGTTCGGGTGGTCGAGGAAGAGCAGGTCCTCGCCCTTGACATTGAAGATCAGCGCCTTGGCGTTGACCGCGTCGCCGCCCAGTTGGCCGGACCGGAACACCGAGTAGAGCAGGAACGTGGCGAAACTGGTCTTGGTCGCCACCCCGGAGATGCCGGAGATCGACACGTGCGCACCGCGCTGCCCGTCGAGGAAGTCGGCGTTGAGATAGACGGGTACGCCGTCGCGGCCGGTCCCCATCGGGATCCGCCGCTCCATCCGGTCGAAGTGCAGCGCCCGCGCCCGCGCGTCGCCCTCGGCGCGGTGCACCGGCGCACCCGGCGCCGGCGGCACGTAGACCTCCGGGTCGACCCGGGTCGTGGTGATCTCGGCCGCCTCCTGCACCTGGGCGGGGAGCGTGCCGTCGGCGATGGCGAACACGTCGGAGTCGAACTGGGCGCCCTCGTGCCGGGCCCGGACCTGGGTCACCACCCCGGCGATCGTCACCGGCTCGCGGTCGGGAAGTTCCCGGCGGGTCACCACCACGTCGTCGAGTTGCAGGAAGCTGTCCGGTGCGACGGCGGTCCAGAACGAGAGCGGGGTCGCGTCGGCGGTGCCGAGCACCCGCCCGACCGGCTCGCCGGCCCCCTCGGTCCCGATTTCTCCGTCAGTCACGACAGGTATCCTGCCCCACCCCACCGACACGGCCGAAACCTCGACGGCGTACCCGGCGTGTCCGTACATTGCGTCACTTCCCGGCACCCCTGTGTGACGGGGTGGTGGGTGGGTAGCCTTTGCCGCTGACCGCCGAAGGAGGCACGAATGGGTACGGACGCGCGATCGCCGAGGATCCTCTCCGTCTCGTGGGGGCGGATGGAGGTCGAGGGCCTGGAAGCGGGCAAGGACTTCAAGCTCTATCCCGGTGGCGGCCGGCCGTGGGACTGGACCGAGACCGGCACCCAGCACCAGCCCGGCATCCAGCCCGCCGACGTCGAGGAGCTGCTCGCCGCCGGCGCGACCACCGTCGTGCTGTCGCGCGGGATGGAGTTGCGGATGCACGTCACCCCGCAGGCGCTGGACCTGCTGGGGGAGCGGGGCGTCACCGTGCACGTCCTGCCGACCGAGGAGGCCGTGGCCGTCTACAACGACCTGGTCGACGGCACCCCGGTCGCCGGCCTCTTCCACTCCACCTGCTGACCGGGAGTTGCCGTGAGCGCGGAACCGGTCGCCGGGCCGATGCCGGCCGGCGCGCGCCTCAGCCGACGGTCCGGCTGGCGTAGCCGGCCGAGATCTCCTCGTAGCCGTCCCACACGTCCTCCCACTCCAGGCCGGCGGCGTAGCGCTCCAGGGTGTCGAGGATGAGGTGCCAGCCGATGGCGAAGTCGCGGGCCGGTTCGGCGACCAGTTCGCGGTGGGTGAGGGTGAGCGTGGTCCCGGCGACCGCCGGTGTCAACTGCCAGAGCACCGCGGAGTCGGGCACGCCCGGCCACTCCCAGGTGTGTTCGAGCAGGCCCCGCTCGCCCGGCGCCTCCAGCCCGGTGACGACCCCGGTGGCCGCGCCCTCGTCGCCGAAGTCGTAGTGCACCCGGCCGCCGACGTGCGGCTCGATCACGCAGCCCGGCATCCAGACCCGGAGTTTCCCGGGGTCCACGAGCGCGTTCCACACCCGGTCGAGCGGATGGGCGAGTTCGCGTTCGAACCGGATCCGGAAGTCTCCGCCGGACCCGATCCCGAGGGTGCCGAAGCGGGCTTGTTCGATGGGCATGTCTTCTCCGTATCAGATCTGTCCGGTGTCGAGTGCCTGTTCGAGGGCGTCGAGGCCGCGGTTCCACCGCACGCGTTGCTGTTCGAGCCAGTCGGCCGCGGCGTCGAGGGCGTCGGGGTTCAGCGCGTAGACGCGGCGGGTGCCCTCCGGTCGCACGGTCACCACGCCGGCCGCCAGAAGCGCGCCCAGGTGCTGCGAGATGGCGGGCCGGCTGATGTCGAAGCGGGCGGCGATCGCGCCCGACGTCAGGCTGCCCGAGGACAGTGCCTCCACGATCCGGCGCCGCACGGGGTCACCGAGAACATCCAGAACCTCCACGGGCCGGAGCTTAAGTCAATGCTTACGTAAGTTGCAACTTAATTAGGGTAAGTCGGGCTGCGTCACGTCGGTCGACGCTGTCTCGTCCCACCGGCATGGACACTTTTCTGTGGATCGCGCAACTCCTGCTGGCGGTCGTCTTCGCCGGCTCCGGAGCGGTCAAGAGCACGATGGACCGGGACCGGCTGATCACGACCGGGCAGACCGGGACCGCGCTGTTCCCGATGCCACTCGTACGGTTCGTCGCCGGCTGCGAGATCCTGGCGGCGGTCGGGCTTGTGCTGCCCTGGGCCACCGGCATCGCCCCGGTGCTGACCCCGCTGGCCGCCGTCGGCCTGTGCGTGGTGATGGTCGGGGCGGCCTGGTCGCACGCCCGGCTCGGCGAACCGCGCGCGGTCGCGGCGAACGCGCTGCTCTTCGCGCTGGCACTGGCGGTGGCGATCGGCCGGCTGGCCGACCTCGCCTGAGCGGGCGGTGGCCGGTGCGACGGCACCGGGTCGGTTATGGTCGACCGGCCATGCACGAAGCCTTCGAAGCCCATCGGTCCCACCTGTTCGGGGTGGCCTACCGGATGCTGGGAATCCGGGCCGAGGCGGAGGACGCGGTGCAGGAGACGTGGCTGCGCTACGCCGCCGCCCGCCCCGACGTGACCGACCTGCGGGCCTGGCTGACCACCGTGGTCGCCCGGATCTGCCTGGACGTGCTGCGCTCGGCCCGGGTCCGGCGCGCCGCGTACGTCGGGCCGTGGCTGCCCGAACCGCTGGTGTCCCGGCTGCCGGCCGACGACGACCCGGCCGAGACCGCCGTACGCGCCGAACAGGTCAGCCTCGCGCTGCTGGTGGTACTGGAACGGCTCACCCCCGAGCAGCGGGTGGCGTTCGTCCTGCACGACGTGTTCGGTGTGCCGTTCGCCGACATCGCGACGGTCCTGTCCGTCAGCCCGGCCGGCGCCCGCCAGCTCGCCTCACGCGGCCGGCGGGCGGTGGACGCCGTGCCGCCGGCGCGGCTGTCCGGCGGTGCCGCCCCGGCCGAACAGCGCCGGGTGCTGGCCGCGTTCCTCGCCGCGGCCGAGCGCGGCGACCTGGCCGCGCTGGTCCGGGTGCTCGCTCCGGACGTGGAGTTCGTCGGCGACGGCGGCGGGCTGGCGCCGTCGGTCCGCCGGCCGCTGGTCGGTGCGCAGGAGGTGGCCAGGCTGGTCGCCGGGTTGTTCCACCAGGCGAGGCGGCGGGATCCGCGCTGGGAGACGGTGCTGGTCAACGGCCGCCTCGGCTACCTCGTCGAGGCCAGGGACCTTCTCGTGGTCGTCGCGCCGATCGTGGCCGACGGTGCGATCGTGGCCCTCTACCACATGTTGAATCCGGAAAAGCTGCGCGACGTCCCCCGCCCCGGACCGTCGGCGACCGCCCGGCCACCCGGGGTGGGGCCGGACGACGGGTCGCCGGATGCTGGAGCGTCGTCGCCGCGGTGACCGCCGGCGTCCGTCACCACTGCGGCGAGCAGGGGTGCTCCTCGAAGGTCACGAACGGGGTCCATTCGCCCCACTGGAACTGGTAGCCGTCGCACTCCACATAGACCCCGCCGACCGCCGTCGTGAGGCTGCCGTCGGTGTAGTACAGGGTGGTGCACCAGTGGTTCATCTGGCAGTACCGGGCCTGGGCGGGCGCCGCGGGCAGGGCGACGACGGTCGCGGCGGCGAGGGCGAGGGCCAGCAGGGCACGACGGATCATGGCGGTCTCCTCCGGTTTCCACCCGCGGGGGCATCCGCTAAGTATTGACGTAGATGATTTCGTTGGGGTGTCGGAAACGCAAGGGACACCCACGCGTCCCGGACAGCCCGGCGCCACGGTGGCGCTATGCTGTGCGCGGCGGGTCCTACGCCATACCTCCTGACCAGGCGCCCACGCCGCCCGGCGACGCGGAGGCAAAGGGGACGCAGGTGCCTCGGGACTGTGCGACAGGTCAGGTCCACTCTTCATCCGGCCGACCGTGACCGGGCGTGGGAAACGGGCGCGCGTACGGCCGTACGGAGCACGACATGACCGGCAAGAAGCAGCTCAAGGAACGTATCCGGGCCCGGATGGCCGCCACCGGCGAGCGTTACCTCACCGCCCGGCGGCACGTGGTGACCGACCAGCCCGCCCCGACCGTCGACCGCGGCTGGACGCTGCGGGGCGGCGTCCACCCCGAGTCCGCCAACCTCGCCAACGTCCTGGCCCACCACCGGGTACGGCACGACGGCGCCCCGCTGTCCGAGGCGATGCTCTTCGGGATCGGCGGCGGGCTCGGCGCCGGCTACATCCTGTGGGAGTTCGCCGCCCACCGCACCTGCTGGGTGACGCTCGGGTTCCGCAACCGCTGGCAGTACCAGACCTGGACGCCGGACACCCTGGCCCGGATCGGGATCCCGGCCGAGGTGCACCGTACCGCCGGGGCCAGGGGAGCGGCCGCCGCCCTGGACGCCGCCCTCGACGCCGGCCGACCGGCGATCGTGCTGCCGGACCGGCAACTCGTCGGCTACTGGCACCTGCCGGCCCACCACGACGGGCACGGCGGGCACCCGGTCGTCGCGTACGCCCGCGCCGGCGGCGGCATCCGCGTCGACGACCGCAACCTCCGGCCGCTCACCGTCGACCGCGCCGACCTGGACCGGGCTCGGGCGCGGGTGGTGTCGTACAAGAACCTGCTCATCGAGGCCCGGCCGGCGGCTGGCCTCGAACTCGACGGCGCGACCGTGCGCGGCGCGGTCGTCGCCGGGCTGGCCGACTGCGCCGCGCACCTGTCGGCGCCGTCGACGTCGTTCTCGCTGCCGGCCTGGCGCAAGTGGTCGCGGCTGATGACCGACGGCCGCAACGCCAAGGGCTGGCCGAAGGTGTTCGCCGACGGGGCCGGGCTGACCGGGGCGCTGCTGTCGATCTGGGAGGCCGTGTCGCCGGCCGGGATCACCGGCGGAAACCTGCGCGGGTTGTACGCCACGTTCCTGCGCGAGGCGGCCGGGCTGCTCGACTCCCCGGAACTGGTCGAGGCTGCCGAGGCGTTCGACG
Organism: Polymorphospora sp. NPDC051019; assembly: GCF_040683055.1. Lineage (NCBI taxonomy): Bacteria > Bacillati > Actinomycetota > Actinomycetes > Micromonosporales > Micromonosporaceae > Polymorphospora > Polymorphospora sp. NPDC051019. The sequence goes on along the minus strand of NZ_JBFBCH010000002.1, from coordinate 34,206 downwards.
CTGCCGCCGGGGCCTGGCACGAGGTGGCCGAGGCGGCGTTGCCGGCGTCGGTGCCGGCGTTCGCGCGGATGCGTGAGCTGACCGCCGAACTCGGCGGGGCGGTCGTCGCCGACGGCGACGCCGGCCGGGACACCGCGGCGGCGGCCGCGGCGGGACTGGCCGGGCTGAGCCGCGAGTACGCCGAGGTGCCACCGCTGGATTCGGCCGGGATCGCCGACCTGTTCGCCGCGACCGGCCGGGCCCTGGCCGAGGCGTACGCCCTGGAGGTGGCGGCGGTCGGCAAACTCGCCGCCGCCGTCGCGCCGCCGCCGCGCTGATCAGGCCGCCGCGCTGATCAAGGAGAAACCGTGCCCGGTCCGTGCGTTTTGTCGCGCGACAACTCCTTGATCAGCGCGGCTCGGGCGCGGGCCGGACAGGACGGTCAGCGGGTGTAGCGGAGCATCAGGACGTCGTCGGCGGCGAGCGCGTGCCGCAACCGCATCGTGCGGGGCGGGCTCGCCGGACCGGCGGTGATCCGGCCGGCGCCGGCACCGGTCAGCAGCGGCGACACGGTCAGGCAGACCTCGTCGACCAGGTCTGCGGCGGTCAGCCCGCCGAAGAGGTGCGGGCCACCCTCGCACAGCAGTTGCCGGTGCCCGCGTCGGTGCAGCAGGTCGACCGCCGCGCCGAGGTCGACCGCGTCGTCGCCGACGGTCACCAGGTCGGCGACCTCGGCCAGGTCGGGCCGGTGCGGCGCCCGCCCGTGGGTGAGGATCACCGGCCGTACCGGCGCGTCGGCGAACGCCGCCTGCCGGGGGTCGAGGTCGAGGGCGCCGGAGACCACGACGAGCGTCGGGTACGCCGGGAGCCCGCGCGCCACCCGCCAGGCCCGGCGGCGCTCGTCGAGGCGCAGCGCCCGGTAGCCCTCGTGACGCAGGGTTCCGGCGCCGACGACGAGGGCGTCGCAGAGCATCCGCAGGACGCCGAACACCCGCTTGTCCGGCCCGCCGGACAGCCCCTCGGAGTGTCCCTCGATCTCCACCGCCCCGTCGGCGCTGGTGACGAAGTTGACCCGCAGGGTGGCTTCGGCGGGGCGGCCGTACAGGTCGGCGATCGTGTCGTCGTCGATGCCGGCGGTGGCCGGATCGGGTGACAAGCGGCGGATGGCGGTCATTCGCCCGCCGGTCCGGTCACGGGAGGGGTCGGTACGGCGGTACGGTGCTGGCAGTCGCACCAGTTGCGACCCCGACAGTCGTCGTGTCGGCGTTCCCGGCACGCGCGGCAGATCATGGGGGAAGCCTAGCCCGAAGGATGCCAGGCCATGCCGCGTCAGATCTTCCAGCTCAAGGTTTCGCTGTCCGACGTGTCCCCGCCGGTGTGGCGGCGGGTGCTGGTGCCGGGTGGTTACACGCTCGACCGCCTGCACCGGGTGGTCCAGCACGCGATGGGCTGGCAGGACTGTCACCTGCACTCGTTCGACATCGGCGGCCAGCAGTACGGCGAGCCGGATCCGGACGGCGAGCTGACCCTGCGCGACGAGTTGGACGTACGCCTCGACACGGTGGGGGCGAAGGGGACCCGGTTCCTCTACACGTACGACTTCGGCGACTGGTGGGAGCACGAGATCGTGGTGGAGGACGTCTTCGGCGCCGAGCCGGGGGAGCGTTACCCGGTGTGCGTCGACGGCGGCCGGGCCTGCCCGCCGGAGGATGTCGGTGGCGCGTTCGGCTACGAGCAGTTCCTGGTCGCGGTCTCGGATCCGGCCCACCCCCGCTACGCCGAGCTGCAGATGTGGATCGGCCGCCCGTTCGACCCGTGGACCTTCGCCCCCGACCGGGTGACCACCCTCCTGCGCCGCCTGGCGTAGCTCTCTTCCCGGCTCCCTTCCCGGTCGCCCGCCCTGCCCGGCCCCGCCCCGAGATCCGCGTGATCAGGGAGTAGGTCGGGCGGGTCGTCGGCGTGCCGTGCCGTCCGGTCCCTGATCACGGTGATCAGGGAACCCGTCACGCCGCGCCCGACCACCGCGATCCGCCGACGGCCGAGCCCCGGTCCGGCCCTCCGCCGAGAGGGCGGCGGTAACGAAATGGGAACGCTCCCAAGGGTCTATTGACACTCAGGAAACGTGTCGGCAATCTCATGGGAGCGCTCCCGGCGGTGTGTGGTCCACGCCACGACACCGAGTTCCGTGTGCGGAGAGATCCCCCACCACCAAGAAAGACATCACGACCTGAGAGGGGTCAGGATGATCGTCACGCCCCGCCGTCGGCGGATCGCGGCTGCCGCACTCGCGTCCGTCGCGGTCTTCGCCGCGACCGCCTGCGGCAACGACTCGGACTCGGCCGACCCGAACGAGCCCATCACGCTGATCGTCGACGTCTTCGGCGACCAGGGATTCGGATACGAGGCCCTGTACGAGCAGTACCAGGCCGACAACCCCAACATCAAGATCCAGGAGCGCGGCAAGGGCCTGGGCCTGGGTGACTACAACACCCGCCTGACCCAGCAGATCACCGCCGGTGCCGGCGCGGGCGACGTGGTCGCCATCGAAGAGGGCACGATCGTGCAGTTCTACGCCCAGGCCGACAAGTTCGTGAACCTGGCCGACCACGGCGCGAACGACCTCAAGGGCAACTTCCTGCCGTGGAAGTGGGAGCAGGGCAGCACTCCGGACGGCAAGGTGCTCGGCCTCGGCACCGACGTCGGCTCGATGGCGATCTGCTACCGCACCGACCTGTTCCAGGCCGCCGGCCTGCCGACCGACCGCGAAGAGGTCGCCAAGCTCTGGCCGACCTGGGACGAGTTCATCGCGACCGGCACGAAGTTCGCCGCCGCCGACAAGAAGAACAAGTTCGTCGACGCCGCGACCAACTTCTTCAACGTGGTGCTGAGCCAGGTCGCCGGCGCCGGCACCGGCTACACCTACTACGACAAGAGCAACAACCTGGTCCTGGAAAGCAACCCCGACGTCCGGACCTCGTTCAACCTGACCACCAAGATGATCCAGGCCGGGCTGTCCAACAACCTCCAGTCGTTCTCCAACGAGTGGAACGCCGGCTTCAAGAACGCGACCTTCGCCACCATCGCCTGCCCCGCCTGGATGACCGGTGTCATCAAGGGCCAGGCCGGTGACGCCGCGGCCGGCAAGTGGGACATCGCCAAGGCCCCCGGCAACGGCGGCAACTGGGGCGGCTCGTTCCTCGGCGTGCCGAAGTCGAGCAAGCACCAGAAGGAGGCCGTCGAACTGGCCAAGTTCCTGAGCAGCGCCAAGGGCCAGGTCGAGGCGTTCAAGAAGGTCGGCAACCTGCCGTCGTCGCCGCAGGCCCTGACGGACGCGGCGGTCGCCTCCGCGACCAACGACTACTTCAACAACGCGCCGACCGGCACCATCTTCGCCGCCGGTGCCACCGAGCTGAAGCCGGTCTACCTCGGCCCGAAGAACCAGGCCGTGCGGACCGCGGTGGAGAACGCGCTGCGCGCCGTCGAGCAGGGCCAGGCGCCCGACGCGGCCTGGCAGGACGCGGTCAAGAACGGTGCGGCCGCCGGTAAGTAACCGGCCGCAGAGGGTCGGGGCGACGCCGTCGGCGTCGCCCCGACGCCGCGTCCACTCCCAGTTGGAGGATCCATGAGCCTGGATTTCGACACGGCTTCCCCGGCCCGGTCGCGCGGCCGCCGGGCAGAGCCGAAGCCGGACCGCGAGCGCCGCCGCTCGCTGACCCGGCTGGACCTGAAGTATTCGCCGTACCTGTACGTGCTGCCGTTCTTCGTGATCTTCGCGATCTTCGGCGCGTACCCGATCGTCTACACGGTCTGGATCGCGCTGACCGACCGGTCGCCGCTGAACACCACGATCTCGTTCGTCGGCCTGGACAACTTCGTCGAGCTGCTCACGAACGACCCCCAGTTCTGGAACGCGGTCCTCAACACGTTCGGCATGTTCATCATGTCGACCGTCCCGCAGCTTCTGCTCGCGCTGATGCTGGCCAACGCCCTCAACCGCCGGATCAAGGGCCAGACCTTCTTCCGGATGGCGATCGCCATGCCGATCATCACGTCCACCGCCGTCGTGGCGCTCATCTTCTCAATGATCTACTCCCGGGACTTCGGCCTGGTCAACTGGGCGCTCGACCTGGTCGGCATCGATCCGATCGACTGGCGCGCCAACCGCTTCGCCTCCTGGTTCGCGATCTCCACGATGGTCGACTGGCGGTGGATCGGCTACAACGCGCTGATCTACCTGGCCGCCATGCAGTCGATCTCCAAGGACATGTACGAGGCCGCGTCGCTCGACGGCGCGTCCCGGATCCGGCAGTTCTGGTCGATCACGATCCCGCAGCTACGTCCGACGATCATCTTCACGCTGATCATCTCGACCATCGGCGGCCTGCAGCTCTTCACCGAGCCGCTGCTGTTCACCAGCGGTTCGGGCGGCCTTTCGGGCGGCTCCCAGGGCCAGTTCCAGACGATCACCATGTATCTGCTCGACGTGATGAACCAGCGCTTCCGCTGGGGGTACGCCGGCGCGGTCGCGCTCGTCCTCTTCCTGCTCATCGCGTTCATGTCGGTCGTCAACTACCTGCTCGCCCGTCGAATCAGCTCGGACAAGTGAGGCATCCGCGATGACCACGACCATGGTGCGCCCGCCCGTATCCAACCGCCGCAAGAAGCCCGCCGACCACGGCTCCGCCGGCGAGAAGCTCTTCAGAGCCACCCCGCTGACCTGGATCGGCCTGGTCGCCGGTGTGATCCTGTCGCTGTTCCCGTTCTACTGGATGATCGTCATCGCGTCGCGGACGAACGACGCCGCGAACGCCTGGCCACCGCCGTTCCTGCCCGGCGGCAAGCTCGGCGAGAACGTCGAACGGGTGCTGTCCAACACCGACGCCAACATCCTCACCGGTCTGCTCAACTCGTTCCTGGTGTCCGGCACCATCACCGTCGCCACCGTCTTCTTCGGCTCGCTGGCCGGGTTCGCCTTCGCCAAGCTGAAGTTCCGCGGCAAGAACGCGATGCTGCTGGTCATCCTGGCCTCGATGATGGTGCCGATCCAGCTCGGCGTGCTGCCGCTCTACATCCTGATGGCCGAACTGGAGTGGCTCAACCGGATGCCCTCGGTCATCGTGCCGTTCCTGATCGGCGGCTTCGGGATCTTCATGATGCGCCAGTACGCCGAACAGGCCGTACCCAACGAGCTGATCGAGGCCGCCCGGGTCGACGGCTGCTCCACCTGGCGGATCTACTGGCACGTCGTGGCACCGGCCCTGCGCCCGGCCGCCGCCGTACTCGGCCTGCTCACCTTCATGGAGCAGTGGAACCAGTTCTTCTGGCCGTTCGTGGTGCTCGCCGATCCGGCCAACCCGACCGTGCAGATCTCCCTCCGTACGCTGAACTCGGCGTACTTCGCCGACAACTCGCAGATCTTCGCGGGTACGTTGATCGCGACGCTCCCGCTCTTCATCGTGTTCATCCTCTTCGGCCGCCAGATCATCGGCGGCATCATGGAAGGCGCCGTCAAGTCGTGACCAAGCCCGCTGACCCGCAGACCATCCCGCTGCTCGACGAGCGGGTGACCTTCCCGCCCGAGTTCCTCTGGGGGGCCGCCACCGCGGCCTTCCAGATCGAGGGTGCGGCGGCCGAGGGTGGCCGTACCCCGTCGATCTGGGACACCTTCAGCCGCACCCCGGGCAAGGTGCTGCACGGGCACACCGGCGACGTCGCCTGCGACCACTACCACCGGTTCCGCGACGACGTACGGCTGATGGCCGACCTCGGGCTGAAGTCGTACCGGTTCTCGGTCGCCTGGCCGCGGGTCCAGCCGGGCGGCAGCGGCCCGGCCAACCAGGAGGGGCTGGACTTCTACCGGCGGCTCGTCGACGAGCTGCTGGAGAACGAGATCGAGCCGTGGTTGACCCTCTACCACTGGGACCTGCCGCAACCGCTGGAGGACGCCGGCGGCTGGCCGGTCCGCGACACCGCGGCCCGGTTCGCCGACTACGCCGCGCTCACCCACGCCGCCCTCGGCGACCGGGTCCGCTACTGGACCACGCTCAACGAGCCGTGGTGCTCGGCCTTCCTCGGGTACGGCTCCGGCGCGCACGCCCCGGGCCGCAGCGACGGCGGCGACGCCGTACGCGCCGCACACCACCTGATGCTCGGCCACGGGCTCGCCGTACAGGCGATCCGGGCTGCCCGGCCCGACCACGACCTCGGGGTGACGGTCAACCTCTACCCGGTCACGCCGCAGACCGACGCGCCCGGCGACCTGGACGCCGCCCGCCGGATCGACGGCCTCGCCAACCGGATCTTCCTGGACCCGATCCTGCGCGGCGAGTACCCCGCCGACTTGATCGAGGACCTGCGGGACGTCACCGGGTTCGAGCACGTGCACGACGGCGACCTCGCCGTCATCGGCACCCCGCTGTCGGTGCTCGGCGTCAACTACTACAGCCGGCACGTGGTCGCCGCCCCGGTCGAGGGCGCCGAACCCGAGCCGTACTGGCGGGCGCCGTCGTCCTGGCCGGGCAGCGAGGACGTGCGCTTCGTCACCCGTGGCTACCCGGTCACCGACATGGACTGGGAGATCGACGCGCCCGGCCTGGTCGAGATCCTGCGCCGGGTCCACGACGAATACCCCGAGGTGCCGCTGTACGTCACCGAGAACGGCTCCGCGTTCGTCGACCGGGTGGTCGACGGCCGGGTCGACGACCCGGAACGGCTCGCCTACTTCGACGCCCACCTGCGCGCCTGCCACGAGGCGATCGAGGCCGGTGTGCCGCTTCGCGGCTACTTCGCCTGGTCGCTGATGGATAATTTCGAATGGGCCTGGGGATACACGAAGCGGTTCGGCATGATCCACGTCGACTACGACAGCCAGTTGCGGATTCCCAAGTCGAGCGCCAGGTGGTACGCCGAAGTGATCCGACGTAACGGGCTGGCCGCACAATAGGGCGAGATCGGCCAGCACCAGAGGCGACCGGCGCCCGCCCCCCACCCGGGGCGGCGCCGGCCCGTCGGACGTCGGAGGAGCAGACGATGACAACCCAGCGCACCCGCTCGCTCGGGCGGCCAACCCTCGACGCGGTCGCCGCCCGCGCCGGGGTCGGCCGGGGCACGGTCTCCCGGGTCGTCAACGGCTCGCCGCAGGTCAGCCCGGAGGCCCGGGCCGCGGTGCAGCAGGCCATCGCCGAACTCGGCTACGTGCCCAACCGGGCCGCCCGCGCCCTGGTCACCCAGCGGACCGACTCGGTGGCGCTGGTCGTCTCCGAGTCCGAGGAACGCGTCTTCGGCGAGCCGTTCTTCGCCGGGATCGTGCGCGGAATCAGTTCCGGGCTGCTGGAGACCCCGATGCAGCTCTGGCTGGCGATGGCCCAGTCGCCGGCCGAGCGGGAACGGGTCGAGCACCACCTGACCAGCCAGCACGTCGACGGCGTGCTGCTGCTGTCGCTGCACGACTCCGACCCGCTGCCGACCCTGCTGGAGCAGCGCGGGCTGCCGACCGTGCTCGGCGGCCGGCCGGCGCGGATGCTCCAGCCGGGCGCCCAGGGGTCGTACTTCGTCGACGTCGACAACGCCGGCGGCGCCCGGCAGGCCGTCGAATACCTCTTCGCCGACGGCCGGACCCGGGTCGCCACCATCGCCGGCCCACAGGACATGGGCGTCGGCGTGGCCCGGCTCACCGGCTACCGCACGGCCGTCGAGGCCGGCGGCCGCCGGGTCGACGACACCCTGATCGCGTACGGCGACTTCAGCGAGGCCAGCGGGGCGTCGGCGATGCGCCGGCTGCTGGAGTTGGACGCCGACATCGACGCGGTGTTCGTGGCGTCGGACCTGATGGCCTGCGGGGCGCTGCGGGCGCTGCGCGAGGCCGGCCGGCGGGTTCCCGAGGACGTCGCCGTCGTCGGGTTCGAGGACGCGCCGATCGCGCGCCAGTCCGACCCGCCGCTGACCACTGTGCACCAGCCGGTGGAGGAGATGGGCCGGCAGATGGCCCGGCTGCTGGTCGCGCGGATCCGCCGCGAGGAGCTGGCACAGCCGTACGTCCTCCTCGACGCCCACCTCATCCCCCGCGCCTCCGCCTGACCCCCGCCCCGCCCCGCCGCGCCGCGCGAGCGCCCCGCCGTGCGCGCGGCGCGGGGTGCGGCGCCCGCGCCGGAGGCGCGCGTCGATCTAGGACAAGTGTTCCGGCGAATCGACCCGAAACAGGCACGCCTTCTCCTTGATCAACGGGCCGGGAGGGTCGCCAGGGCCGGGGGTGCGGGACGGGACGGCGGCGGGGCACCTGCGGTTCCGAGGAACCCGGGGCAAGCGGCGTGTGTGCGGGGCAGAGTGGGAGGCGCGGCGACACCGTGTCGTGCTCCCCTGAACGGGTGATACCGGATCGGCCGTCGCGTCAGAGTTGGGCTGTTGCTGCCGGGTCATGGCACGGCAACAGGGGCGAAACGCCCACCCGGCAGGCTTTGGATCGCGAGTGCCGGCGTCGTCCTGCGCCGGGACCGCCGAGAGGAAGGGCTGAGATGTTGCTGAGGGTTCGGGTCACCCTGCCGGACCGGCCGGGAGCGCTCGGTCAGGTGGCGCGCACGCTGGGCGTCGCCGGCGCCGACATCGTCCAGGTCGTGGTGCTGGAGCGGCTGGGCGGCCGGGCCGTCGACGACTTCACCGTCGTCTGGTCGGGTGCCTCCCGCGTCGACCGGCTGCTCGCCGGCCTCGCCGCGATCCCCGGTGTGCAGGTCGACGGGGTGTGGCGGGCGATCGGCGCGCCGACCACCGGCGGCCAGGACGCCGAACTGCTGGCCCAGGTCGCCGCGAACCCCGCCGACGGGCTCGCCACCCTGGTCGACGCCGTACCCGGGCTGCTGGCCGCCGACTGGGCGGCCGCGGCGGTCGTACCGGCGGACTGGGCCGCCCGCAGCGGCTCCGGGCCGCGCCCGACCGAGGGGAACGGGACGGGCGGCGGCGAGCCCGCGGTCGCGTACGCGAGCTGGCGGGCTCCCGTACCGCTGGTGTTGCCGGAGGTGACCCCGCTGCGGGCCCGGTCGATGGACGGTCCGGTCGGCACCCGTTACGCGGTCGCCCCGTTCGGTCGCGCCGGCCTGGTGCTGATGCTGACCCGGGTCGACGGCGAAGGGCTGCCGGCGGCGGCGTTCCACGTCACCGAGGTCGACCGGATCGCCCAGCTGGTCCGGGCGGCCGCGGTCATCCTCGGCGACCGCCTCGACCTGGTGACCGCGCCACCGGCCGTCACGCAGTCGTGAGTTTTCCGGTCGGGAGAAGTCACCGCCGGGCAATCTGAGGGAAACAGCCGGCCCGCACTGTAGGAGGTGCGGGCGGCGGGACCGGTGGTCCCGGCGGCAACCCCGGCGAAAGGAGCAGATCATGGCGCTGTGGCGGATCCGGGCGACGGTCGACGACCGGCCGGGATACCTGTCCGTGCTGGCCGCGAGTCTCGCCCTGCGGTCGGTCAACATCCTCGCCGTCCAGGTGCACACGACCGAGGCGGGCGCGGTCGACGATTTCCTCGTCGACGCCCCGGACACCCTCGACGAGGCCGACCTGCTCGCCGCCGTCGAGCGGGGCCGCGGCCGGGACGCCTGGGTGACCCGGGCCGAGGCGCAGGGGCTGGCCGACCAGCCGACCCGGGCGCTCGGGCTGGCGGCCCGGCTGGTCCGCGACCCGGAATGCCTCGGCGAGCTGCTGCGGAGTCTGCTCGGCGCCACCGCCGTCACCTGGCGGCCGACGCCCGGCCGGGCCCGTGCCGGCTTCACCGACACGGTGTTGGGCCTGCCCGATCCGGCCGGCGGCTGCTACGAGATCCGGCGGGACGCGCCGGTGTTCACCCCGGCCGAGTACGCCCGCGCACAGGCCCTGGTCGAGCTGGCGTCGTCGATCACCCGGCGCACCGACGAACTGGTCACCGTGGTCCTGGTCGACGGATCGGAGGTGACGGTCCGGCCGGCCACGCCGGACGACGCCGGTGCGCTGGCGGCGATGCACGACCGCTGCTCGGCCGGCGCCCTGCACCGCCGCTACCTGACCGGCGGCGCCCCGTCACCGGCCCGGCTGGGCCGGCTGCTCGACCCGGCGCACGGCGTGACCCTGGTGGCGACCGCCCGCGGCGCGGCCGGCGGCGAGGGGGAGCGGGTCGTGGCCATGGCGAGCATGGTCGCCGAGGGCCGCGTCGGCGAGGTGGCGGTCCTGGTCGAGGACGCCTGGCAGCGCCGCGGCCTGGGCACGGCGCTGCTGCGCCGGCTGGTCACGAACGCGGGCCGGGCCGGGTTCGCGGCGCTGGTCGCGTACGGCCATGCCGACAACGTCGCGCTGCTGCGCACGGTGGCCCGGATGGGCCGGCCGGGGCCGGTCGACCGCGACGGCGACCTGGTGAGCGTCACGATGCCGCTGGTGGCCCGGGCGGCCGCCGGGCGGACCACGACTCCCGCTGCCGCCGGGGCGGCCTAGCGGGGCACGACTCGGTGGCCCGGTTTCTGGTGCAGGGCCGGGCCACCGGTGGACCTTTCTGGGGTGTGTAAGAAAAGGGGGTTCCCTCCTTCCCGTGGGACGGCGGGAAGGAGGGAACCCCCTGTTTTCTCAGGTCGTCGGGTAGCGGCTGTATTCGGGGAAGTTGCCGTAGAGCCCGTCGCCCGCACCCACGGTCACCGCCTCCACCAGCAGGTCGCCGCCGACGAACGCGCCCTTCCACGACGCGCCCCGGCCGCCGAACGGCTCCTCGCGGTCGCCGCGCGAGCGCGGCTTGTTGATCCCGACCTTGAACGCCTGGAGGTCGACGGCGAGCTTCGCCGCCTTGTCCTCGTCGTCGCAGGCGAGGCTGGCGACCAGGGCACCGTTGGAGGCGTTCATGGCGGCGAGCAGTTCGTCCTCGGTGTCCACGACGACGATCGTGTCGACGGGGCCGAACGGCTCGGCGTGCATCAGCCGCGACCGGCCGGGCGGGGCGAGCAGCACCGCCGGTGCCACGTACGCGGAGGTGTCCTGCCCGTCCAGGAACGGCGCCCCGTCGAGCCGGCCCCGGTAGAGCGGCACCGCACCGCCCTTGACGGCCTCGTCGACCTTGCGGCGCAGCTCCTCGGCCTTGGCGCCGCTGATCAGCGGTCCGAAGTCGAGTTCCGGCAGCGGGTCGCCGGACGTCCAGTCGTCGCCGACGGCGAGCGGGTGTCCGAAGCGGACCGACCGGACGACGGGCAGGTACATGTCGAGGAACTGGTCGACCAGTTCCCGCTGTACGACGAAGCGCGGGTAGGCGGTGCACCGCTGCTTGCCGTACTCGAAGCCCTTCTTCAGGTGCTTGGCCAGCATGTCCCACTGGGAGAACTCCCAGATGCCCCAGGCGTTGAGGCCCTCCTGCTCGATGAAGTGCCGCTTGTCGGAGTCGAGCAGTGCCGCGGCGACCTTGCCGCCGTTGGAGCGGCCGCCGACGAACGCGACCGCGCCGATCTCGGGGGCCCGGACCAGCACCTCGGACAGTTCCTCGCCGCTGCCGGAGAGCAGGGTGGCGGGCAGCCCGGCGCGGCGCATCAGGGCGTGGGCGACGGACAGGCAGACCGCGCCGCCCTGCGACGGGGTCTTGGCGATGACGGCGTTGCCGGCCAGCAGTTGCACGAGTTCGGCGTGGACGAGCACGCTCATCGGGTAGTTCCAGCTGGCGATGTTGCTGACCGGGCCGGGCAGCGGTTCGCGGCCGTCGGCGAGCATCCGGTCGATCTCCTCGACGTACCAGCGGACGCCGTCGAGCGCCCGGTCGACGTCGGCGCAGGCCAGCCGCCACGGCTTGCCGATCTCCCAGACCAGCAGCATGGCGAGCAGGTCGCGGTTGACGGTCAGTTCGTCGAGGGCCTCGGTGACCCGGGCCTTGCGCTCGGCGAGCGGGGTGGCGGCCCAGTCACGGTGCTCGGCGGCGGCGAACGCCACGGCGGCCCGGGCCGACTCGCCGTCGAGCCGGGGCAGGTTGACCAGGACGGTGTTGTCGATCGGGGTGCGGACCGGGGTCGGGGTGCCGGACGACTTCCAGGACCCCTCGACCAGGTTGCGCAGGGTGTCGCCGTCGAATGCCTCGGGGGCGGCGGCAGCGGCACGGGCGAGGGTGTCCGCCCATGCGGTGCCGTCGGCAAGGCGCAAGGCCATCGCAGTCTCCTCGTGAGGTGTGACCAGAGTTGGCGGCGGCTTCGGTGGCACCGCTGATCTAGGCCGTACTGTGCCGGTCACGAAGAGCAGCGGCAACCGTACGCCCGTATACCAGGACGGATTGGCCGATGCCAACTCTCGATCATGCCGAATGGATCGCCGCCATGTGCTCTCTGAGCTGGGGTGATGCTGAAAATCAATCCAAGATCATGGATGATGCGATGCATCTCACTAAACCGGAAAGCGCTTTCCCTTGACGAGGATCGGGCGCAGTGTCACTACGAGCAGCAACCACCACGGCGGCACCACGGCGAGCAACCCGACGAGCCACGGCAGCCGCCACCACGGTCCCGGCCCGCCCTGCGGCGCGGTCGTCTCCGCCGCCGGCACGATCCAGCCGCCGGCGGTCAGCGACCACACCAGGAACGCGTCGCCGACCGGCAGCAGGCCACCCAGATAGCGCCGCTGCCCACCGCTCTCGACCGCGAACCCGGTGGTCTCGGCCAGCCCGGACAGCGCCGCCGCGGTACGCCGGTCGCCGAACAGCACCGCGTCGCCCAGTGCCACCACGCTCGCCGATGCCGACATGCCAAGGATCAGCGGCCCGGAGTCGACGTCACCGGGCAGGTCGGTGCCGCGCGGGTGCTCGCGTACCCCCGGGGCCCAGAAGGTGGTCGAGGCGAACAGGTCGCGGAAGCGGACCCAGTCGCGGGTCGCGTCCTGGGGATAGACCTCCCGCAGGAACCGCAGCGCCACGGTCTGCGAGGTCGCCCGCGCGCCCTCCACCGGGAAGCCGGTCTCCGGGTCGACCCGGTGGGCCAGCAGTCCGGTCGCCGGATCGCGCCGGGCGTCGGCGGCGGTACGCCAGCGGGCCAGCAGCCCGCCGTACGTGTCGGTGCCGGCCAGGTGGTCGGCCAGCCGTACGGCGGCGATCCCGACCGCGCTGTCGACCGGCCACGCCTGCCCCGGATAGGCGGTCAGGAACGGCGAACCGGTGGCGGCCAGCCGCGTCTCGAACGCCCCGGCCAGCGCGCCGACGTCGGCGGCGAGCCGCTCGGCGTCGTACGGCGCTGCCGTCGGGCCGCCGGCCAGCCGTACCACGCCGCCGCGCAGCCAGCCGCTCCAGCCGGCGTGGAAGACGCCGTACGGCGGGTCGAGGGTGGGGCTGAACGGAGCCCGCCCGGCGTCGGAGTCGAGCGCGTCCAGGGCCCGCCGCGCCTCCCGCAGTGCCTCGTCGCGCCGGGCCGGATCGCGGTCGCCGACGTCGAGCCAGGACAGTCCGTAGAGGACGTACAGGAAGAAGTAACCCTCCGGGAAGAGTTGCTGCATCCGCTGCGCGGCCCTGTCGTCGATGGCCCGGCGCAGGAACTCCAGGCGGGGCAGCGCGTCGGCGGCCACCGCCCGGTCGGAGCGGTCCAGCGGGCTGCGGGCGTGGAGCCGGACCACCAGCACGGTGCCGGCCAGCGTGGCGACGGCCGCGACCAGTGCGACGAGAGCGGCGACCGCCCATCGTGGCCGGCCCGGGCCGGTGGGGGTGCGGCGTTCCGGGGGAGGTGTTCGGTCCACTCCGGCACCGTAGACCTGTCCCGCCACCGGGGGTTCTTCACAAACCCACAATCTCCCGGTTACATTGTCCAGGATCCATGGGAGCGCTCCCGGCCGGTCCTGGTCCCCGACCATGAGCCAGTCGAACGGACCTCCGTCGCCCGAACGGATGACGGGCGGCGGTCGGCCGGGAGCACCCCCACCCGCCACCGCCACCCGGTCGTGCCACGGAAGAGGGGCGGATGCGCCCACATCCGCCCCAGGTGTCCTCCGCTGCGCGTCGCCGCGTGCGGCTCCACGGACAGGAGCAAGTCTAGTGCGCCCAACCTTCGGGCCGGCCTGGCTGAAAGGCCGAGGTGAACGGCCCCTCGGCCGGTGGCGGTCCCGCCACCGGCACGACCCGCCGGCCACCGTCCCCGCCCGCGGCACCGTGCCGCGACCGACCGCCGGGGTCGCCGTCGCCACGGCGGCCGCCGTGGCCGTGGCGGCCGCCCTCGTCGTCACGGCGACCAACCCGGCACCGGCCACCGCCGCCCCGGCCTACAACTACGCCGAGGCCCTGCAGAAGTCCCTGCTGTTCTACGAGGCCCAGCAGTCCGGCCCGCTGCCGGACTGGAACCGGGTCTCCTGGCGCGGCGACTCGGCGCTCACCGACGGCGCCGACGCCGGACTCGACCTCACCGGCGGCTGGTACGACGCCGGCGACCACGTCAAGTTCGGCTTCCCGATGGCGTTCAGCGCCACCATGCTCGCCTGGGGCGCGGTGGAGTACCGCGCCGGCTACGTCGCCTCCGGCCAGCTCCCGCACCTGCTCAACAACCTGCGCTTCGTCAACGACTACTTCATCAAGGCGCACCCCGCCCCGAACGTGCTCTACGGGCAGGTCGGCAAGGGCGACGACGACCACAAGTGGTGGGGACCGGCCGAGGTGATGCCGATGGCCCGCCCGGCGTACAAGATCGACGCCAGCTGCGGCGGCGCCGACCTGGCCGCCGAGACCGCCGCCGCCATGGCGGCCAGCTCCATGGTCTTCCGGCCCACCGACGCCGCGTACGCCAACACCCTGGTCGGCCACGCCCGCCAGCTCTACACCTTCGCCGACACGGTCCGGAAGTCCTACCACGAGTGCATCACCGACGCGACGAGCTTCTACCGGTCGTGGAGCGGCTACCAGGACGAACTCGTCTGGGGCGCGATCTGGCTGCACCGGGCCACCGGTGAGGCCGCCTACCTGACCAAGGCCGAGACCGAGTACGACCGCCTCGGCACCGAGCCGCAGACCAGCACCCGCTCCTACAAGTGGACGCTGGCCTGGGACAACAAGCAGTTCGGGGCGTACGTCCTGCTGGCCAACCTGACCGGCCGGCAGAAGTACGTCGACGACGCCAACCGCTGGCTCGACTACTGGACCGTCGGTGTGAACGGCGAGAAGGTCCGCACCTCGCCCGGCGGCATGGCCGTCCTGGACACCTGGGGCGCCCTGCGCTACGCCGCCAACACCGCGTTCGCGGCGCTGGTCTACAGCGACAAGACCACCGACGCGACCCGCAAGACCCGCTACCACGACTTCGCCGTCCGGCAGATCAACTACGCGCTCGGCGCCAACCCGCGCAACTCCAGCTACGTGATCGGCTTCGGCGCCAACCCGCCGAAGAACCCGCACCACCGCACCGCACACGGCTCCTGGTGGGACAGCCAGACGGTGCCGGTCGAGACCCGGCACGTCCTCTACGGGGCACTGGTCGGCGGGCCGTCCTCGCCCGACGACGCCTACCGCGACGACCGCGGCGACTACGTCATGAACGAGGTCGCCACCGACTACAACGCCGGCTTCACGTCCGCGCTGGCCCGGCTGACGTCCCAGTACGGCGGCACCCCGCTGCCGAACTTCCCGCAACCGGAGAGCCCGGACATCGACGAGGTCACCGTCGAGACCACGGTCATGCAGGCCGAGCCGCGGGCGACCGGGATCAAGGCGATCGTCTACAACAAGTCGGCGTTCCCGGCCCGAGCTCTCAAGACCTCGAAGTTCCGCTACTACTTCCGGCCCGACGGCACCGGACCGGTCACCGTCACGCCCGGCTACACCCAGGGCTGCCCGTCCCCGACCACCGCCCGCCAGTTCAGCGGCGACGTCTGGTACGTCGAGATCGACTGCACCGGGTACACCATCGCGCCGGCCGGCCAGTCGGCGCACCGGATGGAGGTCCAGTTCAAGATCGGCGTACCGGAGGGTGGCACCTGGAACCCGGCCAACGACCCGTCGTACCAGCCGACGGCCGGGCCGAACCGCAGGGTGACCCTCTACGAGGCCGGTACCCGGATCTGGGGCGACGAACCCGGCACCACCCCGCCGCCCACCACGCCGCCCCCGACGACCCCGCCGCCCACGACTCCGCCCCCGACCACCCCGCCGCCCACGACCCCGCCACCCACGACCCCGCCACCCACGACGCCGCCGCCGGCCGGATCGTGCGACGTCAGCTACGGCACCAACGACTGGAACAGCGGGTTCACCGGCACCGTCACGGTGCGCAACACCGGCGGTACGACGGTCAGCGGCTGGACGCTGCGGTGGACGTTCCCGACCGCGGCGCAGCGGGTCACCCAGTCCTGGTCGGCGACGGTGACCCAGTCCGGCGCGCAGGTGACCGCCACCAACGCGGGCTGGAACGGCACCCTCGCCCCGGGCGGCTCGACCTCCTTCGGCTTCAACGCCGAGCACGGCGGCAGCAACCCGAAGCCGTCCACCTTCACCCTCAACGGCACCGCCTGCACGGTGTCCTGATCGCGCGCCGGCTCCGGGCGGCCGTTCCCACCCACCCGGAGCCGGCCCGACGGACACCGTGCCACCCGCCCCGCCCGCCGTGCCGCCCAACGGGGCGGCGGGCGGGGCACCCCGGGGGCGCGCCGTGCCGCCCGCCCGCCGCGCATCGAGCGGCCGTGCCGCCTGCCCGCCCGGCCGCCGCGCATCGAGCGTCGATCAAGGACAAGTCGTCCGACGAACCAGGGCAAGGCGGGCACGCTTTCCCCTCGATCGCGCCAGCGCCAGCGCCACCCCGGCCCGGGTCCCGGCCGGCGCTCCGGTCCGCGTCCCGGCCGGCGCTCCGGGCCCCGTGATCCGGGTGATCAGGGAGCGTGTACCTCGCCACGCCGGCGACACGCGCGATTCAGTCCCTGATCACGCGGATCATGAGGGGGCGCGGACTATGAGGGCGGGGTGCGGCGGCCGTGTTCCACGCAGACCGCGGACCAGCCGGCCGGGAGGATCTGGACCTTCATCCGCCGGCGGCACGCCGGGCAGTAACGCGGCGGTTCCAGCTCGCGGGCCGCCACGCACGCCGCGTGGTCGCCCTCGCCCGCCACCTCGCCGCAGCGGTCGCACCAGGTCGCCGGCACCGTCGTCGTCACAGCGTCTGGGAGAGCGCCTTGACCGGCATCCTCAGGTCGTCGAGCAACGCCAGGTCGGCGGTCGCCGGCCGGCCCAGCGTCGTCAGATAGTTGCCGACGATCACCGCGTTGATGCCGCCCAGCAGGCCGTCCCGCGTACCCAGATCACCGAGGGTGATCTCACGGCCGCCGGCGTACCGCAGGATCGTGCGCGGCATCGCCAGCCGGAACGCGGCGATCGCGCGCAGCGCGTCGCGGGCCTCGACCACCGGCCGGTCACCCAGCGGGGTGCCGGGACGCGGGTTGAGGAAGTTCAGCGGCACCTCGTGCGGGTCGAGTTCGGCCAGCTGCGCCGCGAACTCGGCCCGCTGCTCGACCGACTCGCCGAGCCCCAGGATGCCGCCGCAGCACACCTCCATGCCGGAGGCGCGCACCATGGTCAAGGTCTCCCACCGCTCCTCCCAGGAGTGGGTGGTGACGACGTTGGGGAAGTACGACCGGCAGGTCTCCAGGTTGTGGTTGTAGCGGTGCACGCCCATCTCGACCAGCTCGTCGACCTGGTCCTTGGTGAGCATCCCCAGCGACGCCGCGACCTGGATGTCGACCGCCTCGCGGATCGCCGCGACCCCCTCGCGCATCTGCTTCATCAGCCGCGCGTCCGGGCCACGTACGGCCGCCACGATGCAGAACTCGGTCGCCCCCGTCGCCGCCGTCTGCCGTGCCGCCTCCACCAGCGACGGGATGTCCAGCCACACCGAGCGCACCGGCGAGGCGAACAGCCCCGACTGCGAGCAGAAGTGGCAGTCCTCCGGGCAGCCGCCGGTCTTCAGCGACACGATCCCCTCGACCTCGACCTCCGGACCGCACCAACGCATCCGTACGTCGTGCGCCAGTTGCAGGGCCGCCGACAGGTGCTCGTCGGGCAGCCGCAGGATTTCGAGGACGCCGGCCTCGTCGAGGCCGACACCGCCGTCGAGCACCTGGGTGCGGGCGCGGTCGAGGATCTCTGGCATGGTCGTACCCTACAAGGCGTCCTTCTGCCCGGACACCACGTGGGGAGTGATCAGTGAGCGGCTGGCTGGCGGCGCTCGACCGCCGCGCCGAGCTGCGCGCCAAGGCCGGACTGACCCGCCGGCTGCGCCCGCGCGCCGGCACCGACTCCGTGGTCGACCTCGCCGGAAACGACTACCTCGGACTCGCCCGCCACCCGACCGTCACCGCCGCCGCCGGCGCCGCTCTGACCGGGTACGGCCTCGGCGCGACCGGCTCCCGGCTGGTCCGCGGCTCCACCGACCTGCACGCGATCCTCGAGGCGACCCTCGCCGACTGGCTCGGCACCGGGGCCGCCCTGGTCTACTCGTCGGGCTACCTGGCCAACCTCGGCGCGATCCGGGCCCTGGTCCGCCCACGCACCCTGCTCGTCTGCGACGCCCACAACCACGCCTCGCTGATCGACGGTGCCCGCCTGTCCGGCGCGCAGACCGTGGTGACCCCGCACGCCGACCCGGCCGCCGTCGACGCCGCGCTGGCCGCCGCACCCGGCCGGCCCGCCGTCGTCGTCACCGAGTCGGTCTTCTCCGTCGACGGCGACCTGGCCCCACTGCGCGACCTGTACGCGGTGACCAGCCGGCACGAGGCGCTGCTGCTCGTCGACGACGCCCACGCCCTCGGCGTCACCGGACCGGCCGGCGCCGGGGCCGTCGCCGCCGCCGGACTCGCCGGCCGGCCCGACGTCGTGGTCACCGCCACCCTGTCGAAGGCGCTCGGCGGTGCCGGCGGTGTGGTCGCCGGCCCGCAACCGCTGATCCGGCACCTGGTCGACACCGGCCGCACCTTCGTCTACGACACCGCGCTACCGCCCGCGGTCGCCGCCGGGGTGCTCGCCGCCGCCCGGCTGGCCCGGGCCGGCGACGGCCTGCGCGCCGAACTCGCCGACCGGGCCGCCACCGCCGTACGCCGGCTGCGGGCCGCCGGCCTGGCCGTCTCCGACCCCGCCGGCGGCGTCCTCTCGATCACCGCACCCGGCCCGGAGGCGGCGGTCGCCTGGGCCGCCGCCTGCCTCGACCGCGACGTCGCGGTCGGCTGCTTCCGTCCACCATCCACACCGGACACCCGGTCGCGGCTGCGGCTGACCGTCAACGCGGGCGTGCCCCGCACCGACTTCGACCGGGCCCTCGACATCGTCGTGGAGTGCGCACCGTGAGTGAACGTAGTGAGCGAGCCGTTTGGTTCAGGGGGTTACACGGCGGTGCCGAGCGGAGCGAGGTGGCGCTGTGAGTGAACGTAGTGAGCGAGCCGTTTGGTTCAGGGGGTTACACGGCGGTGCCGAGCGGAGCGAGGTGACGCCGTGAGCGAAGGTAGTGAGAGCGAGCTCGGCTGGCGGGGGCCGGTCCTGGTCACCGGCACCGACACCGACGTCGGCAAGACCGTGGTCACCGCGGCGATCGCCGCCTGCGCCCGAGCGGCCGGCCTCACCGTCGCCATGGTCAAGCCCGGCCAGACCGGTACGGCCACCGGCGCGCCGGCCGACGAGGACACCGTCGCCCGGCTGGGCGCCCCGACGACGACCCGTACCCTGGCGAACTATCCCGACCCGCTGGCCCCGCTGGCCGCCGCCCGGGTCGCCTCGCTCGAACCGCTGGAGCTGTACACGGCCGTCGACGCCGTACGCGACATCGCCAAGGAACACGACCTGGTGCTCGTCGAGGGGGCCGGCGGTCTGCTCGTACCGATGGGTCTGCGGCCGTCGGGCGAGGCGTGGACGGTCGCCGACCTGGCGGTGTCGCTCGGCGCGCCCGCGGTCGTGGTGACCCGGGCCGGTCTCGGCACGCTCAACCACACCGCGCTGACGCTGGAGGCGCTGGAGCGGCGCGGCATCCCGGCCGGCGTGGTGGTCGGCGCCTGGCCGGCCGAGCCGCAGCTCGTGCACTGGGCGAACTTCACCGAACTCGTCCCGCACCTGCTCGGGGCGCTGCCGGACGGTGCCGGGACGATGGACCCGGGCGTGTTCCAGCGGTCGGCGCCCGGCTGGCTCACCCCGGCCCTTTACGGGGTGCTCGACGACTGGCGCACCTGGGCCGACGAGCAGTAGGTCAGGCGGCCCGGGCGACGGCCACGGTACGGCGGACCACGAAGCTGTCCGGCATCCGGAACGACAGGTTGTCCGGGCACCACGGCGCCCGTACGACGGTCACGTCGCGTAGCAGGCCGCCGGCCTCGGCGACGACCACGGACGCCTCCATCCGGGCCAGTTGCGCGCCGACGCACCGGTGCGCGCCCGCCCCGAACGCCAGGTGCCGGCGGGAGCCCCGCTGCCCGGGCCGGAACGTCTCCGGTTCGGCGACCACGGCCGGGTCCCGGCCGGCGCGGGCCAACCACAGCACGACGCTCGTACCGGCCGGCACCGCGACCCCGCCGAGCGTCGTGTCCCGGGCGGCGACCCGGCGCCAGGTGACGATCGGCGGGTCGAGACGCAGTCCCTCCTCGACGACGGCCGCGACGTCGACGGTGCCGGCGCGCAGGCCGTCGAGGACGGCCGGTTCGCCGGCCAGCCGGTGCAGCAGCAGGGTCAGGAACTGCGACGTCGTCTCCTGACCGGCGACCAGCAGGAAGAACAGCGCCCCGACGACCACGTCCGGCGGGTGGCCGGCGGCCCGCAGGTCGGCGGCGAGCCCGCCGCCGGTCGCTGCGAACTCCCGCAGTACGGCGTGGAACCGGCCCACCGTCGACGCCAGCGCGAGCTGCCGGTCCGGGTCGACCGGCGCCCAGAAGAGTTCCAGCGCGCAGCGGGCGAACTCCTTGACCGCGGCGACCTCGGTTCCGTCACCATTCGCGTCGCCGCCGGCCGGCAGGTCGACGAGCCGGGCGAGCACCAGCAACGGCAGGTCGGCGGCGAGACCGGCGTACAGGTCGACGGGGTCGCCCCGGTCGAGCGCGGCCCCGAGCAGGCCGACCCGGCCGCGTACGACGGCGGTCAGCCACGCCCGCTGGGCGTCGACCCGGGTCGGGTGCAGCGCGTCGGCGACGATCGCCCGGATCGCCGGATGGCTGGGGCCGCCGTTGTTGGCCAGCGTCGGCGGCAGCCGGAACCGGTGCCGGGCCAGGACCCGCAGCGCCGCCACCGGCACCGGCGTGACCGCGTCCAGGGCGTTGTCGGGGCGGAACGTGCCGGGGTCGGCGAGAACCTGCCGGACCAGCGCGTGCCGGGTCACCACGAGATGCGTCACGCCGGCGTGGTCGGCGACCGTCGTGACGTCGGCACCGGTCCCCGGGGGCGCCTCCCAACTGCGCAACAGCACGTCGGACAGGCTAGCCGGCCGGTCTGCCGCCGCCCGCCGGGCCGGGCAGTTCCCAGATCGTCGTGTGCTTGACCCGTACGCTCTCCAGCGCCGGCGGCACCGGCACGTCGTACGCGGCCAGCGGCCGCAGCAGCCGGCGGGGCAGGAACGCCCGGTCCGGGTCACCGACCAGCACCCGCGCCCCGACCTTCACCGCCCGGCGCAGGAAGCCGAACATCCGGTCCGCCATCGCCTGGCTGTAGAACGCGTCGCCGACCAGCACCACCTCGGCGTCCCCGGCGTCGCCGTCGAGCAGGTCGGCGGTCTCGGCGGCGACGGTCACGCCGTTGGCCGCCGCGTTGAGCGTCGCCGCCGCCCCGGCGAACGGGTCGACGTCGACCGACCGTACGTGGGCCGCCCCGGCCCGGGCCGCGACCACCGCGACCAGGCCGGACCCGGAGGCCAGGTCCAGCACCCGCCGGCCCGCCACCACCTCGGGATGGTCGAGTACGTAGCGGGCCAGCGCCTGCCCGCCGGCCCAGGCGAACGCCCAGAACGGCGGCGGCTGCTCGCTGCGGAACTCGCCCTCGGTCAGCTCCCACAACCCGATCGGCTCGTCGGCCTGGTGCAGGCTGATCTCGGGTACGAACGGCACGGGGGCCAGCCGGGCGTAGGCGCGGACGAACGCCGCCGGGTTGTCGGACACGCGGCGATTCTGCCCGACCGCCGACGACGCCGGGGGCGGAGGGCCGAACCGGCGGCTCCCGCCGACCGACGAAGCTCGATACGCTGTCGCAAACCCGTGGGCAAGGGCTTTCCCGGCCCGCCCACCCGAGCGGAGGCACGATGACCGACCACCCCGACCCGATACGCCTTCAGGTGCGCGGCAGCACCGTCGCCGACTACGTCCTCGCCCCGGACATCGACCCGCGCTGGTCGCCCCGGCCGCACCTGCACCCGGTCCGTACCCTCGCCGGCGTCCCGGTCACCGACACGCTGCCCGAGGACCACCGCTGGCACCTCGGGGTCAGCGTCGCCATGCAGGACGTCTCCGGCACCAACCTGTGGGGCGGGCGCACCTACGTCCGCGACGCCGGCTACACCTGGCTCGACGACCACGGCCGGATCGTCCACGACGCCTGGCACGAGCGCCGCCCCGACGGGTTCGCGCAGCGGCTGCGCTGGCTCGACCCGGCCGGCGACACCCTCCTCGTCGAGGAACGCACCGTCGCCGTCAGCGAGGTCGGCCACGCCGGCACGTACGCCCTCGACATCGCCTACACGCTGACCGCCCCCGCCGGCCGGGACATCTCCCTGGGCAGCCCGGCCACCAACGGCCGCCCCGGCGGCGCCGGCTACGGCGGCTTCTTCTGGCGGATCGCCCCCGGCACCCCGCAGACCTTCACCGCCGGCGCCGACGGGGAGGAGACCGTCAACGGCAGCACCGAACCGTGGCTCGCGCTCACCGGGCGGGGAGCCGACGGTGCGCCGTACAGCCTGGTCTTCGCCGGGCTCGGCGACGGCGACCACTGGTTCGTACGGACCGGGATCTACCCGGGGGTGTGTGTCGCGCTGGCCTTCGAGCGCACGTTGCCGGTCCCGGCCGGCGACGCGGTCAGCCGCCACCACCGTGTCCTGGTCGCCGACGGCACCCTGACCCGCGACCAGGCGCACGACCTCCCCCTGACCCCGTCGTCACGTTGATCGCCACGTCGCCCGGCGCGTCGGTCGGGCACGTCGGTCGGCGCGTCGGGTGCGCGCGGATCAAGGAGAAGGCGTGCCTGGTTCGTTCGGGTTGTCGCTTCAGTTCTCCCTGATCAGCGCGAGCGCCGGCGGGCCGGGGCGGGCAGCGGGCGGGTTAGTGTCGCGGGGTGATCTACAAGCTGCTCGCCGCCGCCGAATGGGCCGAGGCCCGCGCGCGGGGGAGTTACCCGGGGTCGGCGGTGGACCGGCGGGACGGGTACGTCCACCTCTCCGGCCGGGACCAGGTCGTCGAGACGGCCGCCCGGCACTTCGCCGGCCAGCGTGGGCTCGTCCTGCTGACCGTCGATCCCGGGCGGCTCGGTGCCGACCTGCGCTGGGAGCCGTCCCGGGGCGGGGCGCTCTTCCCGCACCTGTACGCGCCGCTGCCGGTCGACGCGGTGGTACGGGCCGAGGACGTACCCGGGGACGTGCCGGTGCCGGACGCGGTGGCCGCGCTGATCGGCTGAGCCGCCGTCAGACAGCCCAATTGGCTGACAGGCGGGCTGGTTGGCTGAGTCTGCCGTCAGGGCGGGCCTGGGGCGGCTGAGCCGCCGTCAGGCGGGCCTGAAGCCGGCTGAGACGCTTTCGGGCACTACCGGCCGGCGGCCCGGCTCAGGCGAGCTGGCCCGGGTCGATGCCCAGTTCGCGCGCGGCCGACAGCCGCACCCATTCGGTGACCTGCCGCCGGGCGACCACCCGCTCGTGCACGGTGACCTGCACGGCCAGGCCGTCGACCAGCGCGATGATCCGCCATGCCGCGCCGCCGGGGTCGGGGCAGGTGAAGGTCCCGTCGGCCGCTCCGGCCGCGATCACCTCGGTCAGCGCTTCCTTCCAGCGCAGGTCGAGCCGGCGGGACACCTTTTCCAACTCGGGGCTGCGCAGTGCCTCGGCCCAGCCGTCGATCCACAGCGTCCAGCTCTTGGACCGGCCCCCGGACGGTGTGTAGAACCGCAGCAGCTTCTTCAGCTTCTCGAGCGGGCCGGTGCCGGAGCGCAGCAGCGCGTCGACCCGGGCCAGGTCCTGCTCGGCCGCGTACGCGAACGCCTGGGAGAGCAGCCGCTCCTTGGTCGCGAAGTGGTAGAAGACCAGCGCCTGGCTGACGCCGGCCGCCTTGGCGACGTCGGCGGTCCGGGTGTTGGCCAGGCCGCGTTCGGCGATCACATCGCAGGCGACGCTTAGCAGCGATTCGAGGCGTAACTCCGCCGAACGTCTCGTCACGCGGTCACGTTAATCCATGGATGTCACCATGTTGTGTCACATCATCTTCACTTGGTTGAGGGAACAGTCAGCCGGAGCCCGCCCGTGCCAGGTTTTTTCCTTCCATCTCCCAACCCAGGTTCCTAGGATGCCTGTGGGGCGTGCTCGGCCTGACTGAAACGCCAAGTCCATGACCTGCGGTTTTGTGGATCACGGTGGCGGCGGCGCGCCGAGGGGGACCCGAGTTGGCACTTGCCGGCAGGCTCGGCTAAAGTTCTCATCCGTCACCGGGAAACAGCGGAGACAGGCAAGAACGGAAGTCAGCAAGACCTGCAGTACGCGGACGTAGCGCAGCTGGTAGCGCATCACCTTGCCAAGGTGAGGGTCGCGGGTTCGAATCCCGTCGTCCGCTCGGAGATATGCCGCCACAGTCGGGGGCTACCTCGGTGGAGTGGCCGAGAGGCGAGGCAACGGCCTGCAAAGCCGTGTACACGGGTTCAAATCCCGTCTCCACCTCGGCAAGAGCGAGGGCGATTGGCGCAGTGGGAGCGCGCTTCCTTGACACGGAAGAGGTCACTGGTTCAAACCCAGTATCGCCCACCATGTATATGGGCAGGTCAAGCGGCTCGTTATCGGATCTTCGGTAACGAGCTGTTCCCGTTGTGCTCCTTACGTTGGGGGTAGAATGGGAGCACAAGATCATCTAGGTTGATCGGGTCGTGTCCCTCGGCGCGATGAGGGCATGACCACGATCGTGCACCCACCCGTCTTTTCCGGCCTACGTCGTTGAGGATGACGAGCGGGGGCGGTACGTCCCGATCGACTTCCCGCACTGGCAGACCATCTACCACTACCATGCCCGCTGGGCAGCCGACGGTACCCTGACCCGCCTGCACCACACCCTGCACCACATCGCGGTCGACACCATCGGCTGCTATTGGTCGTGGCCGTCACCCACCACGCCGTCATCGTCTACTGGTCGATGACCATCATCATGAGCCGACGACTCGTGCGCACCCAACCCCAACCTCAAATCACCTGACCAGTCGTCGGACTGGCTCTCAGCCGTCCTGCGTTTGCCGGGATCTTCGGCAAGCACCTGAACCCGCTGCGGTCGGAGTTGTATCCGTCGTAGACCGCCGGGTGTGAGGTCCGGCTGCCCGCCAGACGCGGTGGGCGCCGGCAGCGTGAGGCAGGTGCCAGCCGCGGGCGGGTAGCGGCGGGGCGGCCGCCGCCAATTCGGACGTGGTCTGTGATTCTCCTGCCGCCCACCACTACGGGGTTGCAGCAAACTCGGCAGGGCGACCTCGGCGGCCAGCGCCACGTCGCGGGACAACTGGTGGTCAGCGTTGAAGAATTCCACGTGCGGTGTCGAGCCGGCGTCACCGAGCGGCGGCTCGGTTCTGCTGCTCTGCACGGGCTGGCGGCCGGCCGGCGAGAACCTCGCCCGGCCGGCCGCCAGGACACCGGTCACGGTGTCGCCAGTGCCTCGGTCGGTGGCAGCCGGGAGGCGCGGATCGCCGGGTAGAGCCCGGCGACGCCGCCGATGGGGACCGTGACCGCGACCGCCGCGAGCTGGGCCCAGATCGGCACGGCGAGCGGCCAGCCCTGCCCGGAGGAGTACGCGCCGGTCACGGCGACCCCCAAGAGTACACCTGCGCAGCCGCCCAGCGCGGACAGAAGTAGTGACTCCGTCAGGAACTGTGTACGGACCTGCCCTCGGGTGGCACCCAGGGCACGCCGCAGCCCCACCTCGGAGCGCCGTTCCAACACCGAGATGATCATCGTGTTGGCCACGCCGACGCCACCGACCAGCAGTGCCACCCCGCCGAGGCCGAGCAGCAGGCCGGTCAGGGTCCGGTCGGCCGCGTCCTGGGCGACGAGGGCGTCCGAGGGTCGCTCGACGGTCACCTCGTTGGGGCGGGCCGGGTTCACGGTGCGGGCCAGCATCTCCCGTACGGTGGTGACAGCCTCGGGGTCGGTGCGGACGTACACGGTGGTGCCATGCCCGTCGAAGCCGAGGGAATCCTCGGCGACCGGCCAGCCCACCAGCGCGGCGGTGTCCAGTTCCGGCGCGAGCGGGTTCGGCATGAGGATGCCGATCACGGCGAACCACTGGTCACCGAGCCACACCCGGGTCTGCGGGCCGGGGGTGTGCACGCCGAGCAGCCGGGCGGCCTTCGCGCCGAGCACGACGGCCTGGCCCCGGGCGCTGGCCTCGGTCAGCCAGACTCCGCTGGTCAGTTCGCCGCCGAGCGTCGCCAGCAGGTTAGTACGGGCGGCGAGCACCGATAACGCGTTGGTCTCTCCGGGCGGGATCCGGTCCGTGCGGTAGACGTGGGCGTCGAGGTGTCCGATGCCGGAGGCGTCTCGTACCCCCGGGATCCGGCCGGCCATTTCCACGGCCTCCCGGGGCAGCTTCGCCGGTTCGCCGCCGAACGTCTCACCCTCGCCCGCGGTGAGCACGTTGGTGCCGATGGCGGCGAGCTCCCGCGCCAGCGCTTCCCGGCTGGATGCGGAGATGCCGACGACCGCCACCATCGCCGCGATGCCGATGGCGATGCCGAGCGCGGACAGGAACACCCGCAGGGGCCGGGCCCGGAGCCCGGCGGCACCGACCCGGATCACGTCGACCGGGGCCAGGCGGACCGGCGTGAGGGCGCCGCTCACCATGCCACCTCCTGGGCTGCCCGGGTCGCCGCCGGCCCCCGGTCCTGGGCAGCGGCGTCATCGCCCGCCGGGCCGGTGTCGGACTCGATCCGGCCGTCCCGCATCGCGACGACCCGGGGCAGGCGGGCCGCCAGCTCACGGTCGTGCGTGATGATGACGACGGTGGTGCCGGCCCGGTGCAGGTCGAGCAGCAACCGTAGGACGCCCGCGCCGGACACCGAGTCCAGGTTGCCGGTGGGTTCGTCGGCCAGCAGGACCCGTGGTCGGCCGACGACGGCGCGGGCGATCGCCACCCGTTGCCGCTCGCCTCCCGACAACTGGTGCGGACGGTGGTCGAGTCGGTGGGCGAGCCCGACAAGTTCCAGGGCTGCGGCGGCTCGCTTTCGGCGCAGGCGGCGGGGCACGCCGGTGTAGAGCAGCCCGTCGGCGACGTTCTCCAGCACCGGGACGCCCGGCGCGAGGTGGAACTGCTGGAACACGAATCCGACGCACTGCGCCCGTAGGGCCGACAGCTCGCGGTCGGTCAGCCGCCCGACGTCGTGACCATCGACGCGGACGATGCCGGTCGTGGGTCGGTCGAGCGTGCCGGCGAGGTTCAGCAGGGTCGACTTGCCCGAGCCGGAAGGGCCGACGACCGCCACGAGTTCGCCGTGGGCGATGGTGGCGGTCGCCTCGGCGAGGGCGACGACCCCGCCCGGGTACGTCCGCCCGACCCCGGCCAGCTCGATGGCCGGGGTCACTGCGGCCGTCCTGCGGTGTCCGTGGCCGGGACGGTGACCTCAGTGCCCTCGGTGATTCCCGGGCCGCTGATCTCCACCTGGCCCTGCGCGAAGAGTCCCACCTCGACCGGGACCACCACGGCGGTACCTCCGTCGACCACCTCGACGCCGTATCGCCCACCGTCGATGGCGAGTAGGGCGACGATCGGCACGGCCAGGACGTCCGCCTGCTCGCGGGCGACCAGGCGGACCTCGATCGGCGTGTCGCCCTGCTCGGCCAGCGCCTTCTGGTCCTTGACCTGGATCGTGACCGTGGCCTTCGGCTCGTCGCCGCCACCCGGCTTGCGCACCGCCGAGATCACGCCGGGAGTGCTCCCGTCGGAGAGCAGCACGGTGGCGGCGCGGTCCTTGCTCGCCAGGTGTTGGTACTTGGGATCGAGCGACAGGATCACCCGCCGCTCGGTGCCGGTCAGGTCGTACAGGGCGTCGCCGACCGGCATACCCACCTGGATCCGGTGAGCGCCGACCCGGGCCGGGCGCGGCCGGAAGACCACCCTGCCCAACTCGACGCTGCCGGTCTGCTCCAGCCCGAGCCGCTCCTGCCATCGCCGCACCGCCCCGGCGGTGGACGCGGTGAAGGTGTCGTCCACGGTGAAGCCCCCGTAGCCGAGGTCACGCAGGTTTTTCTCCAACTGACGTACGTCGGGCCCGCGGTCGCCGACTCGCATCGTCCGGTACGCCGGCGTGGATCCGGCGAGCAGCAGCACCGGCCGGTCGTCTATCCGGCAGGCCACGTCACCGGGGCGCAGCACCGTACCGGGGTCCGGCAGCGCCGTGACCGTGCCGGACAGGCGTACGGCAAGGGGCGCTTCCTCGTCGTAGGCCACCTCGGCCGGGAAGTCCTGCCCCTCGACGAGGGTCATCCGGCGTACCGGTGCGGTGGCTCGGGGCGGTGGGCCGGGCTTCGGCCGCCGTCTCCTGCCGCCGAAGCCGACCGCCGCGCCGCCGGCGACCAGCGCGCCGACGGCGCCCATCCCGGTGACCAGCAGCCAGCGCCGGCTGCGGCGTGGCGGTCGGTGGCTCGGCTCGGTCCCGTCGGGTACGTCCAAGCTGCGGGCATCACTGTTCATGGTCACCAGGTCACCGGGCCGGCTCGGCGGGCGCGGCGCCTTCGGGTAGCCCACACTTCTCGCCCGCGGCCCGGAAGCGCGCCATCGCCGCCTCGTACCCCGCGTCGTCGGGGTTCGGCAGGTTGTACCGCCCGCCCACGGCGCCGTCGGCGGGCGGATCGGGGTAGTCCTCGATCCCGTTCTCCCGCATGCACTTGGCGAACTCCAACTGCTTCTGCCGCTGCTCCGGGCTGAGCGGCCGGGGCTGGCCCCCGTTCGGCAGCAGCGAGCGGCAGGCCTCCAGAGCCCCGGTGAACTCCGGGCTGTTGGAGTCGATCGGACGGCCCGCCGCGACCGCGCCTTCCTTCGGTGGCTCGGGATCCGGCATGTCCACGCCGTTCTCACGCATGCACCGGGCGAAGGCGAGCTGCTTGTCGTGGTCACTGGTGGCCGCGGCGTCGCCCCCTCCGGCGGCATCCGCGCGTCGGTCCGGGTCGGCGCCGCAGGCACCCAGCGCGAGGGCGAACAGGATCAGGGGAGCGGCGAACGCCGCCGCACGAGTGTGTCGTCTCATGCCCACGATGCTGGACAGCGGACCGTGGAGTCAGCGTGTCCGCGCACCACACACCGCTGCCACAGCCTCGGCGCAAACTTAAACCATGCGTGTACTCGTGGTGGAGGACGACGAGGTACTGGCGGAGCTGCTGGCCGAGGGACTGCGCGAGCAGGGCCTGGTGGTCGACGTCACCCGTGACGGGGCCGCGGCGATCGAACGCGCCGCCCAGATCGACCCGGATGTCGTCGTGCTGGACCGGGACCTTCCGCTCGTCCACGGCGACGACGTGTGCCGAGCACTGGTCCGCTCCGGCTCCCCGGCGCGGGTCCTGATGCTCACCGCCGCCGGCTCCGTCGACAGCCGGGTCGAGGGCCTCACCCTCGGCGCCGACGACTACCTGCCGAAACCGTTCGCCTTCACCGAACTGGTGGCCCGCGTCACGGCACTGGGCCGCCGGACACCCGGCCGGCTCCCGACGATCCTCACCCGTGCGGGCATCACCATGGATGTGGGGCGGCACGAGGTACGCCGGGGCGGCCGGTTCGTCCAGCTCACCCGCAAGGAGTTCGGGGTGCTGGAGGAACTGTTGCGCGCCGAGGGCGAGCTGGTCAGCGCCGAACGGCTGCTCGACCGGGTGTGGGACGAGCACGCCGACCCGTTCACCACGGCCGTTCGGACCACACTCAAGACCCTGCGCCAGAAACTGGGCGATCCGGACCCGATCATCACGGTGATCGGCCGGGGATACCGGTTGCCATGAGGGCCGGAGCGCGCTTCACCATTCGTACCCGGCTGACCCTCTGGTACGCTGCCGTGTTTGTCGTCACCGGGGCCATCCTCCTCACCACGGTCTACCTGCTCGCCCGCCGGGAACTCTTCTCGGCCAACGTGGCACTCACCGAAACCATCCAGGGCCTCACCCCGGCCATCCCGCCGAGCGAGGGCGACGCCGCACCCGGTCACGTGGGAAGCCCCACCGCGGCACCGACCGGCTCCACCCGCGTACCCGCCGTGGCGGCCTCCCCGGAACTGGCCGAGGCGATCGACGCCTCCCGACAGGCGACGCTCCAGGTGATCCTGATCCAGTCCGGAATCGTCTTCGCGATCATGACCGTGATCGCCCTGCTGCTGTGCTGGCTGGTCGCCAGCCGGGCGCTGCGGCCGTTGCGGGCCATCACCACGCTCGCCGAGCGGCTCTCCCACGACACCCTTCAGGAACGCATCGCACACGACGGTCCGCACGACGAACTGCGCACCCTCGCCGAAACCTTCAACACCATGCTCGACCGGTTGGCCCGGACCTTCCAGGCGCAGCGCCTCTTCGCCGCCAACGCCTCGCACGAGCTGAGGACACCCTTGACCATCATCCAGACCGCGGCCGAACAGGCCCTGTCCCGACCGAACCGACCCGAGGCCGATTACCGCCGCGCACTGAACATCGTGGTGGCCGCCGCCCACCGCAGTGAACGGCTGCTCTCCGGCCTCCTCACCCTGGCGCGACTGCGCCAACAACCCGGCCACCAGCAGACGGTGGACCTGGCCGCGAGCGCGGCGGGCGCCGCCGCCGCGCTACCCGGACCCGGGCCGGAGCTGCGTGCCGAGCTGGCGCCGGCCACGCTCACCGCCGATCCGGTCCTCATTGAACTGCTGCTGCGCAATCTGCTCGACAACGCCGCCCGCTACAACGTCGACGGCGGCAGCATCTGGCTGCGCACCGAGATGCGCGGCGACACCGCGATCCTCGCCGTCGTCAACACCGGCCCCGTGCTGAGCGACGACGACGTCGGGCGGATGCTGCAGGCATTCCAGCGCGGCGCCGGCCGCACCGGCACCGACGGCTACGGCCTGGGGCTCGCCATCGTCGACGCGATCGTCGACGCGCATCACGGCCACTGGACAGCCGCGCCCCGCCCCGGCGGTGGCCTCTCCGTGGAGATCTGCCTCCCCGCCAGCTGGACCGTCCTGGACGCCCACGCCCCGCCCGCATCGCGCGGCGCCGTCGCATCCTTGGCCGATTGACTGGCGGCGAACGGTTTAGGAGGCCCCGCTTCCGTAGCAGTCACGGCCGGCTGGCGATACGCGCACTCCCCAGCGCCGTTCCCCCGGTGACGGCCATCATCGACGATCAGACGTACACGCTGTCCGCAGGTGCCGGCATCGCCGTGCCGCTCACCGACGCCATCCACCTTCGACCACCGGCGCCCGGATGGGCCGAGAGCGGCCCTGACCGGGCTTCGGCCGTCGCCCCCGGCAGAACAACCGGCAGAAGCCGGTGCGGAAAACACGTGATCGGGGATGGTGAATGTCACAGCGGGGGTGCGGCAGAAACGCGCTGACCTGCTACGACGTTGTCCACCTGGCACGGCGGTCGCCGCCCACGAAATCGCGGCGGCACCAGGTCGTCCTCGCCGCGAAACATACGGTTGGCCTCATTCCGAGCAACCCCTGTAGATCCGATCGGACAATCACCGATCACCCCTGAGCGGAGACGACCCCCATGCGACAACGCCGTCTACTGGCGTACGGCGCACTCGGCGCCATGCTGGTGACTCTGCTGGTCGGAGTCCCACCCGCGGCGGCCCAACCCCCGGCCACGCCATCGGCTCCGGCGGCCCCCGACACCGGCGACGCGGAGCCGGCCCGGACGCTGACCCTGATCACCGGCGACCAGGTCACCGTACGCGGCACGCAGGTGACCGTCGCCCCCCCGCGACGGCGTCCACTTCGTACGCCTGCAGCGTGACCGGTCCGACTTCGTCATCCCGTCCGACGCCATCCCGCTGCTGAAGTCCGACCGGCTCGACGAGCGGCTGTTCAACGTCACCGCCCTGCTCGAGTTCGGCTTCGACGAACTGTCGTACCTGCCGCTGGTGGTCTCCGACGCGACCGGCGTACGCGGCCTCGCCGCCGGACGCGAACTGGAGGCGGTCGACGGCTTCGCCACGAAGGCGCCGGTCGCCGACCTGGCCGAGACCTGGCAGACGATCCGTACGTCGGCGG
Organism: Polymorphospora sp. NPDC051019; assembly: GCF_040683055.1. Lineage (NCBI taxonomy): Bacteria > Bacillati > Actinomycetota > Actinomycetes > Micromonosporales > Micromonosporaceae > Polymorphospora > Polymorphospora sp. NPDC051019. The sequence continues at coordinate 1,892 of NZ_JBFBCH010000002.1, read as the reverse complement.
GCCAGGGCAAGATCTGGGCCGACGGCGTCCGCAAGTCCACGCTGGATGCCAGCGTGCCGATGATCGGGGCGCCGACCGCCTGGGCGGCCGGCTACGACGGCACCGGCGTGAAGGTCGCGGTCCTCGACAGCGGTATCGACGACACCTGACTGGGTCCCCGTGAAGTGGTCCACCTGTTGTGAGAGCCCGATGCCCCATGATGGGGCTGGGAGGAATCATCACGATGGGTACCCGACGACGGCACACGCCGGAGCAGATCATCCGCAAGCTGCGCGAGGGCGAGAAGCTGATCGGCCAGGGCTCGGCCCTGCCGGAGGTGTGTAAGCAGTTGGAGGTCTCCGAGGCGACCTGGCACCGGTGGGTCGCGCAGTACGGCGGGATGAAGGCCGACGACGCGAAACGGCTCAAGGACCTGGAACGGGAGAACGCCCGGCTGAAGAGGATCGTCGCCGATCAGCTCCTGGATATCGACATGCTCAAGGAGTTGAACCGGGGAAACTGGTGAGCCCGCGGCGCCGCCGCCTGGCCGTGACGGTGTTGCGGCAGCGGTTCGGGGTGTCCGAACGCAGGGCGTGCCGGCTGGTCGGGCAGCACCGGTCGGCGCAGCGTCGTCCGGTGCCGGCTCCTCGCGACGGCGATGAGGTGCTGCGGGCCAGGTTGCGGCAGATCTCCGCGCGGTTTCCGCGGTGGGGGTGGCGTAAAGCGCATGCGGTCGCTGCCCGGGAGGGTCTGGTCGTCAACCGGAAACGGACCCGCCGGTTGTGGCTCGACGAGAGCCTGAAACGCCCGCCCAGGGTGCGTAAGAAGCGCCGGGCCGGTCCGGGCCGGCACCAGCGGATGCGCGCTACGCGGCCGGATCAGATGTGGGCGCTGGACTTCCAGGTCGACGTCACCGCCAACGGCCGGCAGGTCCGGTTCCTCAACATCGTCGACGAGTACACCCGCGAAGCCCTCGCGACCCGGGCGGCGCGCTCGTTCACCGCGGACGCCACCGTCGCGGTCCTCGACGACCTGGTCACACGGCTCGGTCGGCGGCCGGAGCACATCCGGATGGACAACGGACCCGAGCTGACCGCCCACGCCCTGACCGACTGGTGCCGGCAGAGCGGCGTCGACCCGGCCTACATCGACCCGGGATCACCGTGGCAGAACGGGATCTGCGAATCGTTCAACGGCCGGTTCCGCGACGAGTTCCTCACCTGCGAGCAGTTCGACACCCTCCTGGAAGTCCAGGTACTGGCCGAAGACTGGCGTATCGAGTACAACACCTACAGACCCCACGGCTCGCTGGACTGGCTCACCCCCGACGCCTACCGGCAGCAGTGGATCACCAACCGGCAACCACCGCTCTCATAGCCGGTGGACCACCAAACGGGGCCCAGTCACACTCGGTCACCGCACCCCTGAAAACCAGCTAACCAGCTCTCCATCAAACCCGGGGCTTGACACAGTCCCCGCTCGTGCTCCCCGCGTATGCGGGGGTGATCCTTTGACAAGGGGTCAGACGACAAGTGAGCGACGGTGCTCCCCGCGTATGCGGGGGTGATCCCGGATACGGCGACGTACTCAGCCAACGGACGACGTGCTCCCCGCGTATGCGGGGGTGATCCCTCCCGGCCCGAGCATGCCTTCAACAGTCGTACGTGCTCCCCGCGTATGGGGGGGTGATCCGTGGACGTACGCAGATGCGTACGCGGATTGGAGGTGCTCCCCGCGTATGCGGGGGTGATCCCCCCCTGATGCGACGCTTGAAGCGTCGAGCTAAGTGCTCCCCGCGTATGCGGGGGTGATCCCCACTGGGCTTGACCCGGTTTGACGGACATCTGAGATCCGTGGGGCTGTGCGCCCTCGGGAAGAATGTTCATCATGGAAGGCATGGGGAGCAAGCCGCG